>NZ_JBIBAK010000023.1:79884-149357 GCF_042899865.1 Streptomyces sp. NPDC013157 | reverse complement strand
CTGCAGTCCTCCAACCCGGCGGTGATCGCGTTCCTGCGCGAGTACGAGGACGACCTGGTCCTCTGCGTGCACAACTTCTCCCGCTTCGCCCAGCCGACGGAACTGGACCTCAGGCGCTTCAACGGCCGGCACCCGGTGGAGCTGTTCGGCGGGGTGCGCTTCCCGGCGGTCGGCGAACTGCCGTACCTGCTCACCCTGGCCGGGCACGGCTTCTACTGGTTCCGGCTGCGCGCGGAGACGGCCTAGCCGGCGGACCTGGTGGTGAGCACCCCGTAAGGGGCGCGAGGCGGTATCGGACATGCGGCTGCCGCCGCGTGGGCGCGACCGGCCCCCACCGGCCCGCAGCCGAAGAACCGCACACCCAGCGGAGCGCTCAGACACAGTCCACCCCGGGCGGCGGCGGTTGGTTTCCTCCGGCCCGCCCGGGGCACGCATCACTAACGCCCCCGACGACCGGGGAAAGGACGTACCGCCATGGCGGAAACGGTCAGCCCCTCCACTCCCGCTCTCCTCGCCTCGCTCGACCCCCTGCTGCGCGAGTGGCTGCCCCGGCAGCGCTGGTTCGCCGGCAAGGGATCCCCGGTCACCGGCTTCTCCCCGGTGGCCGAGACCGAACTCCTGCCCTCGGACGGCCGGCTGGGCCTGCACCACCTGCTGGTCCGCGCCCACCAGCCGCCCGCCCCCGCCGAGGCCGGCGACTGCTACCAGCTCCTCATAGGCGTGCGCGAGGCGCTGCCACCCCGGCTGGCGCCCGCGCTGATCGGACACCTGGCCGACGGCCCGCTGGCCGGGCACACGGTCTACGACGCCCTGTACGACCCCCGGCCCGCCGAGCTCCTCCTGGAGGCCCTGCGCAGCCGGGCCCGCATCGGCGATCTGCGCTTCGAGCGCGAGCCGGGCCGGGAGATACGCGAGGGCCTGGTGGCCCGGCTGCTGACCGGCGAGCAGTCCAACTCCTCGGTCGTCTACGGAGATACGTTCATCCTGAAGCTGTTGCGCCGGGTCGTGCCCGGTGTCAACCCCGACCTGGAGATACCCCTGGCCCTGGCCCGCGAGGGCTGCGCCCGGGTGCCCGCCCCGACGGCCTGGCTGCGGGCGGAGCTGGGCGGGGAACCCTATGTGCTGGGCGTCCTCCAGCCCTTCGTGCGCGGCGCCACCGACGGCTGGGAGCTGGCCCTGCGCGAGCTGGCCAAGGGCGGGGACTTCACGGCCGAGGCGCGGGCGCTGGGGCGGGCCACCGCCGAGGTGCACACGGCGCTGTCCCGGGCGCTGCCGACCGCCACCCTCGGGCACAGGCAACTGGAGTCGCAGGTCGCGGGCATGACCGAGCGGCTGGCAGCGGCCGTGCAGGCGGTGCCCGCGCTGCGGCCGTACGAGGACGGGCTGCGGTCCGCCTACACCGCGCTGGCGGACCTGGCCGCCGAGGGCCACACCTGGACCGCCCAGCGGGTCCACGGCGACCTGCACCTGGGGCAGTGCCTGCGGGCGCCGTCCGGTCAGTGGTCGCTGATCGACTTCGAGGGGGAGCCGGCCCGCCCGCTGGCGGAGCGCCGGATGCCGCAGCCGCCGGTGCGGGACATCGCCGGGATGCTGCGCTCCTTCGACTACGCGGCCCACTCGGTGACCCCCGCGGCCCCCGACTGGGCGCGCGGGTGCCGGGCCGCCTACTGTGCCGGCTACGCCGAGATCACCGGCGCCGACCCGCGCACCGACCCCGTCCTGCTGCGGGCCTACGAGACCGACAAGGCCGTCTACGAGGTCGTCTACGAGGCCCGGCACCGCCCCGACTGGCTGCCCGTCCCGCTGTCGGCCGTGCACCGCCTGGCCACCCCCGACCCGACCTGATCCCCGGGAGACGCGTCCGTGACCTCCAAGAACCCCGTGTCCGTAGCCGCCGGCGACCGTGAGCGGCTGCTGCACGGCACCCACCACGACCCGCACTCGGTGCTGGGCGCGCATCCGGTCCCGGGCGGGATCGCCGTCCGCGCGTTCCGCCCGTACGCCCGCACGGTGACGGCCGTCGCGGGCAGTGCTCTGCGGGCCGAACTGCACGACGACGGCGAAGGCTTCTTCTCCGGCCTGCTCCCCCTCTCCGACGTGCCGGTCTACCGGCTGCTGGTGGAGTACGACGGGACGGTCCAGGAGACGGAGGACGCGTACCGCTTCCTGCCCGCCCTCGGCGACCTGGACCTGCACCTGATCGGCGAGGGCCGGCACGAGCGGCTGTGGGAGGCGCTCGGCGCGCATCCGGCCGTCCACCAGGGCGTGCCGGGCACCCGGTTCACGGTGTGGGCGCCGAACGCGCGGGGTGTGCGGGTGGCCGGCGGTTTCAACTTCTGGGACGGGACCGGGTTCCCGATGCGCTCGCTCGGCTCCTCGGGGATCTGGGAGCTGTTCCTGCCGGGCATCGGCGAGGGCGAGCTGTACAAGTTCGAGATCACCCGTCCGGACGGCTCCCGGACGCTGCGGGCGGATCCGATGGCCCGGCGTACCGAGGTGCCGCCGAACACGTCGTCGATCGTCCACGCGTCCCGCCACGAGTGGTCCGACGCGGAGTGGATGGCGCACCGCGGCGACACCCCCGTGCACGAGGCGCCGTTCTCGGTGTACGAGGTGCACCTGCCGTCCTGGCGCCCCGGCCTGAATTACCGGCAGCTGGCCGAGGAACTGCCCGCCTACGTCGGCGACCTGGGCTTCACGCACGTGGAGCTGATGCCGGTCGCCGAGCACCCCTTCGGCGGCTCCTGGGGCTACCAGGTCACCGGCTTCTACGCGCCGACCTCCCGGCTCGGCACCCCCGACGACTTCAAGTTCCTGGTCGACGCCCTGCACCGGGCGGGCATCGGCGTCCTGATGGACTGGGTGCCGGCGCACTTCCCGCGGGACGACTGGGCGCTCGCGGAGTTCGACGGCCGCCCGCTGTACGAGCACGCGGATCCGCTGCGGGCCGCGCATCCCGACTGGGGCACCCTGGAGTTCGACTTCGGCCGTCGCGAGGTGCGCAACTTCCTGGTGGCGAACGCCGTGTACTGGTGCGAGGAGTTCCACATCGACGGCCTGCGCGTGGACGCGGTCGCCTCGATGCTCTACCTCGACTACTCGCGCGAGCCGGGCCAGTGGACGCCGAACGAGCACGGCGGCCGAGAGAACCTGGACGCGGTGGCGTTCCTCCAGGAGATGAACGCGACCGTCTACCGCCGGTCCCCGGGCGTGGTCACGATCGCCGAGGAGTCGACGGCCTGGGAGGGCGTGACCCGCCCCACGGACAGCGGTGGTCTCGGCTTCGGCCTGAAGTGGAACATGGGCTGGATGCACGACTCGCTGGAGTACATGTCCCACGAGCCCGTCCACCGCAGGTACCACCACCACGAGATGACCTTCTCGATGGTGTACGCGTACAGCGAGAACTACGTCCTGCCCATCTCCCACGACGAGGTCGTGCACGGCAAGCGCTCGCTCGTCTCCAAGATGCCCGGCGACTGGTGGCAGCAGCGCGCCGACGACCGCGCGTATCTGGCCTTCATGTGGGCCCACCCGGGCAAGCAGTTGCTCTTCATGGGGCAGGAGTTCGCGCAGGGCTCGGAGTGGTCGGAGGCGCACGGCCCGGACTGGTGGCTGCTCGACCCGGAGTACGGCGCGGCGGCCGACCACCGGGGCGTACGGGACCTGGTCCGCGACCTCAACTCGGTGTACCGGGCGACCCCGGCCCTGTGGCAGCGGGACACGGCACCCGCCGGTTTCCAGTGGATCGTGGGGGACGCGGCGGAGGACAACGTCTTCGCGTTCCTCCGCCTGGACGCCGAGGGCACGCCGCTCCTCGCCGTCTCCAACCTCTCCCCCGTGGTCCGCGACTACCGCCTGGGCGTCCCGGAGGAGGTCCCCGCCTGGCACGAGACCCTCAACACCGACCTGGCCCGCTACGGCGGCAGCGACGTCACCAACCCCGACCCGGTCAAACCGGAGCCCCAGGGCAGCCACGGCCGCCCCGCGAGCATCCGGCTGACCCTGCCGCCGCTGGCTACGGTGTGGCTGCGGCCTGCCTGAGCCCCTCCGGCAGGCCGCCGGTGTGCAGCACCCCCAGCCGCTGGGTGGCCCGGGTCAGGGCCACGTACAGGTCGCTGGTGCCGTAGCGGTCCGGTTCCACCACCAGGACGGAGTCGAATTCGAGCCCCTTGGCCTGGCGCGCGTCGAGCAGGACGACGGTCCGCGTCAGGTCGGGGTCGGTGCCGGCCGTGACGCCGTCCAGGCGGGCGGCGAGGGTGCGGTGCAGGTCGCGCGGGGCGATCACGGCCAGGCGGCCCTCCGCCGGGGTGAGTTCGGCGACCGCCTTCCCGACGGCGCCCGGGAGGTCGTCGTACGCCTGCCGGATCCACGGCCGTACGCCCGTCGAGCGGACCGAGCTCGGGGGCTCGAAGTCCGGGTGCTCGGCGCGGACCACGGCCGCCGCGAGGTCCATGATCTCGGACGGGGTGCGGTAGTTGACGCCGAGGCGGGTGTGCTCCCAGCGGTCCTCCACGTAGGGCTGGAGGATGTCCGCCCACGAGCCGACGCCGGCCGCCTCCGCGGTCTGGGCCGGGTCGCCGACCAGGGTCATGGACCGGGTCGGGCTGCGGCGCATCAGCAGGCGCCAGGCCATCGGCGACAGCTCCTGCGCCTCGTCCACGATGATGTGCCCGAACGCCCAGGTACGGTCGGCCGCGGCCCGCTCGGCCGCGCTGCGGAAGTCCTCCTCCTCCTGGCGCTCGGCGAACCGCTCGGCGTCGATGATGTCGTGCGCGGACAGCACCTCGGAGGCCTCGGGGTCGCTGTCCTCCTTGTCGTCGAACTCGTAGGTGCGGGAGGCGTAGGAGACGTCGAGGACGCCCTGGGCGTAGGCGATCTGGGTCTCGCGCTCCCGCTCGGCGCGGGCCCGCGCGACCCGCTCGTCCACGCCGAGGAGCTCCGCCGCCTCGTCGAGGAGGGGCACGTCCGAGACCGTCCAGGTCCGGGTCACCGGGCGGCGGACCGCGGCCGCGTCCTCGTCGCTCAGGTATCCCTCGGGTCCGGCGAGGAAGTCGGCGACCAGACGCTGCGGGGTCAGCCGCGGCCACAGCTGGTCGATGGCGGACCAGACCTCGGGGTTCTCGGCGAGTTCGTCGCGGATCTGGGTGATGTCGGAGGGGTCGAGCAGGCTGCTGCCGTCGAAGGGGTCGGTGCCCACGCGTTCGGCGTAGAGGTCGGTGAGGGTGTTGAGGATGTGGCCCTCGAAGTGCTCACGGGCCACGTTGTGCGGGAGCCGGGCGGCGCGGGTGCGTTCGCGGGCCATGTTCACCAGGCCGTCGTCGAGCATCAGCACCTCGCGGTCGTGCTCGACGGTGAGGACGGGGTCGGGCAGCGCCTGCCGGTCGCGTACGACGGCGGCGAGCACGTCGGCCATGTCGGCGCGGCCCTTCACGGCGGCCGCCTCGGGGGTGTCCGCGGCCGTCGCCTTCACGCCGGGGAACAGCTCGCCGACCGTCGCCAGCAGCACACCCGTCTCGCCCAACGAGGGCAGCACCTCGCCGATGTAGCCGAGGAAGGCGGGGTTCGGGCCGACGATCAGGACGGCCCGCTTGGCGAGCAGTTCCCGGTACTCGTAGAGGAGGAAGGCGGCGCGGTGCAGCGCGACCGCCGTCTTTCCCGTGCCCGGGCCGCCCTCGACCACCAGGACCCCGCGGTAGGGCGCCCGGATGATCTCGTCCTGCTCGGCCTGGATGGTCTGCACGATGTCGGTCATCCGGCCGGTGCGGGCCGAGTTGAGCGCGGCGAGCAGCACCGCGTCGCCCGACGGGTCCTCGTGGCCGGTGCGCTCCCGGTCGCCGAGGTCCAGGATCTCGTCGTGCAGGGCGGCGACCCGGCGGCCGTCGGTGGCGATGTGCCGGCGGCGCCGCAGGCCCATCGGGGTGTGGCCGGTGGCCAGGTAGAAGGGGCGGGCGACCTCGGCACGCCAGTCGACGAGGACCGGGGTGCGCTCGGCGTCGTCCAGCCGCAGCCCGATCCGCCCGATGTGGTGCTTCGTACCGGAGGTCAGGTCGATGCGGCCGAAGCACAGCGAGCCGTCCACGGCGTTCAGCGCGGCGAGCAGCCCGGAGCGCTCGGCGACCAGGATGTCCCGCTCCAGGCGGGCCTGCATCGGCTTGTCGCCGAGGGCGAGGGCGTCCGCGACCGAGTCCTCGGTGTCGCCGCGCAGGGCGTCCACCCGCGCGTACAGTCCGTCGATGAATTCCTGCTCCTGGCGCAATTCATCGTCCGGAAATTCGGTGTTTGACAATTCCACTCCAGCCCGGATATACTGTGCCCACTGAACTTCTCCGCGACTTCCTCGACTTCGCCTCGACCTGAAGTCGCGAACTCTTGAATATACGCAAGGAAATCCCCCGGACGCAATTGTCCGGGGGATTCTTCGTATTACCGGCCGGTTCAGCGCAGCACGTCGGGCAGTGCGTCCGACAGCTCCTCCATCAGCCGCCGCCTGGGCCGGGCGCCCACCATCGACCGCACCGGCTCACCGTCCCGGAACACCATGAACGTCGGCATCGACAGCACCTTGTACGCGTTCGTCGTCTCCGGATTGGTGTCCACGTCCAGCTGCACCACCTTCAGCCGCTCGCCCTCCTCCGCCGCGAGGGCCGTGAGCACCGGGCCCATCTGCCGGCACGGCGGGCACCAGTCGGCGGTGAACTCCACCAGCACCGGCAACTCCGCCCCGATCACCTCCGCCGCGAAGTCCGCGTCCGTCACCTCGGCCACACCAGCCGCCTTGATCATCGTCCGGTCCCTCCCAGTTCACAGGTCGGCTCCGGACCCCCCGGAACCAGCGCCTCGACGGCCAGCACTCCCCCACTCTCGGCCTCGCCCGAGCGGGGGGACCCCCATCGCGCCCGCTCGGCCCGCTCCAGCCGGGCGCCGACCTGTGCCCGCACGGCCTGCAACTCGCCGATCAGCGAGTCCAGCTCCGCCAGCTTGCGCCGGTAGACCGCGAGCGACGCCGGACAGGTGTCGCCCTCCGGGTGCCCGGCCCGCAGGCACTCCACGAACGGCCGGGTCTCCTCCAGCTCGAACCCGACGTCCTGCAGCGTCCGGATCTGCGTGAGCAGCCGCAGATCGTTCTCGTCGTAGGTCCGATGCCCGTTCCCGGCCCGCCGCGCGGGCAGCAGCCCGCGCGCCTCGTAGTACCGAAGGGCCCGCGTGGTGGTCCCGGCCCGTGCGGCCAGCTCGCCGATTCGCATGCCTACGACCGTAGGACCTGACGCCGACGTCAAGGCAAGCTCGGCTCGACCCCCGCGGACTCCTCGACCTCCAGCAGCGAGGCGCTCTGCCGCTCCTCGTCGAAGGCCCTGCGCCCGCCGCGCAGCCCGAACAGCCGCTTGGCGAGGGCGATGTAGAGCACGGCGAGGATGTTCAGCACCAGGGTCGCGATCTTCAGGTAGCTGACCTTCTCGGTGAGTTCCCAGATCTCCAGCGGCAGGAAGGCGGCGGTGGCGACGACCGTCAGATACTCGGCCCACCGCTTGGCGTACCAGAGCCCGACCGCCTCGACGAGTTCGATCAGCGCGTACGCCAGCAGCAGTCCGGCCACCAGCAGCAGCGTGGAGTGCTTGTAACCGAAGGCCTTCTGGATGGACCCGACGACCGGCGAATGGTCGAGGTCGTAGTGGAAGTGCCTGAAGACCGGCCGGAACGTGTCCAGGTACTCGTTGAAGAGCCTGCGCACCGCGTCCTGGCTGTTGCTGAACTTCCACACCGCGACCGCGACCAGCACGATGAACACCCCGCGCACGGCCCGCTCGATCGCCAGGAAGCGCAGGATGAACAGGTCCCGCAGCACCTTCCCGCGCGGCACCAGCGGGGCTTCCGCCGCCGGTCCCGAGCCGTGCGGCTCGCCGAGCACGAAGTCGCCGCACCGCAGACACCGCCAGGTCTCCCCGACCGCGGTCTGCGCGTGCAGCCGCACCCGCAGCCTCGGATCGTCCGGGGCATAGGTCACATGCCCCTTGCGTGCGCAGTGCCGACGGTCCCAGTCGATCGCCATCCCCCGTGCCTCCATATACCGACGTGCCGTTCCCGTTGGGCAGGAACGGCACGTTAGTGGATACGGCCGACAGGCGGCACCGAGGGGGTGGACCGGGCGGCTGGGCAACGGGGGGAGTTCCCGGCCGCCCGGAGAACGATGGCCGGACGGCCGGCCCGGGTTCAGGCCGAGCCGGACGTCCGGCAGCTTGCGTGGCGCCCCCTAAGGGGCGCCGGGTACCCCGGCCGAAGGCTGGGGGAGGAACTGCGCGACCAGCCCCCACTCCCACCCGCACCCGACGACGGCGCACTACGCCTTCGCCAGCTCCTCCCGCTGCTCGGGAAGGTCCGGCGAAACCACCGGCTCCCCTTCATCCAGCAGCGTCTTCTCGTCGAACGGCAGCTCCCCCGCCAGCACCTGCCGCACCCGCGCCTTGTCGATCTCCTTGGTCCAGGTGCCGATCAGGACGGTCGCGACCGCGTTGCCGGCGAAGTTGGTCAGCGCACGGGCCTCGCTCATGAACCGGTCGATGCCGACGATCAGACCGACCCCGTCCACCAGCGCGGGCTTGTGCGACTGCAGACCGCCGGCCAGCGTGGCGAGACCGGCGCCGCTGACACCCGCCGCGCCCTTCGAGGCCAGCAGCAGGAAGAGCAGCAGCGGAATCTGCTCGCCGACCGACATCGGCGTACCGAGGGCGTCCGCGATGTACAGCGACGCCATGGTCATGTAGATCATGGTGCCGTCGAGGTTGAAGGAGTACCCGGTCGGGACGGTGATACCGACGACCGGCTTGCTGATCCCCAGGTGCTCCATCTTCGCGATGAGCCGCGGCAGCGCGGACTCGGAGGAGGAGGTGGAGAGGATCAGCAGGAACTCGCGGGCGAGGTACTTGAACAGCAGGAAGATGTTGAGCCCGGTGACGAGCCGCAGCACCGTGCCCAGCACCACGAAGACGAAGAGCACACAGGTGACGTAGAAGCCGAGCATCAGCACGGCGAGGCTCTTGAGCGCGTCGATCCCGGCGGACCCGACGACGGCCGCGATGGCACCGAACGCACCGATCGGCGCGGCCCACATGATCATGCCGAGGATGCGGAAGACGAGCCGCTGGATGTGCTCGACACCACGCAGCACCGGCTGTCCGGCCGAACCCATGGCCTGCAGCGCGAACCCGGCGAGCAGCGCGATCAGCAGCGTCTGCAGCACCTGGCCCTCGGTGAAGGCGGAGACGAACGTGGTCGGGATGATCGACAGTACGAAGTCGACACCGCCGAGCGCCTCGGAGTCCACCTGGGCGTGCCCGGTGGCCTTGAGGGCGTTGGTGATGTGCAGCCCGTCACCGGGGTGCAGGATGTTGCCGACGACGAGGCCGATGGTGAGCGCGACCAGCGACATCACCAGGAAGTAGCCGAGCGCGATGCCACCGACGGCACCGACCTTCGCGGCCTTTCGTACGGACCCGATCCCGAGCACGATCGTGCAGAAGATGATCGGCGAGATCATCATCTTGATCAGGTTGACGAAGCCGGTCCCGAGCGGCTTCAGCTCGACGCCGGCGTCGGGCCAGACGAGCCCCACGACGATGCCGAGGGCCACCGCGGCGATCACGGCGATGTACAGGTAATGGGTGCGGTCCCGCTTCACAGCGGGTGCGGCAGGTGCCGTATCGGGGGTGCTGGCTGCGGCCACGGCTGCCCTCCTTGACGTCTTCGTCGGTACCACCGGCGTGCGGCTCACGTCCGGGCGATGTGGGGGATGCCGTGACTATCTCCCGTTCTGTGAGGGCGGTCACCCTTCCGTTCATTTAGTTCGCACGTAACCCGGGGGGCACACTGCTGACATGCGTTTTCCGTCCGCTCCCCGCCCCCGCAGCCTGGCCGGCCAGCTGTTCGCCATGCAGGCCGTGCTGATAGCGGTCGTGGTCGCCGGTTACGCGCTGTTCACGTACGTCAGCGACCGCCACCAGGCGGAGGAGGCGGCGACCCGGCAGGCGACGGCGGTGGCCCGGTCGGTCGCCGACGCCCCCTCCGTCCGCGCGGCGATCCACACCGCGAACCCCACGGCCGAGCTCCAGCCGTACGCCCTTCAGGTGATGCGCGACACCGAGGTCGACTTCATCACGATCATGACGCCGGACGGCATCCGCTGGACCCACCCCGACCGGAACCAGATCGGCAAGCACTACCTCGGCCACATCGAGGCGGCCCAGCAGGGCCACACCTACAGCGAGACCTACAAGGGCACCCTCGGCGCCTCCGTGCGCACGGTGACCCCGGTGGAGGAGAACGGCCGGGTGATCGGCCTGGTGAGCGCCGGCATCAAGGTGGAGGCGATCAGCCAGCGGGTCCAGGAACAGGTGACGGCGCTGCTCGGGGTGGCGGCGAGCGCGCTGCTGCTGGGCGCGCTGGGCACGTACGTCATCAACGCGCGCCTGCGCCGCCACACCCACGGCATGAACGCCGCCGAGCTGAGCCACATGCACGACTACCACCAGGCGGCGCTGCACGCGGTGCGCGAGGGGTTGCTGATGCTGGACGGCCAGTACCGGGTGGCGCTGATCAACGACGGGGGGCGGGAGCTGCTGGGGGTGGGCGCCGAGGGGGACGTGGTCGGGCGGTCGGTGGCGGAGCTGGGCCTGCCGGCACCGCTGACCGGTGCACTGCTGGCCTCCGAGCCCCGGGTGGACGAGGTGCACCTGACGGCGGACCGGGTCCTGGTGGTGAACACGTCCCCGGTGTCGGGCGGCGAGCGGCGCGGCACCGTGGTCACCCTCCGGGATGTCACCGAACTCCAGTCCCTGATGGGCGAGCTGGACTCGGAACGAGGCTTCACGCAGGCGCTGCGCTCGCAGGCGCACGAGGCGGCGAACCGCCTGCACACGGTGGTGTCGCTCATCGAACTGGGCCGGGCGGAGGAGGCGGTGGACTTCGCGACGGCGGAGCTGGAGCTGGCTCAGGCGCTGACCGACCAGGTGGTGGCCGCGGTCAGCGAACCGGTCCTCGCCGCCCTGCTGCTGGGCAAGACCGCGCAGGCGAACGAGCGGGGCGTGGAGCTGGTGGTCTCGGACGAGAGCCGGCTGGATGACGGTTTGCTACCGGAGAGCCTGTCGGCGCGCGATCTGGTCACCATCCTCGGCAACCTGATCGACAACGCGGTGGACGCGGCCCAGGGGACGGTACGGGCCCGCGTGACGGTGACCGCGTACGCGGAGGACGCCGAGTTGGTGATGCGGGTGACGGACACGGGCGCGGGGGTCGACCCCGCCCACGCCGAGCTGGTCTTCCAACGCGGCTTCTCGACGAAGCCGGCGGGACCGGGCGGACGGGGGCTGGGGCTGGCCCTGGTACGGCAGGCGGTCGTACGACTGGACGGCACCCTGACGGTGACGGAGGCCCCGGAGGGCGGAGCGGTGTTCGAGGTACGGCTGCCGTTGCGGGCGTCGGTGACGGGAGGCGGGGCCGGATGACCGGGGAGCCGATCAGAGTCCTGGTCGTCGAGGACGACCCGGTGGCCGCGGACGCGCATGTCATGTACGTGGGCCGGGTGCCGGGGTTCGTGGCGGTGGGCAAGGCGCACACGGGGGCGGAGGCGCGGCGGATCCTGGACCGTACGCCGGTGGACCTGCTCCTGCTGGACCTGCACCTGCCGGACGTACACGGCCTGCAGTTCGCGCGGTCGCTGCGGGCGGCGGGGCATCAGGCGGACGTCATAGCGGTGACGTCGGCCCGGGACCTGGCGGTGGTCCGGGAGGGCGTCTCGCTGGGCGTGGTCCAGTACGTCCTGAAGCCGTTCACCTTCGCGACCCTCCGCGACCGGCTGACCCGGTACGCGGAGTTCCGGGCGGCGGCGGGCGAGGCCAGCGGCCAGGACGAGGTGGACCGGGCCCTGGCGGCGCTACGGGCGCCTTCGCCCGCGGCACTCCCGAAGGGGTTGAGCGCGCCGACGCTGGAACGGGTGACGGTCGCGCTGCGCGAGTCGGAGGAGGGGCTGACCGCGGCGGCGCTGGCGGAGAGCGTGGGGATCTCCCGGATCACGGCCCGGCGGTATCTGGAGCACCTGGTGGAGGCGGGGCAGGCGGGGCGGAGCCCGTTGTACGGGCAGGTGGGGAGGCCGGAGTTGGTTTATCGGTGGGGGCGGCAGCGCGGGTGAAGACCTCGGTGGCCCCGAGGCGGTGATCCCGCATCGTCGCCGCGCGGTTCGACTTCACCACGGCACCGAGTCGTCAGAGGGGAGTCTGCGTCGGTCTGACCGGCCTCATGTACAGCAGGACCTGCACCCCGAGCCCCACCACGACCATCGCCTCCAGCACCGACAACCCGACCAGCGCCCCGCCCCCGTCCCCGCCCGCCCAGAACACCACCAGCGCGGCCAGCGGCACCGCGCAGAACGCGGTCAGGTCGATCACGGCCTGGATCGTCTTGCGGGTCCGTCGCCGAACGTCGGTCCGGTGGTACGCCTCCCAGCCGAAGGTACTGAAATCCCCGTCCCGAGAAGCCAGTTGAGCGAGCCTCGGGCCCAACTCGTCCCGCACGTAGAGCCCGATCGCCGAGATCTTCTCGTCGTTGACCAGATACGTCCACCCGAGCACGACACACACCGGCGGCAACGCGAGCAGCATCGACGGCTGCTTCGCCTGCGCCGCAGCCGCGATGACGGCGGCCACCACCCCGAGCGTCACGTACAGCAGGTTGTCCCGGAACCCGATCCGCGCCTTCTGCTCGTCCTTGACCGTCTGGTACTCGGCGAGCAGCAACTGCCCGACGGTGATTCCCTGCTCCGGCATGCGAGTCCCTCCCCCGACGCCCCGGTCATCGCCCCGTAGCGTCGCACACATTCGGCGATCTCCGGTTGTCACGCCACTGGGCGGAATCTCTCTGTCAGGGCACTACGTTCGAAGCCGGAGGCGGTGCTGTTCGTGGGCGTCGCGGGAAGCCGGAAAGCCGACATCGGCATCGGCATCGGCATCGGAGAGCCAGTCCTGGGTGAGCCCCCGATCGATTAGGGTTGCGCGATGTTCACAGGAAAACTGGTACGACTGCGCGCATTGCGCTCGGAAGACTCCGAACACCACTTCCGGTGGCGCAATGACTCAGAGGTGGTGCGCTGGGCTGCAGGCGGAGACCCCTTGTTCGGCCCGGTCACGGCGGAAGCGATCCAGATCGGCTTCGACACCATGCTGCGGCTGGTGCCCAGGGAGTCAGCCGTGTTCACGGTCGAGGAGCTGGCGGGCGGGACGGTGATAGGCATGGTCGACTACCGGGATCTCGACCCCTACACCGGAGTGGCCACACTCGGAGTCACCATCGGCGAGCGGGAGTTCTGGGGCCGCGGCCACGGCAGCGACGCGCTGCGGCTGCTCGTGGACCACCTGTTCGGCGCGTACTGCCTGAACCGGCTTGAGCTGGACACCTGGAGCGGCAACGAGCGCGCCGTGCGCGCCTTCACCAGGCTGGGCTTCCGCGAGGAAGGCCGCCGCCGGTCGGCCGTGCTGGTGCAGGGTGAGCGGTACGACCGCGTGCTCTTTGGAATGCTCCGCGAGGAGTGGGAGAACCCGCATGAGGTCGTCACGCCCGTGTAGGGGTCGTTGGCGGAGACAAGAACGAGGAAGCCCGAGATCGTTGCGGGTCCGGACCGGGTAACCCCCGCACACTCATTGACCTGACTAGACCACTCCACTTACCTTCACCGGGCAGACAGAGACGAACCCCCAGGCCACAGTGCAGTGGCCGCCGAGGAGGTCGTGCCCGTGCGCCCCACCGCCGTCAGCATCGTTGCCCTCGCCGTCGTCACAGCCGCCGCCTCGCTCACCGCGTGCGGCGGCGGATCCGGAAGCAGTCCGGACACCGTGAAGGTCTCCTTCAAGCAGTCGATGGACAACTCCGTCAAAGTGACGGACACCTATCTCGCGGACATCAAGAAGCAGTTCGAGAAGGAGTACCCGGGGAAGAAGGTCGAGCTCGTTCCCATCAAGGCCTCGGACGCGGACTACTACACCAAGCTCCAGCAGATGCTCAGGTCCCCGCGCACCGCTCCCGACCTCGTCTACGAGGACACCTTCCTCATCAACTCCGACATCACCAGCGGGTACCTGAAGCCCCTCGACTCCTACCTGGCCAAGTGGAAGGACTGGGGGCAGTTCATCGACACCGCGAAGTCGGCGGCCCGGGGCGAGGACGGGAAGACGTACGGGGTGCCGGACGGGACCGACACCCGCGGACTCTGGTTCGACAAGCGGGTGTTCGCGAAGGCCGGGCTGCCCACCGACTGGCAGCCCAAGAACTGGGACGACGTGCTCGCCGCCGCCCGGACGATAAAGAAGAAGGTCCCCGGCGTCACGCCGCTCAACGTGTACACCGGCAAGGCCGCCGGTGAGACCGCCAGCATGCAGGGCTTCGAGATGCTGCTGTACGGCACCGACGACGGGACCGGTGACCCGCTCTACGACAAGGCGAGCAAGAAGTGGATCGCCGGGAGCCAGGGGTTCAAGGACGCGCTGTCGTTCGTCGAGACCGTGTACAAGGACAAGCTCGGGCCGGACGTCTCCGACGCGCTCGACCCCAACTACCGGAACACCGTCTGGGGTGAACTCATGCCCCAGGGCAAGCTGGGCATCAACCTCGACGGGTCCTGGCTGCCCCAGAACTGGCTCCAGGGCAGCGGGCACGAGTGGCCCGACTGGTCGAAGGAGCTCGGGCTCGCCTACATGCCCACCCAGCACGGGCAGGCCCCGGGCAAGGTGAGCATGTCCGGCGGCTGGACCTGGGCCGTCCCCGCCAAGGCCGGCAACCCGGACCTCGCCTTCGACTTCATCAAGACCATGCAGACCAAGGCGAACGCCCAGAAGTGGTACATCGCCAACTCCGGGATCGCGGTGCGGAAGGACGTCGCGAGCGACCCGTCGTACGCGTCCGCCCAGCCCGGCATCAAGTTCTTCACCGATCTCGTCGCCAGGACGCACTACCGGCCCGCCTACACGGCCTACCCGAAGGTCTCCACCGCCATCCAGGAGGCCATGGAGAGCGTGACCACCGGCGACGCGTCGGTCGACAAGGCGGCGAGTACCTACGACTCGAACCTCAAGGACGTCACCGACGGCCAAGTGGTCACCCGGTGACCACCCGTCGCATCGCCCGCTCTCTCCCACTCACCCCCGCCCTGGTCCTGATCCTCCTGTTCCTGGGCGGGCCGATCGTCTACTGCGCCTGGATCGCCTTCACCGACCTCCAGCTCACCGGGCAGGCCCACTCCTCGTTCGTCGGTTTCGCCAACTTCCGCAGGGCGTTCCGCGACGACGCCTTCCTGAACGCCGTCTGGCTGACCCTCGTCTTCACCGTGCTGTCCTCGCTCGTCGGGCAGAACACGCTGGGCCTCGCGCTCGCCGCGCTGATGCGGCGGGCGTCGAAGCCGGTGCGGACGCTCACCGGCGGGATCGTGATCACGGCGTGGGTGCTGCCGGAGGTCGTCGCCGGGTTCCTGCTGTACGCGTTCTTCCGGCGGGAGGGCACGCTCAACGCCATCCTCGACCTCCTCCATCTGCCGTCCCAGAACTGGCTGTTCACGCTTCCGATCCTGGCGGTGTCGTTCGCCAACGTGTGGCGGGGCACGGCCTTCTCGATGCTGGTCTACTCCGCCGCGCTCGACGAGATACCCCATGAGATCGAGGAGTCGGCGGAGGTGGACGGCGCCGGCGGCTGGCGGCGCATGTGGCACATCACGCTCCCCATGATCCGGCGGTCCATCGGGACGAATCTGATGCTCAACACCCTCCAGACGCTCTCCGTCTTCGGACTGATCTGGGTGATGACCCGGGGCGGGCCCGGCGACAAGAGCCAGACGCTGCCCCTCTTCATGTACGAACAGGCCTTCCAGAACAGCATGATCGGGTACGGGACCGCGGTCGCCCTGCTCCTTCTCCTGGTCGGTTCGCTCTTCTCCGTCGTCTACATGCGACTGCTGCGCACGGAGGTGTGAACCAGAACATGCCCCGCCGTCAACGCCGTTCCCACCGGCTCGCCGCCGACCTCGGGCTGCTCATCGTGGCCGCCGCCTTCGTGCTCCCGCTCGCCTGGGTGGTCCTCTCCGCGGTCGATCCGCACGCCGGCCTGCGGGTCAGGACCCCGGACGGGTTCACCTTCGGGAACTTCGACGCCATCCTCACCCCGGAGATCACCTACACCCCGCTGCTCAACAGCCTGATCCTGTGCGGCGGTGCCACCGCGCTCACCGTGGTCTGCGCCGCCCTCGCCGCCTACCCGCTCTCCCGCTACCGCTCCCGGTTCAACCGGCCGTTCCTGCTGTCCATCCTGTTCGCGACGAGCCTGCCGATCACCGCGATCATGGTGCCGGTGTACGCGCTGTTCGTACGGATCAACCTCATCGACACCATGCAGGGCACGATCCTGTTCTTCGCCGCCTCCCAGCTCCCCTTCGCCATCTGGCTGATGAAGAACTTCATGGACGGCGTCCCGAAAGAGCTGGAGGAGGCGGCCTGGACGGACGGGGCCAACTCCGCGCAGTCGCTGGTGCGCATCGTCCTGCCGCTGATGGGACCCGGTCTCGCCGTCGTCACCGTCTTCGCCTTCGTGATGATGTGGGGCAACTTCTTCGTCCCGTTCATGCTGCTGCTCTCGCCGGACCAGATGCCCGCCTCGGTCAGCATCAACGACTTCTTCGGCAACCGCGGCATGGTGGCCTACGGCCAGCTCGCCGCCTTCTCCGTCATCTACTCGACGCCGGTGATCCTGCTGTACGTGCTGGTCGCGCGCCGGCTGGGAGGCGGGTTCGCACTGGGCGGGGCCGTCAAGGGATGAACAGGTAAGGTCCGCCCGTGAATCCGTACGTTCCCACAATCCGTGTTCCTGGCCGAACGGACCGTAGTCAGTGCTGCCGGGCACCTCTACCTTGTCGGCTGTGCGCCGACCCCCAGCTCTGCCGAACCAGCCAGGTCCTCCCTTCAACGCGCCCGCCGCCCGCAGACTCCGTGCCGCTCTCGGCATGGGTCCGGAACACGTGGCCCACGATCTGCGGGCCTCGTACGGGCTGCCGTACGCCACGCCCGATCTCGTACGTGCCTGGGAGCGCGGGGCGCTGATCCCCAGCAGTCCCGAACTCACCGCGCTGGCGGGCGTGTTGTGGTGCACGCCGGGTGAACTGATCGGACGCCCGCGCACCCTGCGCGAACACCGGATCGCCCGCGGGCTGGCGCCCGAGGACGTGGCCCTGGCGGTCGGCCTCGACCTGCTCGCCTATCTCGCGATGGAGGAGGACGAGGACTGGCAGGGCACGGAACGGCAGTCCACCGTCCTGGCCGAGACCCTCCGCCTGTCCTTGCCGGACTTCGTCACCGTCACCGGCAAGGAGGAGAAACTGGCGGAGCTGCTGCGCAACGCGGTCACCACGCGCTGGCAGGCCTACGTCCGCCAGGTGAGCAAACTGCTCCCCCTGGACAAACGCCTGGTCGAGGACACGCTGCGCGAACTGCACGAGGACTACCAGGGCCGGATGACGGCAACCCTGGCCTGGGGCAACATCCCGACATCGGAGTCAGCCGAGGACAAGGGCAAGGACTTGCTGGCGGGGATCGTCGGCCACTTCTGGAACAGAGTCGAGGACAAGCACCCCTGAAAGGGGCGTTGGGGTACCGCCGGCCGAAGGCTGGGGGAGGAACTGCGCGACCAGCCCCCACCGGCCCGCGGCCCGAAACGAAACCCCAGCCCTAGAAGACGGACTCGGCCTCGTCCATCCGATCCTTCGGCACCCTCTTCAACTCGGTCACCGCCTCCGCCAACGGCACCATCTCGATGTTCGTCCCCCGCAGCGCCGTCATCCTCCCGAAGTCGCCCCGGTGCGCCGCCTCCACCGCATGCCACCCGAACCGCGTCGCGAGGACGCGGTCGTAGGCCGTCGGCGTGCCGCCCCGCTGGACGTGTCCGAGGATGACCGGCTTGGCCTCCTTGCCGAGCCGCCGCTCCAGCTCGTACGCCAGGGCCGTGCCGATGCCCTGGAAGCGCTCGTGGCCGTACTGGTCGATCTCGCCCTTGCCGTAGTCCATCGTGCCGTCGGCGGGATGGGCGCCCTCCGCCACGCACACCACGGCGAACTTCTTGCCGCGGGCGAAGCGCTCCTCGACCATCTTGACCAGGTCGGCGGGGTCGAAGGGCCGCTCGGGGAGGCAGATGCCATGGGCGCCGGCCGCCATCCCGGACTCCAGGGCGATCCAGCCCGCGTGCCGGCCCATGACCTCGACCACCATCACCCGCTGGTGGGACTCGGCGGTGGTCTTCAGCCGGTCCATCGCCTCCGTGGCGACGCCCACCGCGGTGTCGAAGCCGAAGGTGCGGTCGGTGGAGGAGATGTCGTTGTCGATGGTCTTCGGGACGCCGACGACCGGCAGGCCCGCGTCGGACAGCATGCGCGCCGCGGTCAGCGTGCCCTCGCCGCCGATCGGGATCAGCGCGTCGATGCCGAACTCCTCGACCATGTCGGTGGCCCGGTCGCACGCCTCGCGCAGCCGGTCCCGCTCCAGCCGCGACGAACCCAGGATCGTGCCGCCGAGGGACAGGATGCCGCCGACCGCGTCCAGGTCGAGGGTGCGGTAGTGGCCGTCGAGCAGACCCCGGAAGCCGTCCTCGAAACCGATGACCTCGTCGTCGTACTGGGCGACAGCCCGATGCACCACCGATCGGATGACGGCGTTCAGGCCGGGGCAGTCGCCGCCTGCGGTGAGAACTCCGATGCGCATGGTGCTGTGTCTCCTGCTCGCTGTCGTTACCGGTGAGCCGATCCGATTGTTTCATGACACGCGGGGCGGTGAAATCCTGACGGGCGCCTTATCCGGCGCCGGGGGTACTGTCAAGGGGGTTCCGCTCACCCCGGTGGGCGATTTTCGTGCGGCTACAGAGACGGCTGCCACAGAGACGGCTAGAGAGACGGAGTGCACACGTGACGCGCAGCGTGTACGTGACCGGGATCGACCGCGGCGACGGCCGTCAGGTCGTCGAACTGGGCGTGATGGAACTGCTCACCCGGCAGGTCGACCGGGTCGGTGTCTTCCGCCCCCTCGTCCACGACGGTCCCGACCGCCTCTTCGAGCTGCTGCGCGCGCGGTACCGCCTCTCCCAGGACCCGGCGACCGTCTACGGCATGGACTACCACGAGGCCTCCGCCCTCCAGGCCGAGCGGGGCGCCGACGAGCTGGTCTCCACCCTCGTCGACCGCTTCCACCTGGTCGCCCGTGACTACGACGTCGTCCTCGTCCTCGGCACCGACTACGCCGACACCCAGTTCCCGGACGAGCTGTCCCTCAACGCCCGGCTCGCCAACGAGTTCGGCGCCTCGGTGATCCCGGTGGTCGGCGGGCGTGACCAGAACGCGGAGTCGGTGCTGGCGGAGACCCGCAACGCGTTCCGGGCGTACGACGGTCTCGGCTGCGACGTGCTCGCGATGATCGCCAACCGGGTGGTCCGCGAGGACCGGGACGAGATATCCCGGCGCATCGACGGGCGGCTGCCGGTGCCGGTGTACGTGCTGCCGGACGAGCCCGCGCTGTCTGCGCCGACGGTCGCCCAGATCGCCCACGCGCTCGACGCGAAGGTGCTGCTCGGCGACGACTCGGGGCTGGCCCGGGACGCGCTGGACTTCGTCTTCGGCGGTGCGATGCTGCCGAGCTTCCTGCCCGCCCTGACCCCGGGCTGCCTGGTGGTCACCCCGGGCGACCGCGCGGACCTGGTCGTCGGCTCGCTGGCCGCGCACAGCGCCGGCACCCCGCCGATAGCCGGCGTGCTGCTCACCCTCGGCGAGCGGCCCGCCGACGAGATCCTCACCCTGGCCGCCCGGCTTGCCCCCGGCACCCCGGTGATGTCCGTGCCCGGCAACAGCTTCCCGACCGCCGCCCAGCTGTTCTCCCTGGAGGGCAAGCTGAACGCGGCCACCCCGCGCAAGGCGGAGACCGCGCTCGGCCTGTTCGAGCGGTACGTCGACACCGCGGGCCTCAACAAGCGGGTCTCGGCGCCGAGCACCGGCCGGCTCACCCCGATGATGTTCGAGCACAAGCTCCTGGAGCAGGCGCGCTCCGACAAGCGGCGGGTGGTGCTGCCGGAGGGGACAGAGGCGCGGGTGCTGCACGCTGCGGAGGTGCTGCTGCGCCGGGGGGTTTGTGACATCACCCTGCTCGGGCCCGTCGACCAGATCCGCAAGAAGGCCGCCGACCTCGGCATCGACCTCGGCGACGCCCAGCTGATCGACCCGGCCACCTCCGAACTGCGCGACGCCTTCGCCGAGCAGTACGCCCTGCTGCGCGCCCACAGGGGCGTGACGGTGGAGCTGGCGTACGACGTGGTCTCCGACGTCAACTACTTCGGCACCCTGATGGTGCAGGAGGGCCTCGCGGACGGCATGGTCTCGGGGTCCGTGCACTCCACGGCGGCGACCATCCGCCCGGCGTTCGAGATCATCAAGACCAGGCCGGGGTCGTCGATCGTCTCGTCCGTCTTCTTCATGTGCCTCGCCGACAAGGTGCTGGTCTACGGCGACTGCGCGGTGAACCCGGACCCGGACGCCGAGCAGCTCGCCGACATCGCCGTCCAGTCGGCGGGTACGGCCGCCCAGTTCGGTGTGGAGCCGCGGATCGCGATGCTGTCGTACTCGACGGGCACCTCGGGTTCGGGGGCGGACGTGGACAAGGTGCGGGAGGCGACCGGACTGGCGCGCTCGCGCAGGCCCGATCTGCTGATCGAGGGGCCGATCCAGTACGACGCGGCCGTGGAGCCGTCCGTGGCCGCCACCAAGCTGCCGGGTTCCGAGGTCGCCGGGCAGGCCAGCGTGCTGATCTTCCCGGACCTCAACACCGGCAACAACACCTACAAGGCCGTGCAGCGGTCGGCCGGCGCGATCGCCGTCGGGCCGGTGCTGCAGGGGCTGCGCAAGCCCGTCAACGACCTGTCCCGGGGCGCCCTCGTCCAGGACATCGTCAACACCGTCGCCATCACGGCGATCCAGGCCCAGAACCCGGACGAGTCCCCGGCCGAGCCCGCGGCCGCGTCCCCGAGCGAGAAGGCAACCGCCCAGTGAGCCCCAGTCCGACCCGTGTCCTCGTCCTCAACTCCGGTTCCTCGTCGGTGAAGTACCAGCTGCTGGACATGCGGGACAGCAGCCGGCTGGCGGTCGGTCTCGTCGAGCGGATCGGCGAGCAGACCTCACGGCTCAGGCACACCTGCCTGGACAGCGGTGTCACCCGCGAGGCCGTCGCGCCGATCGCCGACCACGAGGCCGCCCTGAAGGCCGTGGCGGAGGAGCTGACGAGGGACGGGCTCGGGCTCGACTCGCCGGAACTGGCCGCGATCGGGCACCGGGTGGTGCACGGCGGGATGTTCTTCACCGAGCCGACGGTGATCGACGACGCGGTGCTCGCCGAGATCGAGCGGCTGATCCCGGTCGCCCCGCTGCACAACCCGGCCAACCTGACCGGCATCCGCACCGCGCAGGCGCTGCGACCGGACCTGCCGCAGGTCGCCGTCTTCGACACGGCGTTCCACACGACGATGCCGGAGTCCGCGGCGCGGTACGCGATCGACCCGAAGCTCGCCGACCGGTACCGGATCCGCCGTTACGGCTTCCACGGCACCTCGCACGCGTACGTGTCCCGGGCGACCGCGAGACTGCTGGGAAGGACACCGGAAGAGGTGAACGTCATCGTGCTGCACCTCGGCAACGGGGCGTCCGCGTCGGCCGTCCGGGGCGGCCGGTGCGTGGACACCTCGATGGGCCTGACGCCTTTGGAGGGGCTGGTGATGGGAACCCGTTCCGGCGATCTGGACCCGGCCGTCATTTTCCATTTGGCGCGAGTTGGCGGAATGTCCATGGACGAGATCGACACTCTTCTCAACAAGAGGAGTGGTCTGTTCGGTCTGTGCGGTGACAACGACATGCGGGAGATCCGGCGCCGGATCGACGAGGGCGAGGAAGAGGCACAACTCGCCTTCGACATCTACATTCACCGCCTGAAGAAGTACATCGGCGCGTACTGCGCCGTCCTCGGCCGGGTCGACGCGGTGGCCTTCACCGCGGGCGTCGGCGAGAACGCGGCCCCGGTGCGGGAGGCGGCCATGGCGGGCCTGGAGGGGCTGGGGCTCGCGGTCGACCCGGAGCTGAACGCCGTACGGGCGGACGAGCCGCGGCTGATATCGCCGGCGGCCGCGCGGGTCGCGGTCGCCGTGGTGCCGACCGACGAGGAGCTGGAGATCGCCACCCAGACGTACGCGCTGGTGGGCACCGGATCGACGTCGGCCGGAAATAACAGCTGAGCACATTAGCGCCCATTTGTATCTTCCACCAGACGGAATATTCCGTAGCGAAACAAACCGATAGGATCGCCCCCATGCGCCGTTCGAAAATCGTCTGTACTCTCGGCCCCGCGGTCGACACCCACGAGAAGCTCGTCGCCATGATCGAGGCGGGCATGAACGTGGCCCGGTTCAATTTCAGCCACGGCTCCCACGCCGAGCACCAGGGGCGGTACGACCGCGTCCGGGCCGCCGCCAAGGAGACCGGCCGTGCCATCGGCGTCCTCGCCGACCTGCAGGGCCCGAAGATCCGTCTGGAGACCTTCGCCGAGGGACCGGTGGAGCTGGAGCGCGGTGACGAGTTCGTCATCACGACCGAGGACGTCCCGGGCGACAAGACCATCTGCGGTACGACCTACAAGGGCCTGCCGGGCGACGTCTCGCGCGGCGACCAGATCCTCATCAACGACGGCAACGTCGAGCTGAAGGTCCTGGACGTCGAGGGCCCGCGGGTGCGGACGATCGTCATCGAGGGCGGTGTCGTCTCCGACCACAAGGGCATCAACCTGCCCGGCGCGGCCGTCAACGTGCCCGCGCTGTCCGAGAAGGACGTCGAGGACCTCCGGTTCGCGCTGCGCATGGGCTGCGACATGGTCGCGCTGTCCTTCGTGCGGGACGCCAAGGACGTCGACGACGTCCACAAGGTGATGGACGAGGAGGGCCGCCGGGTCCCCGTCATCGCCAAGGTGGAGAAGCCGCAGGCGGTGGAGAACATGGAGGGCGTCGTGATGGCGTTCGACGCCGTCATGGTGGCCCGTGGCGACCTGGCCGTCGAGTACCCGCTCGAGAAGGTCCCCATGGTGCAGAAGCGCCTGATCGAGCTGTGCCGGCGCAACGCCAAGCCGGTGATCGTGGCGACCCAGATGATGGAGTCGATGATCACCAACTCCCGCCCGACCCGCGCCGAGGCCTCCGACGTCGCCAACGCGATCCTGGACGGCGCGGACGCGGTGATGCTGTCCGCCGAGTCCAGCGTGGGCGCGTACCCGGTCGAGACCGTCAAGACGATGTCGAAGATCGTGGTGGCGGCCGAGCAGGAGCTGCTCAGCAAGGGCCTGCAGCCGCTCGTCCCGGGCAAGAAGCCGCGCACGCAGGGCGGTTCGGTGGCCCGTGCGGCCTGCGAGATCGCCGACTTCCTCGGCGGCCGCGGCCTGGTCGCCTTCACCCAGTCCGGCGACACCGCCCGCCGCCTCTCCCGCTACCGCGCGCAGCAGCCGATCATCGCCTTCACCACCGACGAGAACACCCGCAACCAGCTCACCCTCAGCTGGGGCGTGGAGTCGCACGTGGTGCCGTTCGTGAACAGCACGGACGAGATGGTCGACATGGTCGACATGGAAATCGCGAAGATCAAGCGCTTCCACCCGGGCGACACCGTCATCATCACGGCCGGCTCGCCCCCCGGCGTCTCGGGCACCACCAACATGCTCCGGGTCCACCACATCGGCGGCATCAACAAGTGACGGCCGCCTGAAGGGCCTTGCACGGGCCTTGTACGGCCCCTTGCACGACACCGAGGGCGCTCCCTGCGACAGGGGGCGCCCTCGGCTCTTGTCACGGGGCTCTATGGCAGACCGTCGGCGATCCGGTCCCATGCCTCGAACTCGCCTCGCCGCGGGTGGTCGCCGAGCAGCGGCGCCACGGCGCGGGCGGGGCCGAGCAGCCGGCGGACCATGCGCAGGGAGAGCACCTGCTCACGGTCCAGCTCACGCCACCGTGGGGCGAGCGCGGCGGCCGTGTCCGGGGCCATTGGCATCGCGTCGAGGGCCCTGTCGAGGACCGGACCCGGATCCAGCAGCGGAACGTCCGGTGCCGCGCCCGCCTCCTTGAGCTCCTTCAACAGGGAGGCCCTGAGCCAGAGGTCGCGCAGCAGCCATTCGTCATGCTGCGCGCCGGTCGCCCGCTCGGCCGCCGCCAGCAGCAGCAGCGGCCACGCCTCGGCGATCGCCCGCCACTGCTCGCCGGTCAGCTTCGCCGGGTCCTGCTGAACACGGGCGGCGAACAGCTGGGCGGCACCGATCCACTCGCTCACCGCACCGTCGGTCCGCATCACGTCCGGTGCCGACCAGCGGCGCGCATGCCCGTCCACGTCCAGCCTGTCGAGGCCGTCGAAGAGACCACTCATCCGAAGTGCACCCCAGCCGCCTCGAACATCTCCTTGCCCAGTTGCTCCGCTCCGCCGCCGGGTGCCCAGTACGGATCGCCCGACTTGAAGTAGTGACCGCTGTGGCTGTCGATACGAAGACCGAAGTACTGGCCGTTCCCGCCGGCGAGCTCGGCCTCGCCGGCGGCCCTGACCGGCGCACCACCGCTCAGCACCGGGTGGGAGAGCTCCCTCCCTGGACCATCTTCGGCATGATCAAAAGGTCTCCGTCCTGCAGCACGGCCCACTTGATCGGCTCACCGTCCATGTCGATGTACTCGTCCCAGGCCGCGGAACCCGGCTTCGCCGGACGCACGCCCAACCGCTCGGCCAGTGCGAGTTCCTCACCGAGTGTGGCGGACATCGTGTTCGGCCACAGTGTGCAGGCATTGTGCACCAGCACGCGCGTTCCGCCGACGAAGTAGGTGTGATCGCCTTCCACTTCGAAGTTGAACACCTGAGTGCGGATCGCGGCCCGCTTCGCCGACCTGACGAGCGTGTCCTGGCTGTCCAGGGTGCGCAGCCGGTCTCCGGGGTGCAGCGACTCAGCGCCCGTCCACCCCTTCCCGATCACCCAGAACGGATGTTCCGGAGTGGCCCGTACGGTTTCCCCGCCGAGGCCGACGGAGACCAGGGCGTCGGCGGTGTGCTGGGTCACCCCGACGACGCGACGCAGGTGGCGCTGTCCTGGGGGCTGAGGAACATCCGTGTCAGATCGTGCGCTAACGGCTTTGTCGGCTATTGAAGGTCGGGGCCGGAACCGTGTGGCTGAGAATCCGAGCTGCTGACCGGGGATGGTGGTTCGGCTGCTGGTGAACGCCAATCTCCGGCGGGACTCGTCCGCATATCGTCCGGACATGGTTGATCAACGCTCGGTCGACGTTGGCGAGGTCCGGCTGGCTTATCAGCTGTCGGGTCCTGCGGATGCTCCGCCACTCGTCCTGTTGCACGCGCTGGGCAAGGATGCCACCGATTGGGAGGCGGTTGCGCCCGTTCTCGCCCGGAGCCGAAGGGTGTATGCCCTCGATCTTCGCGGTCACGGCCGAAGCGACTGGCCGGGGGACTACTCGCTCGAAATGATGCAGGCCGATGTGCTCCGGTTCCTGGACGCACTGGGGCTTGGACCGGTGGATCTGATCGGGCACTCCATGGGCGGGCTCGTGGCCTACCTGCTCGCGGAGGACCATCCGCAATGGGTGAGCCGGCTTGTCCTGGAGGATGTGTCGGTTCCCCGTCCCCGGGAGCCGAGCACCCCGGCCAGGCCGGACGGCGCCCTGACCTTCGACTGGGAGATGGTATTGGCTGTCAGGCGGCAGATCGACCAGCCCGATCCCAGGTGGCTGGAGCGACTCGACCGGATCACCGCCGAGACCCTCGTGATCGCCGGCGGCCCACAAAGTCATGTTCCCCAGGCCGGCGTCGCTGAGCTCGCCCGCTGCATCCGTGGCGGGCGAATGGTCACCATCCCGGTGGGACACCTGATCCACCACGCAGCGCCGGAGGCGTTCACCGAGGCGGTTTCGGCGTTCCTGGAGGAGGACTTCCGTCCTGCCCGCCAAACATGAGCGCGATCACAGGCCGTGACGTGGGGACGGCCGCACGGGTTCTTCGAGTGTGACCAAGAATTGGGCCCGGGCGGCCTTGTCCCATCCTGCCTTCATGGGCATCTCGCGCGTGCATCTCGGCAGTTTGATCGAGGAGTTGGCCGGGCCGTGGCAGGTCCGGCGTGAATCGGCATTGCAGCAGCGGCGGGGAGGGAAGCGTCACCGTGCCGCCGGGGCCGGCCGCAAGCACGAGCTGGTGTTCACCGACCGAGTGCTGGTCGCCCTGGTCCACCTGCGCACTCAGCTCCCGCACGCCGCGCTCGCCGAGCTCTACGGGGTCGGCCGCTCCACCGTCACCGAGGCCATCGGCGAGATCCGCCCGCTGCTCGCCGACCGCGGCTTCGCTGTCCCCGGTCGACCCGGAGTGCGTCTGCGGACGTTGGCCGACGTGTTCGCCTACGCCGATGCGGAGGGCGTGACCTTGCGGATCGACGGGACCGAGACCCAGGTCCGCCGACCGAAGGCTCACCGGCCGGGCCGCTGCGCGTTCGTCTCCGGCAAGAAGAAGCAGAACACCATGAAGACCACCACGATCAGCGACGGCCAGGGCCGCACCTTGTGGTCCGGGGCCGACCGGCCCGGAAGAATGCACGACCAGACCGCGATGCGCACCGAGGGCATCGCCGAGCAGCTCCGTCTCCACCCGGACGTGAGAGCCGAGGTGGATGAGGGCTACCGGGGTCTGGCGAACGCATTCTCCGAACAGGTCAGTGCACCGCCGAAGAAGCCGAAGGAAGACGCCGCTCTCGGTGACCAGTACGCCTGGCGTGAGCATCGGCGCCGCCAGTCCTCGGCGCGGATCTGCGTCGAACACGCCAACGCCGAGCACAGGCAATGGCGCCCACTGCAACGCTTCCTCGGCCGCCGCGAGCACTACCCGGCCACGCACCGGGCCATCGCCGGCCTGGTCTCCGACCGGGCCGCCCAGCGCCCCACCCGCCCCAAACCGAGCGCCGAACTCGTGCCCGTCAGCCCGATGACCCGCTAAATCACCAACTGGGTGAACACCCAACCATCACGTCTCAACATCAATAGCCGACCACCTCGTAAGCGTTCGTCGGCCCTGGTGGGCGGCTGACGGGGCGCCGGCGGTGGGACCGGTCTGAAGTTGTTCCACGGATAACGCCCTATTATCTGCGGCATCGCTGATCACGACCTGCGGCGACGTTCTCGGGGCTGTGCACGAAGCGGCCCCGTTATCTGCGGCAAGGGGGGAAGCGGTGCCCGCCGTCGTACGACTGCCCGTCGGGAAGGCGTTGACCGTCCGCGCGGCGGCCGACGTGTTCCTCGACTCGCTCGACAACGCGAACACGCTCCGGTCGTACCGAATTGGCGTCGGCAAGACCGCCGAGCACCTCGGTGATGCCCGCCCGCTCGCAACCGTCGCGGACGACGAGATCGGCGGCGCCCTCGAACAACTGTGGGGCGAGGCCGCGGTCAACACGTGGAACGCCCGGCGGGCGGCGGTGCTGTCGTGGCTGGGCTGGTGTGTCGGGCGCGGATACGACGGCCCGGCTGTCCCGGCCTGGGTGAAGCGGATGCCCCCGCCGGACTCGGAGACCCCGGCCCGCTCGAAGATGGCCGTGGACCGGCTGATCGCCCGGCGCGAGGTCCACCTGCGGGAGAAGACGCTGTGGCGGATGCTGTACGAGACCGTCGCGCGGGCGGAGGAGATCCTCGGTGTCAACATCGAGGAGCTGAACCTTGCCGCCCGCAGGGCCCCGGTGAAGGCCAAGGGCTCGAAGCCGCGTACCCGCCGCCGCGGTGCCCCACGCGAGGACTACGTCATGGAGCCCGTGTACCGGGACGCCGGCACCGCCCGCCTGCTGCCCCGGCTGATCAAGGGCCGCACGCGCGGGCCGGTGTTCGTCACCCACCGCAAGCCGGGTCCCAGCAAGGTCCTCGCGCCGCGTGACGTGTGCCCGGACACCGGGCTGGTCCGGCTGTCGTACGGCCAGGCCCGCGCCCTGCTCGACGCCCACACCGCAGTCGGCGGGGTGCCGGGCACAGGCTGGGACCTGCACGAATACCGCCATTCTGGTCTCACCCACCTCGGCGAGGCCGGGGCCAGCCTGCCCATGCTGATGGCGAAGTCCCGGCACAAGAAACCGGAGAACGTACGGCGCTCCTTCCACCCCTCGGCGGAGGCGATCGCCGAGGTCACCAGCCTGCTCGCGCCCGGAGACAGCAGACGCCGAGGTCTTAGCCAAGGCTGAAGCGTACGACCGAAACTCGTCGACTTCACCTATGCGGCGGGGTTCGTGGGCAGGAGCCGGGCGAGCCAGTCGGTGCGGGTTCGGCGGGCTGTGGCCGAGATGTGTGCCTGCGGGTACAGGGCGTCGAATCCGTGGAAGCCGCCTGCCCAGACGTGGAGTTCGGCCTGGCCGCCGGCCGCCCAGATGCGGGTGGCGTAGGCGGTGTCCTCGTCGCGGAAGACTTCGGCGGAGCCGGTGTCGATGTAGGTGGTCGGCAGGCCCGCGAGGTCGTCGGCCAGGGCGGGTGAGACGTATGCGGGTACCTCGTCGTCGGTGAGGTCGCCGAGGAGGCAGCGCCATCCGAATCCGTTCATCTCGCGGGTCCAGACGCCGGGCCCGTTCGAGTACTGGAGGCTGGAGGTGGTGGTGTTGCGGTGGTCGAGCATGGGGCCGATCAGGACTTGGGCGGCGATCGTCGGGGTGCCGAGGTCGCGGGCCAGCAGGGTGACGCCGGCGGCGAGGCCGCCGCCCGCGCTAGCGCCTGCGACGATGATCCGGGCGGGGTCGATGCCCAGTTCGGCGGCGTGGTCGGCGATCCAGAGCAGTCCCTGGTAGCAGTCGTCGACCGGGATGGTGCCGGTGGACTCGGGCGCGAGCCGGTAGTCGACGGAGACCACGACGGCGCCGAACTCGTCGAGCCACTCCAGCGGGATGTCGATCTGTGAGAAGCGGTCGCCCATGACCATCCCGCCGCCGTGCATCCAGTAGACGCAGGGTGCGGCAGCGGTGCGATCGCTGTTCGCGGGGCTGAAGACGGACAAGGGGATCGGGGTGCCGTCCGAACTCGCAACGGTGACCTCGTGCCGGTCGATAGCGCGACCTTCGAGGAGGGGTTCGACGGGCGTCGAGGAGAAGGGGCGTACCTGCGCCAGCACTTCCGGGCTGAGCTGGGACATCAGCGGCATGTCGGCCAGGAGTTCATGCAGTTCGGGGTCGAGGGAGGGGCGTGCTGTGGTCATGGTCGTTGCCTCTCGTGGGTGGTGGCGGGACGGTAGGGCGAGGACGGGGGCCGCCTCGGTGGGCACCGAGGCGGCAGACGCTGGGATGTGGGGTGTTCGGCGGGTCAGAGGGCGGATTTGCCGCGGACCGGAACGTAGTCGGTGTACTCGGAGTCCTTGGCGAGCAGCGGGTCGATCTGCGCCACGATGGCCTGGGCGGTCTTGCCGGCGAAGACGCGGTGGTGGTCCTCCTCGCTGGTCCAGCCTTCGGCGACGTGGACGACGTCGGGGTCGGACGCGGAGCGGGAGACGAGGTAGACGAGGCAGTATTCGCTCGCGCCGGGGCTGCCCTCGTTCAGTCCGGTCAGCAGCAGGTCGACGAGCTGGTCGCCCATACCAGGCCTGGCGGTCAGGGTGGCGCTGAAGCCGTAGTTGGCAATCATGGATTCCTTCTCTTCCTCTTCGGTGATGGAGTGCGGTGATTCCATTCAAGCGGGTTGACCTGCGGAAACGTTAGACCGATACTCGTTCGTACTTGCACGATCCTCGCAGCTTTGGGAACCGCGGCGCGGAATGGTGCTGCAATGGACGCATGTACCTCGAAGAACTCCGCACCCTGCTGGCCCGCCATGCGCGGCCCGACTGGACCACCGCCCTCGACGGCGTCCTCATCTCGAAGGTCGACCGCCCTGATCCGCCGGCGCCTTCGATGTCCGGCACGCTCCTGGCGGTCATCGCGCAGGGCGCCAAACGCCTCGCCCTGGGTGAGAGGGTGTTCGAGTACGGGCCCGGGCAGTACCTGGTTGCATCCGTCGATCTGCCTGTCACAGGACAGTTCACCCAGGCCGACCCCAAGCAGCCGGCGCTGGGGGTCGGTCTCGTCCTGGAACCGTCCGCCGTTGCCGAGCTGCTGCTTGAGGCCGGGCCCGGAGACGCCCCCCGGAGCAGCGGGGGCGCGCCGTCGGGGATCGCCGTCAGTGACGCTCCGGCCGCGCTGCTGGACGCGGTGGTCCGGCTGCTGCGCCTGCTCGACGAGCCCCGTGACCGGGCCGTACTGGCCCCGCTGGTCAAGCGCGAGATCCTGTGGCGTCTGATCACCGGCGAGCAGGGTGCGACGGTTCGCCAGCTCGGCCTGGCCGACAGCAGCCTCAGCCACATCTCGCGGGCCGTGCGCTGGATCCGCGAGCACTACGCGCAGCCCTTCCGGGTCGAGGACGTGGCGCGGCAGTCCGGCATGGGCGTCTCCGCCTTCTACCGCAACTTCCAAGCGGTGACCGCGATGAGCCCCATCCAGTTCCAGAAGCAGATCCGGCTCCAGGAGGCCCGGCTGCTGCTTGCCACCCACCCCGGAGACGTCACCGGAGTCGGCCACCGCGTCGGCTACGACAACCCGTCGCAGTTCAGCCGGGAGTACCGCCGCCAGTTCGGCGCGCCCCCCAGCCAGGACGCCGCCCGCCTGCGTCAGGCCGTGCGTGCGCCGGCAGGTCTCCTGCCCTGACCTGGGTGGGCTTTACTGGAGGATCGTGCAAGAAGTAGCGAGGATAGTTCTACTATCTCCGCAGGTCAGAGCGATTCAATGGGATCACCGGTTCTCCCGTGGAGCAGGAAAATGCCTGCCTACCCGTATGGATCCCACCACATCGCAAAGGGGCACAACATGAAGACAGTTCTGATCACTGGTACCTCATCCGGGTACGGGCGGGAGACCGCCCTCTACTTCCACTCGCAGGGGTGGAACGTCATCGCCACGATGCGGACGCCGCGTCCAGGCGTCCTTCCTGAGTCGGACCGGCTCCGCGTCATCGAGCTCGACGTGACCAGGCCCGAGAGCATCACCGCCGCGTTCGAGGCCGAGGGCCCCATCGATGTCCTGGTCAACAACGCGGGCCTGCCCTCGATCAGCGTGTTCGAGGGCACCCCCATGGCCCGAGTGCGGGAGGTCTTCGAGACCAACACGTTCGGCGTGATGGCGATGACGCAGGCGGTGCTGCCCCAGTTCCGCGAGCGTGGCTCCGGCGTGGTGGTGAACGTGACCTCGAGCGTGGTGCTGGGGCACATGCCGCTCTCGGCCGTCTACAAGGCGAGCAAGATGGCCATCGAGGGGTTCACCGCCTCCCTCGCGCTCGAGCTCGCGCCGTTCGGTGTGCGGGCGAAGACGGTCGAGCCGGGCGCCTGCCTGACGACGAACTTCGCGGCCAACGCGACGAAGGGCGCCTCGCTGGACGAGCTGGTCCCGGCGCCCTATGCACCATGGGCGAAGAAGGCCATGGGCGACTTCACGGGCCAGGACCTGTTCACCAAGGAGAGCGACGTCGCCGAGACAGTGTGGCGAGCCGTGCACGACACGACGGGCCAGCTGCGATTCCCCGCCGGCCCTGACGCGGTCTCGCTCTCTCAGGCGAAGTGATCAGCCAGCAGGCAAGGTCACGCCGCACTGATACCAGGAGCTGGCCCCGCGCCCACGCACCGGGTCGGCTCGCCGTCGGGCGCTCACCCCGGTAAACGGGAACCTGACCAACGACGAGAAGCCGGACCAGTTCGCCCTGGGCCACGGTCACCGCCGGGACGCCGGCCCGCCTGCCGGCAGAAGGCGTACCGGGCACGCTGGGCCGCCGAACGGATCCGCGAAGCCGTAACAGCTCCGGCCGGTGTGACGGCTCCCGTACCCCTCTCCGGGGCCTGGCCAGCGCAGACGCCTAGGTCAAGATGGTGGCGACCACGATGAACCATTCGTATGACGTCACTCGTCGTCGGTGGCGTCCTTGTCACGCAGCGGGCGCATCCCGCCGGGCAGCTCGGGCAGCTTGAACGAGTACCGGCCGAGCGGGATCGCTGGGCCGGTATTCCTTCCAGCTCCCTGACCTGCCCGGCGGCCTGCGGCCCCTCCGTGCCCCGGACGCTGTCGACGAGTAGCGAGACGCGGCGGGCGCGTCTGGCCGCGCCCGCCGCTCGCACCGTCGTGGGGACTCTATGCGTTGGCCGCCTGGACGCGGACGGCTCGGGCGCGGACCACGAAGGGCCGGGAGCAGACGGTGATGGCGATGGAGACGGCGGCGACAAAGGTGATGGCCGTGCCAGAAGTGAAGTGCTGGGCAATGCCGCCAGCGATCGCGGCTCCGATACCTTGCCACGTCATCCGGCCGGCGGACTCAACTCCCTGGACCTGGCCACGGACCGGATCAGGGGTCAACTCCAGAAGCTGCTCCTGAAGCGGCAGGGTGGCAGCAAAGCCGGCACTGGCGATGAACACCGCGGCTGTCGCCACCAGCACGGGCGGGTGGACGGCGAACAGCAGGTAGGGGGCGGCGAGCAGCAGTCGCAGGGCGAATGCGTAGCGGCGCCTCTGCTCGGCGGTGAACAGCCGCCCGACAGCAAGGTCACCGAAGAGCATGCCTGCCGATCCGGCGGCCAGGAAGACGCCGGCGTGATGAGGGGCGTAGGAGATGAACAGGGCCTCGCAGCCAACGATCAGACCGTTGGGGACCCACAGGTTCAGCAGCAGCGCGCGCTGGCCGGAGTGGGAGAAAAGCTCGATGTTCGTCGTCCAGGTCTGGCGCAGTCCGGGGCGACGGGTCAGACGGATCGAACGTTCCCGGACTGTCACCGCCACGGTGATCAATCCTCCGCCGGTCAGGGCTGTCGCGACGGCGAAGACCTCCTGCGGGCTCAGGTACCGCAGCAGTACGGCGCCGCTGGCGTAGCCGAGGATGGCCATGCCTCCCGAGGTGATGTTCATCAGCGAACGTGCCAGTGCATAGGTGGAGGTCGGCACCACCTCGGCGAGCAGCCCCATCCGTGCGCCCGTTCCCAGGGACTGGAAGAAGCCCAGTACAAGGAGCAGACCGAACCGGGCGGCGAGCGGCAGCCCTGGAACCGCCTGTGCCGCAACACCTACGAGCGAGACGCATTGGAGCGCGACGAGGGTCCGGCGAGGACGGCTTCCGTCCGCGACCGACATCAGCGTCAGCGCACCGAGTACCGTCGCGAAGGTGGCACCGTACATGCTCACAGCGGTCAGGAACGGGGACTTGGTCTGCTGGTTGACCAGCGTGCCGAGCGCGAAGCCCGACAAAGTGCTCGCGGCGACCGTCAGCGTGAAGCTGGCGTACAGGCCGACGAATTCACGGTTGCGGAGCAGGTCACGGTAGGTGGTGGGCGGAGTGCCGGAGGCAGATGTGTCAGAAGGCATGAAAAAAGCCTTCGCGCGCACCCAACTTGGGGCGCCGAAGGCCGACTGCTGGATTATAGCAAGTGCCCCATCCCCACCACGGCCCGCATCGGATACGCACCCGTCCCGGCAGCACCGTACATTCACCGGCGGCTGTCGCCAGGTGCGAGCAGACTGGTCAGCTCCGAGATCGCCTCGGGGGACGGCTTGAAGTAGCGGCGGACGTTTTCCGGTTTCTTGTGCCTCGACTTCGCCATCAGCATCAGCATCAGCAGGGAGGCGCCCTGCTCGCCGAGGTGAGTCAGGGCCCCGTGGCGGTACTCGTGCAGGTCCCGGCCCGTCCCCGGCCCGCGCACGGCGGTGTGCTCGTCGAGGAGGGCGCGGGCCTGGCCGTAGGAGAGGCGGGCCAGGCCGGTGTCCGGGCACACGTCGCGCGGACTGACGACCTTCCCCGGGCCGGGGCGGCGGTGGGTGACGAACACCGGTCCGCGTGTGCGGCGGCGCAGCAGCCGGGGCAGGAGCCGGGCGGTGCCGGCGTCCCAGTAGACCGTCTCCAGCACGAAGTCCTCGCGGGCCTGCCCGCGGCGGCGGACCTTGCTGCGGGCGCCCTTGGCCTTGACCGGACAGCCGCGGGCGGCGAGGTCCAGGTCCTCGATGTTCACGCCGAGGATCTCCTCCGCGCGTGCAGCGGTCTCGTAGAGCATCCGCCACAGCGTCTTCTCCCGCAGATGGACCTCGCGCCGGGCGATCAGCCGGTCCACGGCCATCTTCGAGCGGGCCGGGGTCTCGGAGTCCGGCACCGACAGCCGCTTCGTCCAGGCCGGGACCGCCGGGCCGTCGTAGCCGTACGACTCGCACCAGCCCAGCCACGAGAGCACCGCCGCCCGGCGGGCGTTCCAGGTGTTGACCGCTGCGGTGCCCCACAGCAGTTCCAGGGTCTCGCCGATCTCGTCGTCCGCGACCGACCCCAGCGGGCGGCCCTCCCCGATCCGCTCGGCGCTCTTGCCGACCCCGACTCCGTCGTCGGCGTCGACGGGGGACGTCGCGGACACGCACGCCGAAGGCGCCGCGAACCGGTCGCGGCCGCCTGGCACCTCCCCCACGCCGCGCGCTTGGTCATGCACGCGGCAAGCGCAGCCTTATGAGGACGGTGTGAAAGCTGTTAATGATTTATCAAGGCCCAGGCGGACGATGCCAAAGGGACCCCGGACAGCACTGTGGCCCGGTCGCCGCACTGGGCGGACGGCCGGGCCACAGCTCTCTGCGCGGCTCCCGGAAGGGTCTGTGGTGGCGCTCAGCTGGTGCCGTCGGTCGTGTAGACGTGCATCCCGGGCACGTGCAGGGTGCCGCCGAACTGGGCCGCCTGGACGACCTTCACGTTGGTGAAGTAGATCAGCGGGATGTTCAGCGGCGGCGGGTTGTCCGGGTCGAACGTGATCGGGATCAGGCCGAACAGGTTGCCCGAGATCGACTCCGTGTACATCGTCGTGGCGCCGTTGCGGATCGTGGAGGTCGAACCGGACGCGGCCTGCACGTGGTACGTCTTGTTGATCTTGGTGTCCTTCACCGTCTGGTGCAGGTCACCGATGTCGGTGCCACCCGAGATGACGTACTTCAGCACCTTCTTCGTCTTGCCGCTGGCCGTCTTCACCTCGACGATGCCCTGGTAGTCGGCGCCCTTCAGCGTCAGCGAGCTGGCGCCCAGGTACCAGGGGTCGTCCGCGACCGCGACCTTGTTGTCGACACCGCTCACGTCGTCGGTGGCGGCGTCGCAGTTGGCGGCCGACGTGCTGGAGCTCGCGGACGGGCTCGGCGAGGCGCTGGAGGCGGCGGTGGAGGCGGCGTCCTCGGCCGTCTTGGTGACGTCACCGGCTGCCTTCGTCGCCGTGTCGGTGGTGTCCTTCACGGTGTCCGTGACCTTCTTGACGGTCTTGGACACGGTGTCGGAGCCGCTGTCCTTGCCCGACGAGGACGAGGACGACGAGTCGGAGGACGCGGATGCCGACGGCGACGGGGTCGCGCTCGCGGTGGAGTCCGACGAGGACGAGCTCGTCGTGCTGCCGCCGCTCAGAATGCTGCCGATCGCATTCCCGATCGAGTCCAGCAGACCGCCACCGCTGCTGCTGGTGCTGCTCGCGGAGGCGGACGGGGTCGCCGTGCTCCCGGAGCCCGACGAACCGGACCCCGACGAGTCCGAGGAACCCGAATCGCCCGAGGACGAGGACGACTTGGAGGCGGACGGCGTCGGCGTGGCCGTGTCGTCGGAACCTGAATCCGACGAGGACGACTTGCCCGACGACGACGAGTCCTTGGCGTCGTCCGACGCCGTCGCCGACGGCGAGGCCGAGTCCGTGGCCTTGTCGCTCGCGCCCGCCGAGGCGGAGGGCGAGGCGGAGTCCAGGGCCGAGACGCAGTCCTTGTAGTCCTCGGCAAGGCTCTTCGACGACGCCGACGACGTGCTGTTGGTGTCGGCGATGGCCAGCGTCGACGTGAACCCGAAGCCCATGAGCACGGCCGTCGGCATCGCGACGGAGGCTATCGCCTTGCCCGCCGGCATGTGGAACCTGGTGAACAGCGGCTTCTTGGGCGCCGCATGCCGCGGCCCGGTTCTCGCACGGGACTCGTCCACATCAGTCCCGTGGGTCACCTCGTCAGCCGGCACTGTGCCTCCCGTTCGCCCCGTTCAGCGGGCTCGTTCCTGACAGGTCGTTCTCCCCCAGCGCCTGAGGGGCCTGGGAGGTGCCCCCGTCGCCCACGCCGTCCGGACCCGGGTGGTAGGCGGCCTCCTCCGGGGCGCCGCTCCCGGCCGGCGGCACGTCGCCCTCCGGCTGCGGCTGCTTGGGCGTACCCGGCCCCCAGGCCACGGCCATCGCTCCGCCGATCAGGGCGAACAGGAAGCCCATGACGAAGCCGCCGAAGTTGGACACGGGGAGGGACACCAGCGCCAGCAGGATCGCGGCGACTCCCGCGAACGTGCGGATGTGCTTCTGGAACCAGAGGCTGACGCCCAGGACGACGAGCAGCACGCCGATGATCAGGGATCCGGCGCCTGCGGTGGTCGACATCGCGACCGTCAGGTTGCCGAGCTGGAGATGCGCGTACGGGAAGTACATGATCGGAAAGCCGGCGAGCAGGATGTACAGACCGGCCCAGAACGGCCGCGTGCCCCGCCAGGCGCGGAACTGCAGCCTCCGGCGGGTGAACTGGCCGGGTGCGGCGGCAGGGGTCTCGGCGCTCATGGAAAACAGCTCCCTGGTGCGGCGTTGCTGTGGTGGTGTTGCTGTGGTGGTGCAGGGGTGGTGCTGTGCACCACGCGTGAAGACCGTGGGCGGAAGGTGGACGGGCGGGGGTGCCATCGGCTCCCCCGCCCGTCACGGAGTGCTCAGTAGCACTCCGCGCCCGAAGTCGAGACCGACATGTGCAGACCGCTCAGCTTGAAGGTTCCGGCAGTGGTGGCCCACGCCGTCTGCTTCACGCCGGTCAGCGAGGCGTGGTCCGCCTCCTGTCCGAACCCGTTCGGGTTGGCCAGCCCCTTGCTGACCTCGTCCTGCTTGATGCCAGGACCCTTGCTCATGCTTCCGGCGGCGACACCGATGTTGATGTTGGTGAACGTCGCGTCGGCGGTGAGGTCGTCGAGGTCGATGTACAGCTTGGTGGCCTCGACCGGCTTCTTCGCGTCGGCGCCCGCGTGCAGGATCAGGCTGACGTTCCCGAAGAACGGCACGTTCGGCGTGACCACGGACTGGCACAGGTTGGTGATGGTCGCGCTGTTGAACGCCGACACCGCCACCGGGTGAGTGTTCGCCTTGGTGGCGCTGCTGCCCATGTCGACAGCACCGTACTGTTCGAAGCCGTCACCCTCGAGCGAGTCGGCCGAGACCTTGAACTGCTGGCCCGACACGCTGAACGACGCGGCGAGAGCGCCCTGCGCGAGGGCGACACCTATACACGCCGTGGCGGCGACGCTGGGCACCATGACCACAGCGAACCGCTTCCATCTGGTCCCGCCACGCACCTGGGACTCCATATTTCCTCCTTCTCGGACGTACATCTCCTGGCCCGGAATCGCCCCCAACGGCGGCTCGGCCGGGCAGGGATGGGAGAAGTGCTACGTCCTCGGAAGGGGAGCGCCCGTACTCGGAGGCACGAACGCACCTCGATCACCGGCGATCACCCCCGAGCGACAACCACTGGTCGCGCCTGACACGCATCACGCACAACCTTGCTGGACAGGCTTCACCGTGAGGCGAAGACCCCCCTGCCCAAGAGCCGGCGTCACTGCCGCCGACTCTGCTCGGTGGGGACCCAGATGAACCCGCGGCCCGACCGGCTGTCGGGGTACGGGAATGGACCGAGCGTCGCCGATCGTGGTGCATTCTCGCCGCCCGCACAAGGGGCTTCGTTACTCGGTAGTAACGGGCGGATAACCGAAGGACGACCCACCGGTCCCGGAGCGCGACTCTGGGTGGCATTCAGAGGCAGAGCAAAACAGTTGATCAGTGGACGAAAACAGACAGACCAACAGCCCTGATTTACTCCGAGTAACAGCGGCCGCGATTACCAAGATTTGGTAAAGAGCGGCCGCCGTGGCCCCGTCTCGGCAAATCTTTCACTCGGGCATCACAGGACGTGACGTTTAGCGACTGGTCAGGCCCGTGTTCAGATCGTTGCCTAGAACAGCGCGCGCGCCAGCGCCCTGCGTGCTCCCACGACCCGCGGGTCGTCGGTGCCCACGACCTCGAAGAGCTCAAGAAGCCGCCGCCGCACGGCATCCCGGTCGTCCCCGGCGGTCCGCTGGACGGTCTCGATCAGCCGCCCGAAGGCGTCCTCGACATGCCCGCCCACCAGGTCCAGGTCGGCGGCCGCGATCTGCGCCCCGGCGTCGGCCGGCTTCTCGGCCGCGTCCCTGCGCACCTGCTGGGGGTCCATCCCCTGCACCCGCTGGAGCAACTCGGCCTGTGCGAGCCCCAGCTTGGCCTCGCTGTTGGCCGGGTCGTCGCTCAGCACGTTCTTGTACGCCTGGACCGCACCGCCGAAGTCGCCCGCGTCCAGCGCCTGGACGGCGGCCTCCAGGAGCGCGTCGTAAGGCCCCGCGGGCGCCGCCGCGGGGCCGGCCTGGACCCCCGGCTCCGCGTCGGGGTCGACGACGAGGCCGGTCAGGCCGAACCGCTGCTCGGCGACCTGGACCAGCTGATCCAGCGTCCCGCGGATCTGCTCCTCGCCGGCCGCACCCTGGAAGAGGGGCAGCGCCTGCCCGGCGACGACGGCGAACACCGCCGGGATCCCCTGGACCCCGAACTGCTGCATCAGCATCTGGTTGGCGTCGACGTCGATCTTCGCCAGCAGGAAGCGGCCGTTGTACTCGACGGCGAGGCGCTCGAGGACCGGGCTCAGCTGCTTGCAGGGCTGACACCACTCGGCCCAGAAGTCGATGACGACGGGGACTTCGGCGGACCGCTGGAGGACTTCGCGCTCGAAGCCGGCTTCGTCGACGTCGATGACCAGATCGGCCGGGGACACGGCACCGGCACCACCCTGCCGGGCCGCTTCGGCGCGCGCCTGCTCGGCCTTGGTCTTGGCCTCTTGGGCCGCCTTGACCGCGGCGAGGTCGACGACGCCGCTCATGGACATGTTCCGTGGCTGCATGCGTCTATCCTCCCCCGTTCCCGCGCGTGTGTGAAAAGCGTTGTGAAAGCCGGGCCGAACCTGTGTTCATCGACGGCGCCGGGTCCCCACCCCACGCCATGGTCGTCGCCCGTGCGGTCACCCACGAGCTTTCGCTACGACCCGTAGCGTAATGCCATCCGGGACCCGCGCGACACCACTTTCCGGTGATCTCCCTCACGGCATCACATGAACCGCCGGTTATGGTCGTGGGATGCAGAGCCGCACCCCCGCCGGACGTACCGGCCGCCCGCGCAGCGCCGCCGCGGACGCGGCGATCCTGGCGGCGACGCGGCAGGCGCTGGTCGAACTGGGCTGGTCCAAGCTCACCCTGGGAGACGTGGCCACGCGGGCCGGGGTTGCAAAGACGACCCTCTACCGCCGCTGGGCCGGCAAGAACGAACTCGTCGTCGACGCGGTGGCGGAACTGTTCGACGAACTCGAACTCCCCGACCGCGGCAGCCTGGCGAACGACATCGAGGGCGTCGTGCTGCAGTTCGCGGCGATCCTGGACCGCCCGGAGGCCCGGAGCGGCCTGATGGCGGCGGTCGCCGAGTCGACCCGCGACGACGCGCTGCGGGAACGTATCCGCACGTCCATCGTGGACCGCCAGAAGCGGCTGGTCCTGGAGGGCCGGGCCCGGGCGCAGTGCCGGGGCGAACTCCCCACCGAGCCGGACCCGGAGGAGGCCGCCCGCACGGTGGACCTGATCTTCGACATGGTGGCGGGTGCGGTGGTCCACCGCACCCTGATGAGCGGCAAGCCGGCGGACGAGGAGTGGGTCCGCGACTTCACCCGAGTCCTGCTGCTCGGTCTCGCCGCCCCACCGGCGACCGAGCAGCCCTGAGCAGCCCCACCCCGCCCCACCGCCCCGACCGGCCCGACCGCCGCCCGGCCCACCTGGCCGGCCGGAGCGGCCACTCCTCGTCCGACCGAGCCCACCCAGGCAGCCACACCTCACCCCACCGAGCCCACCCGGGCGGCCACTTCTCGGCCGACCGAGTCGGGTGGTGGGTGGGCATGGGTTTCGGGGGTCCAGGGGGCGGAGCCCCCTGGTACGGGACTAGAACCCCGCCGGCTCCGTGTACACCCCCCACTCGTCCCGCAGCACCCCGCAGATCTCACCCAGGGTCGCCTCGGCCCGTACGGCCTCCAGCATCGGCTCGATCATGTTGGCGCCGGACCGCGCGGCGCCCAGCATCGCGTCCAGGGCGGCGCGCACCGCGCCCTCGTCCCGCGCGGCCCGCCGGGCGCCGAGCACCCGCACCTGCTCCCGCTCCACCTCGTGCGAGACCCGCAGGATCTCCAGGTCCCCGGTGACGGACCCGGTGTGGACGTTGACGCCCACGACCCGCTTGTCGCCCTTCTCCAGCGCCTGCTGGTACTGGAAGGCGGACTCGGCGATCTCGCCGGTGAACCAGCCGTCCTCGATCCCGCGCAGGATGCCCGAGGTGACCGGCCCGATCGGGTGCCGCCCGTCCGGATGGGCGCGCAGCCCCCGCTCCTTGATCTGGTCGAAGATCTTCTCGGCGTCGGCCTCGATCCGGTCGGTCAGCTGCTCGACGTACCAGGAACCGCCCAGCGGGTCGGCCACGTTGGCGACACCGGTCTCCTCCATGAGCACCTGCTGCGTGCGCAGCGCGATCTCGGCGGCCTGCTCGCTCGGCAGGGCGAGGGTCTCGTCGAGGGCGTTGGTGTGCAGCGAGTTGGTCCCGCCGAGCACCGCCGCCAGCGCCTCCACCGCCGTACGCACCACGTTGTTGTACGGCTGCTGGGCGGTCAGCGAGACACCGGCGGTCTGGGTGTGGAAGCGCAGCCACTGCGCCTTGTCGGACCGGGAGCCGTACACGTCCCGCATCCACCGCGCCCAGATCCGGCGCGCGGCCCGGAACTTGGCGATCTCCTCGAAGAAGTCGACGTGCGCGTCGAAGAAGAAGGAGAGGCCGGGCGCGAAGACGTCCACGTCGAGGCCTCGGGAGAGCCCCAGCTCGACGTAGCCGAAGCCGTCCGCGAGCGTGTAGGCCAGCTCCTGCGCGGCCGTCGCGCCCGCCTCGCGGATGTGGTAGCCGGAGACGGAGAGCGGCTTGTACGCGGGGATGCCGGCGGCGCAGTACTCCATCAGGTCGCCGATGAGCCGCAGATGGGGTTCGGGCTGGAACAGCCACTCCTTCTGGGCGATGTACTCCTTGAAGATGTCGGTCTGGAGCGTGCCGTTGAGGACCGACGGGTCGACGCCCTGCCGTTCGGCGGCGACGAGGTACATGCAGAAGACGGGCACGGCAGGCCCGCTGATGGTCATGGACGTCGTGACGTCGCCCAGCGGGATGTCCTTGAACAGGACCTCCATGTCGGCGGCGGAGTCGATGGCGACCCCGCAGTGCCCGACCTCGCCGAGCGAGCGCCCGTCGTCCGAGTCCCGCCCCATGAGGGTCGGCATGTCGAAGGCCACGGAGAGGCCGCCGCCGCCGTTGGCGAGGATCATCTTGTAGCGCTCGTTGGTCTGCTCGGCGTTGCCGAACCCGGCGAACTGGCGGATGGTCCAGGTCCGCCCGCGGTAGCCGGTCGGATACAACCCGCGCGTGAAGGGGTACTCCCCCGGCCAGCCGATCCGCTCGAATCCCTCGTAAGTGTCCCCCGGCCGGGGCCCGTACACCGGCTCCACGGGGTCCCCGGAGAGCGTGGTGAAGTCGGCGTCCCGCTTGCGGGCCGCGTCGTAACGGGCCTGCCAGCGTCGGCGGCCCTCCTCGATGGCGTCAGCGTCCATACCTTCGAATTTACTAGGACGTCCTAGTAAATGTCGATGGGAAACCGCCGCACGGGTGTCCGTACGGCGGTGAGTCCCGGGGACTGCGGCCTAGGCCCGGACCTTCGCGGCCACCGGAGAACCCTCGGCGACCTGGGCGTCCAGCTCGCGGGTGACCTTGCGCTCCACGAAGAACGCGGCGGTCGGAATGGTGCCCGCCAGCAGCACCCACAGCTGCTTGCCGACCGGCCACTTCGCCTTGGAGCCCAGGTCGAAGGCGAAGACCAGGTAGACGACGTAGAGCCAGCCGTGCGCGATGGCGACGACGCGCGTGACGTCGGCCGCACCGTCGATGTCCAGCCCGTACTTGGCGATCATGCTCAGGCACAGCAGCACCAGCAGCACACCGGTGACATAGGCCAGGACGCGGTAGCGGGTCAGCACGCTCTTTTTCATGGGGACGAGCGTAACCACCCGTTCCGGGAGATCTTGCCCCGGGTCACCGCTCGGCAGGCAGCAGGTTCACCTGGTGTCCGGCACGAAGGTCGCGGCGTTCGCGCCGGGGAGGAACCGCATCCCGCCCGTGGACGCGGAGCGCCACCGCGCCCGCCCGCCCGCCCGGCCGAGCCGAGCGAAGGCGAACGCATGTGCCCCGATGGCGCAAGACCTCCTGGAGCGCTGCTCCAGAAGGCGGCCTGAGCCAGTACTCCCCTCCCTCCAGGAAGGGGAGGATTCAATCCTCGTCGAAGTCGTTCGCGTGGACCCGCAGCGGCCGCAGCATGGCGAAGATCTCCCCGCACTCCTCGGCGTCGTACACGCCGAGCCCGAAGTCCATCGCCATCAGGTCGCGGGTGGCCGCCTCGACGACCTCGCGGCCCTTCTCGGTGATCGTGGCGAGCGTGCCGCGCCCGTCGTTGGGGTTCGGCCGCTTGTCGACCAGACCGGACTTCACCAGCCGGTCGACGGTGTTCGTCACCGAGGTCGGGTGCACCATCAGCCGCTCGCCGATCTTCGACATCGGCAGTTCGCCGGCCTTCGAGAAGGTGAGCAGCACCAGCGCCTCGTAGCGCGCGAACGTCAGCCCGTACGGCTTGACCACTGCGTCGACCTCGGCCAGCAGGATCTGCTGGGCCCGCATGATCGACGTGATCGCGGCCATCGACGGGACGTTTCCCCAGCGCTGCTTCCAGAGGTCGTCGGCACGGGCGATGGGGTCGAAGGGGAGACTGAGAGGCTTGGGCACGTCACCGACCCTACCGGCCGGTCATATAGGGGTCAGCCGTGTCTCGGCTTTCGGTCACCTCTGCCGGGGCGGGCCGGGACGACCGCCGGGCCACCGCCGCCAGGGCGCAGCAGCAGACCGCCCCCACCACCCCCGCACCCGCCACGGTCGCCCGCACACCCACGGCCTCCGCCGCCAGTCCCGCCAGCGCCATGCCGACGCCCTGCACCGTCATCAGCCCGGCACTGAGCACGGTCATGGCCCGGCCGCGCAGCTCCTCGGGCACGGCCCGCACGAACCACTGGTCCAGGCCCAGCGTGTACGCCGACCCGGCCCCGGCCGTCAGCAGGAGCAGCAGCGAGAGGGCGAGGGACGGGTGCAGGGCGTACCCCAGGTACGGCAGCAGGGTGAGGCAGACCAGCGGGAGGGCGATCCGCTCCCGGGCGGCCGGGCCGAGCCGGGCGCCCGCGTACAGCTCCCCGGCGACCGTGCCGACCGGCAGCGCGCACATCAGCAGCCCGAGCCCGGGGGATCCGGTGCCGAGCGCGTCGGCGTAGGGGGCGGCGAGCGCCTCGGGGACGACGGCGAACATCGCCGGGACCCAGAAGAGGAGGAGCAGGAGACGGATGCGGCGGTCGGCGAACGGCTGCCGGGTGCCGCCGCCCTCCCGGGCCCGCGCGCGGGCGGGGCGGCGCCGGGTGCCGAGGCGCAGCAGCGCGGCCGAGGCGAGGAAGGTGCCGACGGTGATCAGCAGGGCGTGCCGCGGGGCGAGGACGGCGAGGAGCAGTCCGCCGAGGCCGTAGCCGACCAGCAGGGCGCTCTGTGCGACGATCCGCAGCAGGGAGCGGCCGAGCACGAACAGGTCGCCGCCGCCGAGGACGTCGGAGAGGGTCGCCATCCGGGTGCCGGCGAACACCGGCGAGACGACGGCGAGCGCGCAGCGCAGCCCGAGCAGCACCCCGATCCCGGTTCCCGGGACCGTCATCACGGCCACGCAGCCCGCGCACACCAGGTCGCACACCACCAGCACCCGGCGGGCCGGGAACCGGTCGGCGACCGGGGCCAGGAGGGTGCCGCCGACCAGGTAGGGCAGGAAGCCCAGCGCGAAGGTCAGGGCGCTGAGCAGGGGCGATCCCGTGAGGTCGTACACCAGCACGGACAGCGCGATCTCGCTGACGATCACGCCGAGCATGGACAGGACGTGGGCGGCGAAGACGGCACGGAACTCGGGCACGGCGAGGACCCGGCCGTAGCCGGCGGGTCGCTCAAGGGCGGGCGCGGACATGGACGGCAGCGTGCCCGTGCTCCGGCCCACCGCTTAGAGTTTCGGCACCAGCCGAATCTTCGCCTTCACCCCCCGGAACGGTCCCGCCATGCCCTCCCACCTCCACTTCGACGAGGACGACTTCCTCCGGTGCCGGTTCGCCGTGTCGCCGCTGTGGGAGACGCAGGAGGCGGTGCGCACGCTGCGGCGGCCGGACCGGCACGGCTATCACGCGCCCTGGCTGCGGCGGATCCGGGCGGTGGCGGCCGGTCTCGACCTGAGGCCGCTTTGGCTGCTGATGCCCCGGCGCGGCCACTCGCCGGACTGGCTGGTCGCGCCGCCGACCGGTCCGGCGGTCTCCGTCGAGGAGGAACTGGCGGCCCTGCGGGCGGTGGACCCGGAGACGGCCCGGGCGGACACCGCGCGCTCGCTCGCGGACACGCCGGGCGCTCTGGGGTCGGCGACCGGCCGGGCGTGGCTGGCCGACCCGCCGCGCATGGTCCGGGAGCTGACGGACGCGCTGGAGGAGGCCTGGCGCGTGCTGGTGGCCCCGGACTGGCCCCGGCTGCGCGCCCTGCTGGAGGCGGACATCGCCTTCCACTCGCGGCGGCTCGCGGAGGTCGGTCTGGGCGGGCTGCTGCCGGAGATCCACCACCGGTTCGGCTGGCGGCCCGGCACGCTGACCGTGGCCTCGCCCGGCGGCGCGTACGAGCGGCGCCTGGGCGGGCAGGGCCTGGTGCTGATGCCGAGCGTCTTCACCTGGCCGGACGTGATCAGCACCTTCGAGCCGCCGGCCCGGCCCACGCTGGTCTACCCGGCCCGGGGCATCGGCGGCCTGTGGACCGACCCGGCCGAGACCACGCCCGACACCCTGGTACGGCTGCTGGGCCGGGGCCGCGCCACGGTCCTGGCCGCCCTCGCCGAACCGGCCACCACCACCGCCCTCGCCCACCGGCTGCGTCTCGCCCCCTCCTCGGTCTCCGCACACCTGGCGGCACTGCGCGACGCGGGCCTGCTGACCTCGCGCCGCTACGGCCACCAGGTGCTGTACGAGCGGACTCCGCTGGGCATCGCACTGGCGTCGGGGGCACCGGGCGGCTGACCCGTGCCGCTCCCGCGCATGCGGTCGCGGCGGCCGCCGAGCGGCCCGACGAAGTCCGCTGCGGTTCGGCAGCGCCCCCGAAGGGGCGCTGGGGGCACCCCCGGCCGAAGGCTGGCGGAGGAACTGCGCGACCGGCCACGACGGCGCCGCAGACGGCAGACGGCAGACGGCAGACGGCAGACGGCACATCGCACATCGCCGGAGTTCCAGTGGAGCGCCTACTTGCGGCCGACCCGGCGCAGGTGGTGGCGGACCGCGCGCTGGGCCACCGGGCCGAGGTCCTCCAACGCGGCCACCAGTGCGCCGAGTTGTTCGAGGGCGTCCAGGGCCGCGTGGGCGCCGGCCGCGTCGACGCCCTCGTACAGCTCGATGCCGACGAAGGACGCGGCGACCGCGCGGGCGAGCCCGGCCGGGTCGGCGAACTCCCCGTACGGGGTCGCCGCGAGGACGCGGACGAGCACCTCCTCTATCTCGGCGATCCACAGGTCGAGCCCGGCCGCCGTGGCGGGGCCGAGCGCCTCGTGGGTCTGGGCGCCGGCCAGCAGCTGGCCGAGCAGGGCGACATGGCCGCCCGCGCGCGCCTCCTCGTGGATCTGCCGCCCTACGGTGAGGAGTTCGGAGAGCGAGCCGACCGCGGCGAGGCGGGGACGGAAGCGGGCGACGGCCTGCTCGGCTCCGTACCGGCAGGCGGCGGAGAGGAGTTCGTCCACGGATCCGAAGTGGTAGAAGACCAGCGCCTGGTTGACCCCGGCCGCCGCCGCCACGGTGCGGGCCGAGGTCTTGGCGATCCCCTGCTCGGTGAGGGTCCGCAGCGCGCCCTCCAGCAGCTTGTTCTTGGTCTCCAGGGACTTGGCGGTCTCCGGGCTCACGCGCGCGACTCCTCACGGACCGGCCGCAGCCCCGGCCGTACCCCGCCGCGGCGGACATCGGTGTACGACGCCTCGAAGGAACCCTGGTAGCCGAAGAGCGGCCCGAAGTACCGGTTCACGACCCGCACCCGGACCCGGAAGCGGCCGGCGCGGTCGTCGAAGGACTCGCGCACCTCCGCGGTGGCGCCGACGAGTTCGGGGACGCGGACGTCCACCGGGCCCTCCCGGAACCGGTGTTCGCCGGAGCGGATCAGCAGGGAGCCGTCGGCCTCGGCGCTGAGGTGCAGCTCGCTGGCGAGGTGCTGGTGGGTGCCGAGGTAGTCGAGGATGCGGTCGCCCTTGGGGCTGAGCACCATCTGGGCGTCGAAGCGGCGGGAGCGGCCGGGCAGGTCGAAGGTGCGCACGAAAGTCACCGTCTCACGGCCGTAGGTGTCCGCGTAGGGCACATTCTCGATCTTGAAGGGCACGTTCCGGGCGGCCTCCGGGACCAGGATGTTGCGGGTGGCGCCCAGCGCCAGGAACGGCTTCACGAACGCCGGCCCGTGCCAGACGTGCTCCATCACGCCCCGGCCGGTGCAGGCCTCACCGCTCGCCAGGCCGACCGAGAAGCGCCGTTGGAGCTGCGGGTGCAGCCGGTCGAAGTCCGGACCCATGACCGTGCGGAACATCGAGGTCACGACTGCTTCTCCAGGGTGTGCAGGACGCGGGGGGCGGTGGCCTTGGCCGGCGGGGTGCGCAGGCAGCGGCGGGCGGCGGGGGTGGTCGCGAGCGGGGCCGCGAAGAGGGCCAGCGAGAGGGCGACCACGAGGAGGAGCGGCACCAGGAAGGCGACGGTGGGCGAGAGCGCGCCGAGGAACGGGCCCCGGCCCAGGCCGGCGGCGCAGCCGGCGATCGTCAGCGCGCGGACCGCCAGCTCGGCCAGCCAGTTCCGCCGGGCCCGTTCCGGGGTGATCCCGTGCTCCAGCCACAGCCGCAGCCGGTCGAAGGACCAGGCGGTCGCCCAGCCCATGAGCGGGCGGAGGACCAGCCGGTCGGCGAGCGCGCCGAAGGCGCCCCAGCGGGGCCGGTAGTCGTACCCGGTGAGGAAGCGGACGCCGTCGCCGACCGGGATGTACCGCCAGTAGCCGCTGCCCTCGGCGAGCAGCGAGAGCGGGTGCGGGGAGCCGAAGCGCAGGGCCGAGGTGCGGGTGCCGTCGGGGCGCTCCTTCTCCCCCGCCGAGACGCCGGTGCCGGCGATGGTCAGGAACGGCAGCACGCGCGTGGCGTAGCGGAAGCGCTGCGGCTCGTCCGCCGTGCGCGGGAGGTAATCGATCTCGGTGAACCTCAGGTCCCAGCGCTGGTGCCGGGCCGGGTCCTGGGTCCGGGCCCACAGTTCGTCGAGGTCGGCGCGGATGTGCGCCTCTATGTAGAGCCCCATCGGTGTTGTACCCCCGTCACCTGGTCTTCGGAGGTCCTTTTGAGCGACCGCTCAAACCCTCCGGTGATGACGGTACCGAGTTTTGAGCGTTCGCTCAATCACCGGACGGAAGAAAACCCCGGCCGCAAGCGGCCGGGGTCTCCTTGTGCGCTGTCGGCTACTGGGCGAGGTGTCGCTCGACCGTCGCCACCTTGCTGGTGAGTCCGTCGGTGACACCCGGCCGGATGTCCGCCTTGAGGACCAGGGAGACGCGCGGGGCGCGCCTCTCCACGACGGCGACGGCCCGCTTGACGACGTCCATGACCTCGTCCCACGACTCGCCCTCGATCGAGGTGAACATGGCGTCGGTGCGGTGGGGCAGCCCGGACTCGCGGACCACCCGGACGGCGTCGGCGACGTACTCCCCGACGTCCTCGCCGACGCCCAGCGGCGTCACGGAGAAGGCGACGATCATGCGTTCACGACCCCTTCCTTGCGGGCGCGGGCGGCGATGACCTCGTCCTCGGCGGCGCGCTTGAGCCTGCGCTCGGCGAAGAAGCCGCCGGTCGGCAGGACGGAGAGGACGAAGTAGAAGAGGCCGGTCCTCAGGGACCACTTGGTGCGGTTCCAGGCGTCGGCCCAGAAGATCACGTAGAGGATGAACAGGACACCGTGGATCGCGCCCATCACGGGCACCGCGTTGAAGTCCGTGGTCCGCTTGAGCACCGAGCAGACGAGGAGGATCAGGAAGGAAACGGCCTCCGGGGCGGAGACCAGGCGCAGGCGGCGGATGGCGGTGGCGGTCTTGATGTCCACGAGTCACCTTCGGTGGGAGAGACGTCCACTCTTTGTGAACGCGAGCACAAACGTTCAGCCATTGTGGCAAAGGGACGGCGCGGACCCGGCGCGGGGGTGGCAGGCTGGCCGCGCGACGAAAGGGGCGCGGGTATGGGGTTCGTGTTCTTCCTGACCCTGCCGGGGCTGGTGGTGCTGCTCACGGTGCTGGCCTTCGTGGACCAGCTGCTGCTGCGGGCCGGGCGGGCGGGGGCGCTGCCGTGGCGGAACGCCGGCCGGCAGGGCCAGATCTCCGCGACCGGCTTCGAGCAGCTGCACGCGGCTCTCTCCCCCGGCAAGCAGAACGAGCTCAAGGAGCGGCAGAGCGCGCTGGTGCTGCGCGACGACGAGGAGGACGGCGCGCCGCCGAGGTCCACGGTCGACCTGACGGCCGGTACGGCGGTGATACGCCTCCCCGGGGAGCGGCGGCACCCGTGACGGCCGCACACCGCTTCCGGCCGCACCCCTAGGGGACGGATCCGGGATGATGTCCACCCACGGGACCTGTCGTCGCCGTCTGCCTGCGGCTACCTTCACAGCGTGGCGATGTTCCGACTCCAGGGCAGCAAGGTGCTCGCCGTCGAGATGACCGGGGACGCCGTGAAGGCGAAGAACGGCTCGATGGTCGCGTACGACGGGCAGATGGCGTTCAAGAAGCTGAGCGGCGGCGGCGAGGGGCTGCGCGGGATGGTGACCCGGCGGCTCACCGGCGAGCAGATGACGGTGATGGAGGTGAAGGGGCACGGGACGTGCTGGTTCGCGGACCGGGCGTCCGAGATCAACCTGGTCGGCCTCCAGGGCGACAAGCTGTACGTCGAGTCCAGCAACCTGCTCGCGACCGACGCCGGCCTGCGCACCGGCACGACGTTCACCGGCCTGCGCGGCGCCTCCCAGGGCAACGGCCTGTTCACCACCACGGTCGAGGGCCACGGCCAGGCGGCGATCATGTCGGACGGCCCGGCGGTGGTGCTCAGAGTCAGCCCGCAGTACCCGCTGACCGTCGACCCGGGCGCCTACATCGCCCACCAGGGCCGCCTCCGCCAGTCCTTCCAGTCCGGTGTGACCTTCCGCACGTTCTTCGGAGAGGGCGGCGGGGAGGCCTTCCAGATCCGGTTCGAGGGGGACGGCCTGGTGTACGTACAGCCGAGCGAGCGCAACACGATCGCGGGGGACGTCTGAGATGGCCCTGCGCGAGGTGAACTCCAAGATGGTCGAGGCGACCGTCGTACCCGGGCAGCGGCTGTTCAGCCAGCGCGGTGCGATGCTCGCCTACAAGGGCGAGGTGTCCTTCACGCCCAACATCCAGGGCGGCCAGGGCGGGCTGATGTCGATGCTCGGCCGCCGGGTCGCCGGTGAGGCGACCCCCCTCATGACCGTCGAGGGCAGCGGCACGGTCTTCTTCGGGCACGGCGGCCACCACGTCCACGTCATCACCCTCACCGGTGACACCCTCTACGTCGAGGCGGACCGGCTGCTCGCCTTCGAGGGCACGCTGCAGCAGGGGACGATGTTCATGGGCTCCCAGGGCGGCGTGATGGGCATGGTGCGCGGCCAGGTCACCGGCCAGGGCCTGTTCACCACCACCCTCAAGGGCCACGGCGCGGTCGCCGTGATGGCCCACGGCGGAGTCTTCGAGATCCCGGTCACCCCGCAGCGCCCGGTCCACGTCGACCCGCAGGCCTACGTCGCCCACCACGGCGACGTACGCAACAAGCTGTCGTCCGCGCTCGGCTGGCGGGAGATGGTGGGCCGCGGCTCCGGCGAGGCGTTCCAGCTGGAGCTCAGCGGCAACGGCATGGTGTACGTGCAGGCGTCGGAGGAGAAGCTGTGAGCTCATACGGAGCAGCCGGGCCGGCCGGACCTGTCGTGTACGACCCGATGACCCTTCCCGTCGACGACAACGTCAACAAGTACACCTTCTGCGTGGAGCTCAAGAGCGGCCAGTGGTTCCTGCAGAAGGGGAAGATGATCGCCTACTACGGCTCGATCGACTTCAACGGCATCGGGCACGGCCGTTTGGACCGGCTTGTCCGTACGTCGTTCCATTCGCCTCTGCACGCGAGCGACTGGGTGGTGGCGGAGGGCTCGGGCAAGATGCTCCTCGCCGACCGGGCGTTCGACGTGAACTCGTACGACCTGGACGACGGCAACCTGACCATTCGCTCCGGCAACCTGCTCGCTTTTCAGCCAAGTCTCGCGCTGAAGCAATCAATCGTTCCCGGTTTTCTGACCCTTATCGGAACCGGAAAGTTTGTGGCCGCGTCCAACGGTCCGGTGGTGTTCATGGAACCCCCCATCCGGGTGGATCCGCAGGCACTGGTGGGATGGGCCGACTGCCCCTCCCCGTGCCATCACTACGACCATGGGTACATGACCGGCGTAATGGGCGGTCTACGTGCACTGACGGGCCTCGGCGGGGCCTCCGGAGAGGAGCACCAGTTCGAGTTCGTAGGGGCCGGCACGGTCCTGCTCCAGTCCACCGAGACCCTGATGGCCGAGCAGTCCACGGGAGCGGTTCCGCACGAGCCCGGAGTGCCCGGCGGAGGCGCCCCCTCCACAGGTCATTCACAACAACCGGGCGCACCGCGCCTTCCCGGACAGCTGGGGGACCTCCAGCGTCGCTTCGGGCTGTGAGCGGTAGTCTGCGGAGTGTGACATCGAACGCGTGCGCACAGTCACACCGCCCTCACTAGTTCGCCTTTCAACATTTTAGGTAGACTTCATTCATGGAGACCGAGACGGCCACGCGCTGGCTGACCGATGCGGAGCAGTGCGCCTGGCGCACCCACCTGGAGGTCAACAGGCTGTTGACGTACCAGCTCGAAAAGGATCTGCAGCCGTTCGGCCTGACAATGAACGACTACGAGATCCTGGTGAACCTGTCCGAGTCGGAGGACTACCGGATGCGGATGAGCGACCTCGCCTCCGCCACCCTCCAGTCCAAGAGCCGGCTGTCCCACCAGATCACCCGTATGGAGAACGCGAACCTGGTCCGCCGCGAGAACTGCGAGTCCGACCGCCGCGGGCTGTTCGCCGTCCTCACCGAGCACGGCATGGAGACGATGAAGAAGGTGGCGCCACATCATGTCGCCTCCGTGCGACGGCACTTCATCGACCTGCTGTCGCCGGAGGCACTCATGGAGCTGGACAAGGGCCTGAAGCCGATCGCCGAGCACCTGCGGGGGCAGCGCGGGCGCCCGTGACGACAGACAGCACCTGAAAGCGGCGGACGGGGGTTCAGGTCCCGTCCGCCGCTCGCTGCATCACGGGAGCGCCCCGTCAGAGGCCCTGGGGGGAACTGCGCGACCAGCCCCCACCCGCCCGCGGCCCGACGACGGCCCGCACGCCCACGGCGGACACGACCGCGACACCTCCCGCCAGAGCAAAGCAGACCGCCACCGGCAGCCCTCCGACCAACAGCCCTGCCACGACCGAACCTCCCGAGCTGCCCGCGTTGACGGCCGCGTTCACCCACGCCCCGGCCCGCGTCCGCTCCCCCTCCGCCGCCGTCTCGTCGGCCAGCAGATAAGCCGTCGTCAGCGTCGGTGCCACGAACAGCCCCGTCACCGCCATGGCCGCCGCCAGCGTCCAGACGCCTGGTGCCAGACCCGCCGCGGCCAGGACCGCGCCCAGCCCCACCGCCAGCCACGCCAGCCGCTCCCCGGCCGGACGGCGCCAGTCCACCGCACCGTTCAGCAGGCCGCCCACCGCACTGCCCGCCGAGAGCGCGGCCAGTACCCAGGGGACCGCCGCCTCACCGGAGGACCGTCGCACGGCGAACGCCATCACCAGCAGGTCGGCCGCGCTCAGTGCAAGGCCGAGGCCCACGGCCGCGATCACCGGGGCCGCCGGGAAACGGCCGGGCCGCCGGCCCGGCTCCCGCTTCGGCGACACCACACCCCGCACCGCGGGCGATGCCACGAACACCCAGGTGCCGCCGAGCATCAGCACCGCACTCAGCAGCACCCCCGTCGGCGGCGGCCCGAACCGGAGCAGCAGACCCACCAGCACAGGACCTGACACGAACAGCAGTTCCTCGGCGACCCCGTCCAGGCTGTACGCCCGCCGCAGCAGCGCCGGGTCGTCGGCCATGCGGCCCCACACCGCCCGCATGGTCGGGCCCAGGGGCGGGGCGCAGCAGCCCGTGAGCGCGGCGGCCGCGGCGAGCGCCGCCGCAGGAGTGCCGGGACGCCAGGCCAGGGCGGCCAGGGCGCAGAGCAGGACGCTGTAGACCGCCGCCATGGGCGGCAGGGCACGCCGCGGACCGAAGCGGTCCACCAAGGCCGCCCGGACCGGCAGCAGGACGACCGTGGCGCCGCCGAACAGGGCCATCACCACCCCGGACACGGCGTACGAGCCGGTCGCCCGGGTGACCGACAGCAGGACGGACAGCGAGACCGTGCCGTAGGAGAGACGGGCCGCCAGGGCGGCGAAGAAGGTGCGGCGGGCGTGCGGAAGGCGCAGGACGGCGGCGTACGACGGCCGCCGGGCAGACGAAGGGCGCGACGAAGTCAACGCGGACATGAGTGAGTTCCTCTGTCAGAGGCGGAAGAGGGGACACCTGTGCGCGCCACGGCACGGCGTACTCACGTGCCAGCGGCGGCGCCGGGTGCGCTCTACGCCAAGGAGAGGAACATGCGGTCAAAGTAGCAGCACCGGTCGCCGTATGTGGACGGTGGACGCTTACCGGCGCCTCCAGGGCACCGCCCGCGCCCACCCGTGCCGCCCCAGCGGCACGACTGCCCACGGCCGGGAAGGGGCGGTGGGCGAAGCGCCCCTTCAGGGGCGCTGGGGGTACCCCCGGCCGAAGGCTGGGGGAGGAACTGCGCGACCAGCCCCCGCCGGCCCGCAGCCAAGCGAGGCCGCCGAAATCCAGAGCGGTACGGCAGCGCCCCTTTGGGGCGCTGGGGGCACCCCCGGCCGAAGGCTGGGGGAGGAACTGCGCGACCAGCCCCCGCCGGCCCGCAGCGGGAGGACAGCCCGCACCGCGCGACGTCGGCCCGACCCGCGTCAGCCCTCCGTCAGGCCCGCCACCAGCTCGTCCGCCGCCCGGTAGGGATCGAGCTCACCGGCCACGATGCGGTCCGCGAGGGCGTCGATGTGGCGGTCGCCGTGGAGGTCGCCGATGCGTGCGCGCAGGGCCGTCACCGCGATCGTCTCGACCTCGCGGGCGGCGCGGGCCACGCGGCGTTCCGCCAGGACGCCCCGCTCCTCCATCCAGGCGCGGTGTTTCTCCAGGGCTTCCACCAGTTCGTCGATGCCCTCCGCCCGCGCGGCGACCGTCTTGACGATCGGGGGCCGCCAGTCGCCCGGGCCGCGGGACTCGCCGAGGCCCAGCATGTGGTTCAGTTCGCGGGCCGTGGCGTCCGCGCCGTCCCGGTCCGCCTTGTTGACGACGTACACGTCGCCGATCTCCAGGATCCCGGCCTTGGCGGCCTGGATGCCGTCGCCCATGCCGGGGGCCAGCAGCACCACGCTGGTGTCCGCCTGGGAAGCGATCTCGACCTCCGACTGGCCGACGCCGACCGTCTCCACCAGGATCACCTCGCAGCCCGCCGCGTCCAGGACGCGGATGGCCTGGGGTGCCGCCCAGGCGAGGCCGCCCAGGTGACCCCGCGTCGCCATCGAGCGGATGTAGACGCCGGGGTCGGACGCGTGGTCGGACATGCGGACGCGGTCGCCGAGCAGGGCGCCCCCGGAGAAGGGGGACGACGGGTCGACGGCCAGCACGCCGACCCGTTTGCCCTGTTTGCGATAGGCGGTCACGAGTGCCGACGTCGATGTCGACTTGCCGACTCCCGGAGAGCCGGTCAGACCCACGACGTAGGCATTGCCCGTCAGCGGCGCGAGTGCCGCCATGACCTCCCTGAGCTGCGGGGACGCCCCCTCCACCAGGGAGATCAGGCGGGCCACCGCACGCGGTCGGCCCTCCCTGGCCTGGGCCACCAGTGAGGAGACGTCCTGCATCACAGCTCCGTTCGCTCCGTTCGCTTACGTTCGCTCAGCGAAACGTACTCAGGCCTTCGGTACCCGCACGATCAGCGCGTCACCCTGGCCTCCGCCACCGCACAGCGCGGCCGCGCCGACCCCGCCGCCCCGGCGCTTGAGCTCCAGGGCCAGGTGCAGGACGAGCCGGGCGCCGGACATGCCGATGGGGTGGCCGAGGGCGATGGCCCCGCCGTTCACGTTCACCTTTTCGGTGGACACCCCGAGGTCCTTCATTGACTGGATGGCGACGGCCGCGAAGGCCTCGTTGATCTCGATGAGGTCCAGGTCCCCGACCTCCAGGCCCTCCTTCCCGAGGGCGTGGTTGATGGCGTTCGACGGCTGGGACTGGAGGGAGTTGTCCGGTCCGGCCACGTTGCCGTGGGCGCCGATCTCGGCGAGCCACTCCAGGCCCAGCTCCTCGGCCTTGGCCTTGCTCATCACGACCACGGCCGCCGCGCCGTCGGAGATCTGCGAGGCGCTGCCGGCGGTGATCGTGCCGTCCTTCGTGAACGCCGGGCGGAGCCTGCCCAGCGACTCCGCCGTGGTGTCGCTCCGGATGCCCTCGTCCTTGCTGAAGACGACCGGCTCACCCTTGCGCTGCGGGATCTCGACCGGGGTGATCTCGGCCTCGAAGAGACCGTTCTTCTGGGCGGCGGCGGCCCGCTGGTGGGACAGGGCGGCGATCTCGTCCTGCTCCTGGCGGCCGAGGCCGAGGCGGGTGTTGTGCTTCTCGGTCGACTCGCCCATCGGGATGTTCTCCCAGGGGTCGGTCAGGCCGTCGTACGCCATCGTGTCGAGCATCTCGATGGCGCCGTACTTGAAGCCCTCGCGGGACTTCGGGAGCGCGTGCGGGGCGTTGGTCATGGACTCCTGGCCGCCCGCGACCACGATGTCGAACTCGCCGGCGCGGATCAGCTGGTCGGCGAGCGCGATGGCGTCGAGGCCGGAGAGGCAGACCTTGTTGATCGCGAGCGCAGGGACGCTCATCGGGATGCCGGCCTTCACGGCGGCCTGGCGGGCCGCGATCTGCCCGGCGCCGGCCTGGAGCACCTGCCCCATGATCACGTACTGCACCTGGTCGCCACCGATCCCCGCACGGTCGAGGGCGGCCTTGATCGCGAAGCCGCCGAGGTCGGCTCCGGAGAAGGACTTGAGCGAGCCCAGCAGTCGCCCCATGGGCGTGCGCGCACCCGCGACGATCACTGAGGTGGTTCCAGCGGTTCCAGAAGACATGAGCTGCGATCCCCTTACCGGCTGCACTGCCGAGGAGTGAACGAGGGTTTACTTCGAATGTATTGCGTGGCACTCCGTGCCGTCATCGGGCCGTCAGTGTGATCGCTGGCACGTTGCGTAACCACCGCCGTGGCGCTGCACTGAATCCATGCTGACGCGAATCGACCACATCGGGATCGCCTGCCACGACCTCGACGCGACCGTCGAGTTCTACCGGGCCACGTACGGCTTCGAGGTGTTCCACACCGAGGTCAACGAGGAACAGGGCGTGCGCGAGGCCATGCTCAAGATCAACGAGACGTCCGACGGCGGCGCCTCCTACCTGCAGCTTCTCGAACCGACCCGGGAGGACTCGGCGGTCGGCAAGTGGCTCGCGAAGAACGGCGAGGGGGTCCACCACATCGCCTTCGGTACGGCGGATGTGGACGGGGACGCGGCCGACATCCGGTCCAAGGGCGTACGCGTTCTGTACGACGAGCCACGGATCGGCTCCATGGGGTCGCGGATCACCTTCCTGCACCCGAAGGACTGCCACGGCGTACTGACAGAACTGGTCACTTCGGCGGCTGTTGAGTCACCTGAGCACTGACCCTCGTACATATGGGCCGGTAGGGTTGGGGGCGGTCGTCCCTCCGCACGTTCGCAGGGCCGGGGCGGCCGCATGCCGGGGTCCGGGTTTCGGGGGACGAGCGTCGGGGCAGCAGCCCGTGCTCCGCCGTTGATCTGACACCATTCCCCGGGGGCCCCGTTCGGCGGATGGACGGAGCTCGTTCGGAGAAGGTTGCGACCAGGGGACGGATGGGACCGCGCAGTGCGGGGCTACGAGAGCCAGGAGCGAGAGCCGGCGGCTGACGTCGACCACCTCTCTCGGTTCGAGGCCGAGATGAAACGGCTGAAGACCGAGCGGGAAAAGGCGATCCAGCATGCCGAGGACCTCGGCTACCAGGTCGAGGTGCTGCGCGCCAAGCTGCACGAGGCGCGGCGCACCATCATGTCCCGGCCCGCGTTCGACGGCGGTGACATCGGCTACCACGCCGAGCAGCTGCTGCGGAACGCCCAGGTGCAGGCCGACCAGATCCGCCAGGAGGCGGAACGGGTGGCCGCGGAGGCCAGGGCGCAGACCCAGCGCATCCTCCAGGAGCACGCCGAGCAGGCCGCGCGGCTCCAGGCCGAGCTGCACCAGGAGGCGGTGACCCGCCGCCAGCAGCTGGACCAGGAGCTGGCCGAGCGCCGGCAGACCGTCGAGTCGCACGTCAACGAGAACGTGTCGTGGGCCGAGCAGCTGCGCGCCCGCACCGAGTCGCAGGCCCGGCGGCTGCTCGACGAGTCGCGGGCCGAGGCCGAGCAGGCCATGGCCGCCGCCCGGGCCGAGGCCCAGCGGCTGACCGACGAGGCCCGGCAGCGGCTGACCAGCGACGCCGAGGCGGCGCGTACCGAGGCCGAGCAGATCCTGCTGCGTGCCCGCCGGGACGCCGAGCGGCTGCTGAACGCCGCGTCCACGCAGGCCCAGGAGGCCACCGACCATGCGGAGCAGCTCCGCAGCTCCACCGCGACGGAGTCGGACACCGCCCGCCGGCAGGCGGGTGAGCTGAGCCGGGCCGCCGAGCAGCGGATGGCGGAGGCCGAGGAGGCGCTGCGCAAGGCGCAGTCCGAGGCCGAGAAGCTGGTCAGCGAGGCCGAGGCGAACGCCACGAAGGCGCTCTCCAGTGCCGAGGCCACCAACGAGCAGCGCACCCGCACCGCCAAGGAGCAGGTCGCCCGGCTGGTCAGCGAGGCCACCAAGGAGGCCGAGGCCACCAAGGCGAGCGCCGAGCAGGTCGTCGCCGACGCCCGCGCCGAGGCCGAGAAGATCATCGCGGAGGCCTCCGAGAAGGCCCGCAGCCTCACCGCCGAGGAGAGCGCCTCCCAGCTGGCGAAGGCCGCCAAGACCGCCGAGGACGTCCTGAACAAGGCGTCCGAGGAGGCCAAGCAGACCACGAAGGCCGCCGCCGAGGAGGCCGAGCGGATCCGCACCGAGGCGGAGACCGAGGCGGACCGGCTGCGCGCCGAGGCGCACGACATCGCCGAACAGCTCAAGGGCACGGCGAAGGACGACACCAAGGAGTACCGCGCCAAGACCGTCGAGCTGCAGGAGGAGGCCCGCCGCCTGCGCGGCGAGGCCGAGCAGCTGCGGTCCGACGCGGTCGCCGAGGGCGAGTCGATCCGCGCCGAGGCCCGGCGCGAGGCCGTGCAGCAGATCGAGGAGGCGGCCAAGTCCGCCGAGGAACTGCTCGCCAAGGCCAAGGCGGACGCCGACGAACTGCGGCAGACCGCGACCACGGACAGCGAGAAGGTCCGCACCGAGGCCATCGAGCGCGCCACCACGCTGCGCCGGCAGGCCGAGGAGACCCTGGAGCGCACCCGCCAGGAGGCCGAACGGCTCCGCGCGGAGGCCCAGGAGCAGTCCGAGGCGATGCAGGCGGACGCCGAGCGGGCCGCGCGCGAGCTGCGCGAGGAGACCGAGCGGGGCGTCGAGGCCCGGCGCGCGGAGGCGGCCGCCGAGCTGACCCGCCTGCACACCGAGGCCGAGGACCGGCTCACGGGCGCCGACCAGGCGCTGACCGAGGCGCGCGAGGAGGCCGGCCGGATCCGCCGGGAGGCCGCCGAGGAGACCGACCGGCTGCGCGGCGAGGCCGCCGAGCGGATCCGTGCGCTCCAGCAGCAGGCCGAGACCGAGGCGGAGCGGCTGCGCGACGAGGCCGCCGCCGACGCGTCGGCGTCTCGTGCGGAGGGCGAGACCGTCGCGGTACGGCTGCGGTCCGAGGCGGCCGCCGAGGCGGAGCGGCTCAAGCAGGAGGCCCAGGACACCGCCGACCGGGTCCGTGCCGAGGCGCAGGCGGCCGCCGAGCGGCTGTCCACCGAGGCGTCCGAGACGCTGGCCGCCGCCCAGGAGGAGGCCGCTCGACGGCGTCGCGAGGCCGAAGAACTCCTCGGTTCCGCGCGTCAGGAGGCCGACCAGGAGCGCGAGCGGGCCCGCGAGCAGAGCGAGGACCTGCTGGCCCAGGCGCGCAACCGGGTCGAGGAGGCGCAGGCCGAGGCCGTACGGCTGGTCGAGGAGGCGGACCGCCGGGCCACCGAGATGGTGTCGGCCGCCGAACTCCACGCCCAGCAGGTACGGGACTCGGTCTCCGGGCTGCACGAGCAGGCGCAGGAGGAGATCACCGGGCTGCGCTCGGCCGCCGAGCACGCCGCGGACCGCACCCGGCGGGAGGCCGAGGAGGAGTCCGACCGGGTCCGCGCCGACGCCTACGCCGAGCGGGAGCGGGCCAGCGAGGACGCGACCCGGATCCGGCGCGAGGCCAACGAGGCGTCCGAGGCGGCGAAGGCGCTCGCCGAGCGGACCGTCGCCGAAGCGATGACCGAGTCGGAGCGGGTGCGGGCCGAGGCGTCGGCGCACGCCCAGCGGGTGCGCACCGAGGCTTCCGACACCATCGCCCAGGCGGACCAGGACGCCACGCGCACGCGTGCCGAGGCGCGCGAGGACGCCAACCGGATGCGTTCGGACGCGGCGACCCAGGCCGACACCCTCATCACCGAGGCGCGCAACGAGGCCGAGCGGCTCCAGAGCGAGACCATCACCGAGGCCGACCGGGTCCGCGCCGACGCCATCGCCAAGGCGGAGAAGCTGATCTCGGACGCCACCGGCGACGCGGAGCGGCTGCGGGCCGACGCCGCCGAGACGGTCGGCTCCGCCCAGCTGCACGCCGACCGGACCCGTGCCGACGCCGAGCGGCTCAAGGCGGACGCGGAGGCCGAGGCCGAGCGCATGCTGAACGCGGCCCGCGAGGAGGCCGACCGCACCCTCGACGAGGCCCGCAAGGACGCCAACAGGCGCCGTCAGGACGTGGCCGAGCAGGTCGACACGCTCATCAACGAGACGACCGCCGAGGCCGACAAGCTGCTCACCGAGGCGCAGCAGCAGGCGATGAAGACCACCGCGGACGCCGAGTCGCAGGCCGACACCATGGTGGGCGCGGCCCGCAAGGAGGCCGACCGGCTGGTGTCCGAGGCCACGGTCGAGGGCAACACGCGGGTGGAGAAGGCCCGTACCGACGCGGACGAGCTGCTCGTCGGCGCCCGCCGGGACGCCACCGCCATAAGGGAGCGGGCAGAGGAGCTGCGCGAGCGCATCACCGCCGAGATCGAGGAGCTGCACGAGCGGGCCCGCCGCGAGGCCGCCGAGACCATGAAGTCCACCGGCGACCGCTGCGACGCGCTCATCAAGGCCGCCGAGGAGCAGCTCGCCAAGGCCCAGGCCAAGGCCAAGGACCTGGTCTCGGAGGCCAACTCGGAGGCGGGCAAGGTCCGGATCGCCGCCGTCAAGAAGGCCGAGGGGCTGCTCAAGGAGGCCGAGCAGAAGAAGGCCACGCTGGTCCGGGAGGCCGAGGAGCTCAAGGCCGAGGCGATCCGCGAGGCCCGCCGCACGGTCGAGGAGGGAAAGCGCGAACTGGAGATCCTGGAGCGCCGGCGGGAGAACATCAACGGCGAGATCTCCCGTGTCCAGGACGTCCTGGAGGCGTTGGAATCCTTCGAGGCTCCGTCGGCCGGCAAGGACGGCGGGGTCAAGGCGGGCAGTACGGTGGGCGCGCCACGATCGGGTGGCAAGTCGTCAGAGGGCTAGAGACCGGGGCCGGTTCTGTAGTGTTCTGGGGCTTTTGATTAAATTTGCGGCAGAGGCTTTGGCAAGCGATCTCACAGCTAGCCACTCAAAAGGGGTGTCATTCTCCAGATCAAACACGTATCCGCTCGATGACACACCGCTTCGGCCCCTAGGATTCCCCCTATCACCTCACCGGTCTCTTTCGACAGGAACCCCATGAGCGACACTTCCCCCTACGGCTTCGAGCTAGTGCGGCGTGGGTACGACCGCGCTCAGGTGGACGAACGGATCTCCAAGCTCGTCTCCGACCGTGACAGCGCTCTCGCCCGCATCACCGCTCTGGAAAAGCGCATCGAGGAGCTCCACCTCGAGACGCAGAACGCCCAGGCTCAGGTAACCGACGCGGAGCCGTCGTACGCCGGCCTCGGCGCGCGTGTCGAGAAGATCCTCCGCCTCGCCGAGGAGGAGGCGAAGGACCTGCGCGAGGAGGCCCGGCGCGCGGCCGAGCAGCACCGCGAGCTCGCCGAGTCGGCGGCCCAGCAGGTGCGCAACGACGCAGAATCGTTCGCTGCGGAGCGCAAGGCCAAGGCCGAGGACGAGGGCGTCCGGATCGTCGAGAAGGCCAAGAGTGACGCCTCGCAGCTGCGCGCCGAGGCCCAGAAGGACGCGCAGTCCAAGCGCGAGGAGGCGGACGCCCTCTTCGAGGAGACCCGTGCGAAGGCCGCGCAGGCCGCCGCCGACTTCGAGACGAACCTCGCCAAGCGCCGCGAGCAGTCCGAGCGTGACCTCGCTTCGCGTCAGCAGAAGGCGGAGAAGCGCCTCGCGGAGATCGAGCACCGCGCGGAGCAGCTGCGCCTGGAGGCCGAGAAGCTGCGCACCGACGCCGAGCGCCGCGCCCGCCAGACGGTCGAGACGGCGCAGCGCCAGGCCGAGGACATCGTTGCGGACGCGAACGCCAAGGCCGACCGGATCCGCTCGGAATCCGAGCGCGAGCTCGCCGCGCTGACCAACCGCCGCGACAGCATCAACGCCCAGCTGACCAACGTCCGCGAGATGCTGGCGACGCTGACGGGTGCGGCGGTGGCCGCCGCCAGCTCGCCGACCGAGGACGAGCCGATCTCCCGTGGGGTTCCGGCGCAGCAGTCCCGGTAAGCGCTAGCGACGTCATAGGCCCGCATTCCCTTCGGGGGGTGCGGGCCTCTGTCGTGAGGTGCGGTGAGTTGTTTCCGGGGTGGCTGATCTTCGTTCCGACAGCGCGGGATGTGTGTGGTTGCTCGCGCAGTTCCCCGCGCCCCTGAAGGGGCGCCGGCCGCAAAGCCCTTCTTTTGGGGGCGCGGGGAACTGCGCGACCAGCCCCCACCGGCGTGCACCCGGCCACGGCGCTCCGGTGGCACCCCCGGTAGGCCGGTCTTAGCGTGGCCGCATGATCGAGCTGGCGGGCCTGACCAAGCGCTACGGCGACAAGACGGCGGTCGACGACCTCACGTTCACCGTCAGACCCGGCATCGTGACCGGGTTCCTCGGGCCCAACGGTGCCGGGAAGTCCACCACCATGCGGATGATCCTCGGGCTCGACCACCCCACGGCCGGCCGGGTGCGGATCGACGGCAAGCGGTACGAGCAGCTCAAGGACCCGCTGACGTACATCGGGGCGCTGCTCGACGCGAAGGCCGTGCACGGCGGGCGCAGCGCCTTCAACCACCTGCTCTGTCTCGCGCAGAGCAACGGGATCCCGCGGGCGCGGGTGGCCGAGGTCCTGGACACCGTCGGGCTGACGGCGGTGGCGCGGAAGAAGGCCAAGGGGTTCTCGCTCGGCATGGGGCAGCGGCTCGGGATCGCGGGGGCGCTGCTGGGTGATCCGCGGATCCTGATGTTCGACGAGCCGGTGAACGGGCTCGACCCGGAGGGGATCCACTGGATCCGGACCCTGATGAAATCGCTGGCCGCCCAGGGGCGGACCGTGTTCGTCTCCTCGCACCTGATGAGCGAGATGGCGCTGACCGCCGACCACCTCGTCGTCATCGGACAGGGGCGGCTGCTCGCCGACACCTCGATGGCGGACTTCATCCGGACGAACTCACGGTCGTACGTCCGGGTCCGCTCCCCGCAGCGCGAGCGGCTGCTCGACGTGCTGCACGCGGCCGGGATCACCGTCGTCGAGACCGGCACCGGCGCCCTCGAGGTGGAGGGCGGGAAGGCCGAACCGATCGGGGAGCTGGCCGCGCAGAACGGGATCGTGCTGCACGAGCTGAGCATCCAGCAGGCCTCGCTGGAGGAGGCGTTCATGCAACTGACGGCGGAGTCCGTGGAGTACCACGCGCACGCAGACTCGCCCCCGCCGCAGGCCTGGGGCACCGGCTGGGACAAGGGAGCGTGACATGGCCGTCGTCACCCAGGTCGTACGGTCCGAGTGGACCAAGATCCGGTCCGTCGCCTCGACGGTGTGGACGCTGTCGCTGGCCATGGTGGTCACCGTGGCCGTCGGGACGCTGCTCTCCGCGCTCGCGAACAGCCAGTTCTCCAACATGCCGGCCCGTGAACGGCTCTCCTTCGACCCGACGAACATCAGCTTCGCCGGGATGACCCTCGGGCAGCTGGCGATGATCGTGTTCGGAGTGCTCGTCGTCTCCAACGAGTACAGCACCGGGATGATCAGGGTCTCGCTGGCCGCCGTGCCGCAGCGGGCCACCTTCCTGTTCAGCAAGATCGCGGTGGCGGCCGGCCTGGTGCTGGTGGTCGGCATGGTGACCAGCTTCGCCGCCTTCTTCCTCGGGCAGGCCATGCTCGGCTCGCACCGGGCCCACCTCGGCGATCCCGGCGTGCTGCGCGCGGTCGTCGGCGGCGGGCTCTACATGACGCTGATCGCGATGTTCTCCATGGGCGTGGCCGCGATGCTGCGCTCGCCGATGCTGTCGCTGGGCATCCTGATGCCGTTCTTCTTCCTGATCTCCAACATCCTCGGCAACGTCGACGCCACGAAGAAGATCGGCCGGTTCCTGCCGGACCAGGCGGGCAGCCACGTCATGCAGGTGGTGCCGAGGGTCGGCGACGACGTGCCCTACGGCCCCTGGGGCGGGCTCGGGATCATGGGGCTGTGGGTGGTCGCGGCACTGGCCGGGGGGTACGTCCTGCTGAAGCGGCGCGACGCCCAGTGACGGGGCCGTGACCGGGTCTGTCGCCGGAAGTCTTTACATGCTCTTGGGCGGAACCGTCAGCGCCCCGATATCCTCCTAACCCTTACGGGGGGCGTCTGCCCCGCTGTCCTGATCCTTTCGATGGGTGCGGAGCATGATCGAGGCTGTCGGCCTGACCAAGCGCTACGGCGACAAGACCGCCGTGTACAACCTTTCCTTCCAGGTACGACCCGGAGCCGTCACCGGCTTCCTCGGGCCGAACGGCTCGGGCAAGTCGACGACCATGCGGATGATCCTGGGCCTGGACAACCCGACCGCCGGCTCGGTGACGATCGGCGGCTTCCCCTACCGAAAGCTCCCGAACGCCGCCCGTCAGGTCGGCGCGCTGCTCGACGCCAAGGCGGTGCACGGCGGCCGGTCCGCCCGCAACCACCTGCTCTCCCTGGCCCAGCTGTCCGCCATCCCGGCCCGCCGGGTCGACGAGGTGCTCGGCGTGGTGGGCCTCCAGGGCGTGGCCGGCAAGCGTTCCAAGGGCTTCTCCCTCGGCATGGGCCAGCGCCTCGGCATCGCCGCCGCGCTGCTCGGCGACCCCCAGGTGCTGCTCTTCGACGAGCCGGTCAACGGCCTCGACCCCGAGGGCATCCTCTGGGTGCGCAACCTGATGAAGTCCCTCGCCGCCGAGGGCCGTACGGTCTTCGTCTCCTCCCACCTGATGAGCGAGATGGCGCTGACCGCCGACCACCTCATCGTCATCGGCCGGGGCCAGCTGCTCGCCGACATGAGTGTGACGGACTTCATTTCGGCCAACTCCGCCGACTTCGCCCGTGTGCGCACCCCGGACACCGAGCCGCAGCTGCGCGAGAAGCTCAGCTCGGCGCTGACCGAGGCCGGCGGCCATGTCCTGCCGGAGCAGGACGGGGCGCTCAGAGTGACCGGGCTGCCGCTGCCCCGGATCAGCGACCTCGCGCACGAGGCGGACGTACGGCTGTGGGAGCTCTCCCCGCACCAGGCCTCCCTCGAGGAGGCGTACATGCGGATGACGCAGGGCGCCGTCGACTACCGGTCCTCGACCGACCAGAAGGCGGGCCTCCAGCAGCCCCTGCCGCCGGGCGCCCAGCCGCCGATGCCGGTGCCGGGACAGGGCCAGCCGGGCTGGTACGCCCCGCCGCCGCCCCAGCAGGGCGGCCAGCCCTTCGGGGGGCCGTACGGACCGCCGGGGGCGCCCGTCGCACCTCCCGCCCCGCAGGGCCCCTACGGGCCTCCGCAGGCCGCTCCCAACCCCTATGCGGCCCCTGCCCCTGCCCCCGCCCCCGCTCCCGCCGACCTGACCAAGCCCGAGGACGCCCGATGAGCACCCACCAGCCTCCGCTGCCGCAGGCCGCCCCGTCCGCGCCCGACTGGCAGGCGGCGCCCGGCGGTTCGTATCCCGGTTACGTCTCGCCGATCCCGGTGGTGCGCACCCACCTCGGCCACGCGATCGCCTCCGAGTGGACGAAGATCAGGTCGGTGCGTTCGACGATCTGGACGCTCGGCGTCTTCGTTCTCCTCGTGATCGGCATCGGCCTGCTGGCCGGCGCGGTGGTCAGCGACTCCTCCTCGACCGGCGACCTGTCGGGCGAGAGCGCGCTGTCCCTCGGCTTCTTCGGCCTGCTGCTCGGCAGCATGTGCATCATCACGCTCGGCGTGCTGACGACCGCCTCGGAGTACGGCACGGGCATGATCCGTACGACGATGGTGGCCTGCCCCTCCCGTGCGCGCGTGCTCGCGGCGAAGGCGATCGTCTTCTTCGCGGTGGCGTTCGTGATCACCCTCGCGGCCAGCGCGTTCGTGGCCATGACGCAGGTGTCGATGCTGAGCGACGTCGCCCGGACGCCGACCGGCGGGGAATGGCTGAAGGGCACCGTCGGCGTCAGCCTCTACATCGCGTTGCTCGGGCTGCTCTCGCTGATCATCGGCTCGGTCATCCGGCACTCGGCGGGAGCCATCACGATCATGATCGGCGCGGTGCTCGCCCCGCTGGTGATCGCGCTGTTCATGTTCTCCCAGTCGCTGGAGAAGGTGCGCACGGCCCTGTTCGAGTACTCGATCCCGAACCAGCTGAGCGTCTTCTACTCCAACTCCCTGAGCGATTCCGGCCCTTCGGGCTGGGACCCGCTGTGGATCATCCTGGGCGTGACGGCCGTCGCGTTCGCCGGCGCCTACGTCCTGCTGGAGAAGCGGGACGTGTGATTCCGCTCTAGAACTTCGGCGCGTTCCGGGACCGCTGCACCCGCGTGGTGCGGCGGTCCTTCGCGTTCCAGCAGGCCTTGTGCCAGTGCCGGCGCTCGTCGACGCCCGAGTACTCGGGCCACGCCACCACGTGCGGGACGCCGGAGGCGATCACCTGGTCGCAGCCCGGGCAGCGGTACGTCTTGCCGACCGCGCTGGCGCCGGCCACGTGCCGCACGCTCCACTCCTCGCCCTGCCAGCTCTCGGTGGACTGCCAGCCGCCGTAGCGGTCCGCACGGTCGTCCTCGGCGCTCCGGCCGGACGAGGCCGATTCGTTCGGGCCCTTGGGTCGGTTGCGACGCGGGGACACGGGACACCTCTCGGGGCTATACAGGAAGCACGGGCTGTGTCCAGCCTACGACGCGCGCACGGGGGTACGCGTAGGGCACGAACCCGCACAAGTCCCCCACCAGGGCGACCCATTCTCCAGACAATCCGCAAATCTCTCCGTCAGGCCGTGTCCACGGCACGTGTCAGACGGTTATGCCCGGTGGGGGAGCTCCGGGTCGGAGCCAGGAAAGCAGGAAGAAACGATGCGCGTAGGTAGTTTTGTGCTGGCCGCCCAGTTCCCGGGCCAGGGCCAAGGGGAGGCCCTGCACCGGGCGGTGCGCACGGCGGAGGTGGCCGAGGAGTCCGGTCTGGACGCGGTCTGGCTGGCCGAGCACCACTTCGTGCCGTACGGCACCTGCCCGTCGGCGGTCACGCTGGCGGCCTTACTGCTGGGCCGCACCCGGCGGCTGCGGGTCGGTACGGCGGTGAGCGTGCTGCCCACCGTCCACCCGGTCGCCCTCGGCGAACAGGCCGCGCTGTTGCACGTGACGAGCGGCGGCCGCTTCACGCTCGGCGTGGGGCGGGGCGGGCCCTGGGTGGATCTGGAGGTCTTCGGAGCGGGCCTGGAAGCGTACGAACAGGGCTTCCCCGAATCACTCGATCTGCTGATGCGCTGGCTGCGCGAACCCGCCGTGTCGGCCTCCGGTCCGCGCTTCTCGTTCCGTGAAGTCCCCGTCGTACCGCGGCCGTCGGAGGCGCTGACGGAGGAACCCGGGCCCGAGGTGGTGGTCGCCTGCACCTCCGCGGCGAGCATCCGGCTGGCCGCCGAACGGGGGCTGCCGATGCTGCTCGGGATGCACGTCGGCGACGAGGAGAAGGCCGAGATGGTCGCGTTGTGGCGGCAGCACGCGCGGGCGGCCGGGCGACCGGGCGACGAGATCGCCGCGGCGGCCCATGTCTCGGCCGGCGTCTGCCAGATCGCCGACAGCCGCACCGACGCCGCGGAGACCCTGACGAAGGCGATGCCGGGCTGGCTGAAACAGGGCCTGGAGGCGCATGTGACGGTGGACGGCCGGTTCCGCTCGATGCGGGACCCGCGCGCGTACACCGAACTGCTCTGCGGACTCCACCCGGTGGGTACCCCGCGGCTGTGCGCCGACCGGCTCGCCGCGACCTCCGAGCGGACCGGCATCTCCCGCTTCGCCCTGCTGACCGAAGGCTCCGGGGATCTGGCGGCCACGGAGGAGAACGTACGGCGGCTGGGGGCCGAGGTGCTGCCGCACCTCCGGTGACCCCACCGCCGCGGGGAGCTTGCCGCCCCAGTGACTGATGCACCTCCCGCGTGTGGAGCGGCAAGCAAGCGGCTCACTGCGTCAGCAGTGGCGGAGCACGGCGTCAGCAGTCCCGGAGTTCCGGGGACTGGTTCAACAGCTGATTGCGCACAGAGGTGAAGCGGGCCAGCGTCTCGTCGACCGAGGCGTCCAGCGGGAACACCGCCACACGGTGGCAGTTCTGGAAGGCCAGCCGCACACCGAAGTGCCGCTGCAGGGCGCCGCGTATGGCGTCACTCGCGAGCGCACGCAGCAGCTGACCGCGTGCCTGCTCGTCCGGCGGGGGCGTCTGGTTGTCGGCGAAGTCTCCGCCGTCCACCTTCAGCTGGGCCACCAGGGAGCTGATCATCTCCCATGCGTAAGGCAGGGAGGTCCGGACGCAGTCGACGAAATCCGCTTCGTCGACCTCGCCTCGCTCGGCCTGTTCGAGTAGGGCCGGTGAGACGTCGAGCGACATGGGTACTCCTCTCGCACCCCCGAACAGCAGGGGTTGGCGGACAGGTAAGGGAGTTCGCGATACCGAACACGCTGAGTACACAATCCGCGACCTCCCGTTTACTACGGTAGGCAACCTGCGGTGACCCCACCAGGAGATTGCGTATATGCGACGGTCCCTTTAGGCACACAATCGGCCAGGGTTGAACACGCGTGTGCAGGCGACTCACCCGAGTCGATCATCGGCGGCGCATCCTGGTCAAAACAGACGACAGGTCTCCCGACTCACCAAAGATCGCCAGCTTGGCGGTGCACCTTCACGGACACAGAGCGAGACGGGCATGCGCGTGTTGGCCGTCAAGCGGATCAGCCGGGATGCGGAGTCGTCGTCAGCGCTGGAGCGGCAGGGGCTCGAACTGCCGGAAGCCATCGCAGGGTCCGAGCATCGGAGGGAGGGGTTGAGGAAGGCCTCCACAGCACTCCGTGAACACGATTCCGCAATGCACTTCAAGGGCAACCGATCCCAGCGATGAGAACATCTGGTGTGCTGTCGTCCGCCACGGACCTCACTCCGGTTTTCCTTGCCCGGCCTTCTGCCGGACAGAGGCCTGGTGTTGCCCGGGAAGCGCCCCGGGGGCGTGACCGGCGGAGCGGTCCTGGGCGGTCCGCGAGCCCCGTAGGCTGGCCCCATGCGTCTCGTCATCGCCCGTTGCACCGTGGACTACGTCGGCCGTCTCTCCGCCCACCTGCCCTCAGCAAAGCGTTTGCTCATCCTGAAGAACGACGGCAGCGTCTCGATCCACGCGGACGACCGGGCCTACAAGCCCCTCAACTGGATGTCGCCGCCATGCACCCTCAAGGAGGGGACGGGTGACGAGGCCGGCGTCTGGACCGTCATCAACAAGGCGGGCGAGAAGCTCATCATCACGATGGAGGAGGTCCTGCACGACTCCTCGCACGAGCTGGGCGTCGACCCGGGGCTGATCAAGGACGGCGTGGAAGCGCACCTGCAGGAGCTGCTGGCTGACCGGATCGAGACGCTCGGCGACGGCTACACGCTCATCCGCCGTGAGTACATGACGGCGATCGGCCCGGTGGACATCCTCTGCCGCGACGCCGAGGGCCAGACCGTGGCCATCGAGATCAAACGCCGCGGCGAGATCGACGGCGTCGAACAGCTCACCCGCTACCTGGAACTCCTGAACCGCGACCCCCACCTCGCCCCCGTCCGCGGCATCTTCGCGGCCCAGGAGATCAAGCCCCAGGCGAAGGTCCTCGCCACGGACCGCGGCATCGGCTGCACGATCCTCGACTACGACGCCCTACGCGGCATCGAGGACGACAAGCTGCGCCTCTTCTGACCGGCAGGGCCGACGGCCCTGAACAAGCCCGACAAACCACACCGGTTCCGGGACCGCCGACGACCACCTCCGTCAGCTACCGCGTCGGTGCTTCCCAACCCGCTCCTCCCCCGCCCACCCCAACACCGCCGCGACGACGCAGAGCCCCTACGGCGGCGCCCGGCGCTGCCGAACCGCCCCGAGCCGGGTCCGGCACCGCCGGTCCGCACCATCGTGGCCGAGCGCCGTCGCGGCGGGTCCG
>NZ_JBIBAK010000023.1:0-79784 GCF_042899865.1 Streptomyces sp. NPDC013157 | reverse complement strand
GTGCGGGCGGCGCAGGGACACGGGCCGGACAAGTTGCACCGCCCACCCCCCAACACCGCCGCAACGGCACCCAGCCCCCACGGCAGTGACCGGCGCTGCCGAACCGCCCCGAGCCGGGTCCGGCACCGCCGGTCCGCACCATCGTGGCCGAGCGCCGTCGCGGCGGGTCCGGTGCGGGCGGCGCAGGGACACGGGCCGGACAAGTTGCACCGCCCACCCCCCAACACCGCCGCAACGGCACCCAGCCCCCACGGCAGTGACCGGCGGTGCCGGACCGGCCTGAGCCGGGCTCGGCGGCGGTTCCTTGAAATGGGGTGTGGGCGTCCCGCGGTCGAGCGTGGGACGCCGGGTCTCAGATCAGGGTGCCGGTCGAGGTTCCCGTGCTGCTGCTCTCCGATGCGCTCGACGTCGCGACGCTCGGGGAGTCGGAGGCCGGACCGCTCGCCGAGTTGCTGGTGGACGGGGTCTCGCTCGGGGCCGATGACGAGGGCGACGGCGACGGGCTCGCCGACTGGGACTCGGACTTCGACGGGCTCGGTGACGTCGACTTCGAAGGTGAAGGCGACTTCGAGGGCGATGCCGACGGCGAGTGTGTCGTGCCGCCGCCCGACGAACCCTTCGTTCCCGTGGCCGAAGCCGAAGGCGTCTGTGTGTCCGAGGGCGGGGTCGGGTCGTCCGAGGTGCCGAGGGTGCCGTCGGGGCCCGGGTCCGTCGGCTTGGTGGTGACCGTGCCGGTGTCGCCCGTGCCCGAGGTCTGGCCGGGGTCGGCGCCCAGGCTGCCGTCGCCCGTGCCCTCGCTCGCCGACGGGTTGACGCTCACGTTGTTCGACGGGTTGTCGGCGTTGTTGTCGGAGGTCATGCCGAGGGTGACCACGGTGCCCAGGACGGCCGTCAGGAGCACGCCCGCGCCCACCGCCACCAGGTTGCGGCGGGCCATGCGGACCAGGCCGCCCCCGCCGCCCTGGGACGACGTCGGCTGCCCCGGGACCCTGTGGGTCACCAGCGTGTCCGAGGCCGGCGAGTGGACCGCGGGGAAGGGCGTGGTGACGCCGCCGGCCGGGGATATGGACTCCTCGTGACGGGCGTCGGGAATCTCGTCGCCCGCCATCGCGGCGACCGGGATGACCTCGCCCGAACGGTCGGCCACCAGGGCGAGGGCCCGTCGGCCGGCCGTCGTACCCCGCTTGTCGGCGAGCGCCCCGCGCAGCCCGATCGAGGCCTCCAGCTCGGCCCGCGCCCGGTCGAGCCAGCCGCCGCAGAGCGCGAATATGCCGAGTTCGTGGTGGAAGTAGGCCTGCTCGCCGACCTCACCGGCGAGGCGGGAGGCCTCGGCGCCGGCCCGCAGGGCGCGTTCCCAGGCGCTCCAGTGCAGCCCCGCCGCGAACGCGGGCGCGGCCGTGCGGGCCAGTCGTACCGGCGTGCTCTCCTCGTCCTCCGCCGGCGGCACCGTCTCGGGGACGACCACCGTCAGTGCGGCGAGGATCGCGTCGGACTCGGCACAGACCCGCTCCGGGGTGACCGAGGGGTGCCCGGCCCACCAGCCGTAGTGCTGGGCGGCGGTGAGGGCCTGGGCCGCCGCGTCGTCGGCGTATCCGGCGGCCTCCAGCTGCTGCAGGACGCCCGCGGCGAGCCGGTAGCGGGAGCCCACCGGGGAGACCAGTCCGCAGCCCGCGAGTTCGCCGAGGGCCGCGTCCGCGTGGGTGTCGCCCACGAGGGCCGGCAGATGCGCCTGGTGCGGCACCTCGCCGCCGAGGGCGACCGCGAAGCGCAGGGTGGCCCGGGCGGAGGCGCTGAGCCGGGAGGCGAGCAGCGGGGCGGGCGCGGCGGCCTCACCGAGGGACGGGAGCGGGATCCCGTCGCTCGCCTCGTCGTCGAGGGCCGCCTCGACCGGCAGGTCGGACAGCCCGGACAGGTCAGACGGATCGGACATGCCGGACGCGAAGACGCCGAACTCGTCCACGGCGCCCGTGCTGGCCCGTACCTGGTCGCGCTGGCGCAGCAGCGCGCCCGCCTGGACGAACCGCAGGGGCAGGCCCTCGGACTCGAACCAGAGGTCTCCGGCCCAGTTGGCCTCCTCCTCGGTGAGGACGCGGCCGACCGTGCGCTCCAGGATGTCGACACCGCCGGCCCGGTCCAGACCGTCGAGGAAGACCTCCTCGACGGCGGAGTCGGCGGAGGGCGCCGGCACGTCCGGGGTGGCGCCGATCAGGAAGGCGCACTCGGGGGTGGCGTCGACCAGTTCGTCGAGCCCGGCGCCGCCGAACTCGACGTCGTCGAGGACGACGACCGCGCCGATGTCCCGGATCAGTGCGAGGAGCTCGTCGTGGTCCGGGCGGTGCGCGGGCGCCTTGTAGACGGCGTGGAAGAGGTCGTGGAGCAGGTCCTCGGGCGTGCGGTGGAAGCCGTTGAGGCGGACCACGCCGTCGGGGGCGAGGTCGGAGCAGTCGTCGGCGACCAGGTCGAGGAGTGCGGTGCGGCCGGAGCCCGAGGGCCCGGTGAGCCGCACCGAGCGGCCGCGGGCCAGGAGCCGGACGAGCCGCTCTCGGTCGTCCTGGCGTTCCAGGAGCGGCAGCTCGGGCCGGGCGGGACCGGGCGGAACCGGCGGCCGGACGGCGCGCTCGTACTCGGCGCGCTCGGCGGCGGTGCGTTTCTCCGGCCCGGCGGGGCGTTCGGTCGGCGGGCAGGGTTCTATCTCACTGCCGTCGACGGGATTGACGGTCAGCAGGAATTCGCCGGTGACCAGCCGCGTGGTGCGGGCCGTCGCCGGCGTGCTCTGACCGAAGTCGGTGGTGAGGGATTCCCTGGGCGGGCGCTGGCGCGGCGTGCTGCCGTCGCCGTCCTGGCCGTACCCCTCGGGTCCCGGGTTGATCGGGTCCATAGGTTCCTAGCCCCCCAAAAGCGTCGTGTGCCGTGAATACCGGCCCCTCCCGGCCTGTTGCACACCGCGCTGTCGCTTCTGGTCCGGGCCCGCGCTCGAAGGGTGGCAAGGGCGGCGGGCGACCGAACCTTAAACCTTCGCACAGTATCTACGACAGTCCGGGGTACCGCGCCGTCCGAGACATCACGGTCTCGTGAGGATTGCGTCTGACGTGCGCATGCGCGCCGTCCGACCGGGTCACCCCCGTCGCCCGGTTCACACCGGATCGCCGTGTCCCGACAGTTCACCGCCGCACAGCCGGTCACCGCGGCACAGCCGGCCCCCGGTCACCGCGGCACAGCCGGCCGCCGGGTCCCGGTGTCACACCCGGGGCAGCGACTCCACCCCGATACCCCCCTCGATCGCCAGGATCCGGTGCAGCCGGGTGGCCACCAGCAGGCGCTGCATCTGCGGCGGTACGCCGCGCAGCACCAGGCGGCGGCCGCAGCGGCCGGCCCGCCGGTGGGCACCCATGATCACCCCGAGTCCGGTGGCGTCCCAGGAGTCCAGCTCGGACAGGTCCAGCACCAGATCGCCGACTCCGTCGTCGACGGCCGAGTGCAGGACCGTACGGGCGTCCGCCGCGCTGCGGACGTCGAGGCGGCCCCCGACGACCAGCTCGGCGTGGTCGCCCCTGATGTACATATGCGCTCCCCGAGAGTGCGTGTCCTACTCCGTGAAAGTGTTGTCCGGTATTGCAACGTCTGACTGCGTTCGCCGGCCAGAGGTTGCCATCTGTAAGCGAACCGATACCGAATTCACCCCAGAGGGTGAAACCTCTGGGGTTTGTGCGTTTTGACAGGCGGTCAGAGTGTCTACGTACTGATGTTTCAGTACGTGTAGAAGCCCTGCCCGCTCTTGCGCCCGATGTCACCGGCGTCAACCATCCGGCGCATCAGCTCCGGCGGGGCGAACTTCTCGTCCTGCGACTCGGTGTAGATGTTGCTGGTGGCGTGCAGCAGGATGTCGACGCCGGTGAGGTCGGCCGTGGCCAGCGGGCCCATGGCGTGACCGAAGCCCAGCTTGCAGGCGAGGTCGATGTCCTCGGCGGTGGCGACGCCCGACTCGTACAGCTTGGTGGCCTCGACGACGAGCGCCGAGATCAGCCGGGTCGTCACGAAACCGGCGACGTCCCGGTTGACGACGATGCAGGTCTTGCCGGTGGACTCGGCGAACTCCCGCGCGGTGGCGAGGGTTTCGTCGCTGGTCTTGTAGCCGCGGACCAGCTCCACGAGCTGCATCATCGGCACCGGCGAGAAGAAGTGGACGCCGACGACGCGCTCGGGGTGCTCGGTGGCCGCCGCGATCTTGGTGATCGGGATGGCCGAGGTGTTGGAGGCGAGTACGGCCTCCGGACGCACGATCTTGTCGAGCGCACGGAAGATCTCGTGCTTGACCTCCAGCTTCTCGAAGACGGCCTCGACCACGATGTCCGCGTCGGCGACCGCGTCCAGGTCGGTGGTGGTGGTGATGCGGGCCAGGGCGGCGTCGGCGTCGTGCGCCTCCAGCTTCCCCTTGCTCACGAACTTGTCGTACGAGGCCTGGATGCCGCCGACGGCACGGTCCAGTGCCTCGTCGGTGACGTCTCGCAGGACCACGTCCCAGCCGGCCTGCGCGGCGACCTGGGCGATGCCGGAACCCATCAGGCCGGCACCGATGACGGCAAGCTTCCGTGCCACTCCGCTCCCCTTACACGCTGTTGAGGTATGCCTCTTGGGCGGGACCCTAGCGCTCGTCGAGGGCCGGGAAACCCGGTAAGTAACGCGTGTCACGGTCTCAGGACGTGAGACAACCGTCACGTCACGCCACCGGGGACGGCTTTACGCTGGCCACATGGTCAATCTCACGCGTATCTACACCAGGACCGGCGACCAGGGCACCACCGCCCTCGGGGACATGAGCCGGGTCGCCAAGACCGATCTGCGGATCTCGGCATACGCCGACGCCAACGAGGCGAACGCGGTGATCGGGACGGCGATCGCGCTGGGCGGCCTGGCGGAGGAGGTCGTCGCGGTGCTCACCCGGGTGCAGAACGACCTCTTCGACGTCGGCGCGGACCTGTCGACCCCCGTGGTGGAGAACCCCGGGTTCCCGCCCCTGCGGGTCGAGCAGTTCTACGTCGACAAGCTGGAGGCGGACTGCGACCGTTTCAACGAGCGGCTGGAGAAGCTCCGTTCCTTCATCCTCCCGGGCGGCACCCCGGGGGCGGCCCTGCTCCACCAGGCCTGCACGGTCGTACGGCGGGCCGAGCGGTCGACGTGGGCCGCGCTGGAGGCACACGGCGAGGTGATGAACCCGCTGACCGCGACCTACCTCAACCGGCTGTCGGACCTGCTGTTCATCCTCGCCCGTACCGCCAACAAGGACGTCGGGGACGTGCTGTGGGTCCCGGGCGGGGAGCGGTAACTCCGCCCCCGGTACGGGAGTTGGGGATCCGACGGCCGTATACAAGAGTGGTCCAGACCTATTGACCGGTGGTCCAGACCTTTCTATTCTCGCGGCACCATGGGCATGAAGGCTCAGTCATGCCCACGTCATCCCCGATCGAGAGGGAGGCGCAGCATGCGCTTCAGACACAGAGTCGCGGCAGGGCTCGCGACGCTGGTGCTCCCCCTGGCCGGTCTGGTGGGCCTCGCAAGCCCAGCCCAGGCCGCGACGTCCGCCACCGCGACCTACACCAAGACCCAGGACTGGGGTACCGGCTTCGGCGGCCAGTGGACCGTCAAGAACACCGGTACCGCCAGCATCAGCTCCTGGACCGTCGAGTGGGACTTCCCCTCCGGAACCTCGGTGACCTCCGCGTGGGACGCGGACGTCACCTCCTCCGGGACCCACTGGACCGCCAAGAACAAGTCCTACAACGGCTCCCTCGCCCCCGGCGCCTCCGTCTCCTTCGGCTTCAACGGCGCCGGTTCCGGATCGCCCAGCAACTGCCTCGTCAACGGGGCGAGTTGCGACGGCGGTACCACCACCCCGGGCGACTCGGCGCCCTCTGCGCCCGGCACCCCGACCGCGTCCGGCGTCACCGACACCTCGGTGAAGCTGAGCTGGTCCGCCGCCACCGACGACAACGGCGTCAAGAACTACGACGTCCTGCGCGACGGCACGGTGGTCTCCACGGTGACCACCACCTCGTACACCGACTCGGGTCTCACGGCCGGCACCGACTACTCGTACACGGTCCAGGCCCGCGACACCGCGAACCAGACGGGACCGGTCAGCGGCGCGGTCGCCGTCCACACCACCGGCGGTACGACCACTCCCCCGACCACCGGCTCCAAGGTCAAGCTCGGCTACTTCACCGAGTGGGGCATCTACGGCCGCAACTACCAGGTCAAGAACCTGGTGACCTCCGGGTCCGCGGCGAAGATCACGCACATCAACTACGCCTTCGGCAACGTCACCAACGGCCAGTGCGCGATCGGCGACGCCTACGCGGACTACCAGAAGACGTTCACCGCCGACCAGTCGGTCAGCGGCGTCGCCGACACCTGGGACCAGCCGCTGGCCGGCAACTTCAACCAGCTGCGCGAGCTGAAGGCCAAGTACCCGAACATCAAGATCCTGTGGTCCTTCGGCGGCTGGACCTGGTCCGGCGGCTTCGCGCAGGCGGCGGCCAACCCGACCGCGTTCGCGGACTCCTGCTACAACCTGGTCGAGGATCCGCGCTGGGCCGACGTCTTCGACGGCATCGACATCGACTGGGAGTACCCGAACGCCTGCGGGCTGAGCTGCGACACCAGCGGCTCGGCGGCCTTCAAGAACCTGATGTCCGCGCTGCGCGCCAAGTTCGGCTCGAACAACCTGGTCACCGCGGCCACCACGGCCGACGGCTCCGCCGGCGGCAAGATCGACGCGACCGACTACGCGGGCGCCTCCCAGTACGTCGACTGGTACAACGTGATGTCGTACGACTTCTTCGGTGCCTGGGCGACCACCGGCCCGACCGCCCCGCACTCCCCGCTCACCTCGTACACCGGCATCCCGACCGCCGGCTTCGACACGGCCGACGCCATGGCCAAGTTCAAGGCGCAGGGCGTGCCGGCGAGCAAGCTGCTGATCGGCATCGGGTTCTACGGCAGAGGCTGGACCGGCGTCACCCAGGACGCGCCGGGCGGCACGGCCACCGGCGCGGCGGCCGGCACCTACGAGCAGGGCATCGAGGACTACAAGGTCCTCAAGACGTCCTGCCCGGTCACCGGCACCGTCGCGGGCACGGCGTACGCGCACTGCGGCACCAACTGGTGGTCGTACGACACCCCGTCGACGATCGCCGGGAAGATGAGCTGGGCGAAGTCCCAGGGCCTCGGCGGCGCGTTCTTCTGGGAGTTCAGCGGCGACACCAGCAACGGCGAGCTGGTGAGCGCCATCAACTCCGGGCTGTCGTAGCCCCCTGAGGAAAAAGTGTCCTAAGCGACATTGACGCGCTGACCGGGCGGGGCTGCTTCCAGCCACGCGAGGAATCCGGTCAGCGCGTCTTCGCTCATCGCGAGTTCGAGGCGGGTGCCGCGATGGGTGCAGGCGAGGATGACGGCGTCGGAGAGCAGGGCCAGCTCCTCCTCGCCCTCGGGGAGGCGGCGGCCGGTCACCTCGATCCGGTCGCGCTCCAGGACCCGGCGGGGGCGGTAGGCGTAGGAGAAGACGCGGTACCACTCGACGCTGTCGCCGTTGTAGCGGGCGACGCCGTAGCTCCAGCCCTTGCCGCTGGTGTCCGTCTTCTCGGGGACGTCCCAGCGCAGGGAACAGTCGAAGGTGCCGCCGGAGCGCTGGATCAGTCTGCGGCGCAGGCCGAACAGGAAGAGTCCCACCACCACCAGCACGACCACGATTCCGGCCACAGTCAGAGCGAGGACCATCGGCACCGACCTCCTCGTCTCCTAGGTAATGGAACGTAAAAAGACCCAGATCTACCTCAGCCGCGGCTGGGACCGAAGTGGCTCCGGTCCCAGCCGCGGCTGAGTTACGTCAACGCATACGTGCAGTGTGTCAGCGCGCGGTCGCCGCCCGCAGACGGACGTCGGCGCGCCGCTCGGCGGTGGCGTCGCCCTCCGCCTTCGCGCGCTCCAGCTCGCGCTCCTCGCGCTGGACGTCGATCTCGTCCGACAGCTCGGCGGTCTCGGCCAGCAGCGAGAGCTTGTTGTCCGCGAACGAGATGAAACCGCCGTGCACCGCGGCGACGACCGTTCCACCATCACTCGTACGGATGGTCACCGGGCCCGACTCCAGCACACCGAGCAGCGGCTGGTGACCGGGCATGACGCCGATGTCGCCGGACGTGGTGCGCGCGACGACCAGGGTGGCCTCGCCGGACCAGACCTGGCGGTCCGCGGCGACGAGCTCGACGTGCAGCTCAGCAGCCAAGGGTGGCTCCTCGGGTCACCACCCGGCAGGGGCGCCGGGTGTTGGGGTCAATTCTAGTAGGCGTGCGTGAGGGGGCGGGACGCGCCCGCCCCCTCACACGAAGAACACAAGGAGTTCCGGAGAACTCAGGGTGTTCAGGAGACGCCCAGCTCCTTGGCGTTGGCCTTGAGGTCCTCGATGCCACCGCACAGGAAGAACGCCTGCTCCGGGAAGTGGTCGTACTCGCCGTCGATGATCGCGTTGAACGCGGCGATCGACTCGTCCAGCGGGACGTCCGACCCGTCGACGCCGGTGAACTGCTTGGCGACGTGGGTGTTCTGGGACAGGAAGCGCTCCACGCGACGGGCACGGTGGACGACGAGCTTGTCCTCCTCGCCGAGCTCGTCGATACCGAGGATCGCGATGATGTCCTGGAGGTCCTTGTACTTCTGGAGGACCGTCTTCACGCGCATCGCGGTGTTGTAGTGGTCCGCCGCGATGTAGCGCGGGTCCAGGATCCGGGACGTGGAGTCCAGCGGGTCCACGGCCGGGTAGATGCCCTTCTCCGAGATCGGACGGGAGAGCACCGTCGTCGCGTCGAGGTGGGCGAAGGTCGTGGCCGGGGCCGGGTCGGTCAGGTCGTCCGCGGGGACGTAGATCGCCTGCATCGAGGTGATCGAGTGACCACGGGTCGAGGTGATGCGCTCCTGGAGGAGACCCATCTCGTCGGCCAGGTTCGGCTGGTAGCCCACCGCGGAGGGCATGCGGCCGAGCAGGGTCGAGACCTCGGAACCGGCCTGCGTGAAGCGGAAGATGTTGTCGATGAAGAACAGCACGTCCTGCTTCTGGACGTCACGGAAGTACTCGGCCATGGTGAGGCCGGCCAGCGCGACGCGCAGACGGGTGCCCGGGGGCTCGTCCATCTGGCCGAAGACCAGGGCGGTCTTGTCGATGACGCCCGAGTCGGCCATCTCCTCGATGAGGTCGTTGCCCTCACGGGTGCGCTCGCCGACACCGGCGAACACGGAGACACCGTCGTGGTTGTTGGCGACGCGGTAGATCATCTCCTGGATGAGCACCGTCTTGCCGACGCCGGCACCGCCGAACAGACCGATCTTTCCACCCTTGACGTACGGGGTGAGAAGGTCGATGACCTTGACGCCGGTCTCGAACATCTCGGTCTTCGACTCGAGCTCGTCGAAGTTCGGGGCCTTGCGGTGGATGGACCAGCGCTCGCCCTCGTACTGCTCGTCGACGTTCAGCACGTCACCGAGGGTGTTGAACACCTTGCCCTTGGTGAAGTCGCCGACCGGGACGGTGATGCCGTCGCCGGTGTCGGTGACCGGGGCCTGGCGGACCAGACCGTCGGTGGGCTGCATGGAGATGGTGCGGACCAGGCCGTCACCCAGGTGCTGGGCGACCTCCAGGGTCAGCGTCTTCTTCTCGCCGGCGTTGGCCGGGTCGGCCACCTCGACGTGAAGGGCGTTGTAGATGTCCGGCATCGCGTCGACGGGGAACTCCACGTCGACGACCGGGCCGATGACCCGGGCGACGCGGCCCGTGGCCGTCGCGGTCTCAACAGTGGTCATTTATCGGTCACTCCCCGCGGTCGCGTCGGCCAGGGCGCTGGCGCCACCGACGATCTCGCTGATTTCCTGGGTGATTTCGGCCTGGCGGGCCGCGTTGGCAAGACGGGAGAGCGTGTTGATCAGCTCGCCCGCGTTGTCGGTGGCCGACTTCATCGCGCGCCGCGTGGCGGCGTGCTTCGAAGCCGCCGACTGGAGGAGCGCGTTGTAGATGCGGCTCTCCACGTAGCGCGGCAGCAGGGCGTCGAGGACGTCCTCCGCCGAGGGCTCGAAGTCGTACAGCGGGAGGATCTCGTCGCCCTTGGCGGCGCCCTCCTCCGCGACCTCGTCGAGGCTGAGCGGCAGCAGCCGGTCGCCGAGCGCCGTCTGCGTCATCATCGACACGAACTCGGTGTAGACGATGTGGAGTTCGTCCACCCCACCGTCCGCCGTCTCGGTCTCGATGGCCTCGATCAGCGGCGCCGCGACCTTCTTGGCGTCCGCGTACGAGGGCTCGTCGGTGAAGCCCGACCACGACTCCACGACCTTGCGCTCGCGGAAGTTGTAGTGGGCCAGACCGCGGCGGCCGACGATGTAGGTGTCGACCTCCTTGCCCTCCGCCTCAAGGCGCGCCGTCAGCTGCTCGGCGGCCTTGATGGCGTTGGAGTTGAACGCGCCGGCCAGACCGCGGTCGCTCGTGAGGAGCAGGACCGCGGAACGGGTCGGCGTCTCCGCCTCGGTGGTCAGCGGGTGCTTGGTGTTCGACCCGGTACCGACCGCCGTGACCGCGCGGGTGAGCTCGGTCGCGTACGGCGCGGAGGCCCGCACCTTGCGCTGCGCCTTGACCACACGCGAGGCGGCGATCATCTCCATCGCCTTGGTGATCTTCTTGGTCGCGGTGACGGATCGGATGCGACGCTTGTAGACCCGGAGCTGGGCTCCCATGAGTCAGGTCCCTTCCTTACGTCACTTGGCCGCGGCCGGGGCGTCCTCGCCGAGAAGCTTGCCGTCCGAGGTCTCGAACTGCTTCTTGAAGTCGGCGATCGCGTCGGCAACAGCGGTGAGGGTGTCGTCCGACATCTTGCCGCCCTCCTTGATGGAGGTCATGAGGCCCTGCTCCTTGCGGTGCAGGTACTCAAGCAGCTCCTTCTCGAAGCGGCGGATGTCGGAGACCGGGACGTCGTCCATCCGGCCGGTGGTGCCGGCCCACACGGAGACGACCTGGTCCTCGGTCGGCATCGGCTGGTACTGCGCCTGCTTGAGCAGCTCGACCAGACGCTGACCGCGCTCCAGCTGCGACTTCGACGCGGCGTCCAGGTCGGAACCGAAGGCGGCGAACGCCTCCAGCTCGCGGTACTGGGCCAGGTCCAGACGCAGACGGCCGGAGACCTGCTTCATCGCCTTGTGCTGCGCGGAACCACCGACTCGGGAGACGGAGATACCGACGTTCAGCGCGGGGCGCTGACCGGCGTTGAACAGGTCCGACTCCAGGAAGCACTGGCCGTCGGTGATGGAGATGACGTTGGTCGGGATGAACGCCGAGACGTCGTTGGCCTTGGTCTCGACGATCGGCAGACCGGTCATCGAGCCGGCACCCATCTCGTCGGAGAGCTTGGCGCAGCGCTCCAGCAGACGGGAGTGCAGGTAGAAGACGTCACCCGGGTAGGCCTCGCGGCCCGGCGGGCGGCGCAGCAGCAGCGACACGGCGCGGTAGGCGTCGGCCTGCTTCGAGAGGTCGTCGAAGATGATGAGGACGTGCTTGCCGTCGTACATCCAGTGCTGACCGATGGCCGAGCCGGTGTACGGCGCCAGGTACTTGAAGCCGGCCGGGTCGGACGCCGGGGCGGCGACGATGGTCGTGTACTCCAGCGCGCCGGCCTCTTCCAGAGCGCCACGCACGGAGGCGATGGTCGAGCCCTTCTGGCCGATGGCGACGTAGACGCAGCGGACCTGCTTCTTCGGGTCGCCCGAGCGCCAGTTGTCGCGCTGGTTGATGATCGTGTCGACGGCCAGGGCGGTCTTGCCGGTCTGGCGGTCGCCGATGATCAGCTGACGCTGGCCGCGGCCGACCGGGGTCATCGCGTCGACGGCCTTGTAGCCGGTCTCCATCGGCTCGTGCACCGACTTACGGGCCATGACGCCGGGAGCCTGCAGCTCCAGGGCACGGCGGCCGGACGTCTCGATCTCGCCGAGGCCGTCGATCGGGTTGCCGAGCGGGTCGACGACGCGGCCGAGGTAGCCCTCGCCCACCGCGACGGAGAGGACCTCACCGGTGCGCTGCACCGGCTGACCCTCCTCGATGCCGCTGAACTCACCGAGGACGATGGCGCCGATCTCGCGCTCTTCCAGGTTCAGCGCGAGGCCGAGGGTGCCGTCCTCGAACTTCAGCAGTTCGTTGGCCATGGCCGAGGGAAGACCCTCGACCTTCGCGATGCCGTCGCCGGCAAGGGTGACCGTACCGACCTCCTCGCGCGAGGCCGCGTCCGGCTTGTACGACTGGACGAAGTTCTCCAGCGCGTCCCGGATCTCCTCCGGCCGGATCGTGAGCTCCGCCATCTGGGTTCCCTGCTCTCCTTGTTGGGCCCGAAGTTTCACTTGGGGGGTCTGGGGGCGACCCCCAGGATTCTTCTGCACGGCCCAACCAGGGCCGTAAGTACGTACTGCTTCTTGAGTTGGTGCTAGCTCGCCATGCGGCGGGCGACGTCCTCAAGGCGGTCCGCGACGGAACCGTTGATGACCTCGTCACCGACCTGCACCCGGATCCCGCCGACGACCGCGGGGTCGACGTCGAGGTTGAGGTGCATCGTGCGGCCGTAGAGCTTCGCGAGGGCGGCGCCCAGGCGCTGCTTCTGCGGCTCGCTCAGCGGCACCGCGGAGGTGACGACGGCGACGACGCGGCTGCGGCGCTCCGCGGCGAGCTTGGAGAGGGCCTCCAGGCCCGCTTCCAGGCTACGTCCCCGCGGCACGGTCACAAGGCGCGTGACCAGACGCTCGGTGACCGGCTTGGCGCGGCCGCCGAGCAGCCGGTGCAGCAGCTCGGTCTTCGCGGCGCCGCCGGCCTTGCGGTCGGTGAGCGCGGCGCGCAGCTCGGTGCTCGAGGAGACGATCCGGCCGAACCGGAACAGCTCGTCCTCGGCGTCGTCCAGCGTGCCGGACTTCTCCGCGGCCGTGAGGTCGGCGGTGTTCGCCAGCTCCTCCAGCGCGTCCACCAGGTCGCGCGACTGCGACCAGCGGGAGCGGACCAGGCCGGACACCAGGTCGGCGGTGGTCTCGGAGACCTGGCCGCCGATCAGGCGCCGGACCAGCTCGGCCTTGGCCTCGCCGGCCTGCGCCGGGTCGGTGAGGACCCGGCGCAGGCCGCCCTCGCGGTCGAGCAGCGCGGTGACGGCCGCCAGCTCGTCGGCGAGCCGCGTCGCGTCCACGGACGTGGAGTCCGTCAGCGCGTCGAGTCGCTCACGTGCGGCTGCCAGGGCCTCGCGGCTCGCGCCGTTCATCGGGCGGCCTCGGCCTTCTCCTCAAGCTCGTCGAGGAAGCGGTCGATCACACGGCTCTGCCGGGCGTGGTCCTCGAGGGACTCGCCGACGAGCTTGCCGGCCAGGTCGGTGGCCAGGTGGCCGACGTCCTGACGGAGCGCCTGCGCGGCGGACTTGCGGTCGGCCTCGATCTGCGCGTGACCGGCGGCGACGATCTCCTCGCGCTGCCGCTGGCCCTCGGCGCGCATCTCGGCGATGAGCGCGGCGCCCTGCTCCTGAGCCTCCTGGCGCAGGCGCGCGGCCTCGTGCCGGGCCTCGGCCAGCTGCGCCTTGTACTGCTCGAGGACGCTCTGGGCCTCGGTCTGCGCGGCCTCGGCCTTCTCGATACCGCCCTCGATCGCCTCGCGGCGCTGCTCCAGAACCTTGTTGATGTTCGGAAGGAGCTTCTTGGCGAGGAAGCCGAAGACGATGACGAAGGCGATCAGGCCGATGACGAGCTCTGGGATCGGCGGGATGAGGGGGTTTTCGGCCTCCTCAGCCGCGAGCTGAACCAGGGGGCTCATATCAGTGCCTTTCGTCTATTGGTGCGCGACGGTCGGGTCAGGAGGTCGGGTAGACGAACGGCATGACCAGACCGATCAGGGCGAGCGCCTCACAGAAGGCGAAGCCGAGGATCTGGTTGGCGCGGATCAGACCGGCCGCCTCGGGCTGGCGGGCGAGCGCCTGCGTGCCGTTGCCGAAGATGATGCCGATGCCGACGCCCGGGCCGATCGCGGCGAGGCCGTAACCGATCGAGCCGAGGTTGCCCTTGATCTGGGTGGCGGCGAGGGTGGCCTGCGCAAGAGCGGACATGCCGGTTCTTCCTTCTCTTTCAAGGACCGGTGGGGGTTGGCCACCGGATGTCATGAGTGGTGGGACGGGTTGGCGCTCAGTGGTGCTCGGCGAGCGCGCCCTGGATGTAGCTGCAGGTCAGCAGTACGAAGACATAGGCCTGGACAGCCTGGATGAAGAGCTCGAAGGCGGTCATCACGAGGACCATGACGAACGAGACACCGGAGTACGCGATGCCGATGCCGTTCAGCATGTACCAGCTGGCGATCGTGAAGAGCAGCAGCAGGGTGTGACCGGCGAACATGTTCGCGAAGAGTCGTACGGCGTGGGTGAAGGGCCGGACGATGAGGTTCGAGAAGAACTCGATCGTCATCGAGAGCGGCAGCACCGCGCCGAGGGTCTTGTCGTAGCCGGTGACGTTCTTGAAGAAGCCGACGAAACCCTGGCGCTTGAAGGTGAGCGCGACCCACGTGATGTAGACGATGCCGGCCAGGGCCGCGGGGTACGAGATGATCGCGGTGACCGGGAACTGGGCGACCGGGATGATCGACCAGAGGTTCATCATCCAGATGAAGAAGAACAGCGAGACGACGAACGGAACGTACTTCTCGCCTTCCTTCTTGCCGATGGTCTCGTAGACGACACCGCGCCGGACGAAGTCGTAGCCGGTCTCGGCGATCATCTGGAGCTTGCCCGGGACGACCTTCGGCTTGGCGAAGGCGGCCCAGAAGAAGCCCACGATGACGATCGACCCGAGCAGCGCCAGCAGCATCGTCTTGTTGAAGTACAGGTTGCTGTCCGCGTCGCCGAAGAGCGGCTTGAACAGGAACGAGTGGAGGCCCGGAGCCGGGAAGCCACACCCGTCGAACAGGTGACAGCTCGTGTCGAAAGCGAGCGTCTGCGTCGGGTCAGCACTCACCGCGGGCTCCTTCATCGTGGCGCATGGGTACGGCAACCTCGTTGTGTCGGCGCGGCGCAGGGCCGCGGTTCGGCACGGGACTGGTGTTACGGATGTGGGGGCGGCTGGGGGGCATCTCGCCTCGCGATTGAGCAGGCGTCAGCTCAGATGCCCGCGCCCGCGATGCCGCAGTTGGCACCGGACGATAGCAGCATCTCTCGTGCGCCTTTATCCCGGCCCTACCTCTCACGAGGACTGTCCGGTCTTCTCGGACTTTTCAGACTTCTCGGGTTCGACGTAGAGGATCTTGGCCTTCATGTGGGCACGGGTCTGCGCGGTGATCCACGTGAGCGTGGTGACCACCAGCACGATGGCGAAGGCCCGGGGATTGAACAGCGTCGTGTTCTTGAACACGGCCATGAAGATGATCAGCAGCAGCAACTGGGCCGCGTAGAGCATCAGGCCCATCATCTGGAAGAGCTGGGGATACGACTTCGCGGTGCGCTGCAGGACGTAGAGACCGATTCCCATGAAGAGGATCACGATCACCGTCGCGACGAGCGCCCCGATCGCCCCCTTGCCACCCGCGACCACTCCGCTGACGACGGCGGCGAGCACGCCGACGGCGGCCGTGGGTACGGCGGCCTGGGCCAGGTTCCGGGCGTCATTGGACGGCATGGCGGCAACTCCGCTTTCACAGGGGGCAGGTGTCGTCATGGACGAGCGTAGTCCCGGTCGGAGGGTCGAAGACCTCACGCTGACGGACCGTCGCAGTCGGGTCCTTCGACTCTGTCCGGGGTTCTCGTGAACCGTATCACAAACTATTTGATGAGGTCTTTACCTGGTAGGTGTGCTCGCTGTCACACATGAGAGTGAACCTGCGCGTCTGAGCGAAAACCCGGCCGTTGTGTCTGGTATTGGGGGTGTTTGGTCCCCCACGACTTGGCAATGCTCTAGTCAGATTCTTACCTTGGCGGGGTCAGCGAGAGGTCTCGGAAGGGCTCCGGTTCAGGAAGCGCGAACGGGCTCCGATGGCGGTCGCGCCGTTGACCGAGGCCGCGGTCGCGCCGGCCACCGGGGCATTGCTCACGCCGGTCACCGGGGCTTTGGTCGCGCCGTTCGCCGGGGCCGTGGTCACGCCGTTCAGCGGAGCCGCTCCGGTGGGCAACGGGGATCGGTACTCGTCGTCGCACGGCTTCTCCGGCTCCTCCTGCTCGGTGGACGCCGTGACCTCGGCGGTTGCCGCCGCCGGCTCCTCGGCCGGCTGGACCGCCCCGCGGCGCCGGTAGCGAGGGGGCACGACGGCCTGCGCCCAGAGCGGCGCCCGCGGCGTGAACCGCGGCAGCAGGAGCAGCCCCAGGCCGACCGCGCTGAGGAAGACCACGCCGAGCACGATCCACATGGACGCCGAGTTCACCGAGTAGGCCAGCGCGCCGAAGCCGATCAGCGCCGACCAGAAGTACATGATCAGCACGGCCCGGCTGTGCGAGTGGCCGATCTCCAGGAGCCGGTGGTGCAGGTGCCCCCGGTCCGCCGCGAACGGCGACTGGCCGCGCCAGGTGCGCCGCACGATCGCCAGGACCAGGTCGGCGGCCGGCACCGCGATGATGGTCAGCGGCAGCAGCAGCGGAATGTAGACGGGCACCATCTGGTGGACGGCGTTGCGCTCGGACCCGGCGAACAGGTTCATGACGTCCGGGTCGACCTGGCCCGTGACCGAGATCGCGCCGGCGGCCAGCACCAGGCCGATCAGCATCGACCCGGAGTCGCCCATGAAGATCCGCGCCGGGTGCATGTTGTGCGGCAGGAAGCCCAGGCACATGCCCATCAGGATCGCGGAGAACAGGGTGGCCGGGGCGGCGGCCTCGATGCCGTACGAGTACCAGATCCGGTAGGCGTACATGAAGAACGCCGCGGCGGCGATGCACACCATGCCGGAGGCCAGGCCGTCCAGGCCGTCGACGAAGTTCACCGCGTTGATCGTGATGACCACCAGCGCCACCGTCAGCAGGGTGCCCTGCCACGGGGTCAGCGCCACCGTGCCGACGCCCGGGATGGGCAGCCACAGGATCGTCAGACCCTGCATGACCATGACGCCCGCGGCGATCATCTGACCGCCCAGCTTGATCAGTGCGTCGATCTCGAACTTGTCGTCGAGCACACCGATCAGCCAGATCAGCGCGGCGCCGGAGAGCAGCGCCCGCGGCTCGTTCGACTTCGCGAAGACCTCGTTGAGGTTGGACATGTGGTCGGCGACGAGCAGCCCCGCGCACAGGCCGAAGAACATCGCGATCCCGCCGAGCCGCGGAGTGGGCTCCCGGTGCACGTCACGTGCCCGGATCTCCGGCATGGCCCCCGCCACGATCGCGAACTTCCGTACCGGCCCTGTCAGCAGGTACGTCACCGCGGCCGTGATGCAGAGCGTCAGCAGGTATTCACGCACAGGCTTCCCCACATGTCTCGCTGGCCATCACAGCCCCACACCCTAGCGAGGGACGCATATGTATGGGGACTTCCGGGTAGCGACGATGGTTGCACGCAAGGCTGTGAGCCGGGCGTACAACCGGGTGTACGACGCTGCGCCTACCCCGTCTCACCCGGGATACGGCGGAAATCTACCGGTGAGCTCGCGCACCTCGTCACGCGCCCTCCCCACGTCCGTGACACCGCTCACCACGCCCGTCAGCAACGCCGCGATCCGGGTCATCTCCGCCTCCCCCATGCCCTGTGTGGTGACGGCGGCGGTGCCCAGCCGCAGCCCCCGCGCGTCGCCGTGCGGCAGGGCACAGCAGTCCAGCACGATCCCGGCGGCGGCGAGCCGCCCCCGGGCGGCCTTCCCGTCGACGCCGAGCGGCGCGGTGTCGACGGTGATCAGATGCGTGTCGGTGCCCCCGGTCGTGACGACCAGTCCCGCCTGCGCCAGCCCGTCCGCGAGAACCCTCGCATTGGCGACCACCTGATGGGCGTACGCGGTGAACGCCGGTGTTGCCGCCTCCCCGAACGCGACCGCCTTCGCGGCGACGGCGTTCATCTGCGCACCGCCCTGCGTGAACGGGAACACCGCCCGGTCGAGCCGCTCGGCCAGCTCGGGGGCACCGCACAGCAGCATTCCGCCGCGCGGCCCGCGCAGCACCTTGTGCGTGGTCGCGCACACGACGTCGGCGTACGGCACCGGGTTCGGTGCCGCTCCCCCGGCGACGAGCCCGATGGGATGGGCGGCGTCGGCGATCAGATAGGCGCCCACCTCGTCGGCGACCTCGCGGAAGAAGGCGTAGTCGATGTGCCGGGGGTAGGCGATGGACCCGCACACGATCGCCTTGGGCCGGTGGCTGCGGGCCAGCGCCCGGACCTGGTCGTGGTCGATGAGCCCGCTCTCGGCGTCCACCCCGTACCCGACGAAGTCGAACCAGCGGCCGGAGAAGTTGGCCGGCGAGCCGTGCGTGAGATGACCGCCGTAGGGCAGCCCCAGGGCCAGCACGGTGTCCCCGGGCCGCAGCAGGGCCGCGTACGCGGCGAGTACGGCCGACGAACCCGAGTGGGACTGCACATTGGCGTGCGCGGCGCCGAACAGCGCCTTGGCCCGGTCGACCGCGAGCCGTTCGGCCACGTCCACGATCTCGCAACCGCCGTGGTACCGGGTGCCCGGATACCCCTCTGCGTACTTGTTGGTGAGCGGCGAGCCCAGCGCGGCCAGCACGGCCGGCGAGGTGAAGTTCTCGGCGGCGATCAGCTGCAACGACGTCGACTGCCGGGCCAGTTCCCCCAGCAGGATCTCGGCCAGCTCCGGATCCTGCCTGCGCAACAGATCGCCCTCGACGAGGGCAGAGGTGACCGACATGAGGGGCTCCGGGCGGTCGACGGGGACGTATGACCAATGTAGGCCCGGTACGGGGTGGTCGCGCGGTTTACGCGTACGACCGTGGTTCTGGGAGTTTCGCCACCGGGGGGTGGTTGCGGCCGGTCGCGCGACTGCGGGTGCGTGGGGGTTGCTCGCGCAGTTCCCCGCGCCCCTTACGGGGCGCCACTACCGCCGTGGGCAGGCGTTCCGCAGGGCGGAAGGGGTGGGCACGGCGTGCAGCGCCGGGTGCGGATCTCAGAAACGTGGACTTACATGCGCGCCGGAACACCGGTGAGCGCCGTGACCACCGGGTCCAGGGCCTCGTGTATCTCGTCGCCGATGGACTGGAAGAACGGCAGCGGGGCGCCGTAGGGGTCGTAGACCTCGTCCGCCTCGGCCGTCGGTGCCAGGAGCCAGCCGCGGAGGGCGGCGGCCGCCCGCACCAGCGCGCGGGCCCGTACGACCACGCCTTCCGACGTCGGCGGCAGCGTCGCCGGGTCTATCGCGCGGACCAGCCGGGTGAACTCCTTCAGTGTGAAGGTGCGCAGGCCCGCCGAGTGGCCCATGGAGATGACCTGGGCGCGGTGGTCACGGGTCGCGGTCAGGACCAGGTCGGCCCGGATCACGTGCTCGTCGAGCAGTTCGCGGCCCACGAAACCGGAGGCGTCCGCCCCGAAGTCGGCGAGGACCGCCTCCGCGTTGGCTTCCATGGGCGCGCCCTCGTGCCCCCAGGTACCCGCGCTCTCCACGACCAGCCCGCCGCCGAGAAAGGCGCCGAGCCGGTCCGTCACGAGATGGCGGGTCAGCCGCTCGGTGATCGGCGAGCGGCACACGTTGCCGGTGCTGACGTGGAGGATGCGGAAGCTGTCGCGCGGCAGCCCCACGAACGTCGTCGTGATCTCCGCCGCGCTTTCCCCGTTGCCTATGCCACGCCCCGCGTCAGGGGCTGTCAATTCGCCACCTCGAGGTCGGGTACGACCTTCCGCAGCTCCTCCGCCGAGATCGCGCCCGCGCGCAGCAGCAACGGAACTTCGCGGGTGACGTCGACGATCGACGAGGGGACGTTGCCGGGGGTCGGGCCGCCGTCGAGGTACACGGAGACGGAGTCGCCGAGCATCTCCTGCGCGGCGTCACAGGTCTCCGGGGACGGGTGGCCGGTGAGGTTGGCGGAGGAGACGGCCATCGGGCCGACCTCGGTGAGCAGCTCGATGGCGACCGGGTGGAGTGGCATGCGCACGGCGACCGTGCCGCGGGTGTCCCCCAGGTCCCACTGCAGGGACGGCTGGTGCCTGGCGACCAGCGTGAGGGCGCCCGGCCAGAACGCGTCGACCAGCTCCCAGGCCAGCTCGGAGAAGTCAGTGACGAGACCGTGGAGCGTGTTCGGGGAGCCGATCAGCACGGGGGTGGGCATGTTGCGGCCCCGGCCCTTGGCGTCGAGGAGGTCGGCGACCGCCTCCGAGGTGAACGCGTCGGCGCCGATGCCGTACACCGTGTCCGTCGGCAGCACCACCAGTTCGCCCCGGCGGACGGCGGACGCGGCCTCGCGCAGACCCGTCACGCGGTCGGTCGCGTCGTTGGTGTCGTATCGCCGTGCCATGTCTAGCGGGCCTCCTCGTACACGGAATTCTGGAATTCGAAGAACACTGCCTGCGGGGTGCTCACGGCAGCGCCTTGCGGGCGGTCGCGAAGCGGGGGCGGTTGTTGAGGTCCGGGTGGTCGGCCGCGTCGGCCCAGCCCCGCTCCTCGGTGAAGATCCACGGCACCTGGCCGCCCTGGGTGTCGGCGTGCTCGATGACGACGACACCGCCCGGGCGCAGCAGCCGGTGCGCGGTGCGTTCGATGCCCCGGATCAGGTCCAGGCCGTCCTCGCCGGAGAACAGGGCGAGTTCGGGGTCGTAGTCGCGGGCCTCGGGGGCGACGTACTCCCACTCGGTGAGCGGGATGTACGGAGGGTTCGAGATGACCAGGTCGACATGGCCGTCGAGGTCGTGGAAGGCGTCCAGGGCGTCTCCCTGGCGCAGGTCGACCCTGGAGTCCGCCATGTTCTTGCGGGTCCACTGGAGCGCCTCCTCGGACAGCTCCACGGCGTGCACGCGCGAGCGCGGGACCTCCTGCGCGAGGGCGAGCGCGATGGCGCCGGAACCGGTGCACAGGTCGACGATGCGGGGCTCGACCACGTCCATGGCGCGCACGGCGTCTATGGCCCAGCCGACGACCGACTCGGTCTCGGGACGCGGCACGAACACGCCGGGGCCCACCTGGAGTTCGAGGTACCGGAAATACGCCCGCCCGGTGATGTGCTGGAGCGGCTCGCGCTGCTCCCGGCGGGCGATGACCTCCCAGTAGCGGGCGTCGAAGTCGGAGTCCTTGACGGAGTGCAGCGCGCCCCGCTTCACGCCGTGCACGAACGCGGCGAGCTCCTCCGCGTCGGTGCGCGGCGAGGGCACGCCGGCGTCGGCCAGCCGCTGGGTGGCCTGGGCCACCTCCGCGAGCAGCAGGTTCACGCTGGTCCTCCGTGTCGTAACTCGTACGTTCCGTACGTGCGTACGTGCCTTACGCGGCCGCGAGCTTGGCGGCCGAGTCCGCGTCGACGCAGGCCTGGATCACCGCGTCGAGGTCGCCGTCCAGGACCTGGTCCAGGTTGTACGCCTTGAAGCCCACGCGGTGGTCCGAGATGCGGTTCTCCGGGAAGTTGTACGTGCGGATCTTCTCGGAGCGGTCGACGGTGCGGACCTGGCTGCGGCGGGCGTCCGCGGCCTCCTTCTCCGCCTCCTCCTGCGCCGCGGCGAGCAGCCTGGAGCGCAGGATACGCAAGGCCTGCTCCTTGTTCTGCAGCTGGCTCTTCTCGTTCTGGCAGGAGGCGACGACACCGGTGGGGATGTGCGTGATGCGCACCGCGGAGTCGGTGGTGTTGACGGACTGTCCGCCGGGCCCGGAGGACCGGTAGACGTCGATCCGGAGGTCGTTCGGGTTGATCTCGACGTCGACCTCCTCCGCCTCCGGCGTCACGAGGACACCCGCGGCGGAGGTGTGGATCCGGCCCTGCGACTCGGTGGCCGGCACGCGCTGCACCCGGTGCACACCGCCCTCGTACTTCAGCCGCGCCCAGACGCCCTGGCCGGGCTCGGTGGCGCCCTGGCCGCCCTTGGTCTTCACGGCGACCTGGACGTCCTTGTAGCCGCCGAGTTCGGACTCGGTGGAGTCGATGACCTCGGTCTTCCAGCCGACGCGCTCCGCGTACCGCAGGTACATGCGCAGCAGGTCACCGGCGAAGAGGGCGGACTCGTCGCCGCCGGCGCCGGCCTTGATCTCCAGGATGACGTCCTTGTCGTCGGACGGGTCCCGGGGGACGAGCAGCAGGCGCAGCTTCTCGGTGAGCTCGTCGCGCTGCTTGTCCAGCTCCTTGACCTCGGCGGCGAAGTCGGGGTCGTCGGCGGCCAGTTCACGCGCGGTCTCGATGTCGTCGCCGGTCTGCTTCCAGGAGCGGAACGTGGCGACGATCGGGGTGAGTTCGGCGTAGCGCTTGTTCAGCTTGCGCGCGTTGGCCTGGTCGGCGTGGACCGACGGGTCGGCGAGCTTCTTCTCCAGGTCTGCGTGCTCGACGACGAGTTCCTCGACGGCCTCGAACATTTTTGGCTCCTGATACTGCTGCGGCGTGGGAAGGGAAGGCGGGCGACCAAAAACGCCGGTCCCGGGCACGCCCCCGCGAGGGCGTGGCCATGGACCGGCGAAATGGGGCTCGCTACTTCTTGGAGCCGGCGGCAGCCTTGCCGAAGCGGGCCTCGAAGCGGGCCACACGGCCACCGGTGTCGAGGATCTTCTGCTTGCCCGTGTAGAACGGGTGGCACTCGGAGCAGACCTCGGCGCGGATGGTGCCGCTGGTGATCGTGCTACGGGTGGTGAACGACGCGCCACAGGTGCAGCTGACCTGCGTCTCGACGTACTCGGGGTGGATCTCGCGCTTCAAGGTGTCTCCTAGATATCGGGAGGGCACCGGGTCGCTACCGCGGGCTTGCGGGGCGTGAACCGGGGCCGACGTACCAGTCTGCCAGGGCTGGCCGTATCTCCCAAAACCGGGGGGCTTTGATCTTTATTCCGCGAGGGCGGGAGGGTGCGCCTGAGGGGGTGCCACGGTTTCGTCGCGTGCGGGCGCGGGGAACTGCGCGACCGGCCCCCACCGGGCCGCAGCCTCACGACGACGTCACGACCCCCTTGGCCTGCCCCGTCGCCGTCCCCTTCGTGGCGGAGGCCGGGATCGGCCGGTCGTTCTTCAGGGCGTTCCACACCAGCTTCGCCTTCGCCTTCGCCACGATCACCCTGTTCGGGTTCGACGGGTCGTACTCGACCGGCATCGTGGCCATGCGCATGTTCTTGGAGTCGATGGACTTCAGGCCGTTCGCGAAGTCGATCAGGGAGTTCACCGAGCCGAGGTCGGAGTCGGTGGTGACCGCCTTCGTCGCGGTGTCCGCCAGGTCGTACAGCTTCTTGGGGCTGGTGAAGACGCCCACCTGCTTGATCTGGTCGACGAGGGCCTTGACGAACGCCTGCTGGAGCTGGATACGGCCCAGGTCGGAGCCGTCGCCGACGCCGTGCCGGGTGCGGACGAGGCCGAGGGCCTGCTTGCCGTTCAGCGTGTGGGTGCCGGCCTTGAGGTCGAGGTGGCTCTCCCGGTCGTCGATGGCCTTCGTGGTGGAGACCCTGACCCCGCCGAGTTCGTCGATGAGCTTCTGGAAGCCGGAGAAGTCGACCTCCAGGTAGTGGTCCATCCGGATGCCGGTCATCGACTCGACGGTCTTGACCGCGCAGGCCGCGCCGCCCGTGGAGTACGCGGAGTTGAACATCACGCCGGTAGCGGCGGAGTGGGTGGTGCCCCGCGCGTCGGTGCAGGACGGGCGGTCGATCAGGGTGTCCCGGGGGACGGAGACCACGGCGGCCTTCTTGTGGCCCTTGTAGATGTGGATGATCATCGCCGTGTCGGACCGGGCGCTGCCGTCGTCCGCGCCGCCGCCGAGCTTCTTGTTGGCGCCGGAACGCGTGTCCGAGCCGAGGACCAGGATGTTCTCGGAGCCGTCGTCGACCCTGGTGGGCCGGTCGGTGCCGAGCATCTGGTTGATGTCGACGGTCTTGAGGTTGCCGTTGAGCTTGAAGTACAGGTAGCCGACACCGGCGCCGCCGAGGACGAGGATGCCTGCCGCCGTCCAGGCCGTGACGAGCAGCGCCCTGCGGCCCGCCCTTCGGGGCCTGCGGTGGCTCGTGGCATTCGTACCCGGCCCGGGTATGCCAGGACCAGGCGTGCTCTCGGCGGACATGGGCTCCTCTGTTCTCGTACGACTGCTCGGTTACCCCCTGCTTTCAGGGTCAGGCCCGGCGTACCAGGATCATCGGCACGTATCCGGACCATCGTCGCTCCGCATGGTCAGACGGCGAAACTCGGGAAAGGGTTGCACAACGCAGTGTGCCCACCGCGTGGAGCGATGGGCACACTGCGTGATCGCCGGTCACGGGGCAAGTGGGGCGAAACCCCGCTCACCAGCCATGTCAGCCGAAGATGTCGTACTGCTGGAAACCGGTACCGAGCGACTTCCTTGTGCCGAAGATCTCACTGGTCGCCTTGCCGGTGCCCGGGTACAGGTACAGCGTGCCGCCGGTCGTCCGGGCCAGGAAGTCGGCCTTGCCGTCGCCGGTCAGGTCGCCGACCGCGGCGAGGGTGTTGTAGCCCGTCCAGCCGGAGCGGACCTTCACCCGGGCCGAGAAGAGGCCGGTGCCGGACTTGCCGGTGCCCTTGTACAGGTACAGGTCGCCGCCGCTGCTCCTGCGGGCCAGCAGGTCGGCCTTGCCGTCGCCGTTGAAGTCGCCGAAGCCGCGCAGCTGGTTGTACTGGCTCCAGCCGCCGCCGATCTTGACGCGGGCGGCGAAGGTGCCGTTGCCCTTGCCCGGGTACAGCCACAGCACGCCGCTGGAGTCCTCGGAGAGCACGTCGGGCAGGTAGTCGCCGGTGAGGTCACCGGGGATGACGATCGCCTTGCGGGTCTTCCAGCCGGAGAAGATCTTCTTCGAGGCCCAGGAGCCGCTGGTCTGGGCACTGTTCAGCACGAAGTGGTCCCAGTAGACGTCGCCGGTGGAGGCCACACGGTAGACGAGGTCCTGGAAGCCGTCGCGGTCGAGGTCGGCCTGCAGGATCACGTTGACGCCGCTCCAGTCGCCCCAGGAGGCGCGGGAGGCGAGCGAGGTGCCCTTGGAGTCCAGCTCGTAGCCGACCTTGGTCGACGACTTGCGGGCGAACAGGTCGGCCTTGCCGTCCTCGAGGCTGTTGAACAGGCTCAGGTTGGTGTCGGTGATCTGCGCGTAGGCGGCACCGACGTAGGTGCTGACCTTCGTGAAGACGGCGTAGGCGCCCTTGGCGACGCAGTCCTCGACACCCCAGGAGACCACGCCGACGATCCGGCCGCCGACGACCAGCGGGCCGCCGGAGTCGCCGTTGCAGGTGGTCGTCGTGCCGGTGTCGCTGCCGGTGGCGGCGGTGCCCGCGCAGACCATGTGGCCCTTGACGAAGTCGGTGCTGCCGTAGGCGGCGGTGCAGGTGGCGTCCGAGTCGATCGGCAGCGTGGCCGTCTTCAGCGTGTCGGAGATGTCCTGCGTGGTGGAGCTGGTCCGGCCCCAGCCGTAGGCCTTGGCGGTCTTGGCGGCCGTGCCCGTGTACGACGCGGTGTCGGTGTTCGTCGTCATGCGGATCGGGGTCGCCTTGACGGGGACCGCCAGGGTGAGCACGGCGATGTCGTTGTTGGGGGCGCCGTCGGCCGACAGGCTGTACGACGGGTGGTTCCACTGGCGCGTCACGGCGGTGGCGGTGCCGCCGTGCAGGTTGGCGGTGCCGTCGCTGTTGGTGGTGGGCAGCGAGGCGGTGCCGGTGACGACCGCGGAGTCCGTGGTGCTCCACTTGAAGCCCTTGACGCAGTGCGCGGCGGTGAGGATCTTCGTGGGCGAGACGACCGAGCCGCCGCAGAAGAAGCCGACGTCGTCGCTGGTGCTGGTGGTGCCCTTGTCGTCGTAGTACCAGAGCTGGGCCATCCACGGCGCCGCGGAGATGGTGGTCGTACCGCCACCGATGATCTTCGGCGAGACGGCCGAACCGCTCGCGGTGGCGGTCGACTTCTGCGTGGCCGTCGTACCGCTGTCGGCGGTGATCGCACGGGCGATCCGCTTGTTCAGGACGGCCTGCGACGGCGTGCTGACGACCTGCTTGGCCGTGGGCGCCGGCTGGGTGGCCGCGCTGGCGGAGGTCGAGATCAGTGCGGCCGTGACGGCGGCGGCGATTCCGGCCGCGGCCACGGGCAGAGCGAAACGTATCCGGCGTCTGTGACGACCGCTCCCGGACGTGGGTGTACCCACCTAAGTCCCCCCTCGGGATAAGGAGTTCGTGATTCGGTCAATTGACCGAAGGGCGCGATCGTACCCCGGGGAGGAAAACGCCAGGAGCCGCCCCCTGCACTTGCAGGGGGCGGCTCCTGGAGCGCCCCTTCAGGGGCGCGGGACCACATTGATTTGCGGCTGCCGCCGCGTGGGCGCGACCAGCCACGAACTACCCGCGGCCGGACGACAACGTCAGTCGCCGTTACCCGGCGTCGGCGTCGTCTTCTGAATCTGCATCAGGAACTCGACGTTCGACTTCGTCTGCTTCATCTTGTCGAGCAGCAGCTCGATCGCCTGCTGCTGGTCCAGCGCGTGCAGCACGCGCCGCAGCTTCCAGACGACGGCCAGCTCCTCGTTGCCGAGCAGGATCTCTTCCTTACGGGTGCCGGACGCGTCCACGTCCACCGCCGGGAAGATCCGCTTGTCGGCGAGCTTCCGGTCGAGCTTGAGCTCCATGTTGCCGGTGCCCTTGAACTCCTCGAAGATCACCTCGTCCATGCGGGACCCGGTGTCCACCAGGGCGGTGGCGAGGATGGTCAGCGAGCCGCCGTCCTCGATGTTGCGGGCCGCACCGAAGAACCGCTTCGGCGGGTACAGGGCCGTCGAGTCGACACCACCGGACAGGATGCGGCCGGAGGCCGGCGCCGCGAGGTTGTACGCACGGCCCAGACGCGTGATCGAGTCGAGCAGCACGACGACGTCGTGGCCCAGCTCCACCAGGCGCTTGGCGCGCTCGATGGCGAGCTCGGCGACCGTGGTGTGGTCCTCGGCCGGGCGGTCGAAGGTCGAGGAGATGACCTCGCCCTTGACCGACCGCTGCATGTCGGTGACCTCTTCCGGACGCTCGTCGACGAGGACGACCATCAGGTGGCACTCGGGGTTGTTGTGCGTGATCGCGTTGGCGACCGCCTGCATGATCATGGTCTTGCCGGTCTTCGGCGGGGCCACGATCAGACCGCGCTGGCCCTTACCGATCGGCGACACGAGGTCGATGATGCGGGTGGTCAGCACGCCCGGGTCGGTCTCCAGACGGAGCCGGTCCTGCGGGTAGAGCGGGGTCAGCTTGTTGAACTCCGGGCGGCCGCGGCCGTGTTCGGGCGCCATGCCGTTGACGGAGTCCAGGCGGACCAGCGCGTTGAACTTCTCGCGCCGCTCGCCTTCCTTGGGCTGGCGGACCGCGCCGGTGATGTGGTCGCCCTTGCGCAGGCCGTTCTTGCGGACCTGGGCGAGGGAGACGTACACGTCGTTCGGACCGGGCAGGTAGCCGGAGGTCCGGATGAACGCGTAGTTGTCGAGGATGTCGAGGATGCCCGCGACGGGGATCAGGACGTCGTCCTCGGCCAGCTGCGGCTCGGCGCCGCCGATCTCGTCACGGCCACGGCGGCCACGGCGGTCGCGGTAGCGGCCACGGCGGCCACGGCGGCCGTCGCCGAAGTCGTCGTCGTCCTGCGGACCGGCGTTGCGGTCCTGACGGCCGCCGCCCTGCTGCTGCGGCTGCTGACGGTCCTGGCGGTCGGAACGGTCCTGCCGGTCGGAACGGTCCTGACGGCCACCCTGGCCGCCGCCCTGCTGCTCGTCGCCCTTGTTGCGCCGGTCACGGTCACGCCCGCGCTCACGGCGGTCGCGACGGCCGCGGCCGTCGTCACCGGCGTCGCCCTGCTGCTGGGACTGGGCGGGCGTCTCGGCCTTCGGCTCGGTCCTGGCCTCAGCGGCGACGGTCTCTGCGCCGGTGGCGGTGGGGCTGCCTGCCTCGGCGGTGGCCCGGCGACGGCGGCGCTCGGCCGGGGCGTCGTCCCCGTCGCGCTCGGCCTCGCCCGCGCGGCCGGCCGGCTGGCCGGGGATCTCGATCTGCTGCTGGGCCACGGCCTTCTCGGCGGGGGCCTCGGCGGCCTGCTCCGCCTTCTTCTCGGCGGCCTCGTCACCCGTACGGGCCTTGGAGGTGGCCCGGCGCTTCGGCTTGGTCTCGGTGGCGGCCTCGGCCTTGGCGGGGGCTCCGCCTCCGGCCTGCGCCTCCTTGATGACCTCGATCAGCTGGCTCTTGCGCATCCGCGCGGTGCCCCTGATGCCGAGGCCGGATGCGACCTGCTGAAGCTCGGCCAGCACCATGCCCTCGAGGCCGGTACCGCGGCGCCGCCGGGAGCCGGCACCGGAGGCAGGCGCGGAGGCGTCCGTGGCGGGCGCGGCAGCGGTCTCCTCGACACGTGCGCCCATCAGATCGGTGGTGTCGCTCACGAAGGGTCCTTCCCTGGAGCGGACGTCGGCCTGTCTGGCTCGGCGACCGGTTGTGCTGTCCGGCTTTCGGTCCTTGCTTGTGTGGACCGTGCCGGGGCGGTGGTCCGCCGGAACGGCGGAAGAAATTTCTGGTGACGGCGCTTCCGACGAGCCGTGACACCCGGTGTCACGTGGCGTGGTAGCACCTGTTCCGGAGCGTGCCCAGCGGCCCTCTCAGTGCCCGGGTACGGCGTACTGCCCAGGTACGTCATACAGAACGCTGAATGGCTTGGGAGACTCCCGGAAGAATGTCTGTCCCGGACGGGGACACGAAGCACCTCGCCATGGTGGGGTCGGGTGCAGACTTGAGGTTAACACTACCGGATCCAACAAACATTCCCCCTCTCCAAATCCGGCAATCGTGCGCGTCACATGTCACTGGATGTGTCATTGGCGGGCGCGAGCGGCAGCACGCACGCTCCCTGGGCATCGAGGTTCAGCCGGTTGGCGGCCCAGCCCGCACCCGCCAGGGCCTGTACCTTCTCGGCGCTGCCGGCGTCGGCGAGCGCCATCACGGTGGGTCCGGCGCCGGAGATCACGGCCGGGATGCCGTCGGCGCGCAGCCGCTCCACCAGGGCGGCGCTCTCCGGCATCGCGGGGGCGCGGTACTCCTGGTGCAGGCGGTCCTCGGTGGCGGGCAGCAGCAGCTCGGGGCGCCGGGTGAGGGCCTCGACGAGCAGGGCGGCACGGCCCGCGTTGGCGGCGGCGTCGACGTGCGGCACGGTGCGCGGGAGCAGTCCGCGCGCGGTCTCGGTGAGGACCGGCTTCCCGGGCACGAAAACCACCGGAACGATGGAATCGCTGGGCTCCATCCTGATCGCCCGGGCGGCGCCGGACTCCATCCAGGAGAGCGTGAAGCCGCCGAGCAGGCAGGCCGCGACGTTGTCGGGGTGGCCCTCGATCTCGGTCGCGAGCTCCAGCAGGGCCGCGTCGTCGAGCCGGGCCTCGCCGCCTATGGTCACGGCGCGCGCGGCGACGATGCCGGCGCAGATGGCCGCGGAGGAGGAGCCGAGGCCGCGACCGTGCGGGATGCGGTTGGCGCACACGATCTCCAGGCCGCGGGGCTGTCCGCCCAGCAGGTCGAAGGCAGTGCGCAGGGAACGCACGAGAAGGTGGCTCTCGTCACGCGGCAGCGTCTCGCTGCCCTCCCCCGCGATGTCGATGTGCAGCCCTGAGTCGGCCACCCGGACGACGACGTCGTCGTAGAGCCCCAGCGCGAGGCCCAGGGCGTCGAAGCCCGGGCCGATGTTGGCGCTGGTGGCGGGGACGCGCACCCGGACGGCGGCGGCGCGGAACGCTGGACCGGCCATCGCTCGATGACTCTCCTTGAGCTGCGTGATGGTCGAATGACATTCGATAGGTACGTGGGGGGACCCTCGGGCCGTGGAGACGGCGCGGCACCGCGCCATATGCGGAGGCATATGCAGCGGGCGGGTTCGGTACAGCCTATCGAAGGAAGGTTCTGTGGCGACATAGGGCGCACAGGAGGCGCACGATGCGTGTCGTAAGCCCCCTGTGCCCCCTCCGTAGGGAGTTCCCTGTCCGGGACGCCGCAGGGTGTCGGCCGGTTGCCCGGCCGGGGTTGCTCAAGTGCTTCTCGAGTGTTTCTCGAGTACCCCTTGAGCCGTGCTCTAGGCGAGCCCGAGCCGCTCGGCCGCGGCGGCCGCGTCGACCGGCACAGTGACCGGCTGCGGGGCGCCGGCGACGGCCCAGTCGGGGTCCTTCAGGCCGTTGCCGGTGACCGTGCAGACGATGCGCTGGCCGGGGTCGACCTTGCCCTGCTCGGCGGCCTTGAGCAGACCGGCGACGGAGGCGGCGGAGGCGGGCTCCACGAAGACGCCCTCCTGAGCGGCCAACAGCCGGTAGGCGCGCAGGATCTCACGGTCCGTCACCTCGTCGATGAGGCCCTCGGACTCGTCCCGGGCCGCGAGCGCGAACTGCCAGGAGGCGGGGTTGCCGATGCGGATCGCGGTGGCGATGGTCGAGGGGTCCTTGACGATCTCGCCGCGCACGATCGGGGCGCTGCCGGAGGCCTGGAAACCCCACATGCGGGGCGTCCGGGTGGAGATGCCGTCGGCGGCGTACTCCTTGTACCCCTTCCAGTACGCGGTGATGTTGCCGGCGTTGCCGACCGGCAGGACGTGGACGTCCGGCGCGTCGCCGAGCATGTCCACGATCTCGAAGGAGGCCGTCTTCTGGCCCTCGATGCGCACCGGGTTGACCGAATTGACCAGCGCCACCGGGTAGTTCTCGCTCAGCTTGCGGGCGAGGGTGAGGCAGTCGTCGAAGTTGCCGTCGACCTGGAGGATCTTCGCGCCGTGCACGAGGGCCTGGCCCATCTTGCCGAGCGCGATCTTGCCCTGCGGGACGAGCACGGCGGAGACCATGCCCGCGCGCACGGCGTACGCGGCGGCGGAGGCGGAGGTGTTCCCGGTGGAGGCGCAGATCACAGCCTGCGCGCCCTCCTCCTTGGCCTTGCTGATGGCCATGGTCATCCCGCGGTCCTTGAAGGACCCGGTCGGGTTCGCGCCCTCCACCTTCAGGTGGACCTCGCAACCCGTGCGCTCGGAGAGCACCTGCGCGGGCACGAGGGGCGTGCCGCCCTCACGGAGCGTCACGACCGGCGTGGTGTCGGAGACGGGCAGCCGGTCCCGGTACTCCTCGATGATTCCGCGCCACTGGTGGGTCATTGCTGGTTACTCTCCTTCAACCCGCATGATGCTGGCGACACCCCGCACGGTGTCGAGCTTGCGCAGCGCCTCGACGGTCCCGGAGAGGGAGGCGTCGGAGGCCCGGTGGGTGACGACGACGAGGGAGGCCTCGCCGTCCTTGCCGGTCTGCCGAACCGTGTCGATGGAAACCCCGTGCTCGGCGAAGACGGTGGCGACCTGGGCGAGAACACCCGGTTTGTCGGCGACGTCGAGGCTGATGTGGTAGCGCGTGACGACATCGCCCATGGGCGACACGGGCAGACCGGCGTACGCCGACTCGCCGGGCCCCGTTGCCCCGCTGAGCCGGTTGCGGCAGACGGCGACGAGGTCGCCGAGGACCGCGGAGGCGGTCGGGGCGCCGCCGGCGCCGGGACCGTAGAACATCAGCTGCCCGCTCGCGTCGGACTCCACGAAGACGGCGTTGTACGCGCCGCGCACGGAGGCGAGCGGGTGGGTCAACGGAATCATGGCGGGGTGCACGCGGGCCGTCACCGAGCCGCCGTCCTCGGCGCGCTCGCAGATGGCGAGCAGCTTGATGGTGCAGCCCATGTTCTTGGCGGAGGCGAAGTCGGCGGCGGTGACCTCCGTCATGCCCTCGCGGTAGACGTCGTCGAGCCGCACCCGGGAGTGGAAGGCGATGCCGGCGAGGATGGCGGCCTTGGCGGCGGCGTCGAAGCCCTCGACGTCGGCGGTCGGGTCGGCCTCGGCGTACCCCAGCGCGGTCGCCTCGTCGAGGGCCTCCTGGTAACCCGCCCCGGTGGAGTCCATCTTGTCGAGGATGAAGTTAGTGGTGCCGTTGACGATGCCGAGCACCCGGTTGACCTTGTCGCCGGCCAGGGACTCGCGCAGCGGCCGGATCAGCGGGATGGCACCGGCGACGGCGGCCTCGTAGTAGAGGTCCTTGCCGTGCTGCTCGGCGACCGCGTGCAGGGCGGCGCCGTCCTGGGCGAGCAGGGCCTTGTTGGCGGAGACGACCGACGCGCCGTGCTCGAAGGCGGCGGTGATGAGGGTGCGGGCGGGTTCGATCCCGCCGATGACCTCCACCACGACGTCGATGTCGCCGCGTTTGACGAGCGCGGTCGCGTCGGTGGTGACCAGGTCCGGGTCGATGCCCTCACGGACCTTGGAGGGCCGCCGTACGGCGACACCGGCCAGCTCGATCGGGGCGCCGATCCGCTGGGCGAGGTCGTCCGCGTGCGTCGTCATGATGCGTGCCACCTCTGAGCCGACAACCCCACAGCCCAGCAGCGCCACCTTCAGCGGACGCGTACGCATCATCCGACCTCGTTTCCTCATACCGTCTACGGTTGGACCAGTCTCACTCACCGGACGGGAGTTTCTACCCTTCGTCCGGATCGTGAGACATCTATTTCACTGTGCGGCGATGGCCGACAGGAGATCTTCCTCCCGCACCATCCCCCTGCTCATCCACCTGTCATCCGACGTCGAGCCGGAGCAGGTCCTCCTCCGTCTCCCGCCGCACGATCACCCGGGCCGCGCCGTCCCGCACCGCGACGACGGGCGGCCGGAGCACGTGGTTGTAGTTGCTGGCCATGGACCGGCAGTAGGCACCGGTGGCCGGTACGGCGATGAGGTCACCGGGTGCCAGATCGCCCGGCAGGAACGCGTCCTTCACCACGATGTCCCCGCTCTCGCAGTGCTTGCCGACGACGCGGGCGAGCATCGGCTCGGCGTCGCTCGTCCGCGACACGAGGGCGACGCTGTACTCGGCGTCGTACAGCGCGGTGCGGATGTTGTCGGACATGCCGCCGTCGACGGAGACGTAGGTGCGGAGGTTGTCGAGCGGCTTGATGGTGCCGACCTCGTAGAGGGTGAAGGCGGTGGGGCCGACGATGGCCCGCCCCGGCTCCACGGAGATCCGGGGCGTCCGCAGCCTGGCGGCCTCGCACTCCCGGGTCACGATCTCGGTGAGCGCCTTGGCGATCTCGTGCGGCTCGCGCGGGTCGTCGTCACTCGTGTACGCGATCCCGAGCCCGCCGCCGAGGTCGATCTCGGGCAGCTCGACCCCGTGCTCGTCCCGGATGTCCTTGAGCAGCCCGACCACGCGGTGCGCGGCGACCTCGAACCCCGACATGTCGAAGATCTGCGACCCGATGTGCGAGTGGATCCCGATGAGCTCCAGCCCGTCGAGCTGCAGCGCCCGCCGCACGGCCTCCGCGGCCTGCCCGCCGGCCAGCGGAATCCCGAACTTCTGGTCCTCGTGGGCGGTGGCGATGAACTCGTGCGTATGCGCCTCGACACCCACGGTGATACGAATCTGCACGCGCTGCCGCGTGCCGAGTTCCCGCGCGATGTGGGCGACCCGCACGATCTCCTGGAAGGAGTCAAGGACGATCCGCCCGACCCCGGCCTCGACGGCCCGCCGGATCTCCCCCTCCGACTTGTTGTTGCCGTGGAAGGCGATCCGCTCGGCGGGCATGCCCGCGGACAGCGCGGTGGCCAGCTCACCGCCGGAGCACACGTCCAGGTTGAGCCCTTCCTCGTGCAGCCACCGCACGACGGCCCGGGACAGGAACGCCTTCCCGGCGTAGAACACGTCGGCGTCCGATCCGAACGCGGTGCGCCAGGCGCGCGCCCGGGCCCGGAAGTCGTCCTCGTCGAGGACATAGGCGGGAGTGCCGAACTCCTCGGCGAGGTTCTTCACGTCGACACCGCCGACGGTGACGACGCCGTCGGCGTTCCGGTCGACGGTCTGGGCCCACACCTTGGGGTCGAGGGCGTTGAGATCGGTGGGCGGGGCGGCGTAGTGCCCCTCGGGCAGGACGTCGGCGTGCCGGGGCCCGGCGGGGTGCGCGGAACGGCTCATTGCTCTTCGGGCTCTCTCAGAGGTGATCGGGTGCGTCGATGCCGAGCAGGGACAGGCCGCCGGCCAGCACCGTCCCGGCGGCTTCGGCGAGGGCGAGCCGGGCACGGTGGGCGGCCGAGGGTTTCTCGTCGCCACGGGGCAGCACGGTCGGCAGGAACGGCAGCGCGGCATCGGCGACGGTGACGAGGTGCCTGGCGAGCCGGTCGGGGGCGCGGTGGGTGGCCGCGCCGGTGAGGATGCGGGGGTAGTCGGCGAGGGCGGTGACGAGACCGCCCGGGGCGTCGGGAACGTCGCCGGGCACGGCACCGAACCCGAGCCGCCCCGCACCCCGCCCGACGGCCCGCACCCGGGCGTGCGCGTACCGCACCCGGAACAGCGGGTTGCTCTCCCGCTGCACGAGATGATCGGCGGTGATCCTGGGCCGGTCGTGCGCCGCCGGATACAACAGCGCCCACTGGGCGGCGTCGGGCCCGAGCGGCGCCGGGTCCTCCGGCGCCGGCACAGGCCGCAGGCTCACCGGCTCCCCGTGCTCGACCTCACCCCGCCCGCCCTGGGTCGCGACGATCCTGACCACCGCGTCGGCGACGACCTCGGCCCGGACGTCGTACGGCACCCGCAGCGCGACCACCTGCCCGGCGAGGGCGTCGCCGTGCCCGTAGCCGGCCCCGCGGCTGCGGATCTCCCCGACCAGCGCAGCGGTCGCGGACGAGGAGGAGCTGAGGGAGATGTTGAGGAACCCGGGCCCGGTGACGACGACGTCCTCGACGCCGGTCGCGTCCGCGAGGTGGGGCACCAGGATCTCGGCCACCCGCACCGGCGGCTGCCCGGCGGCCCCGGCGAGCTGCATCGCGACGTTGGTCGCGTAGTCCCCGCAGCCGCCGGGTCCGGGCGGCGTGACGACGACCCGCTCCGGCACGGTGACGCAGAGCTCCCCCGCGTCCACGGCACGGCGCACGGCGCGCTGCACGGTACGGGAGAGCTCGACGGGAGTCACGGGACAAGCGTAGGGGAGGAAGGGGGTGGGTATGCGAGCAGGTTTGGGTGGCCGTCCGGTATGTGGACGCCGCTTGGCGGTGGGTGCCGCTAGGCGGGGGGTGCCGCGTGGCGGGGGGTGCCACGTGGCGGGGGGGTGCCGCGTGGCGGGGGGGTTACGGATAGGCGGGGTTGCCCCCGGCCCGCTCCCCGGAGAACCGGGCATCCTCCCCCTCCCCCTCACCTCGCCGCCGCTCGATCAGCTCCCGCACCAACTGGACGAGTTCAGCGGGTTCGAAGGGCTTGGCGAGAAACGCGTCGACGCCGACACCGAGGCCGGTCTCGACCTCGTACTGCGTGCAGGCACTGACGATGGCGAGCGGAAGATCGTGGGTCCGCGGATCGGCACGCAGCTGAGCGGCGGTCCGCAGCCCGTCGAGCCGAGGCATCACGACGTCGAGGGTGATCACATCGGGACGCACCTGATGAACGACATCCAGACACTCGGCACCGTCGGCCGCGGTCACGACCTCGATACCCTCCAGTTCGAGATTGACCCTGATCAGCTGCCGGATGACCTTGTTGTCGTCCACAACAAGCACCCGGCCCGACGCCCCTGGCACAACTCGAGAGTAGGTCCGGACCGGCCACCGCGTCCGGGTTTTCCCGACTTCCGCCCCCTGCGAGCGAGCACCCCCGGGGAAACCCGTTCCTGATCACCCCGACCGAGCTGGTAGTGTTCTACCCGTCGCCGCGAGCAACAGCTCAACGCCAGACGCCCCCGTAGCTCAGGGGATAGAGCAACGGCCTCCGGAGCCGTGTGCGCAGGTTCGAATCCTGCCGGGGGCACTTCGCATGAGGTGCCTAAAGACCCCGCCGCCAGCGCATTTGCTGGGTGCGGGGTCTTGTTGTTTGTGCAGGCGGATGCCGCCGAAAGCAGCCGTTTGCCAGTGATCACGTTGTAATAGCGTGTTGATCTTGGAAGGCTTCGCGGCAGGTCAGCGGGCGTTCCGCGCACCCCTCAGGGTAGTCCTGTGGGCCCAGGGCGCACCGGTCACGCGACTCGGATCAAGCGTTGTCGCCGGGATGAAGGACAGCCTCCGCGATCTCGCGTATGCGGTCCTGCGTGATGCCGGTGCGCTGCTCGACGGCGAGAGGATGTTCGGTGGGTTCCAGCTCGATGAAGGGACGTTGACCGACCGGACGGGTGTGGGCGTGCGTCTTCAGGTTGAGCGTGCTGCGTGAGTACAGCTTGAGCTCGGTGGTCAGCCAGCCGAAGTACGGCTCCTCAGCTTCGCGTCCGGGGGTGTTCCACATGTCCAGGGCTCGGGCGAAGCTGTTACGGCTCAGGGAGACCCAGACGCCCCAGGAGAAGAGGTCTTCCCCGCCGATCACCGGTATCTCGATCAGGCCCCTGATGAAGTAGTGCTGGCCTTTGATGACGCACTGGTCCGAGGAGAGCATGCTGTCGGGATCGTCCGCGAAGCTCGGGTGCCAGACATCAGGGGCCATGGTCGAGTAGCTCATCGGAATTTCCGCGTGGAACTCCCCGCAGCATGAACACGTGAAGCCAAGATCGTTCGCCATGGCCGGGAGCTTAGCCAGCCGACCATTACAGGCGATTGGCCGCCCACATGTGGACAGGCCAGAGCCCCGGACTATAGGCAGTCCGGGGCACCCATTCGGCGGTCATGTCGTTGTGTCAGTTCGTGAGGTCGTCCCCCTCCCCCAGGCCCTGCATGATCCGGTCGTTCATCTCCTGCTCCTGGCCGTCGATGCACTTGGCGTAGATCTTCAGAAGGACGTCGACCGAGTGGCCAGCGCGGGCGGCGACCTCCGGCGCCGGAACGCCGGAGTTGAGCCACTGGGACACACCCGCGTGCCGAAGGTCGTAGGGCCGGAAGGCCAGAACCGAGGAGACCTGATCGGGGACGAGCGCCAGTTCCCGAGCCTGTTTCCAGGCACGGGAGTACGTCGAGGCAGCGATCACGTTCCCCCGCTCGCTGGAGAACAGCCGGCCGTCCTTCGCCGTCCCGAACTCCTTCAGGTGATCCCGGAGCAGACGCACCAGGGGAGCGGAATCGGGACGATGCGCACCTCACCGTGGGCCCGTTGCTTGAGCCCGCGCCGATCGTGCGCCTCCCCGGAGTCCGTCCACGCCTTGCCCGCCGTCGGGCGAGTCTCCGTCAGCTCAATACGGCCCCACCCAGATGCTGGAAGCGTGCAGTCGGAACGTCGTAGCCCCAGTGCCTCCCCTGGCCGCATGGCCGCGTAGTACAGGCAGCCGAAGAACGCCCGCAGCCGTCGACCGCTCGCCCGGTCGTAGCCACCCACGTACGTGAGCGCGGCCAGCAGCTCCCGAGCCTGCCGAGGGTTGACCACCACGCGGCGGTCGACTTCCTGCACAGCCCGTTTCCCCCGCTTGCGCCGGACGCGGCTCAGCGGGTTGGACGGCAGGTGTTCGAGTTCGACGGCGTACTCAAGCATGTTGAAGACCACCGCACGCCGCCTCCGGTACGTCTGGGTCGCCGCAGGCTTGCCGTCCAGCCTCCGGCCCAGTACGTCGATCAGCTCATGAACCCGAGCGATCTCTTGCAGCTCTCCCACCGGAAGTGACGCCTTCTCGATCCACCGCACGGCGGCGGCGATCTCCTCCGGCCGCTCCCGCTCCCTACGGGGTACGGGCAGCACGTACGAGCGCAGGGCCCGCCGCAACACCTCAGGAGCAGGCCGCCCCCGTCCCGCCTTCACGAGGACGGGAACGACCGTCGCCAGTGCATCCGTCACACTGTCCCGCTGCTTAGCGGACGCCTCCGCCCAACGGGCGTGCACGTACTTGACCGCCAGGTCGAGGAACGACAGGGCAGCTTTGCCACCACGCAGCGAATCGGGCAGACCGGTCACCGTGTCGAAGGGCTCGCCCTTGTCGAGCGCGCCCACCAGCTTCGCGCGGAAGCGGTCAGCCAACGTCTTGGTCTTGTACGACTCGCTGAACGGCTGGCCGCCGACGACCCAGCGCACGAGATAGGTCGGTTTCTTGGTGGTCTTGTTGACGGAGATCTTCCAGACGGAGACCTTGTACGACTTCACGGCGCAGCCCCCTCCGCCCGCTCCTCCAACCAGTCGTTCAGCACGTCCCGCCGGACGCGGAGCTCCCCGTTCGGCAGCCGGATGCAGGCGGGGGCGATGCGCAGTTCCCGCCAGCGGTAGAAGGTGCGCCGGGAGATGCCGCCCAGTTCGTCGAGCACCTGCCGAACGGTGAGCAGTTCGGCCGTCTTCGCACGGCTGTCACGCCCCATGAAGACCACCGCTCTCCCGCACCGAGGCGGCCAGGAGCTCCCCCGCCGGTGAGTAGCCGCGCCCCGCATAACGCCACTGGCCAACCGTGACGGTCGTGACGTCAGTCAGACCGAGGGATGCTCGCTGCTGCTCCGCACGGTGGTCGGCACGGGCCTGCCGAAGAGCGGTCAACGTGGTCGAGTAGCGGCGTGACTTGCTGGAGAAGTGGCCGCCATACCCGAGCATGTGGGCCCAGCGCCGAAGCCCGAGCGGCTCAAACTGCGGCAGGCCGCCCAGCCACCAACACGTGCCGATCATGCGCAGCACGTGCGCCCGGATGGGCAGCATGACCATGTCCCGCGCGTCGTAGATCCGGCCGTCCACCGCGCCAGCGGTTTCCGCTCCCTTCGTCGCGTACTTGGCGATGTAGCCCGCGACGGCCCCGGCAGAGGCTGGCCGCTCCCCCGCGTCCCGTCGGTACGAAGTGACGGGCCGTACGTCGACCTGCCCGCCGAATCGCAGCTCCCGCGGACCGACGATGTCCACACCCGGGGCCGTAAGCCGCACCCGACCAGCCACCACCGGAACGGCCTCCGCCAGCAGTGCCGTAGTCGCCCAGCCCGGCGGAGGTGAGTCGGGCCCGTCCGGTCCGTCGAGGCGGATCACACCATGGAAGTGGACCAGGCCCCGCCGCTGATACTCGGCGACCTTCGCGTACGAGAGTCGGGCGACCTCCCCGAACTCCGTACGCGACAGCCCGGCCCGCCGGGCGACCTCCCGCCGCAGCTCCAGCCCGAACCGATGCCAGAGCCGACCGGCGTAGGCGTGCCAGAGAACGGCGCCCGCGTAGTCGTAGCAGCGCGGGCAGAGCGGTTCACCGAGGCGAGGATCGTCGGCCGCGTGGCGTGTACGGCATCCGACCGGCCGCCCGTGCGGGCAGCACTCCCCCGGCCGGCGGGGACGACAGGCCCGTACGAGCCCATCGTGTTCCCGCCGGGTGTGGACCGGCCCGAAGCCGGGAGCGGTGAGCGTGGCGAACACGCGCGGGTACCCGCTCACCGCCTCCGTGACGTTCTTGCCGCCGACGAGTCCGGCTCGAACCAGTTGGTACGTGTCCGCCCGGTACAGCGCCGAGCAGGCCGGGCACACCGTCGCCCGCCGGTTGCCGCATGCGGTGAGCAGGCGACCGCCATAGACGTCCGACCCGTACGAGTGCAGAGCCGCGCCCGTGGTCGTGTCGAAGACGGTCGCCGTGCCGACGAGGTGAATCGGGTTGGTGCAACCGCCGAGGCGGACGATGTTCCGGCGCCAGGCGGCGAACTCGGGTTCCGAGGCCCTGGCGACCAGGGCGGCAGCACCACCCGGTACGAGGGTCGTGGTCATCGTCGACCACCGCCCCCACCGAACGCGTGCCGCATCACGGCCGAGATTGCCTCCGGCCGAGTCTTGGCGCTGAACCGGAACGTCGGATCCGTGAGCCAGACCGCGGCAGCGTGCGCCGGGCACAGGTGCTGCTCGGTGTGGTCGAGCCCGACGAGGACGACGCGTTCGGGTCCCTCGCAGGTCGAGACCTCGGGACCGTCTCCCCTGAGGTCGCAGTCGGGCAGCGGAGATTTGCGCGAATGATGCGCAGTGGACAAAGTGTGAGTGCTCCTTTCACTGCTCACGTGGCGGATGGAGTGGGTTCCTGACGGGGTCGGGTTTGGCGACTTCGCGCCCCGTCGGGAGCCCGTCGTAGGGGCGATCACTGCCGTTCCTTGGGCGGGATCGCGATGACGCTGTAGGCAATCGGGCCGAAGTCACGGCGTGCGTCGTAGTAGCCCTCGCCGATGTCCTCGACGGGCACGCCGAGGGACGCGGCGACATGCTCCGCGCCCTCCCGGCGAGCTACGGCGTCGGACGCGTCGACGAAGACCCCGAAGGACGCGTTGCGCGGGACGAGGACAGCGGGGTTGGCGGTCAGGAAGTCCGCCAGCTCCCGAAGGCCGGCGATGAACGCGGCCCGGTCGCCGAAGCGGATGACGTACTCGGACACAGGAAGTCCCTTTCTCTTCTCAACAGGTGCTTTCAGAAGCGGAGTTGACTGAGGAAGCCGTTCACGCCGTCGAGGAAGGCCTGAGCGAACGGCGCGGCCACGGTCTTGGAGAGCAGGAAGCCGAAGGCTCCGCAGAGCAGCGCGTCGGCCCACCGCAGGTACCGGATGCGCAGCAGGAACCAGATCAGCAGGCCCAGCAGGAGAACGGCGGACATGGACACCAGCACGGCAGGCCCCTTTCACGGCGCTTCGACGTGCAGTTCGGACAGGACAGGGGTCAGGTGCGCGTACTCTGCGGCGACGGCTTCCGCCTCCGCCTCGGTGACCAGGTGCGAGCGGGCCCGTTCCCAGCCGTCGCCGGAAGCGAGGACGGCAGTACCGGCCTGTTCCGGTGTGATGGCCTGCGCCGCCTTCAGCGCATCGGGGTTGAGGTCGCCGAGCGCCATTTCGGCTGTTCCGGGATCAGCCACGCGGTGACAGACCCGGCCGCCGAGCTGCGCCCGCAGAGCGGTGACCCCGGGCCCCAGATCGGAACCGACGCGTTGGCCGGCGACGACGAGGAACACCCCCAGTGCGGCGCCGAGTTGGGCCAGCCGGATGAGCGCCGTACCGGCCGCCTGCGCTTCGTCCTTCTCGCTGCGGCTCGCGACGAGGAACAGTTCCGCGATCTCGTCGACGATCACGACGACGGGTACGGGACGTTCCTTGTCCGGCAGACCCCAGACGTTTCGCACCCGTGCCGCCCGGCACATGCTCATGCGGTCGAGGGTCAGATCAACGAGCGCAGCCAGCAGCCTGACCGCTTGTTCACGGTTGGTCGCGAGGGCGGACAACCGCGGCTCGTAGAGGGACAGCTCCATGCCGCCCTTGCAGTCGATCCCGACCAAGGCGACATGCTGCGGGGCGAGACCCGCCACGAGCGCGTTGATCAGTGTCGACTTGCCGGAACGGGTGGCCCCCACGATCAGCCAGTGCGGCACGCGCCGCAGGTCGACCACCCACGAGGCCCCGGTCTCCAGCACGCCCACGGCCACCCGGAGCAGATGGCCAGAGCCTCGCTGCTTCGGCACCCGCGGAGCAGCCAACGGATCGGACGCCGACGCGACGACCCGTACGACCCCCGGCTTCCAGGAGGTCACCCGCACCGCGTGCACCTGCCAGTCCTCCGCCATGGCCGGTGCCGCCTTGACGAAGTCCTCGGGCACCTGCCCTGGTAACAGCCGGACCAGCAACACGAAGCCGCCGGCAGTCGGCCGTATGAGACCGCGGTGCGGCACACGCGGCTGTGGCGGAGGTGCGCCGTTGCCGACGAGCCCGGAGACGACCGTAAGCGCCGGTCGCCGGCTCACAGCGAGCCCGCACCCGGCCATCAGCGGCCGCCAGGTCCGCACGACCCGGAAGGCGGCGACCGGAAAGCCGAGTAACAGCCACCAGGCGACGGGATGACGGCGGCGCAGGGCCGGGCCCACCAGAAGCAGGCCCGACACCAGCACTGCGGCCACCAACAGCACCCAACTCGGCCCGGTCGCACCGGCCGATGTGGTGGTGGAGGCCAGTTTCATCACTGCCCGGCCCCCTTGCCCGCCGGAGCGGGAGCGCTCAGGGGCCGGATCTCCGCCGCACGGAACGCGATCCCGTGCCGCCCATCGTTCTCCCACGGCGTGGCGACCAGATCCCGCACGGCCACCGGCATGCCGAGCTGCACACCGGTCGGCTCACCGGCCACGCTCACGTTCACGACGTCGGCCGACGCCCCGGCCATCAGGCACAGGCCGACCTGGTACATGGTTTTGCCGGTCTCACGGTCGACCCGCAACTGACCGGTCTCTCGGTTGGCGACCCGCGGAGCCGGGGGCACGGCGCAGATGATCCCCGTGAACTTCGCGGTGTCGATCGGAAGGCTTGCCACTGTTCGTCTCTCCTCGTCTCTGGCACCCGCAAGCTGATCCTGCGGGTTGCTAGACCACCCGTAGTACGGGTGACGCAGACCAGATTGCCGACCCGTAGTACGGGTTGTCAACCGACCTAGCGATACGAGAAACTGCCCACGATCGTGGGCAAGCCGTCCACGGCGACGGACAGCCGCAGAAGCCACCGCCACGGAGGGCCCGCATGCCGCCGAAGAACACGCAGCCGAAGTACCGGCAAATCGCCGACTACCTGCGCGATGGCATCCTGCACGGCACCTTCCCGGCCGGCCAACCACTCCCGTCCGAGGAGGCATTGGCGAAACAGTTCGGCGTGACGCGCCCCACAGTCCGCCAGGGGCTGGCCGAGCTGAGGGCATCCGGTCTCGTCGAGGCCATCATGGGCCGCGGTACCTTCGCCCGCTCCCCCCACAGCCGCCCTGGCCTCACCCGCCCACGCGGCGTACGCCGAGCCTCGGACGGCCGCTACATCGAAGCCGACGGCATCCGCTGGACCGACGCCGAGCCGCCGGTAGCCACCCGCACCGACGCCCCGTTGGCCCTGGCGGACCTGCTCCGCATCCCGCCGGGCGAGCCAATGTTCACGTACGACGCCCTACAGACGGCCGACAACGGCCATCTCCGCCAACTCCACCGGACGTACGTGCCGTTCTCGGTCCTCATCGACACCAAGTACGAGGAGGAACCCCCACCGCCGGCCCCGGAGCTCTACGCCGCCCTCACCGATCTGGGCCACGAACTCCACTTCACGGAGTACGTCCGCACCCGCATGCCTCTGCCAGACCAGGCCCAGGCCCTCCGACTCACGGATGGGGTGCCCCTCCTGCATGTCCTGCGCGTGACACTCACGGCGGCAGACAAGCCCTTGGCCCTGGAGGAGTTCCACCTACCAGGCGACGAGTTGGAGTTGTCGTTCAAGCTGTAGCCAGACCTCTGGTGGCTCAGACTTTCTTCACGTGATCAAGGCCCGCGCACGGCGCGGGCGCGCGCCGCCCCTGCGCGGCCTGCCTCTGTCTTCGCCCCGGCTGGCCGCGCCAGGCGGCGCGCTCGCGACTGCGGGCATGAAGGGGGAGAAACCCTCTGTGGCTGGGGCGGTCGGCTCCACGGCTTTAGGCAGCCACTTTGGGGCGAGCCTCTAAGATCATGGCCCCAACGTCGTGCTTTAACGGGCAGGTCCACAGACTGCCCGACTCGCCGGAAGCTTACGGGGCCATGATCACTCGCCCCAAAGCAGCTCCAGCCCAAAGCCGTTCCACCGACCTAGTTACGCAGCTAGGCGATCACCATCGGCTTGGAAACTTACCATTGAAGAGAAAGTTAAGCGCACTGAATGCGTCGGCGGGTCTCTCGTTTTTGTAAGCCTCAAGGGCCCGCCGGGCACGTTTAGCGGCACTTTCTATCTTACTAAGAGATACTCCTTTGGAGTAATCCGAGCTGCATGGATTGATCCGTCCAGAGACCCTCTTTGGGTCGTTCATGGCGGCGAGACCCTGCGACTGCAATTCCTCGAACAAATAACACAGGTCGTACACCCAGACTACGGTGGACTGCCGTGAAATGTATTCCGCAGCCCGCATCTCAAGGTAGAACGACGAAACGGGAACGTCGTTGAAGTATTTCCATCCTTTCAAGAGGCGAGCCATATGCTTTGCGGAGCCCGTGATGCCCGGCCTCGTATTGATCTCTGTCACATACTTATTGTGGGCGTCAGGGGAAGAAATGATCCAGTCGCCACCCGGTGCCGGGATCCAGTAAGAAAAATATTCACCCGTCGACCTCAAATAAGCAGGGGTGACCTCAACATCTCCATTCCAGAATTTGCAAACAACGGCGGGCCTGGAGACTCTTACCGGGGTGAGGGGGTACCGAGCAGACAGCGCTGATTTGACTCTTGCCAGTGCGGTGTCAGAAGAAGGGCGATCTCCCTTCAGACTAACCATAAAGTCCGAATCGCTGTGATTTCGGACTCCGGTGCCATGTCTCAAAGATCCGGTCTCAAAGAGGCGGAAAATTCCGAGCCTGGAGTTCAAGCAGGATTCAATTTCCTGACGATGTTTACTAGCGGCCGTAAATTGCGTCGGCGTAGGGGTGAGATTGGAGATCAGCTCAGAGAACGCTTGATCCACAGTCTTGGCCATACCAATTCGCCTCCCAAATCCTTCACGTCGCACCCTAGGTCAGGCCGGCGTCGCGGGCTTCTTGCACGAAATCTTCGACGGACATATTCGTAGTCTTCTGGCTTCGCTTCTTACGCCTCTCATAAAACCAGTCAGGAATCGGTGCGTTACTTTGCCTGCTTATCAAAATGAAGTCTTGCAGCTGTCGGCAGTCGCTGACGCTTGGCTTATCCTCTTGCTCTGTAGCGCGACGCCATATGGCAAGAGCCTTAGCCTCGGCCTTTTGCTTCGTGTGCAGACTATCCATATTGGCTCGCCAAATCTCCACCGCTTCTTTCGCCGAGGGGAGGAGAGGAAGGTAGAAGCCAACAATTGCGCCCGCGAGTGAAGCGTTTAGCAGCAGTGAAAGTGCCGTAGTGAAGCAGATAAGGCACAATGTGAGGCCAGCGATCGTAGCCGCCCAAGCGCGGTGGGCAGAAATGGACCACCCCAGGTTACTGTGCTGACATATCAGCACATCGAGTGGACGCGGAACGGATTGAGTGTCCGTATACCAGTCTTGCAGATCGTTCTTCGTATACCTAAGAGCTGCCTCATTTATGACGGTGCTGGATGGCCGTTCCGAGAGGACATCGTTCCACGGTAGTTCGAAAACCGTAACGTCAAAAAGCTCCTGCACGGATGAGGCTTCCCGTGCTTTTCTCTTCTCTCTGGCTGATCCGAGGAGGCTGACTCCGAAGCCCATGAAAGCTGATCCAGCACCTATGTACAAACGAGCATCAGGAAAAACCGATGCGGCCAAAATGCTGAGAATGCTGGAGCAGAAGACAAGAGATACCCTGAAATTGCATATATTCTTCGCGTCGGAATATAGTCGCCTCTGGGCGCCCAAAAGCTTTATGCAGGCTGCAGAATTCTGTGTCTCAAATATGCGTGTCACGACGCCTTGCCTCGAACGCCCCGGTCTGACCCTTTGTCAAGGCCTGATCGTAGCCCAGCAGTTCGGACATCGGTGGCCAAATCTGAGAACTTTCCGGGCGGGGAAGAGGCGGTTCGTTCACGCCGTGGCCGGATCGCCCCCTTGTGTGCCCTTCGTGTACGTGTCACACAGTTGAGAGGGATGGGATAGTCGGGCGGAGGGGGGCGCTGCATGTCCGTGTCGGGTGGCGATCCGGGAGCACCGTCGGCCTGGGTAATTGATCGGTTCGGGCTACGTGCCGGCGCGCTTGCCGCTGCAGTTCCAGTACAACTGGCCAAGGCGCATGCGAAGGCCCACGCCACGCATCTCACAGCAGGGCTGAAGAAGCGGAGTCCCTACGGGGTCACGCTCGCGGAAGCCGTGCGCGAGAACTTGGCGGATGTGGCGCGGGAGCTGGGCGAGCCCGTGCGTGACGTGCGCGGGTACGAGTACGCGGTGATCAATGAGTACGCCCTCTTCCCGTATAGGTACGCGGATCGGCCGAGGTCTCTTGATCGTGCTCGACTGCCCTCCAACGCTTCACCTACCCGCCGACGGCTGTTCTCGGCACACGGACCGCAGTCGCCCGAGGGGTTGTTCGAGATCGACGACGACCTGACGACGGACGAGTACCTGGATCTGCACGAGACCTTCGAGGAGCTAGGTGCCTCCACGAAGCTTGTCTGCGTGTTCTTCACCTCTGACATAGAGGGCGGCATCCACGTCATCCACTGGGGAGAGGCGCACCTCGAACCCGACCGGACCTTCACCTGGCTCTACAGCGAGCAGCTCCCGGTCGCTCCCGTCCCGCTCGAATGATGTGGCCACCACCACCTGGTCAGGGTGGGCGCGTGACGGCTGCCCCCTGGGCCGTCCGAGGCTCCCCGAGGGCACGCGACAGCGACCGACAGTGACAGGTGGGTCAGTGTGGCCAACGGCGAAACCCCAGGTCACAGCACCCGGACCAAACGGGTTAACACCCGAGGCTAGACGTCAGGCAAGATGGGGTGTTCTTTCAAGTGACGAACTGCGGATCTGCCTTTGCCTAGCTCTGATCGAGCAGCTCGCGGCACAGTGGGGCGAACCCTTCGACGCATCGCTCAGAGTCGCCGTTCGCCTGCAAAGCCCTGTCCCAGGCCGCGTCTCGAAGCTCAAGGGGACCGCTATGCGCTGCACGCAAAGCGTTCTTCCAAGCATCGACACGGAAGTAGGCATTCATGGCAGCGTCCGCGATGGTTTCCGGTCCCTCCAACGTCACCAAGGTTGCCGCCTCTTCCAGCTGTCCACTTGCAGCCTTCAGCTCATCGAAACGCTGGAAGACGTCACTAGCGTCTGTGCGCGCAGCTTCATGGGCCATGTTGGCTGCGCGGAGCGCCGCTCCAGCGCGGACAAGGAACAGACTGTATGCATCCCTACGCAGCTGACGGCGCCATTGCTCGTGCTGGTTTCGCCTTTGGTCTCGTCCTGTGATGCGCGCAGCGCCTATGGTTCCCAGGACACCGATGAGGCCTCCAACGACGGCACCCGCAAGGGTGTACATCCCTTCACTCATGCGTGTCATTAAAGCTGCAAGGACCAATCGCTCTGCCATGACCCCGAACACGACTGGCAGGGCCGTCGCCAGGCGCGCACGATGGGAAGCCAGTACCTGCTCATGCTTGAGGCCTTTACGGCCGAGCGCCCTCCCCGGGCCGTCCTCGGGCCGTGGAAGGACGCTCAGCGGTGACCAACGTCGACAACTGCCGACAGCTCGGCAGCAGGTCAGAGCGATGGTCGGTCAGGCGGCCGCAGGTCACGGCCGCCACGCGTCAGTTGTGGCTGAACTGGCTCCCAGCAGCCAGACTTGGGTCAGCTCTCCTCGTCCTCGACGATGCCGAAGGCGACGGGAAATGACTCCAGGAACTCGCGCCGTGCCGGATCTTGCTCCGCTTCGGCCAAGTCTGCGAGCGCCTGCAGGAGTCGTTCCCGTTGGTCTGAGGGCAGCTGCAGCAGCACCCAACCCACGTTCTCCATCATCTTCACCGCGGAGTCCGGATCCACTTCCTCGCCCTCGCAGCTGTCCAGCCACCAAACGATGTCAACGAGCAAGCCGGTGAGCGCCGGCACGAGCGGATCCGTGTCAGTCATCCGTGCAACGTAGCCGATCCCTAAGACACCGCTTCCTAGCGGGTTCGCGGCCAGCCATCCCCGGGCAGAGGTTCAGGCAGCGGGCGGTGTTCGGTATCTGCCAGGGCTGACGCAGCCAGGCAGTAGCCTGCGGCAGACAGCGCTTGGCTGACCTTGGAGGCTTCGTGGCCCGTGCCGCTCTCACCGAACCGGATCGGCTGTGGTCCGCGCAGGAGGTCTTGTTGCGTCCCAGCCCGGTGCCGGCGGCGGCCGGGGTCTACGGGTGGTACTTCGAGAAGGCTCCCACTGCAGACCTCGCGGCCGGGTACCTGCTCTACGTCGGGATAGCCCCGCGGTACATGGCGAACCGGACCAGCACACAGAACCTGCGCAGGCGCGTTCGGTACCACTACCGAGGCAACGCGGCCGGATCGACGCTTCGCCTCACGCTCGGTTGCCTGCTCGGGATCGAGCTGCGTCGAGTAGGCAGGAGCGGGACACGCATGACCTTCGGCAAGGCCGGGGAAGCAGTTCTCAGTCAGTGGATGGCGGAGAACGCCCGGGTGTGCTGGATCGAGCACGACGAACCGTGGACCCTGGAGTCAGAGCTCATCTCTCAACTCGACCTGCCGCTGAACCTCGACCAGAACCGCCACAACCCGTTCCACAGCCGCCTCAAGGAACTGAGGTCCCAAGCCCGGCAGCGTGCACGAGAGTTGCCCGTCAGCGCATAGACCGTTCGTCGGTCTGACATCACCAACTGACATCAACGGCGGCGGACGATGGCACACGGCGGCAGCTGGCGCCGGATCCGGGAGCGATCCGTGCGCCCTGTTCCGGCACGCCGCACCGCGCTGCGATCGAACTCCTAAAGCGGGTGTCGCAGGTTGGAATCCTGCCGGGGGCGCAGACTTAAGGGCCAGATCAGGAGGGGTTTCCTCCGGGCTGGCCGTTCGTCGTGTTCGAGGCCGTGCCGCGCGGATGCCACATCACCCCTGCCGGGTGGCCGCTCCCCCGCCCTTGCGGATCATGGCCCCCAGCTAGATCAGCTAACCATGGCGAGGCCATGGGGCCATGTCGCTATTCACCGATCTGGTGAAGGACGGCTACGACGTGACGCTGGTGGACCCGGTGCCGCGGCACGTCGACCACGCTTCAGCCGTGTGCCCTGCGGTTGTGGGGGATGCCGAGACCTGAGCGAGAACGACGTCGTGCAGCTCCTGGGGCCGCTCTGCCAATTGCCGGACTCGGAGGACCGGCGTACCGCACTGGCGGAGGCACGTCGTGTGGTGAAGCCGGGCGGTCTGGTCGCAGCAGCGGCCATCAACCGGTACGCGTCGCTGTTCGTGCACGTGACATACGCCCACCTGCACATCGAGCGAATCCGGGACTCTGTCTCCGAGATTCTTGAGACATCCGTCTATGACGGCGTACGAGGGTTCACCTTGTCCTACTTCCACCGCGTTGAGGAATTGGTCTCAGAGTTGGTGGCCTCCAGCCTCACCGATGTGCAGGTTTTCGGCATCGAGGGCCCGGCGTGATCGTTGGTCAAGGCAGCCGAGCAGCAACCTGGCGAAGGCCCCACGGATGAACTGATCGCATCTGCCATGGACGCGGCCCGCATGGCGGAGCCGTACCCGGAATTGCTGGCTGCCAGCTCGCACCTCTTGGCTGCGGGAAGGGCACCCGCGAACACGATCGGTGGCGAACACTGACGCACAACCCAGGTTGGGTTTCGCCGCATGAGCAGCGCGCCTACCCCATTTCCAGCGCACGCCTCTTCTTGATGCGATCCATCGCAAAGCGAATAAACGTGACAAACAAGAGTTTCAGACCGAAGGAAGGAACGAACACGCCAGCAGCAATCCAGAATGTCCCCCACCACCCGCTATCCCCATCCGGGTCCATTACTGGCAGCCAAAAGAAGTTGCCAGCGATCAACCACAACCATTTTCCGGTCTCAATGGGAAATCGACCCACCCTGAGCTCAAAGAAAATGACCATGGCCATGATGGACATGAACAGGTAGAGGTTGGAAACCCACATCCATGCGGGCGTGAAAATCGAACCTTCAACGAAACGGATTTGGTAGGGCCATGCCCATAGCATGATAATTACTAGAATCATCATCGGCAGAGCTGCGACGAGGTTTCTACGGATCACCCTTAGGCGTTCTTCATACTTTAGCGCAATGTCCGCGAGCCCCTCAAACATGAGGTTCGGGGCAGTCGATGGGTCGAGTCCCTGCCTTGCACGCACCGCTTCACTGAGCGCTTCTTCTTCAGTCGCCGCACGGATACGCATTCTCGCGTCACCGGCATATGTAGCAACTTCCGTGAAGAAGTTCTCGATCGTTCCCGAGTTCAGCGGGCAGCTATTCGCTATTTGAACCCATCCGGGACTTTCCGTCACGGACTTCAGCCGATCCGTGAGGTTAACCCAAAATAACTCCCGCTTCTTCATGTCGCACACGACACCGAGAATTGGAATGCGGCTCTGTCTCCAATCGTCGAAGTGATCTTCAACGGGAATGGCATAACCATTCACTCGCTTGTACTTTTTGCCGCTCTTTACCTGAATGGCGATCCAATACGGCGTCCGCTTACCGCCGCGCGTGAAGTTTACGATCATGTCCTCGCCATGATCGTTTCCGCCGTCGATCTCCTGAACGATGTGCTCGTGCTCCTCAAGAAGCGCACGAAGCGCGTTGACGCCCGCCCTCTCGATCTTGCGACTCGCACGAACGGTCGACACTGTTCCCCCTAGAAGTCAGTCAGCATCAGGTTAGTAGCAGGCACTGACAACTAGGGATAGCTGCGATGCACAACCACGTGGCTGACCAGGCGCATTGGGGGCGCTCGTTGTTCTGGTCTTTGTCCAGTGCGCCCACGGCCGCCATCGTTCGCTGCCGTACGCGCACCCCCTCTCAACTGGCGTTTGGACCCTCGCGAACGTCTCTGAACGGTCACACGCACAGTTGGAAAGCGTGCGTCTGCTTTCACAGCGGGCTGCTCGATGCGCAGCCGACGCTGGCAGGTCTCTCCTTAGCCATCGACGAAGCCCGACCGTTGGTTAGGTCCCGGGCTGTACCCGGGCCACCCCCAACAAAGCCGGGGATGCACCTGCACTACAGAGCTGGACGCCTCGGAAGCCGACCGCGCGTCTGAGACGTTCGCCATGCCCACTGACAACACGCCCCCGAGCGTGGTACCGACGCCGTACGGCCTGCACCACAAGCGCACCAGATCGAGCGGGGAACAGCGGGGAATCACGGTGAAGGCCAGTGGGGCCGACGACGCTCCGGCCCGACCGTTCGCCCAGGTCAGTAACCGAACCGCACCCAAATGCTCGCAGCTTCCCAAGCCGAGGGCTCAGGCACCGTGATCACGTGCCGGCCGTCGTGGCTTGCTCTGGTCGACGGTACTGACAGTGTGGTGGAGGCCGGTGGGGGTACAGCGAGACGTACGCCCGCCTGGCCGGTCGGCGCGCCCGCCGTCGTGGCTGGCTGTCGTCGGCTGAGGCTTGGGCGAGCCCGCTGGGGGCATCCGTCGTCAGCCAGGCGCAGGCCCGTATCCGCGGTGATTCATCCCGGGCTGTCTGTGGGCCGTGCGAGACTGCCCGATGCGCCGGAAACTCACGGGGCCGTGATCACTCGCGCCAAAGCAGCTCCCGGCCAACGTCGTGCCCCCGACCGCGCTGCTTCAGTTCCCGAGTGGGACAAAATCCGGAACACGCAGGCTCGCCGTCTGAGAACATTGCATTTATGCGGCTGAGAAACGGTGTACTGATCTCTGAGGCCATGCGTGTCCTCCATGAGACTCAAACCGCGTGGCAGAACATCCTAAACGGAGGGTCGGTGTTCGATGCATACTTTAGCGCGGTTGATTCCACGTATTCTCGACTATCGTGGGCTTTCGCCGAGCCGGACCTAGCGGGAGGGCTTCACTCAACCACCTATTGGCACGCCGTCTCCATGGATGGCGGATTCCTGCGAGAAGGGCCGCGCGTGGTCCAACGTGAGGTCAAGGCCCAGCTTGCCGCCATGGAAACCGTCTATATTCAGCTTCTAAAACTGCAAGCGTTGTCGATGCATCCAGGAATGCCCATTGTCTACGATACAAACATGCTTAACCACTGGCAGCAACCGGGTGGTATCGTCTGGCCAACTGTCCTCAGACAGTGCGGGATCAAACCTCGACTGGTACGACTGGTGATCCCCATGAAAGTAATCGATGAACTGGATCGACAGAAGTACGGACAAGGAGATCTCGCGCGAAAGGCAGCCACTGCGATTCGCTATCTGGACCGAGTTTTGAGCAATCGTGACAGTGGAGTACCGGTAGAAATCAGAAAGGATCAAGCAACCCTTGAGATTTGGCCAGAAAATCACAGCCCCAGACGAGATGGCGACGCAGACCTAGCAATTTTGGACTGCGCAGCCGAAATTGACCAGCTTCTGCCTGATGCCAGGGCCAGCGTCCTGACGGACGACATCGGAATGCGCCTCCGGGCTCAGCAGATGCGACTTCGCACGATCCGTTTGCCTGAGGAGTACCGAAAGCCGGGAACAGCGATCGGAGAGAAGCCCAGCCTCAACGGGTAACCGTGCGTCTGCTACGGCCGACCGCCAAATGTCCCTCAACCCTCGGGACCCAGAGGTCGCGTGCCACAGCCGTGCTGCCTATGCCGGATACTTCCTCATGAAGGCCTCAACGCCATCGATGAGTCGTCGGACCTGGTCGCGGTCGTAGTCGGCGTAGTTGCCATGCGCCGCCTTGTTCCGGAGGTCCATCCAGGCGGTGACCTCTTTCTGCTGCAACCCGTCATAGACGCCGGCCTTCTTGAGGTCGGCATTCATGGTGTCGGCCTTCTTCGGCTTGCCTGCCACCGTGGTGGTCACTCCATTCTTCACGCAGAGGGCACGCACGTGGACTTCGAGGGACGTTCCCGTGATGACCGCCGCCGCGTCCTTATAGCCCTTGTCGAGCAACCCTTCAGCCATCTCCAGGTAGTCGCGGTAGGTATCGGCGTGCACCAGCTCCAGGACCGATTCGACCCATCCGGCGGTTAGGTCGTCGCGCAGTCCCAGTGCGACGATACGCAATTCTCTGAGCCGATAAGGCTGAACTTTACCGCGAGCAGCTTGAAGCTGCTTCATATAAATAGAGCCCGGCCGCGCAGCTCGCTCAATCGCGGCTTCAAGCCGGTTACTGAGAACAATAGGATCGGATTCCGTACTACCTCCCAACGACCAACTATCGTCCTTGATGTAGTTATCAGACGCCTTGATCAGAAAGTTAAGCTGTTCGACTACCTTATCGACGCTAGCCACCCTCGCCCCTTTCTTACCTTGACTACGCCGGGTACTTGAGCATGAAGTCGCGCACACCCCGAATAAGGGACCGCACTTCGCTTTGGTCGTATTCTCCGTAATTCCCGTGGGCAGCCTTGTTTCGAAGGTCCATCCATGCTGTCACTTGCTTCTGCTGCAAGGTTCCGTACACACCGGCCTTCTTGAGGTCGGCGTTCATGGTGTCGGCCTTTTTCCACTTGCCGTTTACTTCGATAGGCACTGCGGACTTCATGCATAGTTCTCGTACGTGCACCTCCAAAGACGTCCCGGCAATAACGGCTGCAGCGTCTTTAAATCCGTTTTCGAGCAGCCCTTCAGCCATATCGAGGTAGCTGGCATATGTGTCAGCATGGACCTGCTCAGCCAGCGTCTTAACCCATCCCTCCTGCAGGTCGGCCAGGAGCGCACGCGCGAGAGAAAATACGTACGGAGCCCTGCGGTCTACATCGGCAGTGGATCCCAGGTAGCCGTTTAGCTGTGTAATGTAAACGCTGCCAGGGGGCGCGAGGCGCGCGATAGCAGCCTCGATCCTATGCAAGACAAGTCTGTCCACGTCCCAAGGCCCCTTGTCTCCTCGCTGCGAAGCAGCAGGGCCGTGTTTGAACATGAGGAAGTCAAGTCCTTGGTACTGCTTGAGTAGTGCTTCAAGCTGAGCTGTCATAGCATCCGGGTCCGTCAACACCGATCCTCCGCGCTTAAGCTGTGCTGAGAAGAACGGATCAGGATATGACCTGGCTGCGCTCCGCGCCAGGAAGTTAACGAGGTCCACCGGACCGCTGTAGCCTCGCAGAGAAGGTCCGCGCTGGCGGCCCCGCGCGGCACTGCTTGAGCGCAGACCCCGACTGCCGCACCACAACCGCACCAGATCGAGCGGGGAACAGCGGGGAGCCACAATGATAGCCGCCGAGCCAGGCAGGGCCGCACTTCAGCCGTTCGACCAGTTCAGCGCCCCAACGGCCCCCAGATGCAAGCAACTTCCCAAGCTGAGGGATCAGCACCACGTGCCGGCCGTGGTCGCTTGCTCTCTTGATGGCACGTGGTAAAGGCTGGTGGGGGTGCAGCGAGGCACACGTGCGCCTGATCGGTCGACGCACCCGCCCTCGTGGCTGACCGTCGTCGGCTGAGGTTCGTGCCACAACCGTGCCAGGTGCAAGGGGCAGCTACGGTCAACACCGGTGCCCTACGGTCGAATAGCCGCTTACTTCCTCGGCCGGTGATAGCCGCAGCTCAGCTCGCAGATCACCCAGCCTCTCTCCTAAAGCGGTTGCCCGCTGTGGAGTTGGGCATCAGCGATCCGGCGCACATCAGCGAACCGGTCATCCTGCCGAGTCCCACCTGCCAGACCACTCAGGGCGTACGCCGAGTACGTGAACCCGTCCGTCGTGTGGAACTGCGCACCCCAGTTGCCGAGGCTCACCGCGCTGACACTCGACCACGGCAGACGCTGAGTGCCCCAGGGGTTCACCATGACGATCATGTCCTTCTTGAGTTCCAGGCGGATGCGAAGGAGACCCCACCAGGCGAAGAGGCCGAACCCCAGGGCGACAGCAGTAGCGATCCCTGCGGAGCCCACGGACTGCGTGCGCGGGTGTGAGAGCACGCCCAGCCAGGCGGACAGCGCCCCGCACTCTGGACCAGCGGCCAGCACGTAGCCCATGAGCCGACCCGACCAGCCGACCCGCCACACACCGATGACGCCGTCTCGCACATCGTCCACGGTTCGAATGATCCTCGTCCGTGCCTCGCGGCGGAAGCGTCCGAGCCACGACGCCGAACCAATGCCCGACCGCCGGTAGTTCGGGACAGAGTGCTCGTGCCAGAAGCGTGCCAGGTTATAGGGGGAACCACGGGGAACAAAGGGGAACCAGTCGACCGCCCGCCGAGCCCCGATGTTGCTCCGTGGCAGGTCAGCCCTGGAGCAAGCCGTAGATGCCCTTAGCTTCCCAGGCTAATGTCCTGCCATTCAGGTCAGCTACGAGCCTCCCAGCCAGCCCCCGAGCGGGGTCTGCCGCTTCGTCCGGGCTGCGGCGCTGGGGCGCCGGTCCCGGCCGAGCGGCAGACCGACGGTGAAACGGCATAGCGCGTAGCATGCCCCGTACGTCATCCGCCGGGGGAAGCGGGACGTACGGGGCAAGCCGACTGGTCGCAGGAGCACTCTCGGACCGCAACCAACCGGAGTTTCGAAGTCGAAATGATCAGGCCGCGGACGGGCGTCGACGGGCAGTCATCGTCCCCTCCGCCCTCGTATCAACGTGGGTGGCCGTCTCCGCCGTGAGGCCCGACACGATCAGTTCGGCCAGCATCAGCGCTGCCTCCGGACAGATGCTGCCGAGGCGTACCAAGCCGTCGCCCGAGACGTTCACGTCAGCCGCAAGGCCGGGGAAGTCCGACTCCAAGCCCAGGGCTGTCAGCTGCTCAGCCAGGGCCCTGGCGCTGCGTCGGGCCTGTGCCCAGCCGCGGACGTAGGGGACGCCTGGCATCAGGTTCTCCGCACGCTTGGCGACTACGCCCCATCGGTCGGTCATGGTTCAACCCCTTTCCTCACGAGATTCGGTCGTCTCGTCGCCGCTCTCCGCTAGCCGCTGCAAGCCCGAAGCCAGCGCCAGCCGCAGCAGCTCCGCCAGTCGCTCCGCGGTTGCCGGCGACACGCGCCCGAGTTCGACCAAGCCGTGCCCGAAAGCATTCAATTCGGCCCGTAGATAAGGGAAGTCCTTCTCCAGTCCCGCCCGGATCAGAGCGTCCCGCAGGGCGGTGGTGGCGTTACGCGCGGCGTACCAACCGTCACTGTCCAACGGTGACCAGGTGGCAGCGTCGTGCCGGTCGGTGGCATCATCCCGCCCCATCGATCGAAGCCCCCTCAATCGCGGAGAGGCCGAAGGTGTCCGCGGCCCGGTAGCGCTCGCCGTACCGGTCCACCCGAGCCAGCAGTTCGGCGGAGGCGACGAGCATGGTCGCCAGGGCCACCGGACGGAGCGGGTTGGCCATAGGCCGCCGAGCCGGGGCGCGCAGCCACTCGTAACGGTCCCCGCGCAGGGGAATGGGGCCAGGGACGACGACCGCGGAGCCGCGGCTCAGGTAGCGGTAGGCGGGTGCGGTGCCCTCTTCCCGTGCGAGGTAGTGGAGGAAAGTCTCCTGGCTCCGCGAGCCCAGGAAGAAGCCCACACGTTGTGCCCTGTGATCGAGGACAGTAGGGCCGAACGGCAGCCCCCGGCGGAGCAGTTGGTCGAAGGTCTCCATGCCGACCCGCTGATCCACCGTCACCACGTCGAAGTAGCGGCCGGTCGGCAGCATGTACGGTGCACGGGGATCATCGATCCAGGTGGCGCGGCACCCCTCCGGATCGTCAGCCGCCGCGGAGAGCCATTCGATGCCCCTCCTGGTCATCCTCTGCACGTCATCTCACCTCGGTCAGACTCAGTTGCGGCCCCGATGCCGCCCTGTGTCCAGACTCAGGGGCACCACCCTGGCCAGGGCAGATGACGAGAGGTGACGGGGGATGACGCGTCACCCGCGCACGCGTCATCCCCCGTCATGTTGCAATCGCTCACGATCTCCGATTACTGGCAGCGCTCAGCGATGAGCAGCGCGTACATTCGGTCGTAGGGTCGAGGAGTCACGCGCCCAAAAGTTGCGCCAACGGGCCGATGCGGAGGGAACGGTCACGTCTTCGATGGAGCCGACCAGTGTTCGCTTACGGCAAGCCCGTGTGGTTCGAGGCTGGAGTCAGCCGCGGTTGGTGCGCGAACTCCGCCAGGCCGCAAGGCATCGTGGCCACCAGCTCCCGTCAGATGCGAGCGTGAAGCGCCGTATCGCCAGTTGGGAGAACGGCCACAGCGCGCCGGACGATTTCTACGGTCCGTTGCTGTGCGAGGCGTACGACCTCAGTGCCGCCGAACTCGGGCTGAACTACGAAGGCGAGCGGGACACGGGGCTCCTGGACGCCGGCTATCCGGAGAGCCCCGAGGGCGCCATCGAAGCCGTCGGTCAGCTGTGGCGGGCAGATCTCAACCGGTATGAGCCCCTGCTCCAGGCCGAGCCCTCCGAACCTGCCTGGAACGAAGCTTCGCTCCGGTGGTTGGTGGCACCCGGGCCAGCCGTTCCCAGGCAACGGCAGAACGGAATGCGCGTCGGTCTCGGAGACGTGGGCGCTATCAAGACCACCGCCGACATGTTCGCCGAATTAGACGACCGATTCGGTGGCGATCACGCGCGGCACGCAGCCATCCAGTACCTCAGTACCGAAGTGACGCCGCTGCTGCGCGGCCAATACACCGAGCAGGTCGGCCGGGCCCTGTTCTCGACCGTCGCGGAGGCAACGCTCCTGGCCGGTTGGATGTCCTACGACGCCTGTCGGCACGGCTTGGCACAGAGGTACTTCCTCCAAGCTCTCCGGTTGGCCCAGGACGCCAATGACCGCCGACTCGCCGGAAGCATTCTGTCGGCCATGAGCCATCAGGCAACGTTTCTCGGCCGGTATACGCAGGCCGCGACGCTCGCCCGTGCGGCTCTCATGGGCATCTCTCCCGTAGCCACGCCCACGCTTCGCGCCCAGTTCCACGCCATGGAGGCACGCGCGCTTGCCCGGACCGGAGACATCCGGGCCTGCGAAGCCGCCCTGAGTGCCGCCACAAAGGCGCTGGAGAGCCGGAACAACGACGACGAGCCCGAGTGGATCAGCTATTTCGACGAGGCCGAGCTTGCCGCAGAAGCCGCCCACTGCTTCCGTGACGTCAACAGCGCCCGGCAAGCCGTCGCCCACGCCGAGAACGCCATGAGTGGCAGCCATGTACGGAGCGACTTCTTCGCGACCATGGTTCTCGCCGACGCCCACCTACGCGCCGGGGACGTCGAGGAGGCCTGTCGCGTGGCACTCGATGCGCTTGACCTGGGCGAACAGCTCAAATCGGCGCGATGCGTCAGCTACCTTGCCGAGTTCCGGCGGAACCTCGCAGTGGCCAGCAGCAGTGCGGACGTGCAGACGTTCACCGAGCAGGTCAGGGAGAACAGGCTATGGATCGCCTCGGGCGACCATGTCGTTGTCTGATCCACACATCGCCGCGTCTTCAGAACGGACCCCATTGGTCTCGCCCCTCTCCGGTGCGAAGGGACCACACCCGCCGACCAAATTCCGCAGCGGCTGAGTCGCTGGTCGTAACCTGGTGGCCGAGCCACGCGACCATCATCAGTTCACGCAGGTCCGCCAAGGTCTCGTACCCGGGCCAGTTCATCACGTCGAAGCCGTACCGGTGAACGAACTCCGCGTAGTCCGCCTCTGTGTGCCAGCCGTACCGGTCGTAGAACATCGCCGTCTGGATCAGGTCCCACTCGCGCGGGGCGAGAGCGAAGCCGTCCAGGTCGATGAGCACCGCGTGCCCGTCCCGGTGACGGAGGATGTTCCCGATACTGGCGTCACCGTGGATCATGCCGAAGGGAAGGACGAAGTCCAGTCGGTCGTAGTCCTTGGAGAGGCGTGCGGCTCGTTCGTCCAGGAACGTCCGGTCCTCTGCCGAGATGCCGTCCAGGCCTTCCAGCGAGGCCGCCAGCTTGGCCAGCGGGTCGAAGTACGGGAGGCGGAGGGATTCAGGTTCCTCAAGCCAGTGGAGGCGGCGAAGGAGGTCGGCCAGTTCGCCGACCGTCGCGTACTCCTCGCGGTCTTGGACGCTCTCCCAGAAGGTCACCACCAGGCCGCCGACGACCAGCGGTTGCGTGACCGATGCCGGCACGCGCATAGCCGGGAAGTTCTGCGTCTCCAGCCACCGGGCCACACTCACGGCCCGGTCCATGTCCCCAAGGACGGATCGATCACGCGCGATGCGGACGATGACGGGTAACGAGGTGAGCCGATAGACCGCGTTCGAACCGAGCCGCAGCAGCTCGCCACCGCGGGAGTCGAGTCCGGCCGTCGCGCAGGCCTCTTGGAGTACGGGCTCCAAGCCCTCCGCCGTGAACTCCGTGCCGCCGCCGTCCGGTCCCCCGCTGCTGCCCGAGATCATGCTTCGACCATACGGGCCGGACGGACCGCCCGACAGGCCGCCCACGTAATAGGGGCGTAATGATCTTCATCAGCGGAGACCAGGACCGCACCTCCGGCGCAGGTCAGCACCCCAAAAGCGCAACGGCCCCTGATGGCCTCCGGAGCCGTGTGCGCAGGTTCGAATCCTGCCGGGGGCACATCCCATTAAGGCCCTGACCAGCGGAAACGCGGGTCAGGGCCTTTCTTGTGCATGCTAAAACGCACACGGCCACCCGATCGTGCGCCCTCGATCCTCCGAGCCTTCGACCTGCGGTTTTTCGAAGACACATGGATGGAATCCCAATTGTCCGATCCCGCGAAATCGCTCGCGCGGGACATACACGGGACGGGAACAGTGAAAGGCTGAGCCGACACCAGCAGACAACGGCTGCGACCTGCACTTTTTCGCGCGTGCGCGGTCGGAAAACATGCAGAGGAATGGGCCGTTTGACTTTCCGGATCAGCACAGGGCGCCGCTGCGAGACGGGATTTCATCCGGCATCGCGCCCACTGCTCGCGTGCTTGCCCGTGTCGGTACCACGGTGCCCCCGGATACGGCATGCTGGGCGTATGAGCAGGTACGCCGCAGCCAGGGTCTACGCGCTTCCGGAGTCACTCGACGAGCTGATCGGGCCGACCTCCCACACCGTGATCCTGCCCCGGCACATCGACTGGGGCCCCCACTACGAATATGACCTCGCCGACGAGGCCGACCTGCTCCTCATGTACGAGCGGGTCATCCGCGAGGCCCAGTCCACCGGCGACCTACGGGCACACCTGAACGCCGATCTGTTGCGCCGGCACTGGACGGACCTGTTCCTGCCCGCGCCGGCACGTGCAGCCTGGCAGGCCCGCTTCCCCGAGCTTTCGCCTGCGGCGGCCGCGGCATAGTGGACGAGCTGCACCGCCGGCTCATCCGCATCGGGCTCGACGCACTCGCCGACGACTTCGGTTACGCCCTGGCAGGCGGTTACGCCGTCCAGGCCCACCAGATCGTCAGCCGGGTCAGTGACGACGTCGACCTCTTCTCACTCCGATCAACCGGGCCACCGCCGAAATACCCGCAGCCACCAAGCGTGTCATCGCCGCCTACGAAGCCGCGGGCTTCACTGTCGAACTGGCCCACCAGAATCCCGAGCACACCTACACCCGACTGAACGTCACCGACCCCGTCAGCGGCGCCCAGGACAAGGTGGAACTCGCCGCCGAGTTCCTCAACCATCCGCCCGTGCCCCCCGAACTCGGCCCAGTCCTGCACCCCGACGACGTCGCAGCAGGGAAGACCAGCGCATTGGACGGCCCGGCCGAGGTCCGCGACGCCATCGACGTCGACGGCCTTCTCAAGGCCGGATACACCCGCGAACGCCTGATGGAACTGGTCAGGCAGAATGACGACGACTTCGATCCGCAGATGTTCGCCGACTCACTTGCCCGCATCCAGCGCTACACGGACAAGCAGTTCGCCGCCTGCGGCCTTGCCGCCGCCAAGGCCGCAGTGCTGCGCGAGCGGTTCGCCGATTCCGGTGGGGCCTCTTTCGCTGGCCCGGGTGGCTACTGTAACTAAAGGCCCGTCCTATTGATCAGAAACTAAAATGGTTCTCTTCAAGGGTGTAGCGAACGTGGGCGCGGCCGATGTGGGGCTGGCGTTGGCGGCGGTGGAAGAACCTGCGTGTCTCGGCTGCGAGTTGGGCCTGGTTGCGGGCCCTGCGGCTCATGGGCAGGCTGCGTTTTAGATCGGCGTTGACGAGTTCGTCGGGGTTCAGGTCGGGCGAGTACGAGGGCAGGAAGTGCAGCTCGATCCTGTCGGCGTGGTCAGCCAGCCATGCGCGGACCGCGCGGGAGCGATGTGCGGAGTGACCGCCCACCACCAGGTGGATCTTGCGGTCGAAGTGGCCGATGAGCCGGTCGAGGAAGCGGCACCTGACTTTCGCGTCGAAGGTCTCGGTGAACACCATGAAGTGCATCCGGCCCTTCGTGCTAATCGCGGACATCGCATTCACGGAGAACCGGTTGCCAGTGCGGCACACGACAGGGGTGCGGCCCTTCTCGCCCCAGGTGCGGCCGGTGACCTGATCGGAACGGATGCCGACCTGGTCTGCGAACACACCTCACCGTTCTCGGCCTTCGCCGTCGCCCGGATGCCGGCCAGGTCTCCTACAGCCAGGTCCGCACCGCCGCCGGGTTCTGCTCGACCGCGCGCTTGTCGGGCCGCTGGAACGACAGTCCCCAGCGCCGCAGGTACTTGCCCACCCCCGGCTCGGTCATCCGCACCCGATACAGCTTCGCGATCAGCTCACCCACCTGGCCACGCGTCCACAACTGGCCACGAAGACCCAGGTCACACGGCAGGTGATCCAAAATTGCCCGCCGCACCGCCGCCTACTCGGCCCCGGACAGCACCTGATGCTCACCCGCGCGCTGACCACGCGGACGCGCGGTCAGCGCCTCGCGCCCACCGGCCTGCCACTTCGCCCACCAGCCGTCCACCGCCTTGAGCGAGACCTTGAACACCGCCGCGACGTCCTCGCGGTCCCGGCCCTCGACCAGAGCGGCCACCGCCCGTAGCCGCAACGCTTCCTGCGCCGACGGCGACAACTGCCGTGCATCTCCCGCCAGTTCACTCACGCAGCATTCAATGACCCAGAACACTTAGCGTTTCAGATCAATATCCCTACCCGCTCCCACCAGTTAAGCGTAATTTATCGGCCACAATCGGCACTGCAACGAGGCATTGCACAGCAATCGAATTTTTGAATCCAAGATCGGGCCAAAATTCCAGCACAACACCCCCGACTCAGATACACTCCTTTCTTACGGCCACCCATGATTGGCTATCCATATTCATGGAGCCGCGCCGATTTCTAGCGTGGTTCCATGAAACCAGAAATGAGTCAATCCTACTCATGAGCCGCAAGATCCGGCTCAGCCCATGCCGCATGCCCAAGAGCATCCTTAGAAGTCAGGTGTCCGGTTGAGTCATCGGCTAGGAGCCGACGCACGCGGGAGCTGAAGTGAATCCGGTACTTAATGCCTTCCACCATCACAGCGCCAAGGTCTGTCGGGTCATCCACCTTGCAATCGGCGGGAAGTTCAACAACGTCCCATCCTGCCGACCGAGCCAGGTGAACCCACACCTCAAACGCCCTGTTGGCATCCATGGGGCGATAGCTAACCCCTCCAACTCGAGCAAAGATCTGGATAGGATCCACGCGCTCATCTTGCGGCATTACTCTTCCTAAATTCCATTTTAACGTTCAGCGACCCTTTATCCAGAGGTACTCCACCAAGCCGGTTCCCCGACTTCTTCCCAGATATAGACGAATGTGGATTCCGCATCTTCAGCGCCGCGTCTATGCGAAGAGGGAATCCCCCGAAACGTCGCCCACAACGTCCGCACCACACCCCGCCCCGCCGCTTCAACCCACACACCGCTTGACGAAGCCCGACGCTTCCTCACCGCTGCCCAGAACCACCGGCATGCCAGACTCTTCGAACTCGCCCTACGCACCGGCCTACGCTAGGGCGAACTCCTCGGCCTGCACTGGGAAGACCTCGCCGCCGGCACCGCCACCATCCGCCGCACCCTCCAACGCACCAACAGCAAGGGCCTGGCTACCCTCCCTACCAAGACCATCAACTCCGAACGCCGCATCGCCCTGCCCGCCTCCTGCGTCACCTCCCTCCGCGAACACCGCATCGGCAGGCCGAGGAGCAAGCCCGCGCGGGAGCGGACTGGCAAGGCAGCGGATACGTCTTCACGCGGTCGGACGGGCACCTGATCGAGCCCGCCACCCTCACCCGCCACTTCAACGCGCTACTCCGCGACGCGGGACTGCGGCCGATCAGGTTTCACGACCTCCGCCACTCAACCGCGACCCTCTTCCTGGAACAGGGCGTCGAACTCGTGGTCATCAAGGAGCTGCTGGATCACGCCCACATCGGCGTAACCCCGACGGTCTACGCCCACGTCCGACTCCGCCTCCAGCGACAGGCCATCGACCTCCTCGGACACGCCCTCGACAACCTCTCCGAGACCGCCGCCGACGACGGCGACGATCCGCCTCTTTGTGCAGCCCCCGTCCGCTGACGTTGCCATCAACTACTGCCGTCAGACACTACAGCGGCCCCACCTGAAACAGATCCCGGTGGGACACTGTGAGGCTTCTCCTCCCCGGGGTGTTACTCGGGACCAGCATTGGGGTCACCTTCGGAGGAGGAGCCAAACCCTAGGCATCCGACCACTTTGAGCGGTTGTGGATCGAGGTAGAGGGGAAACAGGTATCCGGCTCGCTCGCGATCGTCCACGTAGGCTACGAGAAGTCCCTGTTCGCCCTTTTCGGCAAGACTCGCAAGGCATTCAGCAACCCCGACAATCGGCTTACCACGCCGCTGCAGGCTTCTCACCCTCCCGCGAAGGATGCCTCGAAGCCTCGACGCCGGAAGGGGCTCGAGCCAGATCTCGAAAGGCGCTCCAGAAATCAATGCATTCTTGGCCTGAATGTTGGCCTCGGAGTCGGAATCGAATGCGGCGATCAATTCACTCGCGGAAACTTCGTTCATCTCATGGTCTCCTGATGGGCGACCAAGTCTCCCCGAAGTCGAAGCTTATATCGTCGGCCAGAATTTCATAAGCGATGAGATGTTCGTCTTCGAAGAACCTTTCATATTGGGAACCGTGGATCTGAATGATTCTTGACGGATCGATGCCTTCCACCCTAACGCGCAGCATCACACCTTCCCCAACATAGTCGTCCCCCAGATTTTCGGCGCCGAACTGGGCAACTTCGGGGTCGTCCGACCATGAAGTGTAGATGGTATCAGTCGCATTTCCACCTGAGTGATAATTGATGTCCGTGCTGGTTCCGCGGGGCACCGCACGGCCTTCCACAGCGGCGTCATATTCATGGTGCCCCTTAGCGAGCCCGCGGTACAAATAGCCATCGTTGAGATCGCAAATAGGGCCATCAGTATTGTGAACCAGGACCGGAGTGGCCCCTGCCAGAACATAGTACGTGTGGAGTTGCTGGACGGTGAGGTTCCAGCGGTTTGCCGTGCCGGGTGTGGGCTGGGAGGCGACGACGTAGGCGTGGCCGTTGATGGCGGTGTTGAGGGCGTCGCCAGTGTGAAGTTTGCCGGCGGCGACCCAGGTGCGTGTCGTGTCGTCCCAGAAGGGATGGTTGGCGGTGGTGTGGAGGGTGGCGGTGTGGCCGTCCTTGGTGCGGATGGTGAGGTCGAGCAGGTCGTGGTCGTGGTTGATCCACACGTGCTGGACAGTGCGGGCGCCTTGATGTTTGCCGGTCTCGGGGTTCGCGGATTCGACCTTGTCGCCGGTCTTGATTTTGCCGATCGGTTTGGTCTTGCCACCGTCCATGAGGACCGGGGTGTCAGGGGCGAAGCTGCAACGGCTCGAGGGCTTCGTTCTGCCCTTTGACGTACCGGACGATGGCTCGTCGGGTTTGGTGGCGGCGGCGTCCGCTTCTTTGGCCCGTTCCTGGGCGTTCGCGCGCTTGAGGGCGGCCAGGTCCTCGACGTCGGATGCTGCTTCGTCGAGGGCCTTGGCCCCTGCGCCGGCAGCTCCGGCGGCAACACCACCGACGTCTCCCTCGGCAGCCCCCTCTCCCGCGGACTCGCCCTCGCCGAGGAGTCCGCCTTCGCCGACACTTGCGCCACTGCCCTCAAGGCCGCCGCCTGAGATGACACCGCCGGCTACCTGGCAGGCTTGGTCGTGGTCGGCGCCGCCTCCGGTGAGCCAGAACTCACACTTGGCGACGTCGTAGAGCGGTAGTACGACAGCCACCACAACCTTGGAGACCACGTCGTGGGAATGGGAGGGGGACGAGCCGAGGGTGGGTGGTGTGCCTGGTGATGGCGAGGGAGTCGGAGACGAGTCGTCGGAAGTGTTGCCGTTGGAGTCGTCGGTGTTGGTGGTGTGGCCACCGCCCGAGCCCGCCTGGCCGCTGCACTTGCTCCAGCCGCCGCTGCACTGTGTGCCGTCGTTGTTGACCAGGACGGTTCCGGTCGGGTCGCTTCCAGAGGCCGGGTTGTCGCCGGCGTAGGTGTAGCCGCCCATCTGGTTGGGATCGTTCGACTCGAAGAGCGGGTCGGGGGTGAGGAAACGGCCCTGGGCGGGGTCGTAGTTGCGGGCGCCGAGGAGGTCCAGGCCGGTGGTGGCGTCGGTGGGCTGGCCGAGGTAGCCGTGGTTCTCGTCGGTGGAGACCCACGACGTGGGCTTGGTGCCGCGGGTGTTTCCGTAGGGGTCGTAGTAGCGGCGGGTGACCGCCAGGGTGCTGGCGTCGATGGCGGTGGTAGCGGTGCCCTGGGCGTTGGCGACTTCGTAGGTGACGGTCCCGCTGCTGGAGCGGCAGATGGTGGTGCCGTCCGGGCCGTGGTAGTAGCGCAGGCCGGTCCAGGTTTTGGCGGAGACGTTCAGGGTGATCTGTTCGGTGCCGCCGAACAGATACAGGATGCGGGTTTTGGCGGTGCCGTCGACGCTGTTGGCCTGTTCCAGCAGGTTGCCGTCGGCGTCGTAGAGGTAGCTGCTGGTGTTGGTGTGGGTGCCTGAGCCGGTGGCGACGGTGGCGGTGCGGCCTTCGGCGTCGTAGGTGAAGGTCTGGGTCTGGCCGGGCGGCAGGGCTCCAGTGCCGGCAGTGGTCCAGGTCTGGCCGGCGCTGCCGCAGGTGGCGAGGGTGAGCTGGGTGCGGATGGTGGCGCTGGCGCCCGGGTCGGTCACGCACATCGCGCTATTGGCGTTGCTGACCAGGGTGCCGGTGTTGGTGACCTTCCACTTCTGGGTGGCGTCGCTGTTGCAGGTGTCGATGACCAGGAGGGTGCCGGCGGTGGTGGCGTTACCTGTGGTGTCCAGGCACATGGTGCCGAGCACCTTCACGGTGCCGTCGGTGCCGATCGTCCAGTTCTGGGCGGCGGAGGCGTTGCAAGTGTAGGTACGGACCACCCCGCCGGGCGTGGTGGAGGCGCCTGCGTCGTCGATGCAGAGCTTCCCGCTGCCGGAAAGGGTGAAGCCGGTGTTGAGCGGGCCGGTGGTGGTGGTCTTCCGGCTGATGGTGTCGCCGGCGTTCTTGTTGCTGTAGGACGGGTCCGTGTAGGAGGGGGTCCAGGTCGCCGTGCCGGTGGTCGGGTTGCTGCTGGTCGTGGTACCGGCCTGGTCCGGGAGCGTGGCGGCCGCGGTGCCGTCGGTGCCGGTGTAGGCGGTGGTCTGTGTGGTGTTGTTGGCCGCGGTGCCGGTGGTGTCGTGGTTGACCATGCTGGTGCGGTCACCGAGCAGGTCGTAGGTGTACGTCTGCCAGTACGCGGCCGGGCCGCCGACTGTGCCGGCTGTGACAGGTGCCGTGGTGGTGGTCTGCACGGAGTTGGTGTTGCAGCCGCCGACGGCTCCGACCGGGGCACTGGTGGAGTTGGTGATACCTGCGGTGTCCGTCCAGGCGGCGGTCAGGCGCTGGAAGGAGTCGTAGGTGAAGCACTGGGTGTCGTGGGTCGTGTTGTTCTGCAGGTCGTCGATCGCCGTGATCTCGCCGGCCTGGTTGTAGCGGTAGTTGGTCAAGTCCAGTGGAGTGGTGGACGTCTGTAGTTGGCTTTCCGTCTGGGTGACCCGGCCGGTGGTGACGTCGTACTGGGTATAGGTGGCGAGTTCCTTGCCGGTGGGTCCGTAGTTGGTCTGCAGGACCCGGCCGAAGGGGTCGTGGACGGTGGTGTCCAGGTAGGCGGGTGTGTTGGACGAGCTGATGAAGCCGCCGATGCCGTCGAGGTTTCCTTGCTGGGTGTAGCCGTAGTCGACGTCCTCGGCGGGCAGGTTGCCGTCGGCCTGGTAGTGCACGGTGGACAGCAGGCCGACAGCAGGTGTGTAGGTCGCCGTGCTGGTGTAGGTGACCGTGCCGCTGCTGGGGGCGGTGGACTGCCCGGCCGCTGCGAAGCCGTCTGCGGCTGGCACGGTCAAGGTGCTGCCGGTCGGCTGGTAGGCCGTGTTGTAGCCGGTGACCGCCTGGGTGTATGCCGAACCGGATGTCCCACCGACGTACCGGGTGGACGAGGTCGGGTAGCCCTTCGCGAGCGTGTCGTATACCCAGGAGGCGAGTTCCTTGGTGGGGTCGGGGGTGGCCGACCAGGCCCCCTTGTACTCGGCTGTGGGGCGGTTGTCCCAGTCGTAGCTGTAGGACAGAACTTGCCCGCGCGAGTCTGTGGTTTGTTGCAGGTTGCCGGCGACGTCGTACTGGTCGTAGCTGGTGGTGCCGGTGTTCGGGTCGGTCTGGGACGTCTTCTGGCCCAGCAGGTTGTAGTGGTAGGACCAGGTGTTGCCGGCGTTGTCCTTGATCGTGTCGACCTGACCGGCGGGGGTGTAGGTGTAGGTGGTTGCGGCGTCGGCCTCGCTGGCCAGGTGCCAGGTGTCGGTCTTCCAGATCGCGGCGCCGGTGCCGTCATAGAGCACCATGTTGGCGTCGTTCTGGATCTGCATCACGGTGCCGGTGGTGGTTCCGGTCGACCACAGAGTGGTGGTGGCGCCCGCGTTGTAGACGACGAAGTTGCCGTCGCTCCGCAAGGTGGCAAAGGCTCCCGGGTTGCCGGAAGTGCCGGTCGACCACAGAGTTTTGCCGGTCGCGAGGGAGGTCAGTACCAGGTTGCCGTCGGCCTGCATGGCCAGCCGGGTGCTGTCCGAGGTCAGCGATGTACCTGATGGGATGACCTGGCCCTGGGTAAGTTTGACCGTGCTGCCGGTGTTCTTGACGACGCCTTTGGTGGTCTGCCCCAGTGCGTTGGTGTAGGTCGCGGTGGAGCGACCGCCGGCCGGGGCGGTGGTGTCCGTCTCGTCGGCACCGGGGTAGCTGGTGGTGCTGTGCCACTGCGGGACCGCCTGGTGCCACAGCGTGCCGGTGGTCGCGCGGCCCTCGCCGTCATACCCGGTGGTGGTCTCCGACGGAACCTGATTCTCGTTGGCCGCGTACAGGGTGGTCGAAGGGCCGTTGTTCGGCTCGGAGTAGGGCGCGAACGACGCGGTCTGCCAGCCGTGCGAGTCGTAGAAGGCGTCGGAGATGATCCGGCCGGAGTTGGTGTCGCCGTCAGCCGTGGCCTGGGTCTGGCGCGGCTGCAGCATCCCGTCGTAGATGGTGATCGACGAGGAGTAGGTGCCGTCCTCACGCAGTGTCTTGGTGGTCACGGCGGAGGGGTCGCCCGGCGAGGTGACAGCGCCGCCGGGCGCGGCGACCGCGCCCGGGTTGATCGAGTAGGTGAACGTCTCGTCCGCGCTCTGGCCAGACGCCTTGTCCCGGCCGGGTAGCCAGACGGCTGTGCGTCGGCCGAGCGCGTCGTAGGTGATGTCGGTCTTACGGTTGTTGGCGTCGACGTTCTCGGTGGCCAGGCCACGCAGCGGGTCGAGGGTGGAGGTGACCGTCCAGCTCTTGGAGTTGGTGGTCGTGATGCTGGTCGGGTTGGTGTTGCCGCCAAACGGGCTCCAGGCCGGGCTGAAGGCGGTGTGGGTGTTCTGCCCGGTGGCGTCCAGGGCGTCGGTGACCCGGCCGGCCCCGTCGTACTTCATGGCCGAGCTGGTCTGCCAGTTCTCCGTGGTCCCGGTGTAACCGGTGGCCGTCTGCACAGCACTGGCCTGTCCGACCGCCGTGCTGCCGGTCTGGTCGAGCTGCCCGAAGGTGCCGAGGTTGGTGAGGGTGCCGTCACCGTCGTAGTAGATCTTCTTGTCGGCGAGCAGCGTGCCGGAACTGGCCGCCGTGCCGCAGGGGCCGCTGACTGAGGTGACCTGGTCCGGGTAGGACAGGGCCATGGTGTTGGCGCTGGGCGGTGACGCGTAGGTGGTGGTGGCGCACTTCTCCTGCGCGGCCACGCTCACGTCGCCGTGCGCGTCGACGGTCGAGACGCGGCCCTGGCTGTCGTACGTGGTGTCGGTCCGGGTATGGCGCCATGTCCCGTTGGCGAGCAGCGCGTAGCCGTGCGACTGCGCGGTCTTGATCCGCAGAGCGTTCAGATCGGGGAGGGTCGACAGGTCCGGTTCGGTCTGGCCGGGGTTGTCGTCTTGGGTCCAGTCCGTCCACGGGGTCTGGGCAGCGTGGGCGGTGGTGGTGAAGGTGAACGGACCGTTGACGGTCACCGCGTTGACGGTGCCGGCCGCCGCCGTATAAGTGTCGCTCTCCAGGGCTTGGCCGGCGAGTTGGTCGGCATCCGTGACGGTCTGGACCGTGGAGCCGCCGACCTTGGCGTCCACGCTCACCGAGCGGCGGGTGCCGTCGGCCTTGTAGTCGCCGTCCATGCCCTGCAGGTAGGTGGTGGTCTGCTGGGTCACCGGCTCGGGAACCTGACCGGTCTGCACCGTGACCGTGCGGAAGCCGCGGAACTGGTCCCACGTGCGGTACTGGTCGTCCGTCTGGGCCGAGTCGTCCCGGTGCCAGGCGGGACCGGCGTAGCTGTAGGTGGAGACCTGTATCTCCGAGCCGGCCGGGATGTTCTGGCTGTTCGGTTTGTACTGGGAGGCGATCGTCAGGTCGGAAGCCGTGACGGTGTGCACGGTGGTCTTGTTGAACCAGTCCGCTATCGGCTTCGATGCGCCCGGAACCGTCCAGTAGACCGGATAGCAGGAGTTGGTGTTGCTGTCCGCGGCCGAGATCGACAGCGTCTTGTTCGCGCACGAGTTGGTGTTGTAGTTGACGGCGATGGACTCGCCAGTCTCGGTCTGGATCGAGGAGATCCTCGGCCGGTACAGCGGCGGCGCGGACGGGGAGGTGTCGTTGACCCGGTTGTCGATCTCGGTACCAGTGAAGGAGACCTGGTTGAGCTTGATGGCGCTGTTGCCGTTGCCGTAGGTGTCCTTGCCGGTGTGCTGGATCGACTGCAACCACATCACGGCCTGCAGAGAACCCACGTCCTTGGGGTCGACGGTGGTACCGGTGACCGGGTCGACCGTCCCGCCGGAGTCCGAGTACACCTGCCCCAGCTGGTAGCTGTCGACGTCGACGAGGTCGTCCGTCGAGGAGTCCTTGACGTGGACCTTCGTGGTGATGCTGTCCAAGCGGGTGGTGGACCAGAACGTGGGTCCGGCGGTGATGCAGACGTCGGTCGGCACGGAGGTGGACCCGGACGGCAGGGTGGTGCTGTCGGTGGAGTCGCAGTGCAGGTCCCACGGCACGTCGGGCCAGTGCGGGGCCGTGTTGTCGTTGAGGTTTCCGGCCGAGCAGTCGGTGAAGGTGTCCGTGGTCTGGCAGCGCTGCTTGGAAGTGAAGACCACCTGGCCGGCGGGCTTGCGGGCGGTCTGCTCGTCGGTGAGCGTGTAGCCGTAGGAGACGGAGTCGAGCTTGCCGCCGCGGACGTACGAGGTCAGGGTCCCCGAGTCACCGGTTGCGGCCTGGCCGCCGCCCAGGTCGTAGTAGTTGGTCTCGGTCGTGTAGTCGTAGCGCTGCACGAACCCGCTCGGCAAGACGATGAAGTCGAGGTTCCAACGCCAGCCCTCGTGCTTGTCGCACTGCGACGCCTTGCCCTTGGCCGAGTCGTAGCACGGATCACTCGATTCCGGGTGCAGTACCGGCACACCCCAGGCGGAATCGGTCGAGGAGTCGCCCGGAGTACCGGACTGCATCGCCCCGGAGGGGCCGGGGCCCGTCGGGGAATGGTCGGCACCGAAGTACGCGGCAGTGCCGTCCGTGGTCAACAGCCGGAAGTAGACACCGCCGTGCAGGCCATTGGCGGCTCCGGACAGTTCCTGGACCAGAGTGCCGTCGTCGCCCTGCAGCCGCCACTGCTTGATCTCGCCCGGCACGCTGGAGTCAACGCCGTCGGGCACCAGCTGCCCGGAGTGCGATCCGAAGGAGATGGTGGCGTTGTCGCCGGCCCAGCACTGGTCCCCGGATCCCTTGAGGATCTTCTTGCCGCTGCTGTCCAGCAGAGTGCCGCAGGAACGATACGCCCGCTCGACGAAGCCCGGCTGGTAGTCCCAGCCGTCACCGATCCAGGACGCCTGGGAGTTCCGGGCCGAGGTCTCCCCATCCTCGGACTGCGAGTCGTAGGACAGCGCCACCGAGGGGGCGTTCCCGCCGACCGCGGACGGGACATCGATCGGGTAGGAGTAGGTGAAGGCGCCGGTGCCCGAGGTCTGCCAGCTCCCCGAAGGGTTCAGGGAGGTTGCCGCGTAGTTGCCCTGGGAGCCGGAGCTGCCGGAAGTGACCTCCACAGTCGTCGTGTTCGCCGTGGTGGTGTTCGCGGACATCGGCTCGGCCGTGCCGCTCGCGGTACGTGATGCCGCAGCGCTGGAGGAGCCGATAGTAAGCGTGGCGGTCAACTGGTCCGCTGTCGCCCTGTTGGTGAAGGTGATGGGGGTCCGCGTCCCACACTGCTTCAGCTGAGGCGTGGTCATCGCACAAGCCGGCACCTGGAACAGCCGCAGACGTGAACCGAACCCACCGCCGTACGCCTTGGCCAGCGCGGAATAGTCGATGACCACACGCACCCTGCCGCCACCGGACTTCGCGTCGACGCGAGTGAAGGCGAGCAGCATGCCGTCGGCGCCTGCGCGCAGGGTCTGGGCGTGCGACGCGACCTTCACCTTGATCGCCGCCAGGCCGGATGCCTTGGCGGACCCTGACTTGTGCTTGGCGGCAGGTGCCGGTGACACCCACACCGGCAGGGCACCGGCCTTGACGGGCTTCGTCACCGGAAGGACGCGAGTGCTCGGGGAAGGCGTGGATGCCGCCTTGGGCGATGCAGCGGAGGCGCCGGCGGGACTGGACGACGGACTCGGCGTCGCCGCGGTGCCAGAGGCGGTGTTACCGGGTCCGGTGGAGCGCGTCAGGGAGACAGTTTTCGTGCCAGCCCTCGGCCACACCGGATTGACGGGCTGATAGCGGCTCGCTGCCTTGTAGCCCTTGGGGTGAACGGCGGCGGGTCGGCGAAGGGTATGACTGCCCACAGCCGGGGTCTTCGGCAGGGGCTTCGGATTCCACACCGTGCCCTTGAAGCGGTAGGGCCCCACCACCACGCCAGCGGCCATCGCAGCGGGCACGAGGAGTGTCAACAACGCGACAGCCGTTGTGGCGAGAGTCAGCGCTCTGCCCCAGATCCGGTACTGGACGCTCGCATACCAACGCCGCTTGCCGCTCACAGAATTCCCCCCACGACCAGCGGTCCTGACAGACCGTCGCCCCCCCCAATCACGCCCGCTGCGTGATCGTCGGGAGGCTATTGATGGGGACCGGTCAACTCAATACCCTGTGTCGGCGATGTGACCATGACGTATGCCAACTGAGTGCCCGATGTGCCCTTTCCGTGAAGTCACGAACATCAACACCTGATGGCAAACCGGACACCAAGCACACGGCTCGCCACGGCCTGGAAGTCCATTGATGTGGCGAAGATCACGAATGCAAAGCATTTGCAAAAAGAGGGGGAGTTGCTAAGTGTTGTCCGGGTATACCCGAAAGCAGCGCAGCAGAAGGGAACTGATGCGCCGTCTGGCGCTTGTCCCGGCGCTGGCAGGTCTGTTGCTCACCGTTCCAGCTGCACCGGCAAGCGCCGACGAGTCCGCCCCGGGTGATCCACTGCTGGCCGCCCAAGCCGAGGCCGTCGCCAGCGGTCACGATGTGCCCGTCGATTCCCTCACGACGGAGACCTCCACCGTCATCGCCACCCCCGACGGCACGTTCACCTCCACCACCAACGTCATGCCGGTACGGGTCCTCAAGGACGGCACCTGGACACCCGTCGACGCGACTCTCGCCACGAATGCGGACGGGACGCTCGCGCCGAAGGCCACACCGAACGACGTCACCCTGTCCGGCGGCGGCAGCGGCCCTCTGGTCACCATGACCAACGAGGACGGGCACAGCATGGCTCTGACCATGCCCTTCGCTCTCCCCGCGCCCACCGTCAGCGACGACACCGCTGTATACAAGTCCGTACTGCCTGGCGTGGACCTGTCCGTATCGGTCACCGACCAGGGTGGCTTCAGCGACGTACTGATCGTCCACGACGCCGCAGCCGCAGCCGACCCGCACATCAAAAAGCTCACCGAGGCCGCCTCCACTCAGGGCCTCGCCCTCTCCGCGACGGATTCCGGCGGCATGAACGCCACCACCGCCGACGGCACCGTCGCCTACACCAGCCCCCGCCCCCTGATGTGGGACTCCAGCACCCCTTCGGATGCACCCGCGGAAACCACGCCCGCCCCGGACACCACCACGGCCGATGCCGCCCCCGTGGCATCCTCCGCCGACGGCCCCGGTGAGGGAGCCAACGTGAACACGGTGCCGATGAGCACCACGTCCAGCGGCATCACCCTGGCACCGGACACAACCGTGCTCAACGACCCGGACACGACCTACCCGGTGTACATCGACCCGTTCGACAACCCGGTCAGCAAGGCATCCGGCCACTACGACGAGGTGTACTCCAGCTCCACTTGTTCCGACAGCCCGCAGTACGACAAACCGCAGACCAACGGCGAGGGCGTGGGCTACCAGCGCTGGGGCGGCGCCTGCGGCACCGGTCTGGAACGCTCCTACTACGCCATCCCCACCAGCGGGCTCGACCCCTCCATGCACGTCTACGACGCGCTCATCACCGTGAGCTCCACCTACGCGGCAAGCTACGACTGCTCACAGAACCAGCCGATCACCCTTCACACCACCGGGCCGATCGACTCCGGCACTGACTGGAACAACAAGCCCGCCCCCGTCGACGACAGCTACGACCCCGTCAAAACAACGATTCCCAGTGCAGCCAACTCCGGCAGCAGCTGCAGCAACCACACCGCGAGCTTCGAGGTCAAGGATCAGGCCCAGCGGATAGCGCAGTACCACAGCGCCAGCGGCGACTACTGGACAGTCAGTCTCTTCGGCAACGAGAGCATCTCCTCCGGCAACGACGACTACCTGCGGATGTCCAGCAAACTCACGATGACCGTGACATTCGACATCCCCCCGGACGTCCCGGCGAGCCTGCTCACCGCGCCGTCCGCAACCGGAGCCACCGGTTCCTGTGTCACCAGTGGCGACGGCTGGATCGGTGCGACCACTTACTCCGGTGCCGGAAGCAACGTTCAACTGCACGGGAAGGTCAAGTCGAACGTCTCCGGCGAGAACGTCAGGGCGATCTTTCACGTCTGGGACCGCACCGTCCTCGACTCCAGCGGCAACGCCCAGGACAAGGGAAACCCCACCACCGGCTACGTCGCAGCGGACACCGCCAGGGACGTCAGTGCGCCCATCGGGTTCACCCTCAAAGACGGCCACGAGTACGGCTGGGACGCCTACGCGCAGGACCACAACGCAAAGCCCCTGTCCTCCGACATCAGCGACCACTGCTGGTTCAAGACCGACTTCACCCCACCGGACACACCCGACATCGCCACGAACAAGTCCTTCCCACCCGCCGGCACCGGACCAGCCGACCCGCTGGTGTACGCCGGACCCGACACCACCCCCTTCATCGTGACCGCGACCGACGCTGCTCCCTCCGACACCAGCTGCAGCCCGAACGCCTGCCTGTCCAGCGGCATCGACCACTTCCTGTGGCAACTGGACAGCCAGCCCACCGCCACCACCGGCACACCGGCCGCCGTCACCAGCAGCGACAGCTCCGGCACCGTGACCGGAACAGTCCCCGTCCCGATCACCCACTGGGGCATCCACACCCTCTACGTCGCCGCAGTCGACGCAGCCGGGAACATCTCCCAGGCCCCCGCCAGCTACACCTTCACCATCCCCTGGGATCCGAAGACCAAAATCACCCCAGGAGACATCAGCGGTGACGGCGTACCCGACCTGCTGGCCACCACGAAGACCGGCGACCTCGAACTGATCCCCGGCGACACCGACCCCGCCCAGAGCCCCACCCCCGCCCAGACCGGCCCCATCACCACCACACCACCGCCCGCGATCAACGGTCCGGTACTCGTCTCGACTCCGGACGACTCGCCCGACCAATCCAGCTGGAACAACTACCTGATCGCTCACCGCGGCAACCTGCACGGCGCGGAATTCGACGACTTGTTCGCCTACAACAAGCAGACCAAACAGCTCTACATTGTCAAAAACGACCACGACCCCGTGGACAGCTCTACCCCGGATGAGAAGAACTCGACTTTCCCCGGCTACGTGGACAAACGCTTCAACAACGTCGCGAAGGAGAGCTGCGCGTCGTCCGACATAGTTTCCGACGATACACGCTGCCGCACGGCCGGATACAACAATGCAGGCTGGGACATCACCCAACTCGTGACACCGGGCAATGTCTACGGCAATTCCAACAACTACCCAGCCGTCATCACCGTCGAGAACAAGAAGCTGTGGCTCTATCAATCCGACAGTATCGGTCATTTGAAGAACCCGATTCTCCTCGGTGACGGCGACTGGTCCGGCCTCACCCTCATCGCACCCGGCACCGTCGGCGGAACCTTCAGCTCCGACTCCAACGGCGACGGCAAAGTCACCGATGGCACCCCCACCCTGTGGGCCCGCGACAACACCACCGGCGCCCTGTACACCTACTCGCTCGCCCTCGGCTCCGACGGCCTGCCCCAGATCCTGCACGCCACCACCCACACCGCTCTGCCCCTCACCCTGCCCCCGACGGTCTACCCCCAGATCGCATCGTCCGGCGACGTGAACAGCCTCTCCGGCGGCCCGGACGGCAACCCCGATCTCTACGTCACCGACACCCACGGCGAACTGATCGAGTACCCAGGTACCGCCCCGACCAGCACCACCGCCAACTTCGCCGCCCCTGTCTCCCTGGGCACCGCCGCCAACGCCGCGACTCACTGGTGGAACCTTGACGACGGCACCGGCAACACCGCCGCCGACTGCGCCACCGCCACAGACTCCGGCTGCAGCGGTGGGCTCCCAGCCTCGCTGAGCGGCGCCTATACCTGGAGCAGCGACTCGACTCGAAGCAAGTACATCAACCTCAACGGCACCACCGGCCATGCCAATACCTCCGGGGCGGCCGTCGACACCTCGCGGGGCTTCACCGTCTCTGCCTGGATCAAGCTCAATTCGTCGTCCGCCAATTCGACATTCGTCTCGCAGGACGGGGCCGTCAACAACGGCTTTCAGCTGTACTACTCCTCGGGCGCCCAGGCGTGGGCCTTCGGCAGACACAGCACCGACGCGAGCGGTGCCGTCTGGCAGGCCACCTACGGCAGCAAGCCCGTCATAGGCAAATGGACACACCTGGTAGGCGTCTTCGACGCCACCAACCAGGAAATCCGGCTCTACGTCGACGGCAAACTCACCGCCGCCAGGGACTGGACCTACACTCCCTGGAACGCGTCCGGCTCCCTCCAGATCGGCCGCAAACTCTCCTCCGGCGCCTACGGCGAGTACGCCAACGCAGGCATCAGCGACATTCACGTCTACAACACCGCCCTGCCTCCCGCCGACGCAGCCGCTACCGGTGACAACCCCGCCATCAGCCAACTCGACTGACCGCTGAGGGACGTTCAGGCGCTCGACCAAGTCACTTCGGTCGAGCGCCTGCCGAGTCCGCGGGGCGATCATGCAGCAGACCTACGTACCGAACCGTCAGAGCACACCACTACAGTTCTCGATCACTTGACAGACCCAAGAGTGCCGAGGGGCCGCAGCCGGATCCTTGCGCTCTCGCTTGCAGAGTCGACCAATTCTCTGGGGGGACCATCATGAGACGCAGCACCTTCTTGGCGGCGGCCACGGCAACCGTACTGACCGCCAGCCTGTTCACGGGCCTCACCCCAGCCCGGGCGGACGGCACCACCGACGGCCCCGTCCTGGTCGACGCCAACGGCTGGGACGAGCCGGGTCTGGTCTTCGTGACAGCGCACTCCGACAGCCCGATCACCCGCATCACGGCCCACTTCTATCCGCTGGACGCACCAGACGGAGCCCCAGAGGCCGGATCAACCGAGGACTTCACCCAGTACTCCGGACAGGACGCGACGTCCGGCACCTGGCGGGCACCGGTCCACCTGGCGGAACTCGGCGACTACCGGGTCACCGTCGACCTCCAGGACGCCTCCGGCGCCACCGTCACCGGCGCCCTCTCCCCCGACCCCCTGCAGTACCGGACCATCCTCACCATCCCCGACCTCGCCGCGACGCCCAGCGTGCCGGACTACCTCCACCAGAACGTAGACGTCAACGGAACCGTGCTCGCCAAGGATCCCCGCCACCCCGACACCCCCACCCCCGCCGCCGACGTACCCGTCGACATCGAGACCGGGCGCGGCCGGGTGACAGCGACCACCGCAGCCGACGGCCGCTTCAGCACCACTTTCGTCCCCGTCCAGACGTCCATCTACCTGTCCGCCTCACCCCTGGCCTCCAGCACCTACCCCGGGGCGATCGGCCTGCTGACGCCCTCGCAGTACCTGCACACCACCCAGGCACCGGTCCGCTTCTCGGCAAGCACCCACGCCCTGAACCTGAAACAGGGCGCCACCGGCACCGTCACCGGCCACGCGGAGATCCAGACCACCGCGGGCTGGCAACCACTGCCGCACACCGCGATCACCCTCTACGGCCTCGACTCGGACGGTCTTCCCAAATTCCTGGTCGGCCAGACCACCACCGACAGCAAGGGCGCCTACACACTGCCCGTCTCCTCGTACAACGCCGCCCCGACCGCCGAACTCATGGCGGGCACCGACAACATGCCCTTCCAGCAGATCGCCACCGAACCCTTCAGCCTCCACGTCGCCTACACCACCCACATCGACCTGACCGCGTCCCTCAAAGACAACGGGACCATGCCGACCTACGGCTACGTCTACTACGAAGACGCACGCGCCCACTGGCCCGCCAAGCCCACCGTCACCCTGCAGTACTCCAAGGACGGCAAGACCGGCTGGAAGAACGCCGCCACCGTTCCCCTCCCGATCCGCTACAACAAACCCCTGTTCCAGGAGACGTTCGCCCGCACCCTCACCGCGCCGGACACCGACGCCTACTGGCGAGCCCGCTTCGACGGCAACCCCGACCTCGGCACCAGCACCACCAAGCCCGTCCACCTCTACCGCTACGCCACCCGCATCACCGGCTTCCACGCCTCCCACGACCCAGTCCGCAAGGGACAATCGATCAGCTTCGCCGGCACCCTGCAGTACAAGAAGGGCACCACCTGGAAGCCGCTCTACGGCGGCTCCCCCAGCCTCTACTTCAAGCCCCGCGGCTCCAGCACCTACCACTACGTCTGCGACCTGGACACCGACAAGCACGGCCACCTCGTCGGCATGGTGAGCGCCGAGCGGGACGGCACCTGGGCCCTCGCCGTCAACCGCCAGACCGGCGACCACTTCCTCAGAAGCGCCAGGGTCACCGACTACGTCGACGTCCGCTGATCCGCATCACGGCTGGCACAGTCGAAGTGGCTGACCGCCTCCGTCGAACGCGACGCCGCGCAGGTCTTCGGCACGGCGTTCGACGAGGCCGAGCGCCGCGACCCGACCAGGAGCGGGAATGGGTGATGCTGGTCGGCGGCGCCCGCCATCAGCTGGACCTGATCCATGATCAGTGCGACGCGCGCGGGCTGGAGGTACGCCTGCTGATCGACTTCGTGCACGTGCTGGAGTACGCGTGGGGCGCGGCCTGGTGCTTCTTCACCAAGACCGGCCCCGCCACCGAGAACTGGATCGGCGAGATGGCCCTGGAGATCCTCCAGGGCCGAGCCGAGCAGGTCGCCGACGACCGCGTCAGCGATGGACCTCCCACCCGGCCCGAAGGCCCAGCACGGACGCATGCCCTCAGGGCATGCGGACAAGCGGCGGCGGGACACGCTCACCAGCCATCGTCGCCCCGACACCACGCGGGAGCACCCCCGGCGCACAACCGGCTCGCTTGACCTGCGCGCGCACTCCGGACAGCCTCGCTGTTCGATTGAGTGGCGCATCATATACCCCTACGTTTGTCCGAGGAAGCCGTGATCTACGTCATGGTGCATGGATGGACCGCCAACGGAGAATGATCCGGACAAGACGAGCGAATAGGTGATTTCATTCTCGCGGGACATACGCGGGACGGCGGGCCCGACGGAGCGTCAGCTAGGCCGCTGACCTGCGGAACCACGCGGGAATCGGACGCTCCGGAGCCGTGTGCGCAGGTTCGAATCCTGCCGGGGGCACTTCGCATGAGGTGCCTAAAGACCCCGCCGCCAGCGAGTTTGCTGGGTGCGGGGTCTTGTTGTTTGTGCAGGCGGATGCGGCTCGATGCAGCTCCATGACAGTGATCACGTAATGACGACGTAATGATCTTGAAGGCTCTCTTCGCAGGCCAGGCACCGTTTCGAAGGTCCCGAGCAAGGCTCATTATGGACCTGGGCATGCAAACGATCTTGTGATCTCATACTGCCGTGGATGGTGTCATCTCAGCCTTAATCGCCATTGCAGGGACGTTGTTGGGCTCCGCCCTCACCTACGCGTTTCAGCGCAACGCGTCTGCCCGGGACCAGTTGTTCGCGTCTCAGCAACAACTCCGCTCGGACCGGATGAACGTCTACAGCGATATCGCCGGAGCACTGACAGAGTTCCGGCGCGGGCAGCAGGATCGCTGGCACCGCAGGAGCGAGGATCCAGACGGCTCCGCTTTCATCGAAGCTCGCACGGAGGCTTACCGACTCCGCGGGATCGCCCTCCACGCGTTGTTCTGGGTCCAGCTCATGGCAAGCGCGCGGGCACTGATCGATACCGCACAAGACGCCTACGCCCTGACATCCACCGTGCACAAGGCAGCCGACAAAACGGAGCTGAGTGACCTCGGTGCGCAGGCGCGAGAAGTTCTGGAGCAGTTCGTCAAGCTCGCCTCATCGGACGTGCAGTAACGCCGAAGGGCCCCGGATCTCTCCGGAGCCCCTCTCCAGCCTGACCAGCTCTTTTAGGGTCCGTCTTCAAACGGATCTTGCCCAGAGCAGGAATGAGGCGAGAGAGACCGCTGCTTCGTAGGAGGTGGCGGTCTTGTCATACCGGGTAG
>NZ_JBIBAK010000022.1:0-230837 GCF_042899865.1 Streptomyces sp. NPDC013157 | reverse complement strand
ACGCTCTCCTGGCCCTCTTCCGCGAGGCGGCCCCGTAGTTGGTCGGCCTGGCCACAAGACCTGAAACGGTGACCCGCGAAGTCCGGGGCTAGACGGAGGCAGCGGCAACGGCAGCCCGGGTAGGCCGTCCAGGCTTACCGCGATGTGGTCCTTCTTCTCGAAGTACGCGCTCAGCGAGGCGTCGTCCTCGCGCGCGAACCGCCTTTCGTGCAGCTCGCGGTCGGCCTCGTAGGCCATGTAGGGGACCGCGTAACCACAGCTGTCGCGGATGAGTTCGGCGTGCACGACGATGATCGCGCGCAGGCCGTGCCGGGTCGGGTCGATGTCCGGGAAACGGGTGAGGAGGGCCGTGAAGCGCGGGTCGTCGCGGAAGACCGCCTCGCCGCGGCCGTGCACGCGCACGATGTTCGGCGGGCCCTGGAACGCGCACCACATCAGGGTGATGCGGCCGTTCTCCCGCAGATGGGCGATGGTCTCGGCGTTGGAGCCGGCGAAGTCGAGGTAGGCGAAGGTCAGTTCGTCGAGTACGGCGAAGGAACCCTTCAGGCCCTTGGGGGAGAGGTTGACCGTGCCGTCGCCCGCGAGCGGCGCGGTGGCGGCGAAGAACAGGGGTTGTTGCTCGATGAACGTGCGGAGCCTGCCGTCGATGCGTTCGTAGGTCTTTCCCATGAGGCCCCACTGTGGCCGCCCCGGCCGGCGCTGTACACGGGGCGGCCACAGCTGCCTGTCACGTCACTTGGTGAGCGTGCAGGCGGCCAGGGAGTCGAGGCCGGTCGGCTTGGTCGAGGTCCGGCCGATCGCGATGGCGATCCGGTCGATGGTCGACTTCCGCTTGTCCGCCAGCGGGCCGAGGATCGCGTTCTGGACGAAGTTCGGTCCGCCCTGGCCGACCGTGCTCTGGAGCCGGTTGTTGGCCTCGGTGATCTGGGTCTGGAGCAGGGTGAGGTTGCGGTCGACCTCCGCCTGCGCGGAGGCGGGGATCGCCGGCAGCTGGGAGGCGACGTCCGGGCAGGTGATCGTGCCGACGGCGCTGCTGCTCGTGTTCCCGGTGCTGCCCGTCGACTGCTGCTGGGTCGCCGCCGTGCTCGGCGTGGCCGCGGCCGAGGCGGTGCCCGTCGCCGTGCCGCTGCCCGTGTTCGTGGCGGTCCCGCTCGCGTTCAGGGTGCACGGTGCCAGCGAGTCCAGGCCGGTCGGCTTGGCGGCCGTACGACCGATCGCGGTCGCGATCCGGTTGATGGTCGCCACGCGCTTGTCCTTGAGGGGGCCGAGGATCGCGTTGTTCACGAAGTTCGGTCCGCCCTGGCCCACCGTGTCGACCAGCCGCTTGTTGGCCTCCTGGATCTGCGTCTGGAGGAGCGTGAGGTTTCTGTCGACCTCGGCCTTCGCGGAGGCGGGGATCGCCGGCAGCTGCGAGGCGACGTCCGGGCAGGTGATCGTGCCGGGCGAGGCGGCGAGGGTGCGCGCGTTGCTCGTGTCGCTGCTCTTGTCGGGCGTACCGGCGAGGGCCGAACCGGCGATGACCGCGCCGGAGAGTGCCACGGCGGCGGCACCGCCGATGAGCGCGACACGACGCTTGTTGTACTTCGGAAGAGCCCTGGACATGCGGATGCCTCACTTGGGTCAGAGGTGGGTTTACAAACGCGGCGCCAGCGTTCAGGCATGGGTACGTGTAAGCGGTTTCGTTTGTTCAAACCTTTTTCATATCGGTCCGCCGAGCACGGTTGGATTGACGAATCATGCAGTGCTCTGCATACTCATGCATAGCAAGCGGATGTACGGGAGGAGGGACCCATGACCGAGCGCGTCGTACTCGCCTACTCCGGCGGGCTGGACACCTCCGTCGCCATCGGCTGGATCGCCGAGGAGGCGGGCGCCGAGGTCATCGCCGTCGCGGTGGACGTCGGCCAGGGCGGCGAGGACCTTGACGTCATCCGCAAGCGCGCCCTCGCGTGCGGTGCGGTCGAGGCCGAGGTCGCCGACGCCAGGGACGAGTTCGCCGAGGAGTACTGCCTCCCCGCGATCAAGGCGAACGCCCTCTACATGGACCGCTACCCGCTGGTCTCCGCGCTCTCCCGCCCGGCGATCGTCAGGCACCTGGTCGCCGCCGCGCGCAAGCACGGCGCCGCCACGGTCGCCCACGGCTGCACCGGCAAGGGCAACGACCAGGTCCGCTTCGAGGCCGGCATCGTCGCCCTCGCGCCAGACCTGACCTGTATCGCCCCGGTCCGCGACTACGCGATGACCCGCGACCGGGCCATCGCCTTCTGCGAGGCGAAGAACCTCCCGATCGCGACCACCAAGAAGTCCCCGTACTCCATCGACCAGAACGTCTTCGGCCGCGCCGTCGAGACCGGCTTCCTGGAAGACATCTGGAACGGCCCGATCGAGGACATCTACGAGTACACGCAGAACCCCGCCACCCCGCGCGAGCCCGACGAGGTGGTCGTCACCTTCGAGGCGGGCGCCCCGGTGGCGATCGACGGCAAGCCCGTGACGGTCCTGCAGGCCGTCCAGGAGCTGAACGAGCGCGCGGGCGCCCAGGGCGTCGGCCGCATCGACATGGTCGAGGACCGTCTCGTCGGCATCAAGTCCCGCGAGGTGTACGAGGCCCCGGGCGCGATCGCGCTCATCACGGCCCACCAGGAGCTGGAGAACGTCACCGTCGAGCGCGAACTCGCCCGCTACAAGCGGCAGGTGGAGCAGCGCTGGGGCGAACTCGTCTACGACGGCCAGTGGTTCTCCCCGCTCAAGCGCGCCCTCGACGGCTTCGTCGAAGAGGCGAACCGGCACGTCACCGGGGACATCCGCATGACGCTCCACGGCGGCCGCGCGGTCGTCACCGGCCGCCGCTCGCAATCGTCGTTGTACGACTTCAACCTCGCCACCTACGACTCCGGCGACACCTTCGACCAGGCCGCGGCCAAGGGCTTCATCGACATCTACAGCCTGTCGTCGAAGATCGCCGCACGGCGTGACCTGTCCTGAGCAGTAACGTGACGACCGCCTCCCCGTTCATGGCCGGGGAGGCGGTGCCACATCCGTATCTCTTCTAGGAGCAACGCAAGTGAGCAGCAACAGCGGTGACGTACGGCTCTGGGGCGGCCGTTTCGCCGACGGTCCCGCCGAGGCCCTGGCGAAGCTGTCCGCGTCCGTCCACTTCGACTGGCGGCTCGCGCCCTACGACATCGCCGGTTCGCGTGCCCACGCGCGCGTGCTGCACAAGGCTGGCCTGCTCACCGAGGACGAGCTCCAGCGCATGATCGCCGGCCTCGACCAGCTCGAAGCCGACGTCGCCGACGGCTCCTTCGTGGGCACGATCGCCGACGAGGACGTCCACACCGCCCTGGAGCGCGGCCTCCTGGAGCGCCTCGGCCCCGACCTCGGCGGCAAGCTGCGCGCCGGCCGCTCCCGCAACGACCAGGTGGCGACGCTCTTCCGGATGTACCTGCGGGACCACGCCCGCATCATCGGCGGCCTGATCGCCGACCTTCAGGACGCGCTGATCGGCCTCGCCGAGGCCCACCCGGACGTGGCGATGCCCGGCCGCACCCACCTGCAGCACGCCCAGCCGGTCCTCTTCGCCCACCACGTCCTGGCCCACGTCCAGTCCCTGACCCGGGACGCCGAGCGGCTGCGCCAGTGGGACGAGCGCACGGCCGTCTCCCCGTACGGCTCCGGCGCCCTCGCGGGCTCCTCCCTCGGCCTGGACCCGGAGGCGGTGGCGAAGGACCTCGGCTTCGAGCACGGCAGCTCCGCGAACTCCATCGACGGCACGGCCTCCCGCGACTTCGTCGCCGAGTTCGCCTTCATCACCGCGATGATCGGCGTGAACCTCTCCCGGATCGCGGAGGAGGTCATCATCTGGAACACGAAGGAGTTCTCCTTCGTGACCCTGCACGACGCGTTCTCCACGGGCTCGTCGATCATGCCCCAGAAGAAGAACCCCGACATCGCGGAGCTGGCCCGGGGCAAGTCCGGCCGCCTGATCGGCAACCTGACCGGCCTGATGGCCACCCTCAAGGCCCTCCCGCTCGCCTACAACCGCGACCTCCAGGAGGACAAGGAGCCGGTCTTCGACTCCTGCGACCAGCTGGAGGTCCTGCTCCCCGCTTTCACCGGCATGATGGCCACCCTCACCGTCCACCGCGAGCGCATGGAGGAACTGGCCCCGGCCGGCTTCTCCCTCGCCACCGACATCGCCGAGTGGCTGGTCAAGCAGGGCGTGCCCTTCCGCGTCGCCCACGAGGTGGCCGGCGAGTGCGTCAAGGCGGCGGAGGCCGAGGGCAAGGAACTCAACGAGCTGACGGACGAGCAGTTCGCGAAGATCTCCGCCCACCTGACCCCGGAGGTCCGGACGGTCCTCAACGTCCCGGGCGCCCTCGCCTCCCGCAACGGCAGGGGCGGCACGGCCCCGAGCGCGGTGGCGGTCCAGCTGACCGAGGTCAAGGCGGACGTGGCGGCACAGCACGCGTGGGCGACGGCCAGGACGGTTTAGCCCCGCACGGCGCAGTCGGAAGGGCCCGGACACACCGTCCGGGCCCTTCTCGCTGCGCCCGTCCGTCCCCCGACTGGCCGCCGGCCTCGCCGGGATCGGCGGGCCGTGCGCGGCGGGGCGGGCCAAGGGGGCGCCCCTGCTCAGCCGCCGCCGACGCCGGTCGAAGGCACATCCGCCTGCTCCTGTTCGAATTGACACCGGGCTACCGGGGCCTCGTACTGAACCAGGAGACGCTTTTGGTCATAAGTGTCTTTCTGGTGCACTCCACCACCCCCATCCCACCCCCACATGGAGCCGCCATGACGGCGCAGCCACAGCAAGCGACCATGCCGACGGTCCTGGTGTTCGAGGACGACCCCGGCGGAGACCCGCTGCACATCAACATGCCCGTACCGCATCCCGTCCCCCAGCTGGACACCCAGCCCTTTCCGACGGCCATCGCGGAGACCGCGCCCCAGCCGAACGGCGCCGGGCCCGGTACCGAGGCATTCCGCTACTGGGTGGCGGCAGACTCGCTGAGCCGGGCCGGCCAGACCTGGGGGCCGCTGGTCCCGACCGGGACGAAGTGGCATCCGCAGGTCGGACGCGCCCTCACGGCGCACCTCAACGCGGGGGACGACCTGAACGCCTTCTACGACCGCAAGGGCCTGTGGTTCTTCCGCAGCACGGTGGCGGGCGTCAACGTCGCCGCGTGCGAGAGCAACGAGGTCGTCCAGCACGAGACGGGGCACGCGGTCCTCGACGCCCTGCGCCCCCAGCTGTTCAACATGGCGAGCGCGGAGACGGCCGCCCTGCACGAGGCGTTCGGCGACATCAGCGCCCTGCTGGGCTCCCTCCAGCTGGAGTCGCTGCGGATCGCGGTACTCGCCGAGACGCAGAGCAACCTCGAACTGTCCTCGCGGATCTCCCGGATGGCCGAGCAACTGGGCTGGGCGATCCGGCAGGGCCACCCGACCGCGGTGGACCCGGACTGCCTGCGCAACCTGGCGAACAGCTTCTTCTACCGCGACCCGGTGCTGCTGTCGCCCAACGAGCCTGCGAGCAGGCTCTCCAGCGAGCCGCACTCGTTCTCCCGGGTGTTCAGCGGCGCGTTCCTGAAGATCGTCGCCGGGATCTTCCGGCAGCAGGACCTCCAGGACCAGGCCGGTCTGGGCAGGGCGGCCGAGATCGCGGGGCAGCTGCTGGTGGACGCCGTCGTGGCCGCACCGGTGGTGTCCGCCTACTACGCGCAGGTCGCGGGTCACATGATCGCCGCGGACCACCGCCGCAACGGCGGGATGTACGGCCAGTCCCTGCGCTCGGCATTCATCCGGCACGGCATCCTCTCCCTGGAGTCCGCCGCGTCCATCACCGAGCCGGAGGTGGCCCGCCGGGGCGCCGGAATCGCCGAGGCGACGCCGGGCGGTGGCGACGACGAGGGGCTGACGCCCGTCACGGTCCAGGGGACGACGTACGGCCTCACCCAGCCGCTCGCCCTCTCCGCCCCGGCGCAGGAGCGACGCTTCGGCATCGCGGGCTCCGACCCCGCCGGCGGCTCGGTGCGGCCCTCCGACCCCGACCGCGTCGCGACCTCGTACCTCGAGGACCTCTTCCGCCGCGGCCGCGTCCACGTGCCCGAAGAGCACCGCTCCGCCACGTCGTTCGCCGACGACAGCCCCTACCGGCTCAAGACGCACGAGATCGCGCGGAGCACGACCAGCGAGGGGCTGAGCCTGGTCCGGCGCTGCTTCGACTGAGCGGCCGGTCCGGGAGATCACCGGAAGAAGCGCAGGCGACGGACGGTGAGCCGTCCGTCGTCCTCGCGCTTGATCACGTGTGTCGTCCTGGACGTCGGCTCCTCGCCCTCGAAGACCGCCTCGCCGCGGGCCAACAGGTCGTCGGCGAACTTCTCGGCGCCCGCCAGTTCCTCCACCGGCCCCTGCACGGCCACCGTGAAACCGGCGCGTTCGAGCGCTTCGCCGCCCAGCGCGGTCACCATGGCGACCACGAGCCGCTGGGAGACCGCCTGCACGGGAACGGCCTCGGTCCCGTCCATGGCCGCGGTCAACGCGGGCGGTTCCTGGCCGTCCGGCAACCCGATCCGCGCCCGGAACACGGGACGGTCCTCCATCGCGGCCGGGGTGAACACCGGATGCGGCGCGGTACGCATCCCCGCCTCCCGGGCGAACGCCCGCTCCCGGGCGTCCTCACCCACGAAGACGCATGCGTCGGCCGGCGCTCCCCCCGCGCTCGCGACCGCCCGGTCGAAGATCCCGCGACTGTCCTTCGCGCCCCAGTGCACGAGGGCCTGGTCGGTGAAACGGCCGGGGAACGCCTCCGCCAGCGCGTCCGCCACCCGCGCCGCGGCGCCGTCGCCCGGCCCGGGGTTGGAGATGATGCCCTTGCGCACCTCGTCGAGGGCGTCGAGCACGGCGCCGACCCGCGGCAGGGGCCGCAGCCGCAGCGAGCCGTCGGGGTCCACGTGGGGATCCGCGAGGGTCTCCCCGATGTCGAAGAAGATCACAGACATGGGGAGTGCCTCCCCAGGGCGAACGCTTTCGAGTCGGGACCACGGGGGTGAAAGCTCCGCGGGCGTGACATGGGAGGACCGCTCCCGGCGCGGGCTGAACCGCGCGGGGCTGGGTAGATTGACTTTCCTGACGTGAGATCCCCTACGCCGATCGTGCCGGAGCCCCCATGCCGTTCAGCCGCCTGGCCACCGCGACCACGCCCACCGCGCACATCGGACTCGGCCTCGCCGCCGTCGGACGCCCCGGCTACATCAACCTCGGCCGCGAGGACGACTTCGGCGAGGACCGCAGTGTCGAAGCGCTCCGCGCCCGGACCCACGAACTCCTTGACGCCGCCTACGCCCAGGGCGTCCGCTACTTCGACGTGGCCCGCTCCTACGGCCGCAGCGAGGAGTTCCTGGCCGCCTGGCTGGCCGCCCGCCCCGAGGTCACCGACGTCGTCGTCGGCAGCAAGTGGGGCTACACCTACACGGCCGGCTGGTCGGCGGACGCCGAGACGCACGAGGTCAAGGACCACAGCCTGGGGACCTACGACCGCCAGCGCGCCGAGACCGCCGAGCTGCTCGGCGACCGGCTCGACCTCTACCAGATCCACTCGGTGACCCCGGACAGCCCCGCCCTCACCGACAAGGAACTGCACGCCCGCCTCGCCGAAGCGGCGGCCACCGGCCTCACCATCGGCTTCTCCACCAGCGGCCCCGCCCAGGCCGACGCGATCCGCGCCGCCCTCGCCGTGACGGCCGACGGCGAGCCCCTCTTCCGCACCGTCCAGTCGACGTACAACGCCCTGGAGACCTCGGCGGGCCCGGCCCTCGCCGAGGCGCACGACGCCGGACTCACGGTGATCGTGAAGGAGGGCATGGCCAACGGCCGGCTGGCCGCCCCGCACGCCCCCGACACCCTGCGGGCCGTGGCCGAGGAGACCGGCCTGGGCTGCGACGCCGTCGCCCTCGCGGTGGTACTCCGCCAGCCGTGGGCCGGGGTCGTCCTCTCCGGCGCGGCGACGGTCGGCCAGCTCGCCTCCAACCTGCACGCGGCCGTGGTCGACCTCGACGCGGACCAGCTGACCCGCCTCGCCACCCTGGCCGAGGAGCCGCGCGCCTACTGGGAGCGCCGCGGCAGCCTGCCCTGGCACTGACAGAACCTGCCCTGACCAGTCCCATGTGAGTCACACATGCCCCTCGTGAGACAAAGGTGTCTCACCTGGGTTACTCTTGTCTCATGGCCCTCGACCGCGACCACGTCCTGCGCAGCGCAGCCGCCCTGTTGACCCGCAAAGCCACCGCGACCATGGACGAGGTCGCCAAGGCCGCCGGGATCAGCCGGGCCACCCTGCACCGGCACTTCGCGGGGCGCGACGCGCTCGTCCGCGCGCTGGAGGCGCTCGGCATCGAGGAGTGCGAGGCGGCCCTGGACGCGGCCCGCCTGGACGAGGGCCCGGCGACCGACGCCGTACACCGTCTGGTCCGCGAGATCGAACCGGCCGCCGGCCTGCTCGCCTTCCTCTACACCGAGAACCAGCTGTTCGAGGGCGACGCGCAGAACCAGGGCTGGACGCGGATCGACGACCGCATCGCGGCCCTCTTCAGGCGCGGCCAGCGGACCGGCGAGTTCCGTATCGACCTCACGCCCGCCTGGCTCACCGAGGCGCTGTACGGCCTGCTGGCCTCCGCCGCCTGGGCGGTCTCCGAAGGCCGCGTCGCCCCCAAGGACTTCACCCACATGATCGTCGAGCTGTTGCTCGGCGGCGCACGACGGAGAGAGGAATCATGACCGGCACCGTGCAGCCGGCGCGCGTCGCGGAGACGGAGGAGAAGCGGCCGGGCCGCTGGCTCGCCCTCTCCGCCCTCGTGCTCGCCGTGCTGCTGGTGGCCGTGGACGCGACCGTCCTCGGCCTGGCGACCCCCTACATCAGCGAAGACCTCGACCCCTCCGGCACCCAGCTGCTCTGGATCGGTGACGTCTACTCGTTCGTCATCGCCGGACTGCTGGTCTCGATGGGCAGCCTCGGCGACCGCATCGGCCGCAAGCGGATCCTGCTCGTCGGCGCCACGGCGTTCGGCGCGATATCCGTCCTGAACGCGTACGCGACCACCCCCGGGCTGCTGATCGCGGCCCGCGCCCTGCTGGGCGTCGCGGGCGCGACCCTGATGCCGGCCACCCTCGCCCTGATCCGCAACCTCTTCCAGGACCCGCGCGAGCGCAGCCTCGCCGTCGGCATCTGGGGTGCGGCGGCCTCGGCGGGCACCGCCGTCGGCCCGATCGTGGGCGGCTTCCTGCTGGAACACTTCTGGTGGGGGTCGGTCTTCCTGATCAACCTGCCGGTGATGGTCGTCCTGGTCCTCGTCGGCCTCAGGACGCTCCCGGAATCCCGCAATCCGGCCCCGGGCCCCTGGGACCTGATCAGCGTCGTCCTGTCACTGGTCGGCATGATCGCCGTCGTGTACGCGGTGAAGGAGGCCGCGACCCACGGCCTCACCGGCGTGACCGCGGCCGCCGCCCTGCTCGGCGTCATGGCCCTCTACGGCTTCGTCCACCGCCAGCTCACCATGCCCAAGCCCCTGCTGGACATGCGGCTGTTCCGCAACCGCGGCTTCAGCGGCGCCGTCCTGGCCGACCTGCTGACCGTGCTCGGCATGTCCGGCCTCGTGTTCTTCCTCTCCCAGTACCTGCAACTGGTCCAGGGCAGGCACCCGTTCGAGGCGGGCCTCGCGGAACTCCCGGCCGCGGTCGGCGCGGTGGCGGCGGGCCTGGCGGCCGGCCGGGCGGCCCGCCGTCACTCGGTACGGGCGGTGGTCTCCGGCGGCCTGGCGGCCGTGGGCGTGGCCCTCGCGGCCCTGACCACCCTCTCGCAGTCCACCGGCTACCCGGTGCTCGGCGCCGCCCTCCTGGTGGTCGGCGTCGGCGCGGGCTTCTCCTTCACGGTCACGGCGGACGTCATCCTCTCCAGCGTCCCCAAGGACCAGGCCGGTGCCGCCTCGGCGGTCTCCGAGACGGCGTACGAACTGGGCGCGGCGCTGGGCATCGCCCTGCTCGGCTCGATCGTGATGGGCGTCTACCGCGGCTTCACGGCCCCGCCGGGCACCCCGGCCGCCGTCCACGAGTCGCTGGGCGCGGCGCTGGAGGCATCGAAGACCATGCCCGCACCCACGGCGACCGACATGCTGACAGCGGCCCGCGACTCCTTCACCCACGGCCTCCACCTGGCCTCGGGCGCAGGCGCCGCCGTCCTCCTGGCAACGGCGGTGGCGGCCTGGTTCCTGCTACGAAATCAACGGCTGGAGAGCGCCCCGTAAGGGGCGCGGGGAACTGCGCGAGAAACCACGACGCACCCGCGCCCAAAATGCCACCGAACCCCTCCCACCTCACTTCTTCTTGTAACCGAGCACCGTCATCATCCCGCTCTCCGAGTGGTACTGGTTGTGGCAGTGCAGCATCCACAACCCGGGGTTGTCGGCATCGAAGTCGAGCACCAGCTTGCGGTGCGGCAACACGATCGTCGTGTCCTTGCGCGCCCCCGCCGAGCTGATCCCGGTGACCGAGAACGTGTGCCCGTGCAGATGCATCGGGTGCCACATGTCGGTCGCGTTGACGAGCGTCAGCCGCACCCGCTCACCCGACCGCACCTCGTGCCGCTGCCGCACGTCGTACTGCGTGTGGTCGAACCCCCAGTCGTACCGCTGCATCGTGCCGGTGATCCTGATGAGCAGGTCGCGGTCGGGGACCCGGTCGTCCATGGCGACGGACTCGGCCGGCAGCAGGCGGCGAGCCGGCACGATCTCGCGGTCCAGCTCGTTCGGGCGGACATCCGGCGCCGGAAGGTTTCTCCCCTTGTCGGTGCGGAGGATCGCCATCGCCTTGCCCTTCTTGCCCTCGGCGAGTGCGACGAGCGGGAAGACGCCGTCCTTGGCGGTGACGAGGACGTCGTACCGCTCGGCCATGCCGATGAGCAGCGCGTCGGTCCGCTTGTGCTGCACGGGGTAGCCGTCGGTGTGGGTCACGGTCATCTCGTGGCCGCCGAGCGCGACCCGGAAGGCCGTCTCGGAGCCCGCGTTGATGATGCGGATCCGGACCCGGTCGCCGGGGCGGCAGCGGAAGACCGAGGGGTCGGTGCGCAGGCGGCCGTTGGCCAGGTAGTGCGGGTAGGCGACGTTGCCGCCCTCGCCGTGGAGCAGCTCGCTGTGGGAGTTGCGCAGGATCCGGTCGGGGCCCGTCGGCTTCTTCGACTTGCCCTTGGCCGAGGGTGTGGACGTGGGTCTGGACGGGGACGCGGAGGCGTGCGCCGACCCGTGGGGGCTCGGGCTCGTGTGGCCGGGGCCCATGCCCATCCCCATGTTCATCGCCATCGACCCGCCCGGCTTGAGCTGGTCGAGCACCTGCTCGGGGTTGGAGCCGTCGATGTCGTCGACCCAGTCGTCCAGGACGACGATCCACTCCTGGTCGTAGGCGAGCGGCTCCTTCGGGTCGTCGACGATGAACGGCGCGTACAGGGCCCGGTCGGGCTGCATGCCGACGTGCGAGTGGAGCAGATACGTGCCCGGGTGCGCGGCGACGAACCGGTAGACGAAGTCCGTGCCCGGCTGGATGGGCGGCTGGGTCAGGTCCGGGACACCGTCCATGTCGCAGCGCAGGCGCACCCCGTGGGCGTGCAGCGTGGTCTTGTCGGCCAGCTGGTTGGAGAGGGTCAGGCTGAGGACGTCACCGGCGGTGACGCGCACCAGCGGCCCCGGGACCGACTCGTTGTACGCCCAGCTGTGGACCGACCGCCCGCCCAGGTCCAGCATGCTCCTGGCGGCCGTGAACCTGATCATGCGGACGGGGCCGGACCCGCGCTTCCGCTCGGCCGCCAGCACCTCCGGGTCCGACGGATTGACGTACCCCTTGGGCCCCTGCGGGACGAACGCCGAAGTGCCGGCCGTGTGTTGCGGGCCGGAACGGGGTTCGGAGCCCGAGTCGGTACATGCCGCGAGGAGTCCCGCGCCGGCGGCAGCGAACGGAGCACGGAGCAGGGTACGCCGAGAAGGTTTCTGCATGTCTGAATAAGACATGCTGTGTGCTCATATGGCCGGTAAATGCAGACGAATGACCGAAGTGTCGGGGCAGATTCCACCGGCAGGCGGACGCCGGACGGGTGTCAGGCAGATGGCAGACAGAAGGGCACGGACCACCGGTCCGTGCCCTTGCGCCGAAAGAGTGTCAGCCCGCCTCCGCCGTCAGGCGGCCTTCGCCTTCGTGGCGTACATGTCCACGTACTCCTGCCCGGACAGCCGCATCACCTCGGCCATCACCGAGTCGGTCACGGCCCGCAGCACGTAGCGGTCCCGGTCCATCCCCTCGTACCGGGAGAACTCCATGGCCTCGCCGAACCGGACGGTGACCTTGCCGGGCCGCGGGATGCCCGCGCCGCCCGGCTGCAGCTTGTCCGTGCCGATCATCGCGAAGGGGACCACCGGCGCGCCGGTCATCAGCGTCAGCCGCGCGATGCCGGTACGGCCCCGGTAGAGCCGGCCGTCGGGGGAGCGGGTGCCCTCCGGGTAGATCCCGAAGATCCGGCCCTCGTCCAGGACCCGCTTGCCGGTCATCAGCGCGGCGACGCCGCCGCTCGCGCCGTCCCGGTCCACCGGGATCATGCCGACACCCGTGAAGAACCAAGCCATCAGCCGGCCCTTGAGGCCCTTCCCGGTGACGTACTCGTCCTTGCCGATGAAGAACACCTGCCGCTTGCTCACGAGCGGCAGGATCATCGAGTCGATGAACGTGAGGTGGTTGCCGGCGAGGATGACCGGCCCGTCCCCCGGGATGCGCTCCACGCCCTCGACCTGGGGGCGGAACATCAGGCGCATGATCGGTCCGAGCACTGCCTTGATGAGCGCGAAGCGGGACAACGGGTCCTCCGATGTCGAGGGGCGGTATGAGTCTGTGCAGGTGAGGACATTACTCGCGGCGCCGCCGGAAGCGCACATCGGGTGCGGCCGGTTCACCGAGGTCTTACGTAGTGTTGACGCTGGTTTACCTGCGGTGACGTCCCGGAGTCGGCTCGTAACGAGCCTGCGACGATGTGACGGATGTCGCCGACGCCCCGTCATGACTCGCCGTCCATCAGCCATACGGCGTCACCCGACCGTTGGGTCGGCGGTCTCCCTTCGGTCACATGTGCAGTCCTACGATCAGCCGGCATCGAAGGGCGAGGGTCAGGAGGGCGCTCATGAACACGGACGACTCGAACGAGCGGACGCAGGTGAACGGCACGACCGGACGGCGGGCCCTGCTCGGCGCCGCGGTGCTCGGCGCCGGTGGCGCGGTCCTCGGCCTGCCCGGCGCGGCCAGAGCGGCCGAGGCCAGGCAGGCCGCGCACGGCAACGGCGGCCTGAAGAGCCTGCCGAAGCCGACGATCATCGGCCACCGTGGCTCCAGCGGCTACCGCCCGGAGCACACCTTCGGCTCCTACAACCTCGCCCTCGACCTCGGGGCCGACGTCGTCGAGGCCGGCGACCTCGTCCCCACCAAGGACGGCCACCTGGTCTGCCGCCACGAGCCGGAGATCGGCGGCACCACGAACGTCGCCGACCACCCCGAGTTCGCCGACCGCAAGACCACCAAGACGCTGGACGGCGTCCCCACCACCGGCTGGTTCACCGAGGACTTCACGCTCGCCGAGCTGAAGACGCTGCGGGCGATCGAGCGCATCCCGGCCAACCGCCCGCACAACACGATCTACAACGGCCGCTGGGAGATCCCCACCTTCGAGGAAGTCCTCAAGTGGCAGGACGAGCAGAGCCGCAAGCGCGGCAAGCAGGTCTGGATCTATCCCGAGACCAAGCACCCCACCTACTTCCGCCGCCTCGGCCTCGGCCTCGAGGAGCGCGTCGCCAAGCTGCTGCGCAAGTACGGCAAGGACAAGCGGAACTCGCCGGTCATCCTGCAGTCCTTCGAGCCGACCAGCATCCAGCGACTGAACACGCTGGTCGACAACCCGCTCGTGGTCCTGCTCTCCGGCGCGACCACCCGGCCGTACGACTTCGTCGCGACGGGCGACCCGCGCACCGTCGCCGACCTGATCACGCCCAAGGGGCTGCGTGAGATCGCCGGCTACGCGCAGGGCATCGGCCCGACCCTGGACCTGATCATCCCGAAGGACGCGAACGGCAACTTCACCACGCCGAGCACGCTGGTCGCGGACGCGCACAAGGTCGGTCTGATCCTGCACCCGTACACGATGCGCAACGAGAACCCCTTCCTGCCGCCGGCCTACCGCATCGGCAGCGACGCGGACGCGTACGGCAACGTCTTCCCGGCCTTCCAGAAGTACTTCGAGACCGGCATCGACGGCGTCTTCACCGACAACGCCGACACCGCCCTGCTGGCCCGCGCCGACTTCGTCAACGGCTGAGCCCCCGCGCCCCGTTCGGGGTGTCTCCCGGCCGCCCCGGCAACCTGTGCCGGGGCGGCCGCGTCGTTCCGCATGTGACGAACGACCTGGTCGCCGCCCTGCGCCCGCTGCTCACCGCCGAGGCCGCCGCCGAGGCACAGGCCTGCGGCAGCGACCCCCGCGACCTGGAGCAGACGGTCTGGCTCCGCCTCCTGGAGCGGCTGGAGACCCACGGCCCACCCCGGGCCCCGGAGGACTGGCTGCGCCGGGCCGTGCGCGCCGAGTCCCGCCGCACCCGGCGCACCGCCCGCCGGGAACACCCCTACTCCACCGACCCCGCCGACCCCGGGGTCCCCACCCCCGAACAACGTGTCCTCACCACCGCCCGGCACCGCGCCCTGCGCGAGGCGGTCGCCCGCCTCCCCGGCCGCTGCCCCCGCCTCCTGCAGGCACTGCTCTCCCCGAAGGACCTGACATACCGGGAAATCGCGGGGGAGTTGGGTATCTCACAGGGCAGTCTCGGCCCGGAACGCTCCAGATGTCTGGGTTGTCTGCGCCGATTGTTGACGCCGGAGGTTGCGCCCCGCGAAGCGCGGGGATAGGAGTGAGAACGACAGGCGATCAGGTGAGCGGGAGGCGTGCGCACATGGGCATGAGCGTGACCATCTCGGTGGCGACCGAGCAGGATGCAGAGCAGATCTTCAGGCTCCAGTACCTGTGCTTCCAGAGTGAAGCGGCGCTGTACGGCAACTACCGCATCGACCCGCTCGTCCAGAGCCTCGACTCGGTCCGCCAGGAACTCGCCACCGACTGCGTCTTCGTCGCCCGCCTCGGCGAGGAGGTCGTCGGCTCGGTCCGCGGTTCGGTCACCGAGGACGGCGCCGCCGCCATCGGCAAGCTCTGCGTCCACCCCCGCCTCCAGGGCCACGGCATCGGCGCCCGCCTGCTCCGCGCGGCCGAGGAGGCCCTCGCCGAACAGCGCGGCGCCAAGAGGTTCCGCCTCTTCACCGGCCACCGCAGTGAGGGCAACCTCCGCCTGTACCGCCGGGTCGGCTACGAAACGGTAGGCACGTCAAAGGGCGCAGACGGCGTCCCGATGATCGTCCTGGAAAAGCCGGCGAGCACATACGCGACAACGGCGTGACTTTGCAGCCCCCTTGGCTGGAGCGCCCCCTTCTGGGGGCGCGGGCCTTCCTCAGACCCCTGCCTCCTGGGCGCCCTTCCGCAACCAGTACAACGCGGAAAGCGGCAACAGCACGGGAATGAACACGTACCCCATCCCGTAGTCCGACCACACGGTCGCATCCGGGAACGCGGAAGAGTCGACGAGTGTCCACGTACCCACGATCAACACCCCCGCGAGCTCGGCGGCGCAGCACACCTGCGCCACCCTGCGCGCAGTCTCGCCGCCCCGCACCAGCGTGTACGTGATGAACGCGTACACGACCCCGGCAACGGCGGACAACGAGTACGCGAGCGGCGCCCGGTCGAACTCGGTCGCGATCTGGTAAGCAGATCGCGACACCGCCCCGACGACCATCACACCGTAGAACCACACCAGCAGCGTCCCCGGCCCGCTGGTCAGCCGCTTCGGCCTCTCTTCCACGGCCGTCACCTCACCCTCCCCAGATGTCATAGAGCCGCACCTCCAGCACGGCCAGCACCACACCGCCCGCGGCGACCGTCACGGAACCCCACCGCGTCCGCTCGGCGAGCGACATGAACCCCGCGGCCGGCACGCACGCGAACGCGCCCAGCAGATAGGCGATGAAGATCGTCGTCCCCTGGTCCGGCTTCTCGCCCCGCGCCAGCAGGACGATCCCGGCGATCAGCTGGATCACCGCCAGCACCGTCACCACGGCCATCCCGATGAAGTGCCAGTCCTTCGTCGGCTGGTCCCGGTACGCCGCCCAGCCGCACCACGCGGCGAGCAGCAGCGCGGCGACTCCGGTCACCAGCAGCAGGGCATTGAGCATGCGGTGACCTTATTACGGCCGAATCGGCCCGATGCCGTCGCCCCTGTCGTACACCGTAGGGTCTAGACCATGACGATCCACGCACAAGCCCTGCTTTTCGACAACGACGGCACCCTGGTCTCCTCCCTCGAATCGGTCGAGCGCTGCTGGACCCGCTGGGCGGCGGAGTACGGCGTCACCGAGGAGTTCGCCCGAGTCGAGCTGCACGGACGGCCCGCCGCGGACATCGTCGCCGACCTGCTCCCGCCGGCCCTCGTACCGGAAGCCGTCGCCCGCGTCGAACAGCTGGAGGTGGAGGACGTCCCCAACGGCGGCGTCCACCTGCTCCCCGGCACCGCCGCCCTCCTCGACTCCCTGCCCGCCGACCGCTGGGCCGTCGTCACCTCCGCCACCCGCCGCCTGGCCGAGGCCCGCCTGGAAGCGGTCGGGATCCGGCCGAAGACGCTGGTCTGCGCCGACGACATCACCCGTGGCAAGCCCGATCCCGAGCCCTACCTCCTCGCCGCCCGGCACCTCGGTGTCGACCCGGCGCACTGCGTGGTCTTCGAGGACGCCCCCGCCGGACTCCAGGCGGGCCGCGCGGCCGGCATGACCACCGTGGCGTTGGCCACAACCCACCAGGCGCACGAGCTGACCGCGGACCTCGTGGTGAAGGACCTCTCGGCCCTGTCCGCGCTGGTCGCCGAGGACGGCGTCGAGATATCGCCCCGCGGCTGAAAGGTGTCCGCCGCTGTCCAGCATGCGGACGGCGGCGGCCTGTCAGGACCGTAGGTCTGGTTTACTGATCGCATGACCACGACGAGCGACCGCACTCCTGCGACCGAGGCGACCATGACGCCCGGTGCTCGTTGTATGTGTCGAATGTGCGCCTTCTAGAGGGCCCCCGCACCACCCCAGAGCCTCGCGCCCCGAAGCGAGCTGCCGTGGCCTGTCCGTACGCCCTGAGTCGTATGTGACCCGGCTGCCCCGCGCACGTTCTTCCTCCCGTACCAGGGCACACCCACGCCCGCGTACTCAACAGTGATGGAATCCCAGTGATCACCACATCGGGCCTGACCAAGGTCTATCGCACCCGCGGCCGAGAGGTCACCGCCCTCGACGGCGTCGACCTGCACGTCCGCGAGGGCGAGGTGTACGGCGTCATCGGCCAGTCCGGCGCCGGCAAGTCCTCGCTCATCCGCTGCGTCAACCTGCTGGAACGCCCCACCACCGGCACCGTGACGGTCGACGGGCAGGACCTCACCGCCCTCGCCGGACGCGGTCCCCGGGCCGGCCGGGAGCTGCGGCAGGCGCGCAGCCGGATCGGCATGGTCTTCCAGCACTTCAACCTGCTGTCCTCCCGGACCGTCCAGGACAACGTCGAGCTGCCGCTGGAAATCCTCGGAAAGTCGGGGAAGGAACGTTCCCGCAAGGCACTTGGGCTGCTCGACCTCGTCGGGCTCGCCGACAAGGCGAAGGCCTACCCGGCCCAGCTCTCCGGCGGCCAGAAGCAGCGCGTCGGCATCGCCCGCGCCCTGGCCGGCGACCCCAAGGTGCTGCTCTCCGACGAGGCCACCAGTGCGCTGGACCCGGAGACCACCCGCTCCATCCTCCAGCTGCTGCGCGACCTGAACCGGCAGCTCGGCCTGACCGTCCTGCTCATCACGCACGAGATGGACGTCGTGAAGACCATCTGCGACTCGGCCGCGCTGATGGAACGCGGCCGCATCGTCGAGCACGGGACCGTCAGCGAACTGCTCGCGACCCCCGGCTCCGAGCTGGCCGCCGCGCTCTTCCCGGTCGGCGGCGACGCATCCGCCGACGACCGCACCGTCCTGGACGTCACCTTCCACGGTGAGGCCGCCACCCAGCCGGTCATCTCCCAGCTCTCCCGCACCTACAACATCGACATATCGATCCTCGGCGCCGCCATCGACACCGTCGGCGGCCTCCAGATCGGCCGGATGCGCATCGAACTCCCCGGCCGCTACGAGGACAACGTGGTGCCCATCGGTTTCCTGCGCGAGCAGGGCCTGCGGATCGACGTACTGGGCCAGGAGCCCGCACTGGTGAAGGACGGTGCCAAGTGACCTGGTCCGAGATGCAGCCGCTGCTGTCCCAGGCGTGTTGGGACACGCTCTACATGGTCGGCTGGTCCACGCTGATCGCCGTCGTCGGCGGCCTCCCGCTCGGCGTCCTGCTCGTCCTCACCGACCGGGGCGGCCTGCTCCAGAACGTGCTGGCCAACAAGGTCATCGGGCAGATCGTGAACGTCGCCCGCTCGATGCCGTTCATCATCCTCATGGTCGCCCTGATGAACTTCACGCGCTGGATCACCGGGACGACCATCGGCCGCGAGGCCGCCATCGTGCCGCTCGCGATCGGCGCCATCCCCTTCTTCGCCCGCCTCGTCGAGACGGCTGTCCGCGAAGTGGACGGCGGGCTCGTGGAGGCCGTGCAGTCGATGGGCGGCAACACCTGGACCGTCGTACGGAAGGTCCTCGTACCCGAGTCGCTGCCCTCGCTCATCTCCTCCACCACGACCACGATCGTCGCGCTCATCGGCTACTCCGCCATGGCCGGCACGGTCGGCGCCGGCGGACTCGGCGACATCGCCATCCGCTACGGCTACCAGCGGTTCGAGACCGAGCTGATGTGGATCACGGTCGCCATCCTCGCCGTCGTCATCTCCGTCATCCAGTTCGCCGGCGACTACGCGGCCCGCTCGCTGCACCGCCGGGGCGGCCGGTCGGGCCCGGTGCCGAAGCTCCGGCTGCTCAAGGCGTCCACCGCGACGAGCAAGACCGTCTGAGCCCACCCCTGTTTTCCCCGCACCACCCTCCGCGGGGTCGCTCCACCCTTAAGGAAAGGCACTTTTCGTGCGTAACACCGCCAAGCTCACCACCGCCGTCCTCGCCGCCGGAGCCCTCACCTTCGGGCTCACCGCCTGCGGCTCGGACAAGGACTCCGCCTCCGGCTCCGCCGACTACAGCGGACCGCTGGTCGTCGCCGCGAGCCCGACCCCGCACGCCGAGATCCTCGACTACATCAAGGACAACCTGGCGAAGAAGGCCGGACTCGACCTGGAGGTCAAGGAGTTCACCGACTACATCACGCCGAACACGGCGACCGAGGACGGCTCGGTGGACGCCAACTACTTCCAGAACAAGCCGTACCTCGACGACTTCAACAAGAAGCGCGGCACCCACATCGTGCCCGTCGTCACGGTGCACCTGGAGCCGCTCGGCCTCTACTCCCACAAGGTCAAGAGCGTCGACGCGCTGAAGAGCGGTGCGACCGTCGCCGTCCCCAACGACTCCGTGAACGAGGCGCGCGCCCTCAAGCTGCTCGCCGCCAACGGGCTCATCACCCTCAAGGACGGCGCCGGCAGCGAGGCGACCCCGCAGGACATCGCCAAGAACCCGAAGAACCTCCAGTTCAAGGAGGTCGAGGCGGCCCAGACCGCGCGCTCCCTGGACGACGTGGACGCCGCGGTCATCAACGGCAACTACGCCATCTCGGCCGGCATCAAGCCCGCCAAGGACGCCCTCGTCCTGGAGTCCGCGAAGAACAGCCCGTACGGCAACTTCCTCGCGGTGAAGAAGGGCAACGAGAAGGACCCGCGGGTGAAGAAGCTCGCCAAGCTCCTCACCTCGCCCGAGGTGAAGAAGTTCATCGAGGACAAGTACCAGGGCTCGGTCATCCCGTCCTTCTGAGCCGTCGCGTCCTACTGACGGCACGTATACGGCGTATCGCCACGCACGGGGTCCACTCGGTCACCACGGGTGGACCCCGTCGTGCGGTTCAGTGGTTTCATGCTGCATGCTGGGCAGTTCGCAGGCCCTGACGGTTTGGCCCTGAAGGATTTCCGAAGGTTACGGAGCGGCGCATGACTAGCACCTTCCCCAACATCTCCATCAGCACGGAGCGGTTGGTGCTGCGTCCCCTCGACGAGGACGACGTGCCCGCGCTGGCCGAGATGATGAACGACGAGCAGGTGGCGGCCTGGACCAGCGTCCCGCAGCCGTACAGCGAGGACGCCGCCCGGCGCTGGATCACCGAGGGCGTCCCGGCCGAGCGGCTCGCCGGCCGGGGCTACGACCTCGCCGTCACCGAGTTCCTCACCCAGCGCCTGGTCGGCGTAGTCCGGCTCGCCAGGACCAACTGGCACATCCGGTCGACCGAGTTGTCGTACATCATCGCCCCCTGGGCCCGCGGCGAGGGCTATGCCTCCGAGGCCGCGCTCGCCACCGCCCAGTGGCTGCTCGGCGACCAGAAGTTCGAGCGCATCGAGCTGCGCACCGCCGCCGACAACACCGCCGCGCAGCAGGTGGCACAGAAGATCGGCTGTATCAGCGAGGGCGTGCTGCGCAACGCCTGCATAGTCCACGTCCGCACCGAGGACGGCACCTGGGCGGACGTGCGCAGCGACTACATCGTGTGGAGCCTGCTCCCGGAGGACCTGGAGGGCGCGGGTGAGGAACTCGCCGGAAGCGACGGCTTCACCTCCTGGAACTGACGGCGGCGGGACTCGCCCCGTCGCGCGCCGTACACCTCCACCAGGTACTCTCACGGAGCCCGCCCGCCGGGCCCGGACCCTGACGACCTGCGAAAACCCTGGAGACTGACGACGATGGCCGACCGGGTCACGGTGATCGGCTGGGACGGCTCGCCCCTGACCGCCGCGGGGCGCGGCGCACTCGGCGCCGCCACGCTCGTCGCGGGCGCGGCCCACCATCTCGCCCTCCCCGAGGTGCCGCCCGGGGCCGAACGCATCCGCCTGGGCAGCGTCGCACTCGCCGCCCGCCGCATCGCCGGCCACCGCGGCACCGCCGTTGTACTCGCCGACGGCGACCCCGGCTTCTTCGGCGTCGTACGGACCCTGCGCGCGCCCGAGTTCGGCCTGGAGGTCGAGGTCGTCCCCGCCGTCTCCTCGGTGGCCGCCGCCTTCGCCCGCGCCGGGATGCCCTGGGACGACGCACAGGTGGTCGTCGCCCACCGGCGCACCCTGCGACGCGCGGTGAACGTGTGCCGCGCCCACACCAAGGTCGCCGTCCTCACCTCACCCGGCGCCGGCCCCGCCGAACTCGGCCTGCTGATGGAAGGCGTGCACCGCACCTTCGTCATCTGCGAGGAACTCGGCACCGAACGCGAACAGGTCCACGTCGTCACCTCCGACAAGGCCGCCGACCACGCCTGGCGCGACCCCAACGTCGTCATCGTCATCGGCGGTACGACCGGGGCGGTGACGGTGCCCGAGGGCGGCGGCTGGATCGCCGGCCGCGATCCGGCGGCCGGCCCGCGCGGTTGGGTGCTGCCCGACGCGGAGTACGGCGACGGAGCCCCGCTCGGCGAAGGGGAAACGGATCTGCTGCGGGCCGCCCAACTCGCCCGGCTGGGACCCCGGGTCGGAGACCTCGTCTGGGACATCGGCTGCGGCAGTGGCGCGTTCGCCACCGAGGCCGCGCGCGCCGGCGCCGCCGTCATCGCCGTCGACCGGGACCTCGCGGCGTGTGTGCGCAGCGAGACGGCCGCCCGGAAGTTCGGCGTCCAGCTCCAGATCGTGCACGGCGGCGCGCCCCACGTACTGGAGAACCTGCCCGAACCCGATGTCGTCCGGGTCGGCGGCGGGGGAGCGGCCGTGGTGAACGCGGTCGCCGACCGCCGCCCGCAGCGCATCGTCACCCACGCCGCCACCCGCGACGCGGCCGAACTCGTAGGACGCGACCTGACCGAGCACGGATACCACGTCGAATGCGCCCTCCTGCAGTCCGTCGAACTCGACACCAGGGCCTGGACGGAGACCGAGCGGAACGTCGCGTTCCTGCTCAGCGGTGTTCTCCCCGAGCGCGCCCCGTGATCCTGTTGTCATACTGCGCGCGGTAGGCTGGCCGATCGCTGCACCGCACCGGTGGCCCGGAAATCTGTTCGTCAATGTCCGGAAAACACGCTCCTTTTGGGGCGGGTGTGGTACGGCAGAACCGGGGACGCGCAACGTGGCGCAGTCCACAGCGGGCTGTCGCGGATCACGCTGTCGCGACGGTCGAACGGCCGGGACAATGCCACTGAATGGCTTTGTCGCCTTTTCCGGCGGGTCGTTCGTGCCGCTGGGCACGCACGCTCGTTCTTGACTGTGGGGCGGTCGGTGCGCCGCCCCGGGCGAGCTGGTCGTAGAAGGCACTAACCGATGGGCGAGGGGTACGCATGACGGACACCGGCCAGGTCCCGGGCGAGGGACTGCCGGAGAGCGCAGGCATGGTGGAACAGCCGGGCGTTGCCGCGCACGGCGCGTACACCTACCTCTCCGAGTCGCCTGCCGAGGACGAAGAGGACCTGCTGCTCCCCGGCGCCCAGGGCGCCTGGGGCAACGAAGTGCCGCCGCCGGCCCCGGAGCCGGTCGTCGAGACCGTCCACGAGCCCGGCCCGCACGAGACGGGCGGCCGGGACAGCGGCTCGGTCGACCTCAGCGCGGTCCGGCTGCCCAGCTCGGTACCGGCGTCCCCGATCCTCTCCGTGCCGCACGACCCGGCGGCCGCCCCGGCCCCGCGCCGCCCGCTGCACCTCGGCCCGCCGATCCCCGACGCCTCCACCAGCCCGGTCCGCTCCCTCGCCGACCGCGGCCCGGCCGGCGCACCGGTACGGCAGCCGGGCGTGCCGGCGGCCGGTCCCGAGTACCTCGACGTCCAGCCGCTGCACGAGGCGGTACCGCAGTCTGCCGCGCCCTGGGGTGCGCCGCAGGCCGTCCCGCAGACGGCCCCGCAGGCCGCCCCGCAGGCCGCTCCGGTGGCACAGGTGGCCGCACAGGCCCCGGCTGCCGAAACGGTTACTCCGATCGTCACGGCTGCGGAGACGGCTGCTGTCGCGGCTCCCGCCGCGCCTGCCGCGCCCGTTGCTCCGGAACGTGAGCCGCAGCCCCGGCCGCAGCCCGTGGCCGCCCACGAACCCGGCACTCCCGACCCGGCGGGCGCCGCGCAGGCGGCCGTCGCCCGCCTCGCCACGGCGGCCGTGGCCGCGGGCATCGCGGGCGAGCCGCAGGTACCGGAGGCCGGCGTCGGCGCGCAGCCCGAGAACGCCTACGGTCCCCAGGGCGCCGTCCAGCCGGTCGACGGGGGCGTTCCGGCGCCTGCGGCCGGGCCGGTGGCGCCGCAGGCCGGGCAGGCGCCGGACGTTGCTCAGGTGACGCAGGTTCCGCAGTTCCCGGACGCTCCGGGGATCGCCGAGGCTCCGCAGCCTCCGCAGGGGCCGGAAGCGGCGCCGCCGCAGCCGGCTCCGGCGGACGTGGTGGGTCCGGAGACCGCGCAGGCTCCCGGCGCCGACGCGACAGCGGACGGCGGTACCCCGCCGGAGCCGGAGGAGGCCGGTCATCGGCTCGCGGAGCCGGAGACGGTCGCCGAGGCCGTGGTGGCCGCGCCGGAGCAGCAGGTCGTGGCGCCGGTCGGAGTGGAACGGACCCCGGAGCCCGTGCTGCCCGAGCCCGGCGGCCCGGCGCCGGCAGCCGTCGTGTCCGAAGCAGTCGTGCCCGAAGCGGACGTATCCGAAGCGGACGTACCGGAAGCTGTCGTGGCGCCAGTTGTCGCGCCGGATGGTGCCGTGGCGGAGGCCGTCGCGCCGGAGGCGGTTGTGCCGGAAGCCGTTGTGCCCGGGGCCCTTCCGGCTTCGGAGGCCGTCGTGGCCGAGCCCGTCCAGCCGGTGCCCGCCGTGCCGGTGCAGACCGAGGAGGCTGCCGCCGAGGAATCCGCCCCGGCAGCCCCCGCACCCGTCGCCGCCACCGAGGTCCCCCAGCCGGCGGAGCCCGTCACCGCGGCCGTCCCGGAGGCCGAGCAGGTCCCCCCGCCCGCCGCGGCCGACGTACCCGCGGCGGCTGTCGCAGCGCCGCCGGCCGAGGCCCCCGAGGCGCACCCCGCCGAGCCTGTCCAGCCGGTCGACGTCCCCCTCGCCGGCCCGCAGATCCAGGGCTCGGCGCCCGCCACCGAGGACGCCCCGGCGGTCGCCGTCCCGACGGAACCGGCCCCGGACCACCCGCTGGGCGAGTTCGTCGCCGTCGACGGCCAGGTGCCGACCACCCCGCACCTCGCCCCCACCCCGCCCCACCCGCTGATCCTCCCCGCCCAGGACCAGGGCGGACCGTCCGTGCCCGAACAGGCCGCGACGGTCCCCGCGCCCCGCGAGGCCGAACCCGCTCCGCTGCCGGAGCACCCCGATGTCGTACAGCAAGCGGAGGACCTGGACACCAGGGCCGCCGACCAGGAAGAGAGCACGGCCCCCGTGGCAGAAGCACGTCAGTCCACCGGCCCGGCCGCACCCGCCTACGACGACGCCGAACGCGAGGCCGTCCTCAAGGTCATGCGCGAGCGCCGTGACATCCGCAACGGCTTCCGCAGCGACCCCATCCCGCACGAGGTGCTGCTGCGTGTCCTGGAGGCCGCGCACACCGCGCCCTCCGTCGGCCACTCCCAGCCCTGGGACTTCGTCGTCATCCGCTCGGCCGACACCCGCCGCTCGATGCACGAACTGGCCATGCGCCAGCGCGACGCCTACGCCAAGTCCCTCCCCAAGGGCCGCGCGAAGCAGTTCAAGGAACTGAAGATCGAGGCCATCCTCGACACCCCGGTGAACATCGTCGTCACCGCCGACCCGACGCGCGGCGGCCGCCACACCCTCGGCCGGCACACCCAGCCGCAGATGGCGCCCTACTCCGCCGCCCTCGCCGTCGAGAACCTCTGGCTCGCCGCGCGCGCCGAGGGCCTCGGCGTCGGCTGGGTGAGCTTCTTCGACGAGCGCGAGATGGTCCGCGCCCTCGGGCTGCCCGAGCACCTCGAAGTCATCGCCTACCTGTGCGTGGGGTACGTCGACGAGTTCCCGGACGAGCCCGAGCTGATGCAGGCCGGCTGGTCCAGGCGCCGCCCGCTGTCGTGGGTCGTGCACGAGGAGACGTACGGCCGCCGCGCGCTGCCCGGCGAGGACCCCCACGACCTGCTCGCCGAGACCGTCGCCAGCGTCCGCCCGCTGGACGCCAAGGCGCTCGGCGAGGCCTGGGAGCGGCAGAAGCGGATGACCAAGCCGGCCGGTGCGCTCGGCATGCTGGAGATCATCTCCGCGCAGCTCTCCGGCCTGTCCCGGCAGTGCCCGCCGCCGATCCCGGAGCCCGCGGCCGTCGCGATCTTCGCGGGCGACCACGGGGTGCACGCCCAGGGCGTCACCCCCTGGCCGCAGGAGGTCACCGCCCAGATGGTGGCCAACTTCCTCGGCGGGGGAGCGGTCTGCAACGCGTTCGCGAGCCAGGTGGGCGCCGAGGTCTGCGTGGTCGACGTAGGCGTCGCGGCGGAGCTGCCCGCCACGCCGGGTCTCCTCCCGCGCAAGGTCCGCGCGGGCACCTCCGACATGACGACCGGCCCCGCGATGACCCGCGACGAGGCCAAGCAGGCCATCGAGGTGGGCATCGAGACGGCCCGCGACCTGGTGGCGGCCGGCAACAAGGCGCTCCTCACCGGTGAGATGGGCATCGCGAACACCACCGCGTCCGCGGCCCTGATCTCCGTCTTCACGGGTGCCGACCCCGCCGAGGTCACCGGCCGCGGCACCGGCATCAACGACGAGACCCTCGCCCGCAAGACCGAGGTGGTCCGCCGGGCCCTGGAACTCCACCAGCCGGACCCGGCCGACCCGATCGGTGTCCTGGCCGCGATCGGCGGCTTCGAACACGCGGCGATGGTGGGCCTGTTGCTGGGCGGCGCGTCCCTGCGCACGCCGGTGATCCTCGACGGCGTCAGCGCGGGCGCCGCCGCCCTCGTGGCCCGCGCCATCGCCCCCGAGGTCCTGGCCGCCTGCATCGCCGGCCACCGCAGCGCGGAACCGGGCCACGTGGCAGCCCTGAACAAACTGGGCCTGCGCCCCCTGGTCGACCTCGACCTCCGCCTCGGCGAGGGCACGGGCGCCCTGCTAGCCCTTCCGCTGGTCCAGAGCACGGCGAGGGCCATGCACGAGGTGGCGACCTTCGACTCGGCGGGCGTCACGGAGAAGTAGGGACCGACGTTCCCACGACGACCGGCGGTGGTCGGTCGCCTGCCGCCGGTGGTTGGCTGCCTGCCGCTGGTCGGGTCGTCGGTGGCCGGTTGCCTGCTGTCGGTCGTTGGTGGTCCGCTGGCGGTGGTTGGTTGCCTGCCGCTGGTCCGGTCGCCGGTGGTCGGTTGCCTGCCGTCTGCCGTCTGCCGTCTGCCGTTTGCCGTCTGCCGCCGGTGGTCGGTTGTCTGCTGCCGGTCGGGTCGTCGGTGGTCGGTTGCCTGCTGTCGTCGTGTGCCGTTTACCGCGCGCCATTGGCCGGTCGCCGGTCGCCGGTCGTCGGTGGTTGGGCGCCTGCCTTCGGCCGCTCACGGTTGGGAGCTGGGAACTGTGAGCTGGTCGCCCGTTGCTGCGCGGCGGGTGCGTCGGTTTCCGCTGGCTGCTGGCTGCTGGCTGCTGGCTGCTGGCTGCTGGCTGCTGGCTGCTGGCTGCTGGCTGCTGGCTGCTGGCTGCTGGGGCTGCTGGCGCTGCTGGCTGTCGGACGCGGGGCGGCAGCGCCGGTCTCCTTGGCGGCCGGCCGGTGGTTGTGGGCAGTCGTTCCGCTGGGGCGGAACGGGTGGGCACAACCACCCGCACCCCCGCACCCGGCACGCACTGCCCAGCCACCGGACACCCGACCCGCCCGAACCCCGCCCCGCTTAAAATGCCCACGTCAGGGCACCGGACACCGCCGCCACCCAAGGGAGCCGCCCCCTCATGGCCGAACACCCCGCCTACCCCGTAGGCCTCCGCCTCTCCGGCCGCCGTGTGGTCGTCCTCGGCGGCGGCCAGGTAGCCCAGCGCCGCCTCCCCGCCCTCATCGCGGCCGGCGCCGACATCACCCTCGTCTCCCCGGAAGCCACGCCCTCCGTCGAAGCGATGGCCGACGCCGGCGAGCTCACCTGGGTCAGGCGCCCCTACCGGGACGGCGACCTCGGCGAAGCCTGGTACGCCTTGATCGCCACCAGCGACACCGCCGCCAACAGCGCCGCCTCCGCCGAAGCGGAGCGCCACCGCGTCTGGTGCGTGCGCTCCGACGACGCCGACCAGGCCACCGCCTGGACCCCGGCGACCGGCCACAGCGAAGGCGTCACGGTCGCCGTCCTCACCACCGACGCGCGCGGCCGCGACCCCCGCCACACCGCCGCCATCAGGGACGCGGTCGTCGAGGGCCTGCGCGACGGCACCCTCGTCGCCCCCCACCACCGCACCCGCACCCCCGGCGTCGCCCTGGTCGGCGGCGGCCCCGGCGACCCCGACCTGATCACGGTCCGCGGCCGCCGCCTGCTGGCCGCCGCCGACGTCGTCATCGCCGACCGCCTCGGCCCCCGCGTCCTCCTCGCCGAACTCCCGCCGCATGTCGAGGTGATCGACGCGGCGAAGATCCCGTACGGCCGCTACATGGCCCAGGAGGCCATCAACAACGCCCTGATCGAACACGCCAAGCAGGGCAAGTCGGTCGTACGGCTGAAGGGCGGCGACCCCTACGTCTTCGGCCGCGGGATGGAGGAGGTCCAGGCGCTCGCCGAGGCCGGGATCCCCTGCACGGTCGTCCCCGGCATCTCCAGCTCGATCTCCGTACCGTCCGCCGCGGGCATCCCGGTCACCCACCGGGGAGTCGCACACGAGTTCACGGTGGTCAGCGGGCACGTCGCCCCGGACGACGAGCGCTCGCTGGCGGACTGGCCGTCCCTCGCGAAGCTGACCGGAACCCTCGTCGTCCTCATGGGCGTCGACAAGATCGGGAAGATCGCCGAGACCCTGGTCGCGCACGGGAAGTCCCCGGAAACCCCGGTCGCCCTGGTCCAGGAAGGCACGACGGCCGCTCAACGCCGGGTCGACGCGACCCTCGCCACGGTGGCGGAGGTCGTTCGCGCGGAGGAAGTGAAACCCCCTGCGGTCATCGTGATCGGCGAGGTCGTGAACGTAGGCCCGCGGACGGCGCCCTGAAGGGCGCCGACGTAACCCCGGGTAACACAACCCGCTCCAGACCATTGGCACCCCACCCAGGACAAGGCAGTATCACCCTGTGGCCGATCTCATCACCGTTGAGGATCCCGACGACCCGCGCCTCCGTGACTACACAGGCCTGACCGACGTCGAGTTGCGCCGCAAGCGCGAACCGGCCGAGGGCCTGTTCATCGCCGAGGGCGAGAAGGTCATCCGCAGGGCGAAGGACGCGGGCTACGAGATGCGTTCCATGCTGCTGTCCGCCAAGTGGGTCGACGTCATGCGCGACGTCATAGACGAACTCCCGGCCCCCGTCTACGCGGTCAGCCCGGAGCTCGCCGAGAAGGTCACCGGCTACCACGTGCACCGCGGCGCCCTCGCCTCCATGCAGCGCAAACCGCTGCCGACCGCGACCGAACTGCTGCGCACCACCCGCCGGGTCGTCGTCATGGAGTCGGTCAACGACCACACCAACATCGGCGCGATCTTCCGCTCGGCGGCCGCCCTCGGCATGGACGCGGTGCTGCTGTCCCCGGACTGCGCCGACCCGCTCTACCGGCGCAGCGTGAAGGTCTCGATGGGCGCCGTCTTCTCGGTGCCGTACGCCCGTCTCGACACCTGGCCCAAGGGGCTGGACTCGGTCCGCGAGGCCGGGTTCACGCTGCTCGCCCTCACCCCGGACGAGAAGGCCCGCAGCCTGGACGAGACCGCCCCGCACCGGATGGACAGGGTCGCCCTGATGCTCGGCGCGGAGGGCGACGGCCTCTCCACCCAGGCGCTGGTCGCCGCCGACGAATGGGTGCGCATCCCGATGTCCCACGGCGTCGACTCCCTCAACGTGGGCGCCGCGGCCGCCGTCGCCTTCTACGCGGTGACCGCCGGCCGCCCCGAGGCGTAGCCCCGTTGCCCCGCCATTTCCGGAGGCCGGCTACTCCCTGAGGGCCACGGCCTTCGCCGGTACGGCACCGGTACCGGGCACGCCCATTCCGTGTGCGGGCCCGGAGCAGCCCTGGGCCAGCGCGATCCCCAGCGCCACCAGCAGGGTCACCACGACGAACACGAACAGCCGCTGGCGCAGCAGCCGGGGATTGGCCGGCCGCCGTCCGGTACCGGTGAGACGCGGCGCCGGACGCCCGTTGCCACCGCGCGACGCGGGCCGGTTCCCGGTCCCGGTCCCGTTCCCGGGCCGGGTGCCGTTGCCGCGCGGGGCGGGCGTGGGGCGCGCGCCGTTCGGCCGCGACGGCACCCCGCCGGCCGGGCGCGAACCGCTGCCGCCGCGCGAGGGAGCGTTGCCCCGCACCGGCGCGCCCGGCCCACCGTGCGAGGACTGCGGCCGGCGCTGGGTGCGCTGCGGATCCGGGTAGGTCGAGTAGGTGTCGGTGAGCCGCCCGGTGGGCCGGTCCGCCTCCGCGGCACGCTGCGCCGGTGGCCGTACGTCGGCCAGCCCCTGCGCCTCGCGCGCGGCGATCTCCTTCAGCCGGAGCGACAGCTGGAGCGTGCTCGGCCGCTCCTCCGGGTCCTTGGCCAGGCAGGCCCGCACCAGCGGAGCGAGCGCGTCCGGTACGCCGTGCAGCTGCGGCTCCTCGTGGACGACCCGGTAGAGCATCACCTCGGAACTGCCGTGTCCGAAGGGCGAGTCGCCGGTCGAGGCGTAGGCGAGGGTCGCGCCGAGCGAGAAGACGTCGGTGGCGGGGGTGACGGCGGCCCCGCGCACCTGCTCGGGCGCGAGGAACCCGGGGGAGCCCACCGCCGTACCGACGTGGGTGAGGGTGGAGGCCCCGGTGGCCCAGGCGATGCCGAAGTCGATGATCCGCGGCCCCTTCGGGGACAGCAGGATGTTCGACGGCTTGAGATCCCGGTGCACGACCCCGGCCTCGTGCACGGCGACCAGGCCCTCGGAGAGCGCCGCGCCGACCGCCGCCGCGTCCGCCGCGCCCAGCGGGCCGTCGTCGGCGACCTTGTCGTGCAGCGAAGGGCCGGGCACGTACTGGGTGGCGAACCACGGCCGCTCGGCCTCCAGGTCCGCCGCGACCAGCCGCGCGGTGCAGCCGCCCCTGATCCGCCGGGCCGCCGAGACCTCACGGGCGAAGCGGGACCGGAACTCCTGGTCCTCCGCCAGATCGGGCCGGATCACCTTCAGCGCGACCCGCTGTCCCTTCTTGTCGGAGCCGAGGTAGACCACGCCCATCCCGCCGGCGCCGAGCCTTCTGTGAAGCCTGAACGAGCCGACGACGCGCGGGTCCTCGCGCCTCAGGCGCATCATCGCCATGTTCATCCCCGCTGCCCGGTCCGTCTGACGTGGCACAGCTTACGTTTACCGGGCCGCCCGTGCGCAGAGGCCGCGCCCTCTCGGCCCGATGGATTGTCAGTGCCGGGTGCGAGACTTGAGGAGTGGTCAGGAAGGCGCCGTTATCGGCTCCTTTGAGCACCCGTCTGCTCCAACAAGCCGTCACAGAAGGGGGATTGATGCTGTGAAGGGTGACCGCGTGGAGATAGTCGTGGACGCCGGCGACACGACCCGTACGTACGAGGTGGTGGCGAGCAGGGCGGGCCGCCGGGTGGAGACAGCGGTACGACGGGGGGTGGTGGAAGTGAGCGAAGTCACGCGAAACGGAGCCGTCGTCCGGACCGCCCGCTTCATGGCGACCCGGGTCCTGGCCCTCGTGGAGCAGCCGGTGCCCCGCGAGGACAGCTCGGAAAAACCAGGAAGGACCGGGCACCCCCTCCGGGAAGACCCTGAGGGGTAGGACGAGACGTAGGCCCCGTCTCCACCCAGGGGAGTAGACCGCAGGTCACGGCTCATCCTCTCGGAGGCCCGCGATTCGGTACGAGGGCATGACGTCCGCGAGGTGGCACGCGCCTAGATTTGAGGTCAAGCGGCGGGTGCAGCACTCGTCCCCCGAGGTCAGACACCCGCCGCTGCCAACGACAACTGAGCTCGGTCAGGAGAGGGACCATGGCCCTTACGGCACAGCGGACACACACCACCCGCCCCCGCCGCCAGGGCCGTCGCCACCCACTGGTGGCGACGCTGATGGCCCTTCCCCTGGCGGTCCTGCTCCTCGTCGTCTTCGACGGCTGGGAGACAGTGGCCACACAGGCGTCGTCCGTGGGAGTGATGCTGGGGCGCTGAGCGGCGACCCCAGGCCCGGAAGAGCGGTCCGGGCGGGGACATCCACCCATGAAACCCCGTGGGGACGGGGGTGCGGCGGACGGCAAAATGCCGGCGCAGCTGGGGAGCTGCGCCGGCATTGCTTTTTCCCGGGGCTTACGGCCGTTGTCCGGCCGAGGGCCGGTGGGGGCTGATCGCGCAGTTCCCCGCGCCCCTACAGGGCGCTCCCCAGCCGTGTCTCACATGGCTGCGGGCAGTCGTGCCGCTGGGGCGGCACGGGTGGGCGCTGGGGGTCCCCCGGCCGAAGGCTGGGGGAGGCACCCTGCCAGCGCCGGTAAGCGTCCCCCACCTCAGCCCGGACGCGCGGCCGGCCCCCCGGCCCACCGCACCCACGTACCCTCACCGCAGCGCAGCCGCACCTCCCGGGGGATCTCATGACCGCAGACGTACTGCCCCAGCTGACCGCCGAGGTCACAGCCGCCGCCCACCCGGACGCAACCCCCTGCCACTGCGGCGCGGCCACCACCACCCTCGCCCACCGCCCCGACACCACGGTCCTCCGCCACGCGGCGACCGTCGCCAAGGCCCACGCCCCCGGCACCGACCCCACCGTCCTCACCCTCCGCCTGGCCATAGCCACCGGCCTCCCCGACGTCTTCCTGCCGCCCCTCGCCCCGGCCCCCGCCGCCTTCGTCGACGACCGTCCCGTCACCCTGTGGCCGTACGGCGTACCCCTGGACCCCGACGCCCCGGAGGCCGCCCCCTGGGAAGCCGCCGCCACCCTGCTCGCCCTGCTCCACCGCACCCCGCCCACCCCCACCGCGCCCCCGATGGCCGGCCCCGCCAAGGCGGCCCACGCGATAGCCCGGCTCAGCGAAGCCCTCGCCGCCACGGGCGCCCACCCCGCCGCCCCGCCCGTCCTCCGTGCCTGGTCCGCCCTGCCCGCCTGGGCCCGCGCCGAGGCACCCGCGCCGGGCCGCCCCCGCACCCTCTGCCACGGCGATCTGCACCTCGGCCAGCTGGTCCGGTATCCGGCGCCGGACGGCTCGTGGCGCCTCATCGACGTGGACGATCTCGGTGTGGGCGACCCCGCCTGGGACCTCGCCCGCCCCGCGTCCTGGTACGCCTGCGGCCTCCTCCCGCCCGACGAGTGGACCCGCTTCCTCGGCGCCTACCGCGCGGCCGGCGGTCCGGCCGTACCGCAGGACGGCGACCCCTGGGCCGCCCTGGACGTCCCGGCCCGTGCCCTCACCGTCCAGACCGGCGCGCGCTACCTCGCGAAGGCGATCGCGGCGGAACGCCCCCTGGACGAGGTGGAGCGGTCCCTGATCGACGCTTGCGCCCGAATGGCACCGGAATGACCCTTTGTCCGGCCCGGTTGCCGCACGATTTCCCGAAGTAGGCTGCAACCGGCCAGGGTCGGACGGAGTCTGTCCTGGAAGAACGTGAAGCAGTTTTTACCGGCGAGGAGTTGAGCCGACCATGCAGTGTCCGAAGTGCCATGCGCCGATGCACACCTACAACCGCAACGGCGTCCAGATCGAGCAGTGCAGCGGTTGCCGGGGCATCTTTCTCGACTACGGCGAGCTGGAGGCGCTGACCCAGCTGGAGGCGCAGTGGTCCAAGCCCGTGCCGCCGCCGGCTCCGCAGGCGTACCCGGCCCCGCCCGCGCCGGCCTGGGGCGCCCCGCACGGCGGTGGCCACCACGGCGGCGGTCACGGCGGTCACTACGGCGGCCACGGTCAGCACGGCCACAAGAGCTGGGCGCACATGCTCTTCTCCAGCTGAGCGCACGAAGAAGCCCCGGCCGTACGAGACGGCCGGGGCTCTTTGCTGTGTGGACGATACTGGGATTGAACCAGTGACCTCTTCCGTGTCAGGGAAGCGCTCTCCCGCTGAGCTAATCGTCCTCGGGACCATGATCCGGGGATCACGGGCACTGCGTGCGCGATACTGGGATTGAACCAGTGACCTCTTCCGTGTCAGGGAAGCGCTCTCCCGCTGAGCTAATCGCGCGGGGTGGATCCACGGCCTTCCGGCCAAGATCCAGTGGACGATACTGGGATTGAACCAGTGACCTCTTCCGTGTCAGGGAAGCGCTCTCCCGCTGAGCTAATCGTCCTTGGAGGTGGAGACGGGATTTGAACCCGTGTAGACGGCTTTGCAGGCCGTTGCCTCGCCTCTCGGCCACTCCACCAGGAGTGTAGGGGATCGGGAAGACCCCTAGTTCCTTCGAGCGGACGACGAGGCTCGAACTCGCGACCTCAACCTTGGCAAGGTTGCGCTCTACCAACTGAGCTACGTCCGCCTGTCGTTTCGGTCCGCTCTCGCGTCCCGGCGACGTGTTGAACTCTAGCGGATTCCCGGGCCAGCACAAAAACGCGTTTGCGCAGCGTGCTGCGCCGGTACCGGCGGATGAGGTGGTCAGGGCACCCTCGACGACATGCCCGGGTCACCCCGAGGACACCCGCCATAGACTCGACGACGTGCTCCATCGTCCTCCTCATCACCCTCCTCTCGCCCGGTTCGGCGACCGCGTCGCCACCGACCTCCTCGACGTGACCAGCGATCCCGCGGCCCTCGACTCCTCCGGTTTCTGGGCCGTCTGCGCGGATTTCGAGGGCCGGCTGACCTGCGCCCGCTTCGGCGACGTACGGGAGGAGCCGGTGCCCGCGCCGGTGCCGGGACGGTGGCGGGGGCCGGCGGCCGGTGGCTGGACGTCGTCCCTCGACCGCGCCGCGTACACGGCGGCGGTGCGGCGGATCCGCACGCAGATCGCGGCCGGCGAGGTCTACCAGGCCAACCTCTGCCGCGTGCTGTCCGCGCCGGTCGCCCCGGACGCCGACGTGGACGCCCTGACCGCGCTGCTGGCCCGCGGCAACCCGGCGCCGTATGCCGGAACGATTCGCCTCCCGGCGCACGGGGTGGAGATAGCCACCGCCTCGCCCGAGCTGTTCCTGCGCCGGACGGGACGGACGGTCGAGAGCGGGCCCATCAAGGGCACCGGCCGCACCGAGGCGGACCTCCTGGAGAAGGACTACGCCGAGAACGTGATGATCGTGGACCTGGTCCGCAACGACATCGGGCGGGTCTGCGCCACCGGCACCGTGACCGTCCCCGACCTGTGCGCCGTGGAGAAGCACCCGGGGCTGGTCCATCTCGTCTCCACGGTCCGGGGCGAGCTGCGCGCCGACGCCGGCTGGCCAAACCTGCTCGCCGCGGCCTTCCCGCCCGGCTCGGTCACCGGCGCGCCGAAGTCGAGCGCCCTGCGGATCATCGAGGCACTGGAGACCGCGCCTCGCGGTCCGTACTGCGGCGGCATCGGCTGGGTGGACGCGGACCGCGGCGTCGGCGAGCTGGCCGTGGGCATCCGTACCTTCTGGATCGACCGGTCCGGCGACGGTGACGCACTCCGGTTCGGCACCGGCGCCGGGATCACCTGGGGTTCCGACCCGGAGGGCGAATGGCGGGAGACCGAGCTGAAGGCCGCCCGGCTGCTCGCGGTAGCGTCGGGTACGTACGACGTGAACGAAGGGGGTCCCGGGTGCTGAGCCGGCCCGGCGGACGACCTTCGGACCCCGGCCGGTCCGCCGCATCCGGTGCATCTCGTGCATCCGACGCATCGGGCGCTGACTTGTAGAGGTAGAGAGCTGTGAAGATCTGGCTGGACGGCGGGTTGCGGGATGTCGAGTCCGCGCGTGTCTCCGTCTTCGACCACGGGCTGACCGTGGGGGACGGCATCTTCGAGACGGTGAAGGCGACCGGGGGACGGCCCTTCGCGCTCACCCGCCACCTCGACCGGCTGACCCGTTCGGCCCGGGGCCTCGGTCTGCCCGACCCCGACCACGACGAGGTCCGCCGGGCCTGCGAGGCGGTCCTGGCGGCCAACCCGATGCCGCTGGGCCGGCTGCGCATCACCTACACCGGCGGCCACGGCCCCCTCGGCTCGGACCGCGGCGACCGCGGCCCCACCCTCGTGGTCGCCCTCGGCGAGACCGGCCGCCGCGCCGACTCCACCGCCGTGATCACGGTCCCCTGGACCCGCAACGAGCGCGGCGCGCTCACCGGCCTGAAGACCACCTCGTACGCCGAGAACGTCGTCGCCCTGGCCCGCGCCCACCAATACGACGCCTCCGAGGCCCTGTTCCCCAACACGGTCGGGCAGCTCTGCGAGGGCACCGGCTCCAACGTCTTCGTCGTCCTCGACGGCGAGATCCACACCCCGCCGGTCGCCTCCGGCTGCCTGGCCGGCATCACCCGCGCCCTGACCGTCGAGTGGACCGGCGCCCGCGAGACCGACCTGCCGCTGGACGTCCTGGAGCGGGCCGACGAGATCTTCCTCACCTCCACCCTGCGCGACGTCCAGGCCGTGCACCGCGTCGACGACCGCGAACTCCCCGGTGCCCCCGGCCCGGTGACCGCCAAGGCGATGCGCATCTTCGACGAGCGGTCGGGCGACGACCTGGATCCCTGAAGCCCTCCCGGGGGTTTCTGGCGGCCCGTGGCTTTATCGGGCTGACGTCACCGTCCCGGGCGGGTAGAACACGGCTGATGACCACGACCCTGCGGCCGACCGAGCCGCTCCAGCACGGCGCCGACGGGGCGCCGTCCCGCCACTTCCGGGTGTGCGTGAACGGCAGGCCCGTCGGCACCCTCCACCTCGGCACCTCGCCGAATCTCGGTGCCCGCGTGGCCCGGATCGTCGACCTGCGTATCGAGGAGCCCGACCGCCGCCGGGGCCGGGGCACCGTGGCCGCGCTCGCCGCGGAGGAGGTGGCGCGGGGCTGGGGCTGCCGGCAGATCGAGGTGAGCCTCCCGGCCGCCGCGGAGCCGGCGCTGCGGCTCGTCACCGCGCTCGGCTACGTCCTGCGCAACCTCAGGATGGAGAAGCGCCTCGGCGACACCCCGCCCGCCCTGCCGGCCGGCAGCCTCGGCCGTGCCATGACCGAGGCCGAGTTCGAGGAGTGGCTCGCGTACGAGTCCGAGGCGCACGCACGTATGTGGATCGAGCGGGGCACGCCCGAAACCGAGGCGCACGAGAAGGCACGGCGCGACCACGCGCGGCTGCTGCCCCGGGGGCGGGCCACCGAGGACATGCGGTTCAGCATCCTCGAACACGAAGGGACACGCGTCGGCACCCTGTGGTTGGCCTTCCGGCAGGACCGGGTCTGGGTGTACGACGTCGAGGCCGACGCCGCCCACCGCGGCCGGGGACACGGCCGCACCCTCATGCTGCTGGCGGAGAGCCAGGCGATCGCCGCCGGCAGACCCGTCCTCGGCCTCAACGTGTTCGCCGGCAACACCCCGGCCGAACGGCTCTACGAGTCGATGGGGTACGAAACGGTCTCCCGCATCTTCTGCAAGAACCTGATCTGAGGCCCGGTCACTCCTGCTCGGCCAGCAACCGGTCGGCGATCTCCGCCACGCGCTCGCGCAGGCCCTCCTGGCTCTTGCCGCCGTCGAGGCGTTCGCCGCCGATGACATAGGTCGGGGTGCCGGTCACGCCGATGGCCTTGCCCTCGGCCTGGTCGGCGTCCACGATCAGGATGTGCCGGCCGTCCACCAGCGCGGTGTCGAACTCCTCGGCGTCCAGGCCCAGTTCACCGGCCACCTCGACCAGGAACGGCTCGCCCCCGCGATCCAGCTCCTCGACCCGGCCGAGGACCGCTTCGACGTACTCCCAGCCCTTGCCCTGCTCCAGGGCCTCCTCGGCGGCCTGCGCGGCGGCGAAGGCGTGCTTGTGCTTCTCCAGCGGGAAGTGCCGCAGCCGCAGCTCCAGCCGGTCGCCGTACCGGGCACGCAGGGCGCGGAGGTCGTCCAGGGCGCTGCGGCAGTCGGGACACTGGAGTTCACACCAGACGTCGAGGACCGGGGCGTCGGCGCGCGCGGGGGAGTCGTTCATACCGACCAGTCTTCCAGGCCGTGCTCCGTCCACCCAATCGAGACGGCGGGGGTGGCCGGCGACGGGGGCGGAGGACTGCGGGACGGGCGTAGCAGGGGTGGTCGTGGCTCGTCCCTGGGGTGGAGGCGACCCGGAGGGGACCCCGAGGTGCCCCTGATTGTCGGGCCTGGACATGGATTGCACGGGCCGGGCGGTGCACGATGGAAGGGGCGGAGCAGCGCACGCACTCCGCCCGCCCGACCCAGCCCGCAGGAGGACCGGATGATCGCCGAGACAGTCTGTTCCGCCGTGTCCGCGGCAGGCCTGGGCATCGCCGTGGTCACCGCCTACCGCAAGCGGTACCTGGCGGCGGCCCGCACCGCCGCCTACTCCCTCGTCCCCATCGGCCTGGTGATGACCGGCGTGGTCGGCTGGCTCGCCGACACCGCCTTCAGCCCCACCGCCTGGGCGGGCTTCGGCGTGCTCGGCGCGGCCTGGGCCCTGTTCGCCACCACCCGCGCCGTGGAGCGCCGGCGCGGCGGCACCCGGGGCACCCGCGCCGAGCGCAAGGCGGCCTCCCGGGACGCAGAGCGCGACGCCGTCGCCCCTGCCGCCTCGGCACCGTCCCTGAGCCCGGCCACCCGCCCGGCGGCCAGGCCTGCGGCGGCGCCCCGCAGCACCGGCTCGGGTGACGACTTCAGCGACATCGAGGCCATCCTCAAGAAGCACGGGATATGACACACCCCGGTCGCCGCCGCGCCGCGGCGACCGGGGCGCAGTTCAGCCGTGTTGCGGGCGCATGCATATGACAATCGCATGAGGCATTGAAACGACACAGTGCGTACGCGGCGCGCGCGGAAGTGCTCAGAGGACGAGCGGAAGCGAAACGGACATCGCGGAATTCGGCGAACTCCCGCCCATTCCGGGCGTGTTGATCGCGCGGCGGGTGCCCGCTGGGACATCATCGCCGCGAGATGCTGGACACGAAACAGAGCGAGGCCGCGCCGCCGAAGGACGAGCCCCGCGGGTGCCTCTTCGCCCTTTCCCAGCCACCGCTGATGATCTTCCTAGCGGTGATCGGGTGTCTGCTCCTCATGGCTGCGCTGCACGACCTGCTGTGGCTGTGAGCCGTACCCGCCCGTCCCGGCGCCACCCGCCGGGACCGGCGTCGGCATCGACGCACCTGGCCGCGACCGATCCACGGCCGCCGATCCAAGGTCCTCGGATCTCGCTCTCCGGACCACGCTCTCCGGACCACGCTCTCCGGGCCTCGGTCTTCCGGAGCCCGCCCGTCGGCCCCCTGCTGCAGGCGCCCCGGCGTCGGGGGGATCAGCCCGCCGCCTCCTTGCGGCGTGCCCGGTACGCGGCGACATGCAGGCGGTTTCCGCAGGTCCGGCTGTCGCAGTAGCGGCGCGAACGGTTGCGGGAGAGGTCCACGAAGGCGCGCCGGCAGTCCGGAGCCTCGCAGCGCCGCAGCCGCTCCTGCTCCCCGGCGACGACGAAGAACGCGAGCGCCATCCCGCAGTCGGCGGCGAGGTGGTCGGCCACCGAGGCGCCGGGCGCGAAGTAGTGCACATGCCAGTCGTAGCCGTCGTGGTCCGTGAGCCGGGGCGTGGTGCCCGCGGCCGCGACCAGCTCGTTGATCATCCCGGCAGCGGCCCGGGCGTCCGGAGCGGCGAAGATGCCCGCGAACCTGCCACGGATCTTGCGCACCGCCGACAGATCGAACTCCGACAGCATGCCCACATCGCTGATGTCGTGGTTTCGTACGAAATCCTGGAGGGCCGCGACATCGGGCAGTCCGTCCGCCGCCGCGTCGTCCTCCGGCACGGTGTTCACCAGATCCACCACGGCGTCGAGAGAACACCGGGTGTCGTGGGTGATCAGCACGTTTCGCTCCCTGGCCTGAGGGTCGGGCGGGCGCCCGCCGATGGTGGCCGATGGTAGCGACATACGGCGGCCCCGCACCGTGCCCGGTCCCACTCGTGACTGTCCGGTACAACGCGCACCGCCCCCCGGCGGTTCCACGGGCACGCGGACACACCGGCGCCGCCCCGTGACCCAACACGGTGGCGGCGCCGGTGCTGCCGTATGCGGTTGTCTAGGCCCGAGCCGTCTCCCCGAGTGGACGGCGCCGGGCGGCTTGTAGGGGGCGTGCCCTCAGCTCTCTGCCAGGATGTGCGAGAGCTCCTGATCGAGATCGAAGTGGCGGTGTTCCGTGCCCGGGGGCACGGCGGCGTCCGTTCGCTTCAGGAAGGACTCCAGAGCCCGCGCCGGGGCTTCCAGCAGGGCCTCCCCTTCCGGAGAGCTCAGGGCGATGCACACGACGCCCTGACCGTGACTGCGGGACGGCCAGACGCGGACGTCGCCGGTGCCGGTGGGGCGGTGCAGCCCCTCGGCGAGGAGGTCGCGGGCGAACACCCACTCGACGGTCTCCTCGGCTCCGGTGTGGAAGGTGGCGTGCACGGCGTAGGGGTCGGCCGTGTCGTACCGCAGGCCTGCGGGGACAGGCAGGGAGGACTCGCTCGACACAACGAGGCGCAGGTGCAGCTCGCAGCTGACCGTGGTGTTCATAAGCGCCAGGGCCTTTCGCTCAGTGTGCGCTCGGGGATTCGCACGTCGGCGAAATCGACATGCCACCTACGGTGCCGTTGTAAACCCCTCTGAGTGTTTTGCGTGTGTTTACGTAACTCTTCCGGCCGAGAGTCCGGACGTGATCTACGACCATTCCGGTGACCGGAATCGCTCAGGTAGGGTTTGGTCGTATGAATACGGGGAGTAACGAAACGGGCGAGGCTCCCGTGGCCTCGGACGCGAGTGTGGTGGACGGGACGGCGGTGGACCGGGGACGCGACGAGCGGGGGCTCGGATCGCGGGCGCCCGAGTTCGTCAGGGCGCGCCGCGTGCTGCACCTGAGCTGGCAGGTCGGGGTCTTCGCGATCGGCCTGGCGGTGGTGGCCGTGGGCATCGTCCTGCTGCCGCTGCCCGGACCCGGCTGGGTGATCATCTTCGCCGGCATGGCGATCTGGGCCACCGAGTTCGTCTGGGCCCAGCTGGTGCTGCGCTGGACCAAGCGCAAGGTCACGGAGGCGGCCCACAAGGCCCTCGACCCCAAGGTGCGCCGCCGCAACATCACGCTCACGACGATCGGCCTGGTGGTCGTCGCCGCCGGGGCGGGGGTCTACCTGTCCAGGTTCGGGATCGTGATGCCCTGGAGGATCGAGGAGTGATCCGGCCGTCGGCCACAGGCCCCGGCGACTGGTCGGGGGCACCCCCTGACATGGGGTAATGTTCTTCCTGCGCCCGGGCGATTAGCTCAGTGGGAGAGCGCTTCGTTCACACCGAAGAGGTCACTGGTTCGAACCCAGTATCGCCCACCCGGAACCACGGCCCACCTGCGAGAGAGCAGGTGGGCCGCGGTCGTTCCGGGGCCCGGGGCGGCGCTGCGGCGGCGAGGGCCGTGTAGGGGCGGGCGGCGCGCGAAGGGGGGCAATGCCCCCGCCGGGCGGCGAGCGGCCTGCGGTCGTCGCCTTTCAGGCACGGTTCCAGCGGGCTGGGCACCGACGTGGCTCGTCGGCGCAGCACCGGAGCCTTGGGGGCCCGGGCCACGCATGCAGACGAACAGTCGCTGCGTCTGCGGACGAACACTCGCAGCGTCGGCCTAGACCTCCGACCACTACCCGCCTCAGCCCACCCCCACCCCCAACCCCTCCGCCGGCCCTCGCCAACCCGGAGGCGCCCCCCGGAGGCGCCCGTCGGAGCCACCCGCCCGCCTCCCGCCGCCCCTCCCTCCCACTCACCGAAGCCAACCCGTAACCGCCGCCTCCCGTGGGCCACTTCACGTTCGACCCCCCGACCGTGCGCCCCTCACCTGCGACGTTCCCCGCCTTCCGCCCGCCGCGGTCTCGCCGCCCCGGCGCGCCCCGTCGGCCCCGCCCGTAAGAAATTCCTGTGCGAATCATTGACGCCTCACCAGCCCCTCCGTAACTTGTGCCAGCAAGCGCTTACTTGAAACGATTCATGCAGGCGTCGGCGACGCTGCGGGGAGGGGCCCGACTATGGGAACCAGCAGGAATGTGGAGAGGCGCACCATCCTGAAGGCGGCCGGGGCCTCGGCAGCCGCGCTCGGGCTGGCCGCGACGGCCGGGTGTGGCGGCGGCAGTGGGTCGGGAGACGGAACGGTGACGATCCGTTACTCGTGGTGGGGTGCCGAGGAACGCGCACAGAAGATCAACAAGACCATCGCGCTCTTCGAGAAGAAGTACCCGAAGATCAAGGTCAAGACCGACTTCCAGACGTATGCATCGTTCTGGGAGAAGTTCCAGACCCAGGCGGCGGGCGGAAATCCCCCGGACGTTTTCCAAAATGCCGTCACCTTTCTCCGGAAGTACGACAAGCGAGGAATTCTCCTCGACCTCAAGTCACAGGTTCAGGCAGGAAATCTGAGCCTGGATCACTTCCGGGCCGGGGTGACCAAGGTCGGCGAGGTCGACGGAAAGCAGCTCGGAATCCCCGTCGGCTCCAACACTATGGCGCTGGTCATCGACAAGAAGGTCTTCGGGAAGGCCGGGGTCGAGCCGCACGCGGGCTGGACGTGGGACGACTACTTCAAGGCCCTGAAGACCATCCACGACAGGACGAAGGTCCCCGGGGACACCGGCTACTTCGCGATCATGTACCTGTACGACCTCTACCTCCGCCAGAACGGCAAGGCCTTCTACACCGCGGACGGACTCGGCTTCGACAAGGCCGACCTGACGGAGTGGTGGACCGACGGCTACAACCGCGTCAAGGCGGGCATCGTCACCGACCCGAAGGTCGTGGCGCAGGACCAGCCCAAGTCCTCCCTCTCCGCCGGCCACGGCGCCTCGGAGTTCACCTGGGACAACTTCACCGTCCGCTACTCCTCCGAGGGCAGCAGCACCTACGGCCTCGCCCCGATCCCGACCATGGACGGCAAGCACACCGGCCAGTACCTCGCCTCCCTGATGCTGAGCGCCTCCTCCCGCACGGCCCACCCGAAGGAGGTCGCGCAGTTCATCGACTTCATGGTCCACGACCCCGAGGTCGGCAAGATCATGGGCTACGACCGCGGCATCCTGGCGAGCACCGAGCAATACGCGGCGTTCAAGCCCACCGACGAGGTGAACAAGGAGATCGCGCAGTACGAGGACGACACCGCCAAGGCCGGCGTCCTCGGCACCATCACCCCGCACCCCTCCGGTGCCGACACCATCGAGGCCGCCTTCCTGCGCATCGGCGGCGACCTCGGACAGGGCAAGACGAAGGTCGCGGACGCGGTGAAGCAGTTCTTCACCGAGTCCGAGGCGGCCTTCCAGGCCTGACGGGGCGTGCCGTGACGCTCGTCAAGGACTCGCTGCCCACCGCCCGCAAGACGCGTTCGGCCGCCTCCGCCACCGCGGGGCGGCCGGCCCGCCGGCGCGAGAACCTCGCCGGCTACCTGTTCATGTCGCCGTGGATCGCGGGCTTCCTGCTGCTGACCGCCGGCCCCATGGTCGCCTCGCTCTATTTCGCGTTCACCGACTACAACCTCTTCAACACCCCGAAGTGGGTCGGGTTCGACAACTTCACCAAGATGTTCGACGACCCCCGCTGGCAGAAGTCGGTGGAGGTGACGGCGAAGTACGTCGTCATCGGCACCCCGCTGAAGCTGCTGCTGGCCCTCGGGGTGGCGCTGCTCCTCGCGCAGAGCCGACGGGGCCAGGCCTTCTACCGGGCCGCCTTCTACGCCCCCTCGCTCATCGGCGCGAGCGTCTCGATCGGCTTCGTCTGGCGCTCGCTCTTCTCCGACGGTGCGGTCGTGGACCGTACCCAGTCCTTCTTCGGCTGGCACGTCGGCGGCTGGGTCGGCAACGCCGACTGGGTGCTGTACTGCCTGGTCGCACTGACCGTCTGGCAGTTCGGCGCGCCCATGGTGATCTTCCTGGCGGGTCTGAAGCAGGTACCGAAGGAACTGTACGAGGCCGCGGAGATGGACGGCGCGGGACCCTTCCGGAAGTTCTGGAACATCACGCTGCCGATGATCTCCCCGGTGCTGTTCTTCAACGTGCTCCTGGAGACCATCCACTCCTTCCAGATCTTCGCCTCGGCGTATGTCGTCTCCAACACGGCCTGCGGCCCCGCCGACGCCACGCTCGTCTACACCTGTTACCTGTACCAGCAGGGCTTCAAGAACGCCCAGATGGGCTTCGCCTCCGCGATGGCCTGGATGCTGCTGCTGGCGGTGGCGCTGGTGACGGCCGTCCTCTTCTGGTCCCAGAAGAAGTGGGTGTACTACGAGGAGGGTGCCCGATGAGCACGATCTCCACCAAGGTCACGGACACGGTGGGCCGCAAGCGCGCCGGATCCCTCGCCTGGCATCTCGGCGCCCTGCTGATCCTCGCGGTCATCCTCTACCCGGTGGTCTGGGTGATCGGAGCGTCCTTCAAACCCAGCAAGGACGTCATCAACAGCCTCCAGCTGTTCCCGGCCCACCCGATCCTGTCCAACTTCAAGGGCCTCGCCGACGGCATAGCGGACATCAGCATCTGGACCTTCTTCCAGAACTCCCTCTTCTACGCCGTCGGCGCCGTCGTCGGCGTCCTGATCTCCTGCTCACTCACCGCGTACGCCTTCGCCCGCATCCGCTTCGCAGGCCGCAACCTGCTCTTCTCCCTGATGATCGGCACCCTGCTGCTGCCGTACCATGTGCTGCTGATCCCGCAGTACGTGATGTTCCAGAAGCTGGGCTGGATCAACAGCTACACCCCGCTGCTGATCGGCAAGTACCTCGCCACCGAGGCCTTCTTCGTCTTCCTGATGGTGCAGTTCATGCGGAACCTGCCCCGGGAACTCGACGAGGCCGCCCGGCTCGACGGCTGCGGGCACTTCCGGATCTACTGGTCGATCGTGCTGCCGCTGTGCCGGCCCGCCCTCATCACCAGTGCGATCTTCACCTTCATCAACGCCTGGAACGACTTCATGGGCCCGTTGATCTATCTCAACGAGCCGGGCAAGTACACGGTCTCCCTGGGCCTGATGATGTTCCGCGACTCCGACGGCGTGGCCGCCAACTACGGCGGGATGATCGCCATGTCCCTCGTCGCGCTGCTGCCCGTGCTGCTGTTCTTCCTCGCCTTCCAGCGCTATCTGATCGACGGAATGGCGACCTCCGGACTGAAGGGCTGATGACGTCGTGGCCGACGTGCGCGCAAGGCCGTCCGTCTTCGCGGAGAGGTTCGGCGTCTTCGCCGAATGTCTGCTCACCGGGGTCTGGATCGCCGTCGCCTCCCTGGGGATCGTCACCTATCCGGCCGCCTTCGCCGCCGGCGCCCGGCACCTGCGCCGCCGTACCGCTCAGGTGAAGGGTGGCTGGCGGGAGTTCGTGAGCGACTTCCGGGCCGCCCTGCCCGGTGGCCGGCTCGTCGGGCTCGCCGGCTGGGCTGCGGTCGCCGCCGCCTGGGTGGACGTCCAGGCCGTGCGCGCCGGGCTGCCCGGCGGGCCGCTCGTCGGGGCCGTGGGGCTGTTCGCGGTGATCGGCCTCGCGGTCGCGGGGCTGCGCGCGGCGGCGGTCTGGGCCCCCGGTGACCGCTGGCGCACCCTGCTCGCGGCGGCCGGCCGCCGGACCGTCCGGGACCCCGGCGGATCCTTCCTGCTCGTCGCGGGAGCGGTCCTCGTGGTCTGTTCCGCCCTGCTCATCGCGCCGCTGGCGGTCCCCGTGCTGGGCGCCGTCGCCGCGGCGGCCGTCGCCGTGGAGGAGCGCCACCGGCGCCGCTGACCGGCGGTGTCCCATGCCAAGGGCGGCGCCACCGGCGCCGTACCTCCATCTGTCATGCCCCTGACCACCTTGCACTCGCACGGAAAGGAAAGGCGGAAACATGTCTCCCATCCCCCGCAGGTCCCTCCTCAAGGCGGCCGCCGTCGCCGGCGCCGCCGCCCAGTTCAGCTGGGCGCTGGGTGCGAAGGACGCGCAGGCCGCGCCCGAAGCCGAGACCGCCGCCGCGGACCCGGTGACCCTGGACTGGCTGGAGGACGGCGGCCTCGGCGCCGCGCCCGGTTCGACCGTGGGCGTGCCCTGGCCGTTGGGCGCGTTCCAGGAGGACCAGGCCTTCGCGCTGACCGACGAGGACGGCAAGGACGTGCCCGTCCAGTCCTGGCCGATCGCCTACTGGCCCGACGGCTCCCTCAAGTGGACCGCCCACGCGGTGAGTTCCGGCAACGGCAGGCTCACCCTCGCGGCGGGCGAACCGGCCGCCCCCGCCCGGCAGATCACCGTCGACCAGCACGGTGGCACGATCGACGTGTCGACCGGAGTGATCGCCGTGAAGATCGGCAAGAACGGCTCGACGATCGTCAAGTCCGTCACCCGGGGGTCGACGGAGATCGCCAGGAACGGACGGCTCGTCCTCATCCGCCAGCCCGAGATCGAGGACGAGGACCAGAGCACGGTCAAGACCGAGCGCTTCGACGGGGCGATCGACTCCGTCACGGTCGAACAGGAGGGCCCGGTCCGGGCCGTGGTCCGCGTCGACGGCAAGCACCGCAAGGGAAGCCGCAGTTGGCTGCCGTTCTCGATCCGTCTCTACTTCTACGCGGGCGCGGACTCCTTCCGGATGGTCCACACGATCACCTACGACGGCACCCAGGAGCCGGGCAAGGCGAGCGGTGACTTCATCCGCGGGCTCGGGGTCCGCTTCAGCGTGCCGATGCGCGACGAGGCGTACGACCGGCACATCCGGATCGGAGGTGAGGGAATAGGCCTGCTGCGGGAAGCCGTCCAGGGCATCACCGGCCTGCGCCGCGACCCGGGCGCGGCCGTGCAGGCGGCCCAGTACGCGGGGGAGAAGCTGCCCGACCCGGCCACCTGGGACCAGCGCGTCACCACCCGCCTCCAGTACATCCCGCACTGGGGCGACTACACCCTCGCCCAGCTCTCCGCGGACGGCTTCACGCTCCGCAAGCGCACCAAGAAGGGGTACGGCTGGATCGCGGCCGGCGGCGGCAGACGGGCCTCCGGTTTCGGATACGTGGGCGGGGCGAGCGGCGGATTCTCCTTCGGTCTCCGGGACTTCTGGGAGAAGTTCCCGGCCCAGCTCGACATCCGCGACGCCCACACCGACGAAGCCGAGGTCACCCTCTGGCTCTGGTCGCCCGAGGCCCAGCCGATGGACCTGCGCTTCTACCACGACGGCATGGGCCAGGACACCTACGCCGAACAACTCGAAGGCCTCAACATCACCTACGAGGACTACGAGCCGGAGTTCGGCACCCCCTACGGCATCGCCCGCACCTCGGAGCTGTTGTTCTGGGCCAACGAGACGACACCGACACCCCAGGCGCTGGCCGACCAGGTCGACGCGGTCCGGGTGCTCCCGCAACTCACGGCCCCGCCCAAGCAGTTGATCAAGGCCAAGGTCTTCGGTCCCGGCCTGTTCTCCGAGCCCGACCGCTCCACCGCCGCCAAGGCGAAGATCGAGGACCACCTCGACTTCCTCTTCGCCTACTACAAGGACCAGGTGGAGCAACGCCGTTGGTACGGCTTCTGGGACTACGGCGACTTCATGCACACCTACGACACCGTGCGCCACCAGTGGCGGTACGACGTCGGCGGCTACGCCTGGGACAACTCCGAGCTCTCGCCCGACCTGTGGCTCTGGTACGCCTACCTGAGAAGCGGCCGCTCGGACATCTTCCGGTTCGCCGAGGCGCTCACCCGGCACACCGGCGAGGTGGACGTCTACCACATCGGTCAGTGGGCCGGGCTCGGCACCCGGCACGGCATCCAGCACTACGCGGACAGCGCCAAGCAGCAGCGCATCTCCAACACCACCTACCGGCGCTTCTACTACTTCCTCACCGCCGACGAACGCGTCGGCGACCTCATGGCCGCCAACGTCGACTCCGACGAGACCTTCCTCGTCCTGGACCCGCAGCGCAAGGTCCGCACCGACCCCTACACCCCCGACCGGCACGCCCTCTCCATCGGCTTCGGCACCGACTGGAGCGGCCTGGTCTCGGCCTGGCTGACCGAGTGGGAGCGCAAGGGCCCCAAGTGGGAGAAGGCCAAGGCCCGCGTCCTGTCGACCATGGAGGGCATCGCCGCCCAGCCCAACGGCTTCGTCCAGGGCAGCGGCCTCTACGACCTCGACACCGGCAGGTTCGCGACCGCCACCACCCCGGTGGTCTCCGTCTCCCACCTCTCGGCCGTCTTCGGCCTCAACGAACTCTGCGCCGAACTCATCTACCTGATCGACATGCCGAAGTTCAACGAGGCGTACTTCGACTACTGCCGCTACTTCAACGCCACCAAGACGGAACAGGCGGCACGCTACGGCTCCAACTTCGGCACCCTGCTGCTGTTCCAGGGCCACTCGCGCCTCGACGCGTACGCCGCCGTACAGACCGGCGACGCGACGCTCGCCCAGCGCGCGTGGACGAAGTTCTACAGCTCGGACGGCTACACCGAGTCCTCGCCGTGGAGGACCGAGCCGCTCCCCGGCCCGGTCACGCTCGTCGCGGGCAGCGAGGCGAGCTGGGTGTCCTCCAACGACACCGCGCTGTACGGGCTCGCCGCGATCGAGAACCTGGCCCTGCTCGGCGACAAGATGCCCTCGTAGCGGGGGTGGGGGAGCGCCGTCGCACGGGCGGCGGCGCTCGTACCGGTGAGTGTGGTCCAGGTCACTTCGTACGGGCATGAGTACGCGTACTCAGTTCCACGGTCTGCGACAGACTGCGGGCATGGACTGGAACCACTACCGCTTCCGCAGCCTGTGGCCCCTCCCGGTACCGCTCGCCACCGCGTACGAGGCGCTGCGGGAGGTGGAGGAGTACCCGCGGTGGTGGCCCCAGGTGCGTTCGGTGAACCGGCTGGACGACTCCGTCGCCGTCCTCACCATCCGGTCGTTCCTCCCGTACGACCTCACGTTCACCGCACGCGAGGCGCGGCGCGAGCCCGAGGCCGGCGTGCTGGAGATCTCGATGACCGGCGACATCGAGGGCTGGGCGCGCTGGACGATCACGGCCGACGGCACCGGCACCCTCGCCCGCTACGACCAGGTCGTCGACGTCCACAAGCCGCTGCTGCGGCGACTCGCCCTGCTGGGGCGGCCGTTCTTCCGGCTCAACCACCGGCTGATGATGAGCGCCGGACGGCGCGGACTGCTCAGGCACCTCCAAGCGGTTTGAACGACACCCGCCGGTACCTGTATCGTTCACTGCGTTCCCGGGCGATTAGCTCAGTGGGAGAGCGCTTCGTTCACACCGAAGAGGTCACTGGTTCGAACCCAGTATCGCCCACCACCGGGAAGGCCGGTCCGCTATTGCGGACCGGCCTTTTTGCTGCTCGGGATCCGGCCGAACGGTGGACTCGGCGGCCGGCGCCCGCCTGCCCCTCGGCCGGCCGCGGCGAGCGTGCCTAGGCTGGCACCGCCACGGAAGGGCGGTGCCATGGATGCTGAGTCCCGGACCAGGGCCGCGATCGAGGAGCACTGGCGGGCATCGGAACGCGGGGACGTCGAAGCCGAGCACGCCGTCTACGCCGCGGACGCGATCCTCGACTACCCGCAGTCCGGTGAGCGTTTCCGCGGGCGCGACACCATCGCGGCGCAACGCGGCGGGCACCCGGCCGACCGGCACTTCACCGTCCGGCGGATCACCGGCCACGCGCAGCTGTGGGTCAGCGAGTGCGTCATCACCTACGACGGAGTGCCGTCGTACTCGGTGAGCATCATGGAATTCGCCGACGGGCAGGTGGTGCACGAGACCCAGTACTTCGGGGGTTCCTTCGGCACACCGGCATGGCGGGCGGCGCTCGCGGAGCCGATGCCGGGACGGACCATCACGAGCTCCTGACGGTCAGCCGACCGGTTCGCAGCCGGTGGCGTCGGCGGTGTCGGCGCTGCCGAAGCGCGCCCGGTAGGCCCCCGGCGTGATGTCCAGGTTGCGTGCGAAGGCCCGGCGCAGCGACTCCGGCGAGCCGAAGCCGGTGCGCCGGGCCACCGTGGCCATGAGGTGGCCACGCACCCGGTACGCGTGGACGAGGGCCGCGACCCGGACGGCCCCGACCGCCGCCTCGGCACCGGCGCGGCCCTCCGGAACGGCCCGGGGGACCGGTACGGCCGGAGACGGCGGGGCTGCGAAGAAGTCCCGCCACGTCTCGTCGACCGGGTCCGGGTCGTGCAGGTAGCGCTGCCGCTGTTCGTCCACGACCCATTGGTCGAGTCCGAAGTCCAGCCCGTGCACCGCCGCTGGAGCGGTTTCTGACGGCGGCGTCATGGCGTGGAACGCCTTCTTCCCTGTGTGCAGTCGTCGGATCCCGGCGCGACCCGGCGACCGTCCGACCGCGTCGGGCTGTCGACGCCAGAAGGCGGGAGCGCCGAGACGGACGGCCCCTCGGGCCACATGTGCCTCACATCGGGACATCGGCGGCGTGTGTGGAAGGAGACCGTGTCCTGATCCGAGGGCCTGCTGTCCGCCCGGCGCGCGATCGGCGTCGTGCGGGATCCGGTTGTGACTGTCCGGTCGCGCGTCCGCGGCCGGAGCACCGACCTCTGGGGAACGAAGATGATCGACCGTGATCCGTCGGACACCACCCGGCAGCCTCCGCCCGTCCTGCGGACCCTGGGGCTCCTGCACGGCGAGCTGCGGGCCCGGCACGGCCTGTCGCTCCACGACTACCTCGTCCTCGGCGCCCTCGCAGAAGCAGAAGCAGAAGCAGAAGCCGAAGCCGAAGCCGAGGGCCGGTCCGGGGAGGGGCCCGTGCCCGTGCCCGTGGCCCGGCTGACGGCACTCCTCAGGGAATCGGGCAACCGGATGTCCTTCGTCCTGAAGGGACTGCAGGCGGCCGGCCTGATCGAACGCGACCGCCGGGCCGGCGACCGCAGGACGGTCGAGGTCACCCTCACCGACGCGGGACGCGCCGGTTTCACGGACGCGGAAAGCACGGCGCAGGCGCTGCTGCGCCGGCACCTGGTGGCGTCGGGGCGGGGCACCGGCACCGGCGCCCCGCCCGTCACGCCGCCGTCGGCAGGTCCGGCCGCAGCGGCCAGTACGTGTTCACCGTCTCCGGTGTGCCGCTGCGGGTGAACCACGCCTGCAGGCCCCGCGCCTGCGCCGCGTGCCAGGTCGTCTGCAGGGTGTGCAGCTCGGCCGGGGTCAGGCGCTCCAGGCGGGCCGCGAAACGGCGGCCCAGCGCCCGTACGAGCTCCAGGGACGCGAGCGCGTCCGCGCCCGCGTCGTGCGCGCCTTCGAGGGTGACCTCGTAGTGCGCGCACAGGTCGGTCAGGGTCCGGCGGCCCTTGCGGTAGCGGTCCAGATGCTTGTCCAGGACCCGGGGGTCGAGGACGAGCAGGGGGCTCGCCTCGAACCAGCGGTCCAGTGCGGACGCCCGGTGCCGGCGCAACTCCCGGTCCAGAAGCGTCAGATCGAACGGCGCGTTCATCACCACCAGCGGGCGGTGCATCGCCGCGTGCTCGGCCAGTTCCTCGGCTATCTCGTGCATCACCGGCGCCGGCCAACGGCCGTTGCGCTGCAGGTGTTCGTCCGTCAGCCCGTGCACCGCCGTCGCCGCCTCCGGCACCGGCACACCCGGGTTGACCAGCCAGCGGGTCACCCGGGGCCGGGTGCCCGGGGCGTCCTGGACGACGACGGCGGCCGACACGATCCGGTCGGTCTCGACGTCAACGCCCGTGGTCTCCGTGTCGAAGGCGGCCAGGGGCCCCTCGTACCAGCACGTCATGCCCATACAACTCCTCGTTCACCCACGGCAGGTGACGTTCCGTCTTCTGCCCGTTTGGTGATACCCGGGCCGTTTGCGACGTACGCCGGAAGGACACAACAGGAGTGCGGGTCTTTGCAGTTCAGCGGCCCGCCACGGGGAAACTCTTTGGCTGGGAAGGCTGTTGGTCATGGCGATAGCGCAGCCCGAACGGGGCGGGCTGCTGCCCGAACGTACGGGCCCCCATCGCGGCACACTCGCGACCACCGCCTGCATGGAGACACTGCAGGTGGGCTATCTGCATGCCGTCGCGGCGGCGGCCGGCTGCTCGCTGTCGCAGCCCTTCCCGGACAACGGCATCGACTGGCACGTCAGTCACGGCTCGCCGGGGCACACCGTCGACGACGAGGTGACGATAAAGGTGCAGCTCAAGTGCACCTACCAGATCGCGCCCAACCCGCCGGGACGTTTCTTCTCCTTCACGCTGGACAACGACCACCTGCGCAAGCTCGCCCGCACACCGGTGTCGGTGCACAAGATCCTGGTGGTGATGCTGGTACCGCGCTCCCAGGACGACTGGCTGCGCGCCAGCCACGACCGGCTCGATCTGCGCCACTGCTGCTACTGGGTCAACCTGGCAGGGCACCCGATCACCGGCCGGCACCGGACCACCGTGCGGGTTCCGACCTCGCGCATCTTCGACGACCGGGCGCTCTGCGAGATCATGACGCGGGTCGGGACGGGAGGCAGACCATGAGGCACCGTCCGTACGAGGAGCAGCTGCGGGAGGTCCGGCCGCATCCCGACGATCTCCACGGGACCCACTGGAGCCGTCCCCCCGAGCCCGCCGAGGTCGACCCGGCCGTGCTCGGCGCCCTGCTGCGCCGGCACGGCTGGCAGCGGCGCGGGGGAGCGCCGGGGCGCTACGGCCGCTGGACCCCACCCGGGCCGGGCAGCACCGGCACCAGCCTGCTCGTACCCGAGAGCCGTGCCTTCCCGGACAGCGACGACCTGCTCGGGGAGGCACTGACGGCTCTGGTGCGCAGCGGCACGCCGGCCGCCCGCGAGGTGCTGGTCGGGCTCGCCGTGCCCAGCGACGAGATCCGCTGGTGGCGGGACGTGCCCAGCGGGCCGGCGGACGCCGCGTCCTGGACGGTCGAGGAGCAGCTGCGCACCGCCGCCCGGCAGACCCTGCTGGCCGGCGCGCTCGCCACCCGCGCGCGTGCCGGTTACTACGGCGCCCGGCACAAGCGTGCGGCCGCCGCCATGCTGGAGTCCGTCCTCGTCGGCTCGGCGGACGGCGGACGCGGCCTGGCCGCCTTCGTGCCCGTCGGCACCGGACGGCCCCTCGCCGTACGCCTCCACCAGGCCCTGTACGCCGCCCGCGAGGCCATCGACTACCAGCGGGCCACCGGCGGCATGGACGCCTTCGACGGAGCCGTCGAGGCGGGCGTGAGCCGGGAGCTGACCGACGCCCTCGTCACGCTCGTACGCGGCACGGAGGGCGCCCGCGTCTCCGTGGAGTGGGCGCCGGGCGCCGGCGTCCCCGACGACTGCGCGGCCACCCCCGAGCCCATCGAGTTCTCGCCCGGCGACCTGCCCGTGCTGCGCGAGGCGGGCGCCCGCTATCTGCGCGACGAACCCTCGGTCGCGGTCCGGGTCACCGGCACCGTCGTCCGCATGCGCCGCTCCGAGCCGCGTGGCGAGGGCGCGGTACGGCTCCGGGTGATCGCCGGGGCCGAGGTGCCGTACGTGCGGGTCACCCTCGACGAGGAGGACTACCGGATCGCCGGGCAGGCGCACCTGGTCGGGCTCCCGGTGCGGGTGCACGGGCGGCTGGAGAGCCGGGGCGGCTTCCGGCGGCTGTCCGGCGCCTTCGGGGTCGTGCCGGTCCAGGTGGACGAGGCCGAGCGGGACCGGCTGATGAAGTCGCTCCAGGAGAACCTCGACTTCTTCGAGGAGGCGTGCACCGGAGACGACTGCGACTGAGCGGGGACTGTCGGTAACCGTTTCGCGGACGGAGGGTCGGGGTCGGTACGATCCCCTATTGCGCGCGCTCCTGGTATGGCGCCGCATCCACCTTCAGTCAGGAGAGACCGGTGTCAGACGTCCGTGTGATCATCCAACGCGATTCCGAGCGGGAAGAGCGCGTGGTGACGACGGGCACTACGGCCGCCGAGCTCTTCGCCGGCGAGCGCTCGATCATCGCCGCCCGGGTGGCCGGTGAGCTCAAGGACCTCGCGTACGAGGTGAAGGACGGCGAGACCGTCGAGGGCGTCGAGATCTCCTCCGAGGACGGCCTCAACATCCTGCGCCACTCCACCGCGCACGTCATGGCCCAGGCCGTGCAGGAGCTGTTCCCCGAGGCCAAGCTGGGCATCGGCCCGCCCGTCAAGGACGGTTTCTACTACGACTTCGACGTCGAGAAGCCGTTCCACCCCGATGACCTCAAGGCCATCGAGAAGAAGATGCAGGAGATCCAGAAGCGGGGGCAGAAGTTCTCCCGCCGCGTGGTGACCGACGAGGCGGCCCGCGAGGAGCTGGCGGACGAGCCGTACAAGCTGGAGCTGATCGGCCTCAAGGGCTCCGCGTCCAGCGACGACGGCGCGGACGTCGAGGTCGGCGCCGGTGAGCTGACGATCTACGACAACCTGGACGCCAAGACCGGCGAGCTGTGCTGGAAGGACCTCTGCCGCGGTCCCCACCTGCCCTCCACCCGCCTGATCCCGGCGTTCAAGCTGATGCGCAACGCGGCCGCCTACTGGCGCGGCAGCGAGAAGAACCCGATGCTCCAGCGCATCTACGGCACCGCCTGGCCGTCCAAGGACGAGCTGAAGGAGTACCTGGACTTCCTCGCCGAGGCCGAGAAGCGCGACCACCGCAAGCTGGGCAGCGAGCTGGACCTGTTCTCCATCCCGGAGCAGATCGGCTCCGGCCTCGCCGTCTTCCACCCCAAGGGCGGCGTCGTCCGCCGGGTGATGGAGGACTACTCGCGCCGCCGGCACGAGGAGGAGGGCTACGAGTTCGTCTACACCCCGCACGCCACGAAGGGGAAGCTCTTCGAGACCTCCGGGCACCTGGACTGGTACGCCGACGGCATGTACCCGCCCATGCAGCTCGACGAGGGCGTGGACTACTACCTCAAGCCCATGAACTGCCCGATGCACAACCTGATCTTCGACGCGCGCGGCCGTTCCTACCGTGAACTGCCCCTGCGCCTCTTCGAGTTCGGGACCGTGTACCGGTACGAGAAGTCGGGTGTCGTGCACGGCCTGACCCGGGCCCGTGGCTTCACCCAGGACGACGCGCACATCTACTGCACCAAGGAGCAGATGGCGGAGGAGCTCGACAAGACGCTCACCTTCGTCCTGAACCTGCTGCGCGACTACGGCCTCACCGACTTCTACCTGGAGCTGTCCACCAAGGACCCGGAGAAGTTCGTCGGCTCCGACGAGGTCTGGGAGGAGGCGACCGAAACGCTCCGCGCGGTCGCCGAGAAGCAGGGCCTCCCGCTCGTCCCCGACCCGGGCGGCGCCGCCTTCTACGGCCCGAAGATCTCCGTGCAGACCAAGGACGCCATCGGCCGCACCTGGCAGATGTCGACCGTCCAGCTCGACTTCAACCTGCCCGAGCGCTTCGACCTGGAGTACACCGCCGCCGACGGCTCCAAGCAGCGCCCGGTGATGATCCACCGCGCCCTGTTCGGCTCCATCGAGCGGTTCTTCGCGGTGCTCCTGGAGCACTACGCGGGCGCCTTCCCGGCATGGCTGGCGCCGGTCCAGGCGGTGGGCATCCCGATCGGCGACGGGCACGTCGAGTACCTGCAGAAGTTCGCCGCCGAGGCGAAGAAGCAGGGGCTGCGGGTCGAGGTGGACGCGTCCTCGGACCGCATGCAGAAGAAAATCCGCAACGCCCAGAAGCAGAAGGTGCCCTTCATGGTCATCGCGGGCGACGAGGACATGGCGGCCGGCTCGGTCTCCTTCCGCTACCGCGACGGCTCCCAGGAGAACGGCATCCCGTTCGACGAGGCCATCGCCAAGATCGTGAAGGTGGTCGCGGAGCGGACCCAGGTCTGATCCGCCTCCGTCAGGGGCCCCCGGAGATCAGTTCTCCGGGGGCCTTCTCTCGTCCTCGCTCAGCGAGAACCGCTGCAGCATCCAGGAAGAGAAGGACCCCGTGACGGTGCCCAGCAGCGCCAGACCGCAGGCCATCAGCCCCGCCGCGATGAACCGGCCCAGGGTGGTCACCGGGACGTAGTCGCCGTAACCGACCGTGGAGAGGGTCGAGCAGGTCCACCAGAGGGAGTCGCCGAAGGTGCGGATGTTCGCGTTCGGGGCCGAGCGTTCGGCCTGGTAGACGGCGAGGGCACCGGAGAAGCCCAGCAGTGAGATCGACAGCGCCGAGTAGGCTGCCACGCGCGCGTGCAACGCGAGCCGGGGCTCCCCGTGCCGGCGCTGCATCGACTCGTACGTCCGTACGACCCGCACCGGCCGTAGCAGCGGCAGCACCAGGACGACCGTGTCCAGCCAGTGCCGCCGTACGAACCGCGGTCCCTCGCCGCTGAGCCGCCAGCGCACCGCGTAGTCGACGGCGAACATCGCCCAGGCCGTGTACATCAGCGCGAGGAAGACGGCGTGCGCGGCCTCCGGCAGGTTCGGCTCCAGCACGTGCACCGCGTACGAGCCGAGGAAGACCAGCGACGCGATACCGAGCGTCAGGTCGGTCCCGCGGTCCCAGCGGTTCAGCCGGCTGTCGTCGTCCATCCGCCCAGCTTCGCCGCCGGGGCCTTTCCCGCGGCCCCGGCGACACGCCGCGAACGGGCGAAGCCATATGCTGCGTAGCATGACGAGTGAGCCGGAGCAGCAGATCGGAGTGGGGACGCAGGACGCGTTCCAGCGCCTGTGGACGCCCCACCGGATGGCCTACATCCAGGGCGAGAACAAGCCGACCGGTCCGGGGGCCGACGACGGCTGTCCCTTCTGCTCGATCCCGGCCAAGTCCGACGAGGACGGGCTGATCGTCCGGCGCGGTGAGCACGTCTACGCGGTGCTCAACCTCTACCCGTACAACGGCGGCCACCTGATGACCGTCCCCTACCGCCATGTCGCCGACTACACGGACCTGACCGGACCGGAGACGGTCGAACTGGCCGAGCTGACCAAGCAGGCGATGACCGCGCTGCGCACGGCGTCCGGCGCCCACGGCTTCAACATCGGTATGAACCAGGGCACGGTGGCGGGCGCCGGCATCGCGGCCCACCTGCACCAGCACATCGTCCCGCGCTGGGGCGGCGACACGAACTTCATGCCGGTGGTGGGCCACACGCGGGTGCTGCCGCAGCTGCTGGCGGACACCCGGAAGATGCTGGCCGAGGCCTGGCCGACGGTGTAGACCGTGTGGCTCCCCTCCCCACGGCACGGCACGGCACGGCACGGCACGGGGAGGGGCCGGTCGGCCTGCCCTCACGCGTCGTAGGTGTCGGCCTTCTTCGGTGACGCCTCCTGGACCGACCCGCTGAGCGCTCCCGCCCGTGCGTTGAACTTGTCCATGTTGACGTCGTGATCCTTGAGCACGGTGAACGCGGCCCGGTGCACCGCCCGGAGCACCGGCGTGGCCGCGCGCAGCGCGTCGTCGGCCATGAAGCGGTGCTTCCAGGGCTGGTCGGCCCAGGCGTGCCGGAGGCCGAACGGCTCGGGCAGGCCTATGGAACCGCCGAGCCACTTCAGCAGCGGCGGATACCAGCTGATCGCCGCCCGAGCGGCGAGCCGTACCACCTCGTCCGGGGTGACCAGGGGCAGTTTGACGGTCCGGGTCTCCCAGAACCGGACGGTCTTGGCGACCGTCTTGGTGGGGGCCTCGGGCTTGCCGCTGAACAGGCCGTTGACCGGACCGAGGGCGTGTCCGGTGACCTCGATCCGCAGGGTCTCCTTCAGCACGGTCACGGTCGCCATCATCGTGATGATCAGGCCGCCGTCCCACAGGTGCGGCCACTGCACGCCCAGGTAGTGCCGTTCGCCCTTGTCGAAGTGGTTGTTGTTGCAGATCCGCTCCACGTCGGCGGGGCCCACCTGGTAGTCGGTTCCCTCGGGCCTGGACACCGCCGAGGCGCCCTCTCCGACATGGGTGACGATCCAGTGCTTGACCTGCGGTGCCGGGAACCCGCCGGTCTTCAGGTGCTGCCGGTGCAGCACGCTCAGCTCCTTCTCGATCTCCCGGACGACCGTCCAGGCGCGGAACTCGTGGATGCCCTTGACCGGATCGAGCGGGACCAGCTCCTCGGCGAGGTGCCAGGAGCCCCAGCGGGTGCCCATGCCGAGTATGCCCTTGGGGCCGGCGTAGAAGACCGAGTTGGACTGCTGCTCGGCGCTGAGCTGGGCCAGGGACTGGCGCAGCTGCTCCGCGGCGGCATGGTCGGGGCTGGTCGGCACGGCCTCGGGGACCTTGGCGCCGACGCTGCCGCCGGAGAGCAGGCCGTCCCAGGCCTCGCGCAGGTCCCTCGCGGTGCGCTCGCACAACCGCTTGGCCAGGTACCAGCCGACGACGGGGAGCACGATGCAGCCGCGCGCGTACCAGCCCCAGAAGCCGGTGAGGGGCATCCGGATCAGGAAGACGACCGCGAGGACGCCGACGGCGGCCAGCAGGGCGCTGCCGAACCCGGAGACCCGCTTGTTGTCGGCCTTCAGCATGGTGGCCCGGAGCTGGAAGACGCCCAGCCAGACCAGCAGTCCGGGCAGGAAGAGCAGGCCGAACAGGAACATGACGGCGGTGAGCCGCGTGTCGCGTTCCCGGCGGATGCGGTTGGCCGCGAGGCAGTGCTCGACGACCATCTGGGGTTCGCTGCCGAAGGACTGGATGAGGGGTTTGCGTCCGACGCCCAGCATGCGGTCGATGACCGCCTGGGAGTACGCCTCACCGAAGTTGGGCCGGAATATCCTGGCCCACTTGCGGCCCTCCTTGACCTCGGACTTGTGCCACTCGTTGTCGGCCTTCTTGATCTCCTCCATCGGCGTGTCCCGGTAGGCCGCCGAGGCCAGGGCATAGGTCGGTGCCTGCGCCTCACCGCCCGGCCTGGGCACCTGTGGCCCGAAGAAGTCCTCGAAGCTCATTCCCGCCCCCACTTGCCGCCGTCCCGCTTCTGCGGCCTTCCCGACTTCCGTACTCCGCACACCTGTTGATCAAGTACTCAGAGTATCCCCAGCCACCGACAAGCGTCGGCGGACGGCCGAAGCCGCCCGCCGAACGCTCCCGTTGACACCAATCAGGAGGCTTCTTTGGCCTGTTCGCGAATCTTCTCGGCGATCTGCGGCGGCATCGGCTCGTGCCGGGCGTAGGAGCGGCTGAAACGCGCCGTGCCGTGCGACAGGGAGCGCAGGTCGACCGCGTAGCGGCCGATCTCGAACTCCGGTACCTCGGCCTTGACGAGAGTGCGCCCGCCGCTGGTCTGCTCGGTGCCGAGCACCCGGCCGCGCCGCCCGGACAGGTCGCTCATCACCGCGCCCACGTAGTCGTCGCCGACCAGCACGGACACCTCGGCCACCGGCTCAAGCAGATGGATCTTCGCGTCCGCCGCGGCCTCCCGCAGTGCCAGCGCGCCGGCCGTCTGGAAGGCGGCGTCGGAGGAGTCCACCGAGTGCGCCTTGCCGTCGAGCAGGGTGACCCGCACGTCGACCAGCTCGTAGCCGGCGGCGACCCCCTTGACGGCCTGGGCCCTGATGCCCTTCTCGACCGACGGGATGAACTGCCGGGGCACCGCGCCGCCGACCACCTTGTCGACGAACTCGATGCCGGAGCCGCCCGGCAGGGGTTCCACCTCGATCTCGCAGATCGCGAACTGCCCGTGCCCGCCGGACTGCTTGACGTGCCGGCCGCGCCCGGCGGACTTCCCGGCGAACGTCTCCCGGAGGGACACCTTGTGCGGTACGACGTCGACCTGGACGCCGTACCGGCTGCGCAGCCGCTCCAGGGCGACGTCCGCGTGCGCCTCGCCGAGGCACCAGAGCACCACCTGGTGGGTGTCCTGGTTCTGTTCGAGCCGCATGGTCGGGTCCTCGGCGACCAGGCGGGCGAGGCCTTGCGAGAGCTTGTCCTCGTCCGCCTTGCTGTGTGCCTGGATGGCGAGCGGCAGCAGCGGGTCGGGCATCTCCCACGGCTCCATGAGCAGCGGGTCGTCCTTGCCGGAGAGGGTGTCCCCGGTCTCCGCGCGGCCGAGCTTCGCCACGCACGCCAGGTCGCCGGCGATGACGTGGGTGACGGGCCGCTGCTGTTTGCCGAACGGCGTGGACAGGGCGCCGATCTTCTCGTCGACGTCGTGGTCCTCGTGCCCGCGGTCGGCGAGCCCGTGCCCGGAGACGTGGACCGTCTCGTCGGGCCGCAGGGTGCCGGAGAAGACCCGGACCAGCGAGACCCGGCCGACGTACGGGTCGGAGGCGGTCTTCACCACCTCCGCGACCAGCGGGCCGCCGGTGTCGCACGGCTTGATCTCGCGGGGCTTGCCGTCGATGGTGGTGACCCCGGGCGTGGGGTGCTCGAACGGCGTCGGGAAGCCGCCGGTGACCAGTTCCAGGAGCTCGACCGTGCCGAGGCCCTGGCGGGCGCCGTCGGCGGCCGGGGCGGCGGCCAGGACGGGGAAGAAGGCCCCGCGGGCCACGGCCCGCTCCAGGTCCTCGATCAGCGTCTTGAGGTCGATCTGCTCGCCGCCCAGATAGCGGTCCATGAGGGTCTCGTCCTCGCTCTCCGAGATGATCCCCTCGATGAGCCGGTTGCGGGCGTCCTCGATGTCCGGCAGCTGGTCGGGGCCCGGCTCGGACTCCTTGCGCTCCCCGGTGGAGTAGTCGAACAGCTTCTGGGTGAGCAGCCCGACCAGACCGGTCACGGGCGCGTGCCCGTCCGGCCCCTGCGGGCCGTAGAGCGGCAGGTAGAGGGGGAGCACGGCGTCGGGGTCGTCGGCGCCGAACGCCTCGGCGCACACCCGGGTCATCTCCTGGAAGTCCGCGCGGGCGGCCTCCAGGTGCGTGACGACGATCGCCCGGGGCATCCCGACGGCCGCGCACTCCTCCCACACCATCCGGGTCGAGCCGTCCACCCCGTCCGAGGCCGAGACGACGAAGAGGGCCGCGTCCGCCGCGCGCAGACCGGCCCTCAGCTCACCGACGAAGTCGGCGTATCCCGGGGTGTCCAGGATGTTGATCTTGATTCCGTTCCAGTCGACCGGCACCAGCGACAGCTGTACGGAGCGCTGCTGCCGGTGCTCGATGTCGTCGTAGTCCGAGACGGTCCCGCCGTCCTCCACGCGGCCCGCGCGGTTCACCGCTCCCGCGGTCAGCGCGAGCGCCTCCACCAACGTGGTCTTGCCCGATCCGGAGTGGCCGACCAGCACCACATTCCGTACAGACGCGGGGTGGTCGGCCGCCCTTGCCCTGCCGGCGGCTCCGGGGTGTTCCTTGACCTTGTCGCCCATGGTTTTGCCTCCCGTGCACGGTGAGGTCTCTGTGGGCGCGGGCGAGCATGGCGGGCCGCGTGCGGTGGCGGCTCCGATGACGCCCGCGGTTATTCGAGCTTTCCACTCCCGTCACGGTGCGTCCATACGAAGGACGTGATCGTGCCCGCGGGACCCTTCCCGACGGGCCGCCGGCCCCTCCTGCGAGTGCCCACCCGTCGCACACACGCGCGCGTGGCTACGATGGGCCAGCCGGGGTGGCCAGCAGGGGCCGCACGGCGCAACGACCGTCGGGAAGGCCATGCTGAACAAGTACGCGCGTGCATTCTTCACGCGTGTCCTCACACCGTTCGCCGCGTTTCTCATCCGCCGGGGCGTGAGCCCGGACACGGTCACGCTCCTCGGCACGGCCGGAGTGGTCGCGGGCGCGCTGGTCTTCTTCCCCCGGGGTGAGTTCTTCTGGGGCACGATCGTGATCACGCTGTTCGTGTTCTCGGACCTGGTGGACGGCAACATGGCCCGCCAGCTGGGCCGCACCAGCCGCTGGGGCGCCTTCCTGGACTCCACCCTGGACCGGGTCGCCGACGGCGCGATCTTCGGCGGCTTCGCCCTCTGGTACGCGGGCAACGGGAACGACAACGTCCTGTGCGCGGTCGCCATCTTCTGCCTGGCCAGCGGCCAGGTGGTGTCGTACACCAAGGCGCGCGGCGAGTCGATCGGGCTGCCGGTGGCCGTCAACGGTCTCGTGGAGCGTGCCGAGCGCCTGGTGATCTCGCTGGTGGCGGCGGGCCTGGCCGGCTTCCACAAGTTCGGCGTCCCGCACATCCAGATCCTGCTGCCGATCGCCCTGTGGATCGTCGCCGTGGGCAGCCTGGTCACCCTGGTCCAGCGGGTCGTCACGGTCCGCCGGGAGTCCGCCGAGGCGGAGGCCGCGGCCGAGCGCGAGAAGGCCTCGCACGGGAGCGAGGCCTCCCAGTGACCGCCGCCGACCGGCTCACCGACTCCATGTACGGTCTCGGCTGGAGCACCGTCAAGAAGCTCCCCGAACCGGTCGCCGTGCGCCTCGGCAACTCCGTCGCGGACCTCGCCTGGAAGCAGCGCGGCAAGGGCGTCCAGCGGCTCGAGTCGAACTACGCGCGCGTGCGGCCCGACGCGAGCCCCGAGCGGCTGCGCGAACTCTCCCGGGCGGGCATGCGGTCGTACCTGCGCTACTGGATGGAGTCCTTCCGGCTGCCGTCCTGGAGCGAGGAGCGGATCCGGACCGGCTTCGTCCCCAAGGACGTCCACCACCTCACCGACGGCCTCGCCTCCGACCGCGGGGTGATCCTCGCGCTGCCGCACCTGGCCAACTGGGACCTGGCCGGTGCCTGGGTCACCACCGAGCTGGAGACCCCGTTCACCACGGTCGCCGAGCGCCTCAGGCCCGAGACGCTGTACGACCGTTTCGTCGCCTACCGCGAGGGCCTCGGCATGGAGGTCCTCCCGCACAGCGGCGGCACCGCCTTCGGCACCCTGGCCCGCAGGCTGCGCGACGGCGGCCTGGTCTGCCTGGTCGCCGACCGCGACCTGTCCGCCTCCGGCATCGAGGTCGGTTTCTTCGGCGACACCGCGCGGATGCCCGCCGGACCGGCCCTGCTGGCCCAGCAGACCGGCGCGCTCCTGCTGCCCGTGACGCTCTGGTACGACGACACCCCCGTCATGAAGGGCCGGGTGCACGCCCCGATCGAGGTACCCGAGTCAGGTGACAAGGCGTCGAAGACGTCTGTCATGACACAGGCGCTGGCCGATGCCTTCGCCACCGGGATCGCCGACCATCCGGAGGACTGGCACATGCTGCAGCGGTTGTGGCTCGCGGACCTCGACCCCGCGAAGGGACCGTCGTGAGGATCGGCATCGTCTGCCCCTACTCCTGGGACGTCCCGGGTGGCGTCCAGTTCCACATCCGCGACCTCGCCGAGTACTTCATCGGCCTGGGCCACGACGTCTCCGTCCTCGCCCCCGCCGACGACGACACCCCGCTGCCGCCCTACGTCGTCTCGGCCGGCCGCGCGGTCCCGGTGCCGTACAACGGCTCGGTGGCCCGCCTCAACTTCGGCTTCCTGTCCGCCGCGCGGGTGCGCCGCTGGCTGCACGACGGCGCGTTCGACGTGGTCCACATCCACGAGCCGACCTCGCCCTCCCTCGGCCTGCTGACCTGCTGGGCGGCGCAGGGTCCGATGGTGGCGACCTTCCACACCTCCAACCCGCGCTCCCGCGCGATGATCGCCGCGTACTCGATCCTCCAGGCGGCCCTGGAGAAGATCAGCGCCCGGATCGCCGTCAGCGAGTACGCCCGCCGCACCCTGGTCGAGCACCTCGGCGGCGACGCCGTCGTGATCCCCAACGGCGTCGACGTCGACTTCTTCGCCAAGGCCGAGCCGCGCCCCGAGTGGCAGGGCGACACCATCGGCTTCATCGGCCGCATCGACGAGCCCCGCAAGGGTCTCCCGGTGCTGATGAAGGCCCTGCCCAAGATCCTCGCCGCCCGGCCGCAGACCCGGCTCCTGGTGGCGGGCCGGGGCGACGAGGAGGCCGCGGTCGAGTCGCTCCCCGCCGAGCTGCGCTCCCGCGTCGAGTTCCTCGGCATGGTCAGCGACGAGGACAAGGCCCGCTTCCTGCGCAGCCTCGACCTGTACATCGCGCCCAACACGGGCGGCGAGAGCTTCGGGATAATCCTCGTGGAAGCCCTGTCCGCGGGCGCGCCTGTCCTCGCCTCCGACCTCGACGCCTTCGCCCAGGTCCTCGACCAGGGGGCGGCGGGCGAACTCTTCGCCAACGAGGACGCGGACGCGCTGGCCGAGGCCGCGGTACGGCTCCTGGAGGACCCGGAGTACCGGGCCGGGCTGCGCGCCCGCGGCAGCGTGCACGTACGGCGCTTCGACTGGTCCACCGTGGGCGCGGACATCCTGTCCGTCTACGAGACGGTGACGGCGGGCGCGGCGGCGGTGGCGGCCGACGAGCGGTCGGGGCTGCGGGCGAGGTTCGGGCTGGCGCGGGACTAGGCGCTTCGCTGCGAGGGCCGCGATGCGTGGTGCGGCGTCTGCCGTCTCACGGGTGCGGCGTCGTCGTGGCTGGTCGCGCAGTTCCCCGCGCCCCTTCGGGGGCGCACTGCTGTGGGTGCTTCCTATAGCGTTCCGCCCGTGACCGCAACGCTCGTCTGGACCCTCTGTATCCTCGCCGCCCTCGTGGTGATCGGCCTCTATCTGAGCTGGACCGCAGGCCGCCTCGATCGGCTGCACTCGCGGATCGACGCCGCCCGGGCCGCCCTCGACGCGCAGTTGCTGCGGCGGGCCTCGGTGGCCCAGGAGCTGGCGACCTCGGGGGTGCTGGATCCCGCCTCTTCGATCGTGCTGTACGAGGCCGCGCACGCGGCCAGGCAGGCCGAGGAGGAGCAGCGGGAGGTCGCGGAGAGCGAGTTGAGCCAGGCCCTGCGGGCCGTCTTCGAGCACCCGCAGCAGGTCGAGGAGGTCCGTCAGGCCCCCGGCGGCGACGCCGCCGCGAGCGAGCTGGCCGAGGCCGTACGCCGGGTCCCGATGGCTCGCCGCTTCCACAACGACGCCGTCGGCGCGGCCCGCCGGCTGCGTGAACACCGCAAGGTCCGGTGGTTCCGGCTGGCCGGGCACGCCGCCTTCCCGCTGGCCTTCGAGATGGACGACGAACCGCCTGCCGCGCTGGTCGAGCGCACGGCCTGACCGGAAAACGATCCACCGCCTTCCCATTGGCCCTTGCTGTGGACTGGTCCACTCGCGTTTCCTCGGTGTTTGCAGAAACCCTCTTTCAGCGAGTGAGGTCACCCGTGTCCACCAGTGAGAACCAGACCCCCGAGACCGGCACCGCCCGTGTGAAGCGCGGCATGGCCGAACAGCTCAAGGGCGGCGTGATCATGGACGTCGTCACGCCGGAGCAGGCGAAGATCGCCGAGGACGCGGGCGCCGTCGCCGTCATGGCCCTGGAGCGGGTCCCGGCCGACATCCGCAAGGACGGCGGGGTGGCCCGGATGTCCGACCCGGACATGATCGAGGGCATCATCGAGGCCGTGTCGATCCCGGTCATGGCCAAGTCCCGGATCGGCCACTTCGTCGAGGCCCAGGTCCTGCAGTCGCTCGGCGTCGACTACATCGACGAGTCCGAGGTCCTCACCCCGGCCGACGAGGTCAACCACTCCGACAAGTGGGCCTTCACCACCCCCTTCGTCTGCGGCGCCACCAACCTCGGTGAGGCCCTGCGCCGGATCGCCGAGGGCGCGGCCATGATCCGCTCCAAGGGCGAGGCCGGCACCGGCAACGTCGTCGAGGCCGTCCGCCACCTGCGCCAGATCAAGGGCGAGATCGCCAAGCTGCGCGGCTGCGACAACAACGAGCTGTACGCCGCCGCCAAGGAGCTGCGCGCCCCCTACGAGCTGGTCAAGGAGGTCGCCGAGCTCGGCAAGCTGCCGGTCGTGCTGTTCTCCGCCGGTGGCGTCGCCACCCCGGCCGACGCGGCCCTGATGCGTCAGCTCGGCGCCGAGGGCGTCTTCGTCGGCTCCGGCATCTTCAAGTCCGGCGACCCGGCCAAGCGCGCCGCCGCCATCGTCAAGGCGACCACCTTCTACGACGACCCGAAGATCATCGCGGACGCGTCCCGCAACCTCGGCGAGGCCATGGTCGGCATCAACTGCGACACCCTCCCCGAGACCGAGCGCTACGCCAACCGCGGCTGGTAAGGCCAGAAGGTTTCGCACACATGACCGACGCACCTGTCATAGGCGTCCTGGCCCTCCAGGGCGACGTACGGGAGCACCTCATCGCCCTGGCCGCGGCCGACGCCGTGGCCAGGCCGGTCAGGCGCCCCGAGGAACTCGCCGAGGTGGACGGCCTCGTCATCCCCGGCGGCGAGTCCACCACCATCTCCAAGCTGGCCGTCCTGTTCGGCGTGATGGACCCCCTCCGCGCGCGCGTGCGCGACGGAATGCCCGTCTACGGCACCTGCGCCGGCATGATCATGCTCGCCGACAAGATCCTCGACCCGCGCTCGGGCCAGGAGACCATCGGCGGCATCGACATGATCGTGCGCCGCAACGCCTTCGGGCGGCAGAACGAGTCGTTCGAGGCGGCGGTCGACGTCCGCGGGATCGACGGCGATCCTGTAGAGGGTGTGTTCATCCGCGCCCCCTGGGTCGAGTCGGTCGGCGCCGGGGCCGAGGTGATCGCCGAGCACGAGGGCCACATCGTCGCGGTCCGCCAGGGCAACGTACTCGCCACGTCGTTCCACCCGGAGCTGACCGGCGACCACCGCGTGCACTCGCTCTTCGTCGACATGGTGCGCGCCTACCGGGCACCGGAGTCCTTGTAGGATCTCTGGAGTTCGTTGCAGAGATGGGTTACGCGAAGGAGACAGGCAGATGTCCGGCCACTCTAAATGGGCTACGACGAAGCACAAGAAGGCCGTGATCGACGCCAAGCGCGGCAAGCTCTTCGCGAAGCTGATCAAGAACATCGAGGTCGCGGCCCGCATGGGCGGCGTGGACCTCGAAGGCAACCCGACGCTCTACGACGCCGTCCAGAAGGCGAAGAAGCAGTCGGTCCCGAACAAGAACATCGACTCCGCGATCAAGCGCGGCGGTGGCCTCGAGGCCGGCGGTGCCGACTACGAGACGATCATGTACGAGGGCTACGGCCCGAACGGCGTCGCGGTGCTCATCGAGTGCCTCACCGACAACCGCAACCGCGCCGCCTCCGACGTGCGCGTCGCCATGACCCGCAACGGCGGCAACATGGCGGACCCGGGCTCGGTGTCGTACCTCTTCAACCGCAAGGGCGTCGTGATCGTCCCCAAGGGCGAGCTGACGGAGGACGACGTGCTCGGCGCCGTCCTGGACGCGGGCGCCGAGGAAGTCAACGACCTGGGCGAGTCCTTCGAGGTGCTCAGCGAGGCCACCGACATGGTCGCCGTCCGCACCGCCCTCCAGGACGCCGGGATCGACTACGACTCCGCCGAGGCCAACTTCGTCCCGACCATGCAGGTCGAGCTGGACGAGGAGGGCGCCAAGAAGATCTTCAAGCTGATCGACGCCCTGGAGGACAGCGACGACGTCCAGAACGTCTTCGCCAACTTCGACGTCAGCGACGAGGTCATGGAGAAGGTCGACGCGTAACGCTGCCGCGGGCTGAGCCGACCGACCGGGCCGACGGGACACACCCGTCGGCCCGTCGCCATGTCGGCCGTTGTCGGTGGCACCCGCTAGCCTGCACGAACTGGGGGCACCTCCCAGCGATAGCTGGGCGAGACCGAAGGGAGGGGGCGCGGTGCGCGTACTGGGGGTGGACCCCGGGCTGACCCGGTGTGGTGTCGGGGTCGTCGAGGGAGTTGCCGGGCGGCCGCTCACCATGGTCGGTGTGGGGGTCGTACGGACACCGGCGGACGCCGAGCTCGGCCGTCGCCTCGTCGCCGTCGAGCAGGGCATCGAGCAGTGGCTCGACGAGTACCGGCCCGAGTTCGTCGCCGTGGAGCGGGTGTTCAGCCAGCACAACGTACGGACCGTGATGGGCACCGCCCAGGCCAGCGCCGTCGCCATGCTGTGCGCCGCCCGCAGGGGCATCCCGGTCGCCCTGCACACCCCCAGCGAGGTCAAGGCCGCCGTCACCGGCTCCGGACGCGCCGACAAGGCCCAGGTCGGTGCCATGGTCACCCGGCTGCTCAGGCTCAGCGCCCCGCCGAAACCCGCCGACGCCGCCGACGCCCTCGCGCTCGCCATCTGCCACATCTGGCGCGCCCCCGCGCAGAACCGACTCCAGCAGGCCGTCGCCCTGCACGCAGCCAACGCAACGAAAGGCCGTACGGCATGATCGCCTTCGTCAGCGGCCCGGTCGCCGCCCTCGCCCCGGACTCCGCGGTGGTCGAGGTGGGCGGGATCGGCATCGCCGTCCAGTGCACCCCCAACACCCTGTCCGGGCTGCGCATGGGCCAGCCGGCCAAGCTCGCCACCTCCCTGGTCGTCCGGGAGGACTCGCTCACCCTGTACGGCTTCGTGGACGACGACGAGCGCCAGGTCTTCGAACTGCTCCAGACGGCGAGCGGCGTCGGCCCCCGGCTCGCCCAGGCGATGCTCGCCGTGCACAGCCCGGACGCGCTGCGCCGCGCAGTCGCCACGGGTGACGAGAAGGCTCTGATCGCCGTCCCCGGCATCGGCAAGAAGGGCGCGCAGAAGCTGCTGCTGGAGCTGAAGGACCGGCTCGGCGAGCCCATCGGCGCCCCTGCGATCGGTGCGCCGGTCAGCCAGGGCTGGCGCGACCAGCTGCACGCCGCCCTGATCGGTCTGGGCTACGCGACCCGGGAGGCCGACGAGGCCGTCACCGCCGTCGCCCCGCAGGCCGAGTCCGCCGGGGGCCCGCCCCAGGTCGGCCAGCTGCTCAAGGCGGCCCTGCAGACCCTCAACCGCGCCCGCTGACCCCACCACCGCTGAGGCACATCACTTATGAACTGGGACGACACGACCGACACCGGCGCCGACGCGGAGCGGCTGGTGGGCGCCGTCGCCGACCGTGAGGACCAGGCCGTCGAGGCCGCCCTGCGCCCCAAGGACCTCGGCGAGTTCATCGGTCAGGAGAAGGTCCGCGAACAGCTCGACCTGGTGCTGCGCGCCGCACGCGCGCGTGGCGCCACCGCCGACCACGTGCTGCTCTCCGGCGCCCCCGGGCTGGGCAAGACCACGCTCTCCATGATCATCGCGGCCGAGATGGGCGCCCCGATCCGCATCACCTCGGGCCCCGCCATCCAGCACGCCGGCGACCTGGCCGCGATCCTCTCCTCCCTCCAGGAGGGCGAGGTCCTCTTCCTCGACGAGATCCACCGCATGTCGCGGCCCGCCGAGGAGATGCTGTACATGGCGATGGAGGACTTCCGCGTCGACGTCATCGTCGGCAAGGGGCCGGGCGCCACCGCCATCCCCCTGGAGCTGCCCCCGTTCACACTGGTCGGCGCCACCACCCGGGCGGGCCTGCTGCCGCCTCCGCTGCGCGACCGGTTCGGCTTCACCGCCCACATGGAGTTCTACGAGCCGCGCGAGCTGGAGCGGGTGGTGCACCGCTCGGCCAACCTGCTGGACGTCGAGATCGAGCCGGCCGGCGCCGCCGAGATCGCCGGCCGCTCGCGCGGCACGCCCCGTATCGCCAACCGGCTGCTGCGCCGGGTCCGCGACTACGCGCAGGTCAAGGCGGACGGCCTGATCACCCGTGAGATCGCGCACGCGGCGCTCGCCGTCTACGAGGTGGACGAGCGCGGCCTGGACCGGCTGGACCGCGCCGTCCTGGAAGCCCTGCTCAAGCTGTTCGGCGGCGGCCCGGTCGGCCTGTCCACCCTCGCCGTCGCGGTGGGGGAGGAGCGGGAGACGGTCGAGGAGGTCGCCGAACCCTTCCTGGTCCGCGAGGGCCTGCTGGCCCGCACCCCACGCGGGCGGGTCGCCACCCCCGCCGCCTGGGCCCACCTCGGCCTGACCGCCCCGCGCGGCACGGCGGGCGCAACCGGCCAGCAGGACCTGTTCGGCACCTGACACCGACACGACGGTGCCCGGGCTGCGGGCCCGCGCACATCCGGGCCCGCGGACATCCGGGCTGCGGGCCCGCGGACATGCGGGCTGCGGACATGCGGGCTGCGGGCTCGCGGGCTGCGGGCATGCGGGCATGCGGGCTTCGGGTCTGCGGACGGTCTGCGGAAAACCGGTCCCGGCCCGGAAACCCGGTGCCCGAGCCCTCGCGCGTCCGATGCCCGGCGCCGCGCCCCTCCGGTTCCCGGAACCGTTGCCGATGGGAACGCCCCCGTGCCCGCCGTATCCCGGTCCCGGCCCCGGACTCGCGGCCCGCGCTGCGCGGACGGCCCGCCGCCCGCCGACCACACTCCCGCCGCAGACGTGATCGCTTCGTGACGGCGGGGCATTGGCGGGCCCAGGAACCCAGGTGCCATGCTGAGCGTTGTTCCATGCGCGCGGACTCGCTTAGACTCCGCCGATGCCGCCTTTGCGGGCGGCGCCGACCACACCCCCATCATCCAGGCCGCTCACCGCCGCGGCTGCGCGAAGGAAATTCCGTCCCGTGAATAGCTTGCCTCTTCTCGTGTTCATCGTCCTCATCGCGGCCATGTTCCTGATGACGCGTTCCACCCGGAAGCGCCAGCAGCAGGCCACGCAGATGCGGAACGAGATCCAGCCCGGCAACGGGGTCCGCACCATCGGGGGCATGTACGCGACGGTCAAGGAAGTCAACGAGGACACGGTCCTCCTCGACGCCGGTCCGGGCGTCGAGCTCCTCTTCGCCAAGAACGCGATCGGCGCCATCCTCACGGACGACGAGTACAACCGCATCGTGCACGGCATCGAGCACGACCTGAAGTCCGACGCCGACGTCGTCCCGGACGACGCCTCCTCCCTCACCGAGACCGACGACGCGCCTGCCGACGCTGCCGCCGCCTCCGACGACAAGGCCGTCGACCTCGGGAAGAAGGACGCCGCCGAGGACGAGGCCGCGGATGCGGAGAACAAGACCGACGGGCCGGCCGAGTCCGCGACCGCCGAGGCGAAGGCTGACGAAGAGCCGAAGAAGACCGACGGCGACTCCGACGCGAAGTAGCCGTGTCCCGGGGAGCGGTGCGTACATCCCACGCGCACCTCGCACCCCGGGTACGTCTGTTTCCCGCACGGGATCCCGACACCATGTCATGGCCGACCGCACCGACCAGGCGCGCGGCGGCCCGAGAGGGAGTACGAGAAGGTGGCAGCACCTAAGAGGGGCCGGAGCGCGAGCGCCCAGAGCAAGCCAGGGCGCTCGCTGGCCCTCATCCTGATCGCCATCGTGGCGCTCACCGGCGGAATGTTCGCCTCCGGAAACACCACTCCGCGTCTCGGTATCGACCTGGCCGGTGGTACGAGCATCACGCTGCAGGCGAGGAACGAGCCGGGCCAGCCCAACGCGATCAACAAGACCAACATGAACACCGCGGTTGAGATCATGAACCGCCGTGTCAACGGTCTGGGCGTGTCCGAAGCGGAGGTCCAGACCCAGGGCACCAGCAACATCATCGTCAACATCCCCAAGGGCACGAACTCCGCAGAGGCCCGCCAGCAGGTCGGCACCACCGCGAAGCTGTACTTCCGCCCGGTCCTGGCCCAGGAGGCCAGCGGCGCCGCGGCGTCGAGCGCCTCCCCGAGCGCGTCCGCCAGCGGCAGCTCCACCGCCTCCCCGAGCGCCTCCCCGTCGAGCAGTGCGTCGGGGTCCCAGACGGCGACCGGGTCGTCCGCCTCGCCGTCCTCCTCGGCCACCTCGCAGGGCCGCGCGGTCACCGACGGCCTCAAGGCCGGCTCCACGCCGTCGTCCTCGGCGTCCGCCTCCTCGTCGGCGAGCCCCTCCGCCACCTCCTCGGCCGACGCGAGTGCCTCCGCCAGCGCCTCCGCCGCGGCGTCCAAGCTGGAGGCCGAGTACACCGCGCTGGACTGCACCAAGGCCGCGCAGCGTGCCACCGCCGGCAAGAGCGCCAAGCCGACCGACACCACCGTGGCCTGCGGCAAGATCGGCGGCGCCTGGTTCAAGTACGTGCTCGGCCCGGCCCGCGTCGACGGCACCGATGTCAAGAAGGCCCAGGCCGTCTTCGACACGCAGGGCGCCGCAGGCTGGCAGGTCCAGATGACCTTCACCGGCAGCGGATCCAAGAAGTTCGCGGACGTCACCGGCGAGCTCGCCAAGAACACCACACAGCCGACGAACGAGTTCGGCATCGTCCTCGACGGCGAGGTCGTCTCCAGCCCGACCGTGAGCCAGTCCATCACCGGCGGCTCGGCGGAGATCTCCGGCAGCTTCACCCAGCAAGAGGCCCAGAGCCTCGCCAACGTGCTGTCGTACGGCGCGCTCCCGCTCTCCTTCAGGACGGAGAGCGTCACCACGGTCACCGCCGCCCTCGGCGGTCAGCAGCTGCACGCCGGTCTGCTGGCCGGTGCCATCGGCCTCGCCCTGGTCATCATCTACCTGGTGGCCTTCTACCGCGGCCTGTCGCTGATCGCGATCCCCTCGCTGCTGGTGTCCGCGATCCTGACCTACACGATCATGTCGCTGCTCGGCCCGACGATCCACTTCGCGCTGAACCTGCCCGCGGTCTGCGGTGCGATCGTCGCGATCGGCATCACGGCGGACTCGTTCATCGTGTTCTTCGAACGCATCCGGGACGAGATCCGCGAGGGCCGCACCCTGCGCCCCGCCGTCGAGCGGGCCTGGCCGCGCGCCCGGCGCACCATCCTGGTCTCCGACTTCGTGTCGTTCCTGGCCGCCGCCGTGCTGTTCATCGTGACCGTCGGCAAGGTCCAGGGCTTCGCGTTCACCCTCGGTCTGACCACCGTGCTCGACGTGGTCGTCGTCTTCTTCTTCACCAAGCCGCTGATGACGATCGTCGCCCGGCGTAAGTTCTTCGCGAGCGGCCACAAGTGGTCCGGGCTCGACCCGAAGGGCCTGGGCGCCAAGGCCCCGCTGCGCCGCACCCGCCGTCCCGCCGGCCCCGTCGCCGGCCCTGTCGACCCGAAGGAAGCGTGAGCGATGTCGAAACTCGGCAACCTCGGCGCCCGACTGCACCGCGGCGAGATCAGCTACGACTTCGTCGGCAAGCGCAAGATCTGGTACGGCATCTCCATCCTGATCACCATCACGGCCATCGTCGGCCTGGCGGTGCGCGGCCTGAACATGGGCATCGACTTCCAGGGCGGCGCCGTCTTCACCACCTCCAAGACCAGCGTCTCGGTGTCCCAGGCGGAGACCTACGCGAAGGAGGCCTCCGGCCACGACGCGGTCGTGCAGAAGCTCGGCACGGGCGGTCTGCGCATCCAGATCGCCGGCATGGACACCGAGAAGTCGGACGCGACCAAGGCCAAGCTGGCCACGGACATGAAGGTGGACCCCGAGTCCATCAACTCCGACCTGGTCGGCCCCAGCTGGGGTGACGAGATCGCCAACAAGGCCTGGGAGGGCCTCGGCATCTTCATGGTCCTCGTGGTGGTCTACCTGGCGATCGCCTTCGAGTGGCGGATGGCGCTCGCGGCCCTGGTCGCGCTGATCCACGACATCACCATCACGACCGGTATCTACGCCCTGGTCGGCTTCGAGGTCACGCCCGGTACGGTCATCGGTCTGCTGACGATCCTCGGTTACTCGCTCTACGACACGGTCGTCGTCTTCGACAGCCTCAAGGAGCAGACGAAGGACATCACCAAGCAGACCCGCTTCACCTACAGCGACATCGCCAACCACTCGATCAACGGCACCCTGGTCCGTTCGATCAACACCACGGTCGTCGCGCTGCTGCCGGTCGCGGGCCTGCTGTTCATCGGCGGCGGCTTCCTCGGCGCGGGCACGCTGAACGACATCTCGCTGTCGCTGTTCGTCGGTCTCGCCGCCGGTGCCTACTCGTCGATCTTCATCGCCACGCCGCTCGTCGCCGACCTCAAGGAGGCCGAGCCGCAGATGAAGGCCCTGAAGAAGCGCGTCCTCGCCAAGCGCGCCCAGGCCGCGGCCGAGGAGGAGATGGCCGGCGCCCGGGTGGGCGGCTCCGACGAGGGACCCGAGGACGCCGCTCCGGCCGTCGTCGGCCCGCGCAACCAGCCCGCGTCCCGCAACCGGGGCGGCCGCGGCCGCCCGTCGGGGAAGCGCCGGTGACCGACATCAAGGAGCTGCTGCTCAGCCGTATCCGGGACGTCGAGGACTACCCGGAGCAGGGCGTGATGTTCAAGGACATCACCCCGCTCCTGGCGGACCCCGCCGCGTTCACCGCGCTCACCGACGCCCTCGCGGAGATCGCCGAGCGCACCGGCGCCACCAAGGTCGTCGGTCTGGAGGCCCGGGGCTTCATCCTGGGCGCCCCGGTCGCCGTCCGCGCCGGTCTCGGCTTCATCCCGGTCCGCAAGGCGGGCAAGCTCCCCGGAGCCACCCTCCGCCAGGCCTACGAGCTGGAGTACGGCTCGGCCGAGATCGAGGTGCACGCCGAGGACCTCGGAGCGGACGACCGGATCCTGATCGTCGACGACGTGCTCGCCACCGGCGGCACCGCCGAGGCCGCGATCCGGCTGATCCACCGCGCCGGCGCCGAGGTCGCGGGCGTCGCGGTCCTGATGGAGCTGGGCTTCCTGGGCGGCCGCGGTCGCCTGGAGCCGGCCCTGCGGGGAGCGCCGCTGGAGGCTCTTCTCCAGGTCTGAGCGTCGTACGACCGACGGAACGGCCGTCCCCTCGGGGGCGGCCGTTCGCGTTCCGCGGGGCCCGGGGCAACCCGCAGGACACCCCCGTGGAATCCCACGGCAGCCTCCGGTGTTTCTCCCGTATACGGTCCTCTGTCCGGCCTGCAGGCGATGACACGGCCCAGGATCGCTACCATGGGCACTCCGGAGCCTGACCGGGGGACCCGGATCGCGCACGAGGAGCCCTCTTGCCAGACGAGGCCCAGCCACTGACAGCCGCCAAGCCCGAGCCCGCCTCGGCGCCCGCGGCCAAGCCCGCGCCGAACGTGTCGCAGACGAAGAACGACACCCGTGGGCCGGTCGAGCACGCCCAGTCCTCGCCGGTCGAGAAGTCGGCCGAGACCTCGCGCCCCAAGCCGGCCCCGCCCGAACGCCCCGCGACCCGCCCCAACAGCGGCCAGCCCGCACGCTCCGGCTCCTCCAACCGCGTCCGGGCCCGCCTCGCCCGCCTGGGCGTGCAGCGCGCGAACCCGTACAACCCGGTCCTGGAACCGCTGCTGCGCATAGTCCGCAGCAACGACCCCAAGATCGAGAACGCCACACTCCGCCAGATCGAACGCGCCTACCAGGTCGCCGAGCGCTGGCACCGCGGCCAGAAGCGCAAGAGCGGTGACCCGTACATCACGCACCCGCTCGCGGTGACCACCATCCTCGCCGAGCTGGGCATGGACCCGGCGACCCTGATGGCGGGCCTGCTGCACGACACCGTCGAGGACACCGAGTACGGCCTGGAGGACCTGCGCCGCGACTTCGGCGACGTCGTCGCGCTGCTCGTCGACGGCGTGACCAAGCTGGACAAGGTCAAGTTCGGCGAGGCCGCGCAGGCCGAGACCGTGCGCAAGATGGTCGTCGCCATGGCCAAGGACCCGCGCGTCCTGGTCATCAAGCTCGCCGACCGCCTGCACAACATGCGCACCATGCGCTACCTCAAGCGCGAGAAGCAGGAGAAGAAGGCGCGCGAGACCCTGGAGATCTACGCGCCGCTCGCCCACCGGCTGGGCATGAACACCATCAAGTGGGAGCTGGAGGACCTCGCGTTCGCGATCCTCTACCCCAAGATGTACGACGAGATCGTCCGGCTGGTCGCCGAGCGGGCGCCGAAGCGGGACGAGTACCTCGCCATAGTGACCGACGAGGTCCAGGCCGACCTGCGCGCCGCCCGCATCAAGGCGACCGTCACCGGCCGGCCGAAGCACTACTACAGCGTCTACCAGAAGATGATCGTCCGCGGCCGGGACTTCGCGGAGATCTACGACCTGGTGGGCATCCGCGTCCTGGTGGACACCGTCCGCGACTGCTACGCGGCCCTGGGTACCGTCCACGCGCGCTGGAACCCGGTTCCGGGGCGCTTCAAGGACTACATCGCGATGCCCAAGTTCAACATGTACCAGTCGCTGCACACGACGGTCATCGGCCCCAACGGCAAGCCCGTCGAACTCCAGATCCGGACGTTCGACATGCACCGCCGCGCCGAGTACGGCATCGCCGCGCACTGGAAGTACAAGCAGGAGGCCGTCGCCGGCGCGTCCAAGGTCCGCACCGACGTGCCGAAGTCGTCCGGCAAGGGCAAGGACGACCACCTCAACGACATGGCGTGGCTGCGGCAGTTGCTGGACTGGCAGAAGGAGACCGAGGACCCCAGCGAGTTCCTGGAGTCCCTGCGCTTCGACCTGTCCCGCAACGAGGTCTTCGTCTTCACGCCCAAGGGCGACGTCATAGCGCTCCCGGCCGGCGCCACCCCGGTGGACTTCGCGTACGCGGTCCACACCGAGGTCGGCCACCGGACGATAGGGGCCAGGGTCAACGGCCGTCTCGTCCCCCTCGAATCGACGCTGGACAACGGCGACCTGGTCGAGGTGTTCACCTCCAAGGCGACCGGCGCCGGACCGTCCCGCGACTGGCTCGGCTTCGTCAAGTCCCCGCGCGCCCGCAACAAGATCCGCGGCTGGTTCTCCAAGGAGCGCCGGGACGAGGCGATCGAGCAGGGCAAGGACGCCATCGTCCGCGCGATGCGCAAGCAGAACCTGCCGATCCAGCGCATCCTCACCGGCGACTCGCTGGTCACGCTGGCGCACGAGATGCGCTACCCGGACATCTCCTCGCTGTACGCGGCGATCGGCGAGGGCCATGTGGCCGCGCAGAACGTCGTGCAGAAGCTGGTGCAGGCGCTCGGCGGCGAGGAGGCGGCCACCGAGGAGATCGACGAGTCGGTCCCGCCGACCCGCGGCCGCCGCAGCAAGCGGCGCAGCAGCCAGGACCCCGGGGTGGTCGTGAAGGGCGTCGACGACGTCTGGGTCAAGCTGGCCCGCTGCTGCACCCCCGTGCCCGGCGACCCGATCATCGGCTTCGTCACGCGCGGCAGCGGGGTCTCGGTGCACCGCAGCGACTGCGTCAACGTCGAGTCACTGTCCCGCGAGCCGGAGCGCATCCTCGACGTCGAGTGGGCGCCCACCCAGTCCTCGGTCTTCCTGGTCGCCATCCAGGTCGAGGCCCTGGACCGGTCCCGGCTCCTGTCCGACGTCACCCGCGTCCTGTCGGACCAGCACGTCAACATCCTGTCCGCGGCCGTCCAGACCTCCCGCGACCGGGTGGCCACCTCCCGCTTCACCTTCGAGATGGGCGACCCCAAGCACCTGGGCCACGTCCTGAAGGCCGTACGGGGCGTGGAGGGCGTGTACGACGTCTACCGGGTCACCTCGGCGCGGAGCCGGTCGTAGCGGCGGACAGAGATACGACGAGGGGCCCCGTACGCCGTGTACGGGGCCCCTCGTAGAACCGCCCTCTGAGTGGGCCGCAGGTCAGCCGCCGAACTCCTGGAGGCCCTTCAGAGCCTGGTCCAGGAGCGCCTGGCGGCCCTCCAGCTCACGCTCCAGCTTCTCCGCCTTCGACGTGTTGCCCTGGGCGCGGGCCTGCTCGATCTGCGTCCGCAGCTTGTCCACGGCGGCCTGCAGCTGGCCGGTCAGGCCGGCGGCACGCGCGCGTGCCTCCGGGTTGGTCCGGCGCCACTCGGCCTCCTCGGCCTCCTGGATGGCCCGGTCGACCGTGTGCATCCGGCCCTCGACCTTCGGACGCGCGTCGCGCGGCACGTGGCCGATGGCCTCCCACCGCTCGTTGATCGAGCGGAAGGCGGACCGCGCGGACTTCAGGTCCGTGATCGGCAGGAGCTTCTCGGCCTCGGCGGCCAGCTCCTCCTTCAGCTTCAGGTTCTCCGTCTGCTCCGCGTCCCGCTCCGCGAAGGCGGATCCGCGCGCCGCGAAGAACACGTCCTGGGCGCCGCGGAAGCGGTTCCACAGGTCGTCCTCGTGCTCGCGCTGGGCGCGGCCGGCGGCCTTCCACTCGGCCATCAGCTCGCGGTAGCGCGCGGCCGTCGGACCCCAGTCCGTCGAGTCGGACAGCGCCTCCGCCTCGGCGACCAGCTTCTCCTTGGCCTTGCGGGCGTCCTCGCGCTGGGCGTCGAGCTGCGCGAAGTGCGCCTTGCGGCGCTTGGAGAACGCCGACCGGGCGTGCGAGAAGCGGTGCCACAGCTCGTCGTCCGACTTGCGGTCGAGACGCGGCAGGCCCTTCCAGGTGTCCACCAGGGACCGCAGCCGCTCACCGGCCGCCCGCCACTGGTCGGACTGCGCCAGCTGCTCCGCCTCGACGACCAGGTCCTCCTTGGCCTGACGGGCCTCGTCGGACTGCTTGGCACGCTGCGCCCGGCGCTCCTCGCGGCGCGAGTCGACGGTCTTCACCAGCTCGCCCAGCCGGGTGCGCAGTGCCTCCAGGTCACCGACCGCGTGGTGTGCCTCCACCTGCTCGCGCAGGTGGTCGATGGCGACCTGGGCGTCCTTCGCGGACAGGTCGGTGGTCTGTACTCGCTTTTCGAGGAGGCCGATCTCGACAACCAGGCCCTCGTACTTGCGCTCGAAGTAGGCCAACGCCTCCTCGGGGGAGCCGGCCTGCCAGGACCCGACGACCTGCTCGCCGTCGGCCGTACGCACGTACACGGTCCCCGTCTCGTCGACGCGGCCCCACGGGTCGCTGCTCACAGCGCCTCCTCCACATGATGCCCGCGAGGGGCCTCAGCGCCCCCGGGCATCGTCCACAGTTTCGTCACGGCCAACATAGGCGACCGGCGGGTTGCCTGTCCGCATCCCGCGCGACCGAAATTTCGCAGTTCGTGGTCAGGATTTCGTGACCGTGGCCTTGTTGATCACGACCGTCGCGTTCGGGGCTCCGTCACCCTGTCCCGTGTTCTCACCCGCGGCGGCGATCTTCTTGAGGATCTTCAGGCCGGCGGCGTCTACCGTGCCGAACGGGGTGTAGCTGGCCGGCAACTGGCTGTCCTGGTAGACCAGGAAGAACTGGCTGCCACCGGTGTGCTTCTGACCCGTGTTGGCCATCGCGACCGTACCCGCCGGATAGACACCGCCCTTCAGGCTCGTGTCCTTCAGGTTCTCGTCAGGGATCGTGTACCCGGGACCGCCGCTTCCGGTACCCGTCGGGTCGCCGCACTGCAGCACGTAGATGCCGTTGGTGGTGAGCCGGTGGCACTTGGTGTGGTCGAAGTAGCCCTTCGACGCGAGGAAGTCGAACGAGTTGACCGTGTGCGGGGCCGCCGACGTCTTCAGCGCGATGCCGATGTCGCCGCAGGTCGTCGACAGCGTCATCGTGTACTTCGCCGACGTGTCGATCGTCATCGCCGGCTCCTTCTTCCAGCTCAGCTTCTTCACCGAGCCGGCCGCGGCCTTCTCACACGGGTCGGGTGCCTTGCTGGGCGAGGCGGAGGCGCTGGGAGTCGTCTCCGAGCTGGCGTTCGCCTTGTCGTCGTTGCCCTTCAGCGCGCCGGTCGTGTACAGCGTGACACCCACGATCACGACCACGCCGAGCACCGACGCGATCACCGAGTTGCGCATGCGCGTCTTGCGTCGTGCGCTGGTACGCCGCTGCTGCTGCCGCAAGAACTTCTCCCGGGCGAGCTGACGCCGCCGCTGCTCCTGGCTGACCACCGGGTTCTCTCCTCATGCGTGTCGTGTGTCGACCGGTACGCGTGCGTCCTGTGCGCTGTGTGAGCCGACTGCTGCGTGTAGCCCCGTACCGTATATGGGTTCGCTGAGGAAACGGCAGCGCCGGTAGGCTCTGGACCACAGCTTGCAGCCACCCGAACCGACACAACGAAGGACGATCGTGCTCATTGCCGGGTTCCCCGCCGGGGCCTGGGGGACGAACTGTTATCTCGTCGCCCCCGCCGCCGGTGCGGAGTGCGTGATCATCGACCCCGGCCACCAGGCCGCCGAAGGCGTCGAGGAAGCACTGAAGAAGCATCGGCTCAAGCCCGTCGCCGTCGTCCTCACCCACGGCCACATCGACCACGTGGCCTCGGTCGTCCCCGTCTGCGGAGCGCACGACGTACCGGCCTGGATCCACCCCGAGGACCGGTACATGATGAGCGACCCCGAGAAGGCGCTCGGCCGGTCCATCGGCATGCCGCTGATGGGCGAGCTGACGGTGGGAGAGCCGGACGACGTCTTCGAACTGACCGACGGCGCGAAGCTGGAGCTGGCCGGACTCGAACTCTCCGTCGCGCACGCGCCGGGCCATACCAGGGGGTCGGTGACCTTCCAGATGCCGGAGACGGCCGACATCCCGTCGGTCTTCTTCTCGGGCGATCTGCTCTTCGCCGGCTCCATCGGACGCACGGACCTGCCGGGCGGCTCCATGGACGACATGCTGGCCTCGCTGGCCCGCGTGTGCCTGCCGCTCGAGGACTCCACCGTGGTGCTGTCCGGCCACGGCCCCCAGACGACCATCGGCCAGGAGCGCGCCACCAACGCCTATTTGCGGCAGGTGGCCGCCGGCCAGGGAGCGCAGGACGCTCCCCGACGAGGAATGTGACGAGAGACCTTCCGTGAGCACCTTCCAGGCCCCCAAGGGCACCTACGACCTGATCCCGCCGGACTCCGCCAAGTACCTCGCCGTCCGCGAGGCGATCGCCGCGCCGCTGCGCAACTCCGGCTACGGCTACATCGAGACCCCGGGCTTCGAGAACGTCGAGCTCTTCGCGCGTGGTGTCGGTGAGTCCACCGACATCGTCACGAAGGAGATGTACGCGTTCGAGACGAAGGGCGGCGACAAGCTGGCGCTGCGCCCCGAGGGCACGGCCTCCGTGCTGCGCGCCGCCCTGGAGGCCAACCTCCACAAGACCGGCAACCTCCCCGTCAAGCTCTGGTACTCCGGCTCGTACTACCGCTACGAGCGCCCGCAGAAGGGCCGTTACCGCCACTTCTCCCAGGTCGGTGCCGAGGCGATCGGTGCCGAGGACCCCGCGCTGGACGCCGAGCTGATCATCCTGGCCGACCAGGCGTACCGCTCGCTGGGGCTGCGCGATTTCCGCATCCTGCTGAACAGCCTGGGCGACAAGGAGTGCCGCCCGGTCTACCGCGCGGCCCTCCAGGACTTCCTGCGCGGCCTGGACCTCGACGAGGACACCCTGCGCCGGGCCGAGATCAACCCCCTCCGCGTGCTGGACGACAAGCGGGAGTCGGTCCAGAAGCAGCTGGGCGACGCGCCTCTCCTCCGTGACTACCTGTGCGACGCCTGCAAGGCGTACCACGAGGAGGTCCGCGAGCTGATCACGGCGGCGGGCGTCGCCTTCGAGGACGACCCGAAGCTGGTCCGCGGCCTGGACTACTACACCCGCACCACCTTCGAGTTCGTCCACGACGGTCTGGGCTCCCAGTCCGCGGTGGGCGGCGGCGGCCGCTACGACGGCCTGTCCGAGATGATCGGCGGCCCCGCGCTGCCGTCCGTCGGCTGGGCCCTGGGCGTCGACCGCACGGTGCTGGCGCTGGAGGCCGAGGGTGTGGAACTCGACATCCCGTCCGCCACCAGCGTCTTCGCGGTACCGCTCGGCGAGGAGGCGCGTCGCGTGCTCTTCGCGAAGGTCACGGAGCTGCGCCGGGTGGGCATCGCGGCGGACTTCTCCTACGGCGCCAAGGGACTCAAGGGCGCCATGAAGAACGCCAACCGCAGCGGCGCCCGCTACACGATCGTCGCCGGCGAACGGGACCTCGCCGAGGGCGTCGTCCAGCTCAAGGACATGGAGTCCGGCGAGCAGTCGGCGGTGGGCGTGAACGAGATCGTGGCGGAACTGGAATCCCGCCTGGGCTGACCGGTGGACCGGGGCGGCGGGGACGTACATCGCCCCCGCCGCCCCTACCCGTCCCATCCCCAGGGACTCCGCCCCTTCGACCCCGACCTCCCCGCCCATCCATCACCCGCCTCGGCCGCCCGCGCAACGGACCGAACCGCGAGGCAAGCAGCGAAGCGGAGGGCGCGCACCGCGCGAAGAAGCGGGTCGGGAAGCGGGGGAGGGGGAACGGGGCCGGTGGTTGTGGGGAGATGTGGGGGCTTTTCTCAACTGGCCGAGTCGGGTGGGTGGGTGGGCAGAAGGTCAGTCCAGCAGGCCCAGCCGCATCGCGCCCGTGACCGCAGCCGTGCGGTCGTCCACGCCCAGCTTGGCGAAGGCCCGCAGCAGGTGGGTCTTCACCGTCGACTCGCCGATGAAGAGCCGTCGGCCGATCTCCGCGTTCGTGCAGCCGTCGGCGACCAGGCGCAGTACCGCCACCTCACGCTCCGACAACCTCGGTCGCTGCGGCCGGACCCGGAGCTGGTCCACGAGCCTCGCCGCCACCGACGGGGCCAGTACGGTCTCGCCCCGGGCAGCGGCCCGTACCGCGTCGGCCAGTTCGCCCCGGGGCAGGTCCTTCAGCAGGTAGCCCGCCGCGCCTGCCTCGACCGCCCGGAGAATGTCCCGGTCGTTCTCGTAGGTCGTCAGCACGACCACCCGGCACGGCAGTCCAGCCTCGGCCATGCGCACGATCGAGTCGACGCCACCGCCGCCCGGCATGCGCAGATCCATCAGCACGATGTCGGGGCGGAGTTCCGCCGCCAGCGCCTCCGCCCGCGGCCCGTCGGACGCGTCGGCCACCACCTCCAGGTCCGGCTCGGCGCTGAGCATCGCGCGCAGCCCCTCGCGGACGACGGGATGGTCGTCGGCGAGCACGATCCGGATCACCGCGGACCACCTCCCACGGGCAGTCGTACCGTCACCGTCGTACCGGCCCCCGGCGCGCTCCGCACGGTCGCCGTCCCGCCCGCCTCGGCCGCCCGGGCCCGCAGCCCCGCCAGTCCGTAGCCGGAGCACACGGCCGCCGGGTCGAAGCCGCGGCCGTCGTCGTGGACGGCCACGGTGAGGCTGTCGGCGTCGTAGCAGAGCCGGATGCCGACCGAGACCGGACTGCCCGCGTGCTTACGGGCGTTGGTCAGGGCCTCCTGGCAGGAGCGGAGCGCGACCACCTCGGCGCCGGCGGGCAGCGGCCGTACCGGGCCGGTCACGTCCAGGCCCGCCGCCCCGTGCCGGTCCACCAGCCGGCGCAGTGCGTCCGGCAGCGAGGCGCCGTCCAGGTCGGCGGGTGTGCCGCCGGCGACGAGCGCACGGGCCTCGGCGAGGTTCTGCCGGGCCGTCTCGTCCATCAGGTTCAGGTGGCGGCGGGCCTGCGGCAGGTCGTGGTCCAGTTCCGCCTCGACCGCCTGGACCAGCATCAGCAGGCTGGTGAACCCCTGGGCGAGGGTGTCGTGTATCTCGCGTGCCATCCGCTCCCGCTCCGCGAGGGCGCCATGCGCCGCCGAGAGCCGGGAGACCTCGTGCCGGCTGGCGTCCAGCTCCGCGATCAACTCGGCCCGTTCCTCGCTCTGCTCGATGATCCGGATGATCCAGCTGCCGATCACGACGGAGAACACCAACGTCACCGTGGAGAAGAGGAGGTTGCCGAACAGGGCCGCCGCGTCCGGCCGCCACAGCAGCGCCCAGCCCGCCACCGGCGCCAGGTTGATCACGGTGACGGCGATCAGCGCCCTGCGCCGGCGCAGGGTCATGAAGCACTGGGGGATCAGCGCGAACGCCATCAGCCGGGTCTCGCCGACCAGCACCGCCGACGGCAGGAACAGCACCATCGCGCCGGCCAGGTAAGGCGTCGTCAGTCGCTCGGCCGGCTGCTCCAGCTGGATCAGCGCCCGCCCGACCATCAGGTACCAGGGCACCAACGGCACCAGCAGCAGCGCCGCGACGAGCCGGACCGGCCACCCCGGGAACTCCGCGCCGAGCACGAAGGCCAGGGTCGCCGCCCACGCGACCGCGAAGTACACGTCCCACAGCCGGATCGTGCGGTCCCAGGCGTGGGCGCCGCGCGCCGTGCCCCGGCCGGTCATCCGTCGCGCCGGTTCTTCCACCGGAAGGTCAGCAGACACAGCACCAATCCTCCGGCGCACCAGGCGGCCAGCACCAGGGCGATCCGCCCGAACTCCCAGTCGCCCGCCTGCTCCAGGACCTTCGCCGAGTCGGGCAGGAACACCCCGCGCAGCCCCTGGCACAGCCACTTCAGCGGGAACAGGGCACCGATGTCCAGCATCCAGCCGGGGATCGTGTCGACCGAGATGTACACGCCGGAGATGAACTGCAGGACCAGGAAGGGGAGTACGACCACGGAGCTGGCGCTCTTCGCCGACTTCGGCACCGAGCTGATCGCGATGCCGAGCAGCGCGCACCCGGTCAGGCCCAGCACGAAGATCCACGCGAAGTCCAGCCAGCGCCCGGCGTCCGACGGGAGCGAGACGTCGTAGAGCGTCGTGCCGACGGCGAGGAGGATCGCGGTCTCCAGCACGCCCGTGAAGAGAACCAGCCAGATCTTGCCCAGGAAGTACGCCGACGGCGGCATCGGCGTCCCGCGCAGCCGGCGCAGCACCTTCTCGTCGCGTTCGACCGCGATCGAGATGCCCAGCGACTGGAAGCTGGTGGACATGATCCCGGAGGCCATCATGGCGGGCACGTAGAGCTGGGACGCCGTGACGCCGCTGCCCCGGACGTCGTCGTGGAAGATCGAGGCGAACAGGAAGAGGAAGACGACCGGGAAGGCGAAGGTGAAGACCACCTGGTCGCGCTGGCGGAAGAACTGCCTGATCTCCAGGGCGCCCCGGCGCACGCCCAGGGCCCAGGCGCCCGGCAGGCGGGCGTCGCCGCGGGCCCGTACGGACACCGTGGTGGTCGTGGTCATCGCGCGCTCTCCTGTCCGGTCAGGCGGAGGTAGACGTCCTCCAGGGTGGGGCGGCTCACCCGCAGCCCGGGTATCTCGCCGTCGAAGCGGCGCATCAGCTCGGCGACCTTCCTGGTCGGGGTCTCGGTGTGCTCCGCGCGCGCGGTGCCGTCGGGCTCGGTCCACTCGACGGTGGCACCGGTGCCGAAGCGGTCCCGCAGCGCCTGCGGCTCGCCCTCGGCGACCACCCGGCCCCCGGCGACGATCGCCAGCCGGTTCGCGAGCGCCTCGGCCTCCTCCAGGTAGTGGGTGGTGAGCAGGATCGTCGTGCCCTCGTCCGCGAGCAGCCGGATCAGGTCCCAGAACTGCCGCCGGGCCGCCGGGTCGAAACCGGTCGTCGGCTCGTCGAGCAGCAGGAGCTCCGGGTCGCCGATCACGCCCAGCGCCACGTCCAGGCGGCGGCGCTGGCCGCCCGAGAGGGCCTTGATCCGGCTGTCGGCCTTGGCCTCGAGGCCCACCAGGCCGATCACCAGCTCCGGGTCGCGCGGCCTCGGGTAGTAGTGCGCGAAGTGCCGTACCGTCTCGCGGACCGTCAACTCGGCGGGTGCCGATTCGTCCTGCCAGACGATGCCCACCCGGGACCGCCACGCGCGCGTGCCCGTCGCCGGGTCCGCGCCCAGCACCGACACGTCGCCGGCGTCCCGGCTCCGGTTGCCCTGGAGGATCTCCACCGTCGTGCTCTTGCCCGCTCCGTTGGGTCCGAGCAGGCCGAACACCTCGCCCCGCCGGATGCCCAGGTCGATGCCGTCCACCGCGGTCACGTCGCCGTACCGCTTGCGCAGCCCGCGGACGTCCACCGCGAGTTCGTGTCCCTGTGCTGTCATGGCTCCGAGCATCGACCGGAACCGAGCGATCCGGGACGACCGTGCGTACTTCCTTATGTCCACCGAACGGTGGACAGGGCGCCTCGTGCGGCACAATGGCCCCTGCCCGAAGAAGTTCCAACTCTCAAACAGACGGAATCGGCGTGATGAGCAAGACGACAGTCAAGGACGTCTCCACCGAGCCCGAGCCCGAGCACGCTTCCGCGGCACCGCGCACGGAGGGCGGCAGTCGCGCCTTCGCGCTGCTGCTGATCATCACCGGCGCCGCCGGACTGCTGGCCGCGTGGGTCATCACGATCGACAAGTTCAAGCTGCTGGAAGCCAAGGTCGAGGGCAAGACGTTCACCCCCGGGTGCAGCCTCAACCCGGTGGTCTCCTGCGGCAGCGTCATGGAGTCCAAGCAGGCCGCCGCCTTCGGCTTCCCGAACCCGATGCTCGGCCTGGTCTGCTACGGCATCGTCATCTGCGTGGGCATGAGCCTGCTGGCCCGCGCCCGCTTCCCGCGCTGGTACTGGCTGACCTTCAACTTCGGCACGCTCTTCGGCGTGGGCTTCTGCACCTGGCTGCAGTTCCAGTCCCTGTACCGGATCAACGCGCTGTGCCTGTGGTGCTCGCTGGCCTGGGTCGCCACGATCACCATGTTCTGGTACGTGACCTCCTTCAACATCCGCAAGGGCTTCCTGCCGACCCCGAACTGGCTGAAGTCGTTCTTCGGCGAGTTCACCTGGGTGCTGCCGGTCCTGCACATCGGCATCATCGGCATGCTGATCCTGACCCGCTGGTGGGACTTCTGGACCAGCTGACGACCGGGGCCACCGGCGGCCCGGCGGGATTGTCAGTGCCGTGACTTAGGGTTTCAGCGTGGAACCCGACCTGTTCACCGCCGCCGCAGAAGAACGCCAGGAGAAGGACCCGACCGGGAGCCCCCTGGCGGTGCGGATGCGCCCGCGCACCCTCGACGAGGTGGTGGGCCAGCAGCACCTGCTCAAGCCGGGATCCCCGCTGCGCAGACTGGTCGGCGCGGGTTCCGGCGGCCCGGCCGGACCGTCTTCCGTGATCCTCTGGGGGCCGCCCGGCACCGGTAAGACGACCTTGGCGTACGTCGTCTCCAAGGCGACCGACAAGCGGTTCGTGGAGCTGTCCGCGATCACCGCCGGCGTCAAGGAGGTCCGCGCGGTCATCGACGGCGCCCGCCGCGCCACCGGGGGCTACGGCAAGGAGACCGTCCTCTTCCTGGACGAGATTCACCGCTTCAGCAAGGCCCAGCAGGACTCCCTGCTCCCGGCCGTCGAGAACCGCTGGGTCACCCTGATCGCCGCGACCACCGAGAACCCGTACTTCTCCGTGATCTCCCCCCTCCTGTCCCGCTCCCTGCTCCTCACCCTCGAACCGCTCACCGACGACGACGTCCGCGGCCTGCTGCGGCGGGCCCTCACCGACGAGCGGGGCCTGAAGGAGGCCGTCGCCCTCCCCGGGGACACCGAGGAGCACCTGCTGCGCATCGCCGGCGGCGACGCCCGCCGCGCCCTGACCGCCCTGGAGGCCGCCGCCGGGGCCGCCCTCGACAAGGGCGAGACGGAGATCGGCCTGGGCACCCTGGAGGAGGTCGTCGACCGGGCCGCGGTGAAGTACGACCGCGACGGCGACCAGCACTACGACGTCGCCAGCGCCCTGATCAAGTCCATCAGGGGGTCGGACGTCGACGCGGCCCTGCACTACCTGGCCCGCATGATCGAGGCCGGCGAGGACCCCCGCTTCATCGCCCGCCGCCTGATGATCTCGGCGAGCGAGGACATCGGCCTCGCCGACCCGAACGCCCTCCCGATAGCCGTGGCCGCCGCCCAGGCCGTCGCCATGATCGGCTTTCCCGAGGCCGCCCTCACCCTCAGCCACGCCACCATCGCCCTCGCCCTGGCCCCCAAGTCCAACTCCGCGACCACCGCGATCGGCGCCGCCCTGGAGGACGTCCGCAAGGGCCTGGCCGGCCAGGTGCCCCCGCACCTGCGCGACGGGCACTACAAGGGCGCCGCCAAGCTGGGGCACGCGCAGGGCTACGTCTACCCGCACGACCTGCCCGAGGGCATCGCCGAGCAGCAGTACGCCCCGGACACGGTCAGGGACCGGGAGTACTACACCCCGACCCGGCACGGCTCCGAGGCGCGGTACGCCGACGCGGTCGAGTGGACCAGGAAGCACCTCGGTCGCAGGCGGTCCTGAGCAGCCTGTAGACTTCCCCGAAGCGCCGAGTCCCGCGCAGTCAGAGCGGGACAGTCGGCCGGAACCCCCGGCAGGGGGATCCAGGAGCGTCGCGCACCGTCGAACGGTGTCGCGGGCAGCCCACCACCATCCGTCGGGTCCAAGACGACGGGACCGGTCGGTGGGCCACTCGCGTGCTGCACGTATGTGCCCAGACCAGGGGAGCGGCTGCCCACCAGGCCCGGCAACGGGATCCGGCGGGTTTCCCCGGCTGCGGATTGCGACCTCCCTCAACCCTGACAAGCCGAATATCAGAAGGAAGAAAGAGACAGTGGCGAACCAGTCCCGCCCCAAGGTCAAGAAGTCGCGTGCCCTCGGCATCGCGCTGACCCCGAAGGCCGTCAAGTACTTCGAGGCCCGCCCCTACCCGCCGGGTGAGCACGGCCGCGGCCGCAAGCAGAACTCGGACTACAAGGTCCGTCTGCTGGAGAAGCAGCGTCTGCGCGCGCAGTACGACATCTCCGAGCGTCAGCTGGTCCGCGCCTACGAGCGTGCCTCCAAGGTGCAGGGCAAGACCGGTGAGGCCCTGATCGTCGAGCTCGAGCGCCGCCTCGACGCGCTGGTCCTGCGTTCGGGCATCGCCCGCACGATCTACCAGGCCCGCCAGATGGTCGTCCACGGCCACATCCAGGTCAACGGCCAGAAGACCGACAAGCCGTCCTTCCGGGTCCGCCCGGACGACGTCGTGCAGGTCCGCGACCGCTCCAAGGACAAGACGCTCTTCCAGATCGCCCGTGAGGGCGGCTTCGCCCCCGACGGCGAGACCCCCCGCTACCTGCAGGTGAACCTCAAGGCCCTGGCGTTCCGCCTGGACCGCGAGCCGAACCGCAAGGAAGTTCCGGTCATCTGCGACGAGCAGCTCGTCGTCGAGTACTACGCCCGCTGATCACCGGCCGGGTGTAGCACCTCAGCGTCAGCCCGCCGTCTCCCCGCCCTTCCGGGTGGGCGAGGCGGCGGGCTTCCGCATGTCGGTGCCGTCCCGCCGCTGCGGTACCGGCCCGCGCGGCGCGGGCAGCGCGTCCAGCGGCCGTACCCCGAAGTACCCCAGCGCCCGGGCCACCGCCGCCTCCCGGTCCAGCCCGGCCCCCTGCCGTACGCACTCCGCGTACCGTTCCTCGCCCAGCGCCCGCCGGGCCGTCGCCTCGCACAGTTCGTGCGGGGCGTTGTAGTGGGCCGAGCCGAACAGCGGCAGTCCCACCGACGGCCACATCCGCCCGGCCGCGCCCTGCAGCACCGCCGCCTCCGCGGGGTCGCCCTGCGCCACCGTCACCAGGGCGAGGAGCTCGATCGACAGAACCGAGCCGAGCAGGTCACGGAAACCGTGGGCGTGGCCCAGACAGTCGGTCAGCAGCTCCCGGGCCGCCGCGTGCTCGCCGTCCTGCCAGGCCGCGTACGCCAGCACGTACAGCGCGTACGAGCGGGCCCAGCGCTCGCCGTGGTCCTCGCACACCCGGCGCACGTCCTCGCACAGCCGTACCGCGTCCGCCAGATCGCCGCGGAACGCCCTGGTCATCGCCAGCTCGACCTGCCCCATCAGGACATTGCTGTTGAGCTCGCCGATCGCCTGGTAGCGGCTGAGGGCCGAGCGCAGCAGCGTCTCCGCGCGCGCCATGTCGCCCGTGACCAGTGCCAGACAGCCGGTCCGGTGCTCCGCGTACGCCACCGCGGCCGGGTCGGCGGCCAGCTCGGCCTCCGCACGACACTCCTGGAGCGCGGCAAGGGCGGGCACCGCGTCGCCCTGGAGGATCGCCACATAGCCGAGCACCCACAGTGCCTTCAGCCGGGACTGCGGATATCCGGAGTCCAGCTCCAGACTCCGTTCCAGCCAGCGCCGCCCCTCCGAGAGCCGCCCGCAGCCCGCCCAGCAGAACCACAGCGAGCCCGCCAGACACTGGCTCAGATGCGCCTCGTCCGGCTCGGTCAGGCAGTGCTCCAGGGCCGCCCGCAGATTCGGCAGCTCGGCCTCGACCCGCGCGGCCACCTCGTCCTGCCGCGGCGAGAACCACTCCAGCTCGCACCAGGTCGCCAGCCCCATGAACCAGTCCCGGTGCCGGCGCCGCAGCCGCCCCGCGTCCCCCGCCGCCGCCAGCCAGTCCGCGCCGTACGCCCGCACGGTGTCGAGCATCCGGTAGCGCACGCCCGACCCCGTCTCCGCACGGGAGACCACCGACTGGGCGAGCAGCTCCGCCAGCACGTCCAGGACCTCCTCGGCCGCCAGCCCGTCCCCGCTGCACACGTACTCGGCGGCCTCCAGATCGAAGGCCCCCGCGAACACCGACAGCCGGGCCCACAGCAACCGCTCGGCGGGCGTGCACAGTTCGTGGCTCCAGCCGATCGCGGTGCGCAGCGTCCGGTGGCGGGGGAGCGCGTCCTGGCCGCCGCCGGTGAGCAGCCGGAACCGGTCGTCGAGCCGCTCCAGCAACTGCCCCGGCGACAGCGCCCGCAGCCGCCCCGCCGCCAGCTCGACCGCCAGCGGGATCCCGTCCAGGCGCCGGCACACCTCCCGCACCTCCGCGCAGTCCCGCACCTGAAGCCCCTGCCGCCCGGCTCGCTCGGCGAACAGCTCCACCGCCTCGTCCTCGCCGAGCGGTCCCAGCGGGAACAGCAGCTCGCCCGCCACCCCGAGCGGCCGCCGGCCCACCGCCAGCACGGCCAGGTCCGGCAGCCGCCGCAGCAGCTCGGCCACCAGCTCCGCACACGCGTCGACCAGGTGCTCGACCCCGTCGAGCAGCAGCAGGATCCGGCGGCCGGCCAGCTGCTCGAGGAGCGTCTCGCGGGGTAGCCGGGTGGTGTGGTCGGTCAGCCCGAGCGCCTCCACGACCGCGTAGTCCACGAACTCCGGATCGCGCACCGGAGCCAGCTCCACCCGCCACACCCCGTCCCGGGGCGCCGCGCCCGCCGCCGCCCGGGCCGCCAGCCGGGACTTGCCCACCCCGCCGGCCCCGGTCACCGTCACCAGCCGGCCGGACTCCAGGGCCCTGGACAGCTCGCCGAGTTCGGCCGAGCGGCCCACGAAGGCGGTCAGTTCCAGGGGCAGATTGCCGTCCGCCGAAGGGCCGGGACGCTGAGGACCTCGCATGGGACACGGAGCGTACTCAAGCGTGTTCGGTCCGTACAATCGCCTCCCGCGACTCCACCTTCCGCGCGTGGTAATCCGGTACGGACCCCGAGCCCCGGCGCGATAGGCTCGGTGCAGACTTTTCGAGGTAGTTCCACGTTGTAGTTGATCCACGCGGTAGTTGATCCACGCGGTGGTCGATCCACGTGGTCCAGGTACGAGACAGGGAGCGGGTGCGCGCGGTGTCCGGTGGAGAGGTGGCCGGGATCCTGGTGGCCGTCTTCTGGGCGATCCTGGTCTCCTTCCTCGCGGTGGCTCTCGTGAGGCTGGCCCAGACGCTCAAGGCGACCACCAAGCTCGTGGCGGACGTGACCGACCAGGCCGTCCCGCTGCTCGCCGACGCCTCCGCGGCCGTACGCTCCGCGCAGACCCAGATCGACCGGGTCGACGCGATCGCCTCCGACGTCCAGGAGGTCACGTCCAACGCCTCCGCACTGTCCACCACGGTCGCTTCCACCTTCGGCGGCCCGCTGGTCAAGGTCGCGGCCTTCGGCTACGGCGTGCGCCGGGCGCTGGCCGGCCGCAAGGCGGACGTGCCCGTGAAGGAGCCCAGGCGTACGGTGATCGTGGGCCGGACCGTCCCCGCCGCACGTCGGAAGAACCGGGGAAAGTAGGAGCCAGGCCATATGTTCCGCCGTACGTTCTGGTTCACCACCGGTGTCGCCGCCGGAGTGTGGGCCACCACCAAGGTCAACCGCAAACTGAAGCAGCTGACCCCCGAGAGCCTCGCCGCCACCGCCGCGAACAAGGCCCTGGAGACCGGGCACCGGATCAAGGACCGGGCGGTCGGCTTCGCGCTCGACGTCCGCGACAACATGGCCCAGCGGGAGGAAGAGCTGGGCGACGCGCTGGGCATCAACGCGAATCCCGAGCTCCCCGCGCCCCGGCGGCTCGCCGCCATCGAGAACCGCAGCAACCCGAAGTACGCCGATGACAGGACGACGTACTCGTACAACCGGAATGAGGACCACTGATGGAGTCGGCTGAGATCCGCCGCCGCTGGCTGAGCTTCTACGAGGAGCGCGGGCACACCGTCGTCCCTTCGGCGTCGCTCATCGCGGACGACCCGACTCTGCTCCTCGTCCCCGCCGGCATGGTGCCCTTCAAGCCCTACTTCCTCGGTGAGGTCAAGCCGCCGTGGGCGCGCGCCACCAGCGTGCAGAAGTGCGTGCGGACCCCCGACATCGAAGAGGTCGGCAAGACCACCCGGCACGGCACCTTCTTCCAGATGTGCGGCAACTTCTCCTTCGGCGACTACTTCAAGGAAGGCGCCATCAAGTACGCCTGGGAGCTGCTCACCACGCCCCAGGACAAGGGCGGTTACGGCCTGGAGCCGGACCGGCTGTGGATCACCGTCTACAAGGACGACGACGAGGCCGAGCGCATCTGGCACGAGGTCATCGGTGTGCCCAAGGAGCGCATCCAGCGCCTCGGCATGAAGGACAACTACTGGTCCATGGGCGTCCCCGGCCCGTGCGGACCGTGTTCCGAGATCAACTACGACCGCGGCCCGGAGTTCGGCGTCGAGGGCGGCCCCGCCGTCAACGACGAGCGGTACGTGGAGATCTGGAACCTCGTCTTCATGCAGTACGAGCGCGGCGAGGGCATCGGCAAGGACAACTTCGAGATCCTCGGCGAGCTGCCCAGCAAGAACATCGACACGGGCCTCGGCCTGGAGCGTCTCGCCATGATTCTGCAGGGCGTGCAGAACATGTACGAGATCGACACCTCGATGGCCGTCATCAAGAAGGCCACCGAGCTGACCGGGGTCCACTACGGCGAGGCCCACGCCTCGGACGTCTCGCTGCGCGTGGTCACCGACCACATGCGCACCTCCGTGATGCTCATCGGCGACGGCGTCACCCCCGGCAACGAGGGCCGCGGCTACGTGCTGCGCCGCATCATGCGCCGCGCCATCCGCAACATGCGCCTGCTCGGCGCCACCGGTTCGGTCGTCCTCGACCTGATCGACACCGTGATCCGGATGATGGGCCAGCAGTACCCCGAGCTGGTCACCGACCGCGAGCGCATCGAGAAGGTCGCCGTCGCCGAGGAGAACGCCTTCCTCAAGACGCTGAAGGCCGGCACGAACATCCTCGACACCGCCGTCACCGAGACCAAGGAGTCCGGCGGCTCGGTGCTGGCCGGCGACAAGGCGTTCCTGCTCCACGACACCTGGGGCTTCCCGATCGACCTCACCCTCGAAATGGCCGCCGAGCAGGGCCTCTCGGTGGACGAGGAGGGCTTCCGCCGCCTGATGAAGGAGCAGCGGGAGCGCGCCAAGGCCGATGCCCAGGCCAAGAAGACCGGGCACGCCGGGGCCGGCGCCTACCGTGAGATCGCCGACAAGACCGGCGAGACCGACTTCATCGGTTACTCCGACACCGAGGGCGAGACCACGATCGTCGGCATCCTCGTCGACGGCGTCTCCTCCCCGGCCGCCGGCGAGGGCGACGAGGTCGAGATCGTCCTGGACCGCACCCCGTTCTACGCCGAGGGCGGCGGCCAGATCGGCGACACCGGGCGGATCAGGGTCGACTCCGGTGCCGTCATCGAGATCCGCGACACCCAGAAGCCGGTCCCGGGCGTCTACGTCCACAAGGGCGTCGTCCAGGTCGGCGAGGTGACGGTGGGAGCCAAGGCCCATGCCTCGATCGACTCCCGGCGCCGGACCGCCATCGCCCGCGCCCACTCGGCCACCCACCTCACCCACCAGGCGCTGCGCGACGCCCTCGGCCCGACGGCCGCCCAGGCCGGTTCCGAGAACCAGCCCGGTCGCTTCCGCTTCGACTTCGGCTCCCCGTCCGCCGTCCCGACGGCCGTGATGACCGACGTCGAGCAGAAGATCAACGAGGTGCTCGCCCGCGACCTCGACGTGCGCGCCGACATCATGGGCATCGACGAGGCCAAGAAGCAGGGCGCCATCGCCGAGTTCGGCGAGAAGTACGGCGAGCGGGTCCGCGTGGTGACCATCGGCGACTTCTCCAAGGAGCTGTGCGGCGGCACGCACGTCCACAACACCTCCCAGCTGGGCCTGGTGAAGCTGCTCGGCGAGTCCTCGATCGGCTCGGGTGTGCGCCGTATCGAGGCCCTCGTCGGCGTCGACGCCTACAACTTCCTCGCCCGTGAGCACACGGTCGTCGCCCAGCTCCAGGAGCTGATCAAGGGCCGTCCGGAGGAGCTCCCGGAGAAGGTCTCCGCCATGCTCGGCAAGCTGAAGGACGCCGAGAAGGAGATCGAGAAGTTCCGCGCGGAGAAGGTGCTGCAGGCCGCCGGCGGTCTCGTCGAGTCCGCCAAGGACGTCCGCGGCATCGCCGTCGTCACCGGGCAGGTCCCGGACGGCACCACCCCGGACGACCTGCGCAAGCTGGTCCTCGACGTGCGCGGCCGCATCCAGGGCGGACGGGCCGCGGTCGTGGCCCTGTTCACGGTCAACAACGGCAAGCCGCTCACGGTCATCGCCACCAACGACGCCGCCCGTGACCGCGGCCTCAAGGCCGGTGACCTGGTCCGCACCGCCGCCAAGACCCTCGGCGGGGGCGGTGGCGGCAAGCCGGACGTCGCCCAGGGCGGCGGCCAGAACCCGGCCGCGGTCGGCGAGGCCATCGACGCCGTCGAACGCCTCGTGACCGAGACCGCCAAGTAAGGAAACGGTCGGAAATGCGCAGAGGACGTCGACTCGCGATCGACGTCGGGGATGCCCGGATCGGGGTTGCCTCGTGCGACCCCGACGGGATCCTCGCGACCCCGGTCGAGACGGTCCCCGGCCGGGACATCCCGGCGGCCCACCGCAGGCTGCGGCAGCTGGTCGAGGAGTACGAACCGGTCGAGGTCGTCGTCGGTCTCCCACGCTCCCTCAAGGGAGGCGAGGGCCCGGCCGCCGTCAAGGTCAGGGCCTTCGTCCAGGAACTCGCCAAGGGCATCCAGCCGGTGCCGGTCCGGCTGGTCGACGAGCGGATGACGACGGTGACGGCCAGTCAGGGGCTGCGCGCTTCTGGAGTGAAGAGCAAGAAAGGCCGCTCGGTCATCGATCAGGCCGCGGCGGTCATCATCCTTCAGCAGGCACTGGAATCCGAACGGGTGTCAGGTAAACCACCCGGCGAGGGCGTCGAAGTAGTCATCTGATCGCGATACGGTAACGTTCCGCGCGATGCGATGGTTTTCGAACAGCCACCGCACAGCAAGAGGCGGAACGGTCGGTCGGCCCACCAGCCGCGTGACGCGCCGCCTCGCGGCTCTAGGGGATCGATGACTGAGTATGGCCGGGGCCCAGGCTCCGAACCGTGGCACCCGGAGGACCCGTTGTACGGGGACGACGGGTGGGGAGGACAGCAGGCCCACGTGGGTCAGCAGTCCCCCTACGGCGGCCAGCCGCAGCACTACCCGCAGCAGTCGCAGCAGGAGCAGTACGGCGACTGGGGCCAGCACCCGCAGGCCGGGTACGACCAGCAGCAGTACGCGTACTACGACGAACAGGGCCAACTCCAGTACGCCGACGGACACGGCGGGCACACCCACGGGCAGGGCCAGCAGCAGTACGACCAGCAGTACGTCGGCCATGCACCGCAGCAGTACCACCAGGGCACCTGGGACGCGACCGGCACCCACGGCCACGTCCCCTACGCCGCCGACCCGGGCGACCCCTACGGCCAGCAGCCCGTGGCCTACGGCGCCGAGCAGCCCGACTTCTACGGCACCGAGGACGCCTACCCGCCCCCGGAGCCGCCCGGCCGCCGGCGCCCCGAGCCGGAACCGCAGCCGGAGCCGGCCGTCGAGGAGGAGGAAGAGCAGCACCCCTTCTTCACGGGCGCCGACGACGGGGACGACGACGGGGACGACGACCCGAAAGGGCGCCGCGGTGGTGGCCGCGGCAAGGACGCCAAAGGTGGCAAGGGCGCCAAGAAGCGCCGCAGCGGCTGCGCCTGCCTGGTGGTCTGCCTGGTCTTCGGCGGCGGTGCGGCCACCGTCGGCTATTTCGGCTGGCACTTCTACCAAAATCGTTTCGGCGCGGCCCCGGACTACGCGGGCAGTGGCAGCAGCGAGACCGTGACCGTCCAGATCCCCAAGGGCGCGGGCGGATACGAGATCGGCCGCCGGCTGAAGGAAGCCGGTGTCGTCAAGAGCGTCGACGCGTTCGTCCACGCGCAGTCGCAGAACTCGAAGGGCGACACGATCCAGGCGGGCGCCTACACCCTCAAGAAGGAGATGTCCGCCGCCAGCTGCGTGCTGCTGATGCTCGACCCGAAGAGCCAGGCCAATGTGGTGGTCACCCCGGGTGAGCGCGCGGCGCGCGTCTATGTGGACCTGGACAAGAAACTCGGCCTTTCCGCCGGCTCCTCCAAGAAGATCGCCAAGGCCGAGTACAAGAACCTCGGCCTGCCGAGCTACGCGAACTCCAACAGCAAGATCATGGATCCGCTGGAAGGATTCCTCTACCCCGGTACCTATCCCGCGGCCAAGGGCATGAAGCCCGACGCGATCCTGAAACAGATGGTCGCCGCGGCCAAGGAGCAGTACGCCGGCTACGACCTGGAGGCGGAGGCCAAGAAGTACGACCTGGACAGCCCGCTGCAGGTCATCACCGTCGCGAGCCTTGTCCAGGCCGAAGGAAAGACACACGACGACTTCCGCAAGATGGCGGAAGTGATCTACAACCGTCTCAAGGCCACGAACACCGAGACGAACCAGAAGCTGCAATTCGACTCGACCTTCAACTACCTGAAGGGCACCAGCAACATCCACATCAGCGAGTCGGAGATCAACAGCAACCGGGACCCGTACAACACGTACACCCAGAAGGGGCTTCCGCCCGGTCCGATCGGCAACCCGGGCGAGGACGCGCTGAAGGCGGCACTGAACCCGACCGACGACGGCTGGATCTATTTCGTGGCGACCGACGGCCAGAACAACACCGAATTCGCGAAGACCTACGCGGAATTCCAGCAGCTCAAGGAAAAATTCAATGCCAACTCGGGCAACTGACGCCCGCCGGGCCGCCGTGCTCGGTAAGCCCATCGCCCACTCCCTCTCCCCGGTGCTGCACCGGGCCGCGTACGACGAACTCGGCCTCACCGACTGGTCGTACGAGCGCTTCGAGGTCGACGAGGCCGCACTGCCCGGCTTCCTCGGGACGCTGGGACCGGAGTGGGCGGGGCTGTCGCTGACCATGCCGCTGAAGCGGGCGGTCATCCCGCTGGTCGACGAGATCAGCGAGACGGCCGCCTCGGTCGACGCGGTCAACACCGTCGTCCTCACCGAGGACGGCCGACGCCTCGGCGACAACACCGACATCCCGGGCATGGTCGCCGCGCTCCGCGAGCACGGCATCGAACAGGTCGGCTCCGCCGCGATCCTCGGCGCCGGCGCCACCGCCTCCTCCGCCCTGGCCGCCCTGGCCCGGATCTGCACCGGCGAGGTCGTCGCCTACGTCCGCAGCGAGGAGCGCGCCGCCGAGATGCGGCACTGGGGCGAGCGGCTCGACGTCGAGGTCCGCACCGCCGACTGGGCCGACGCCGAGCAGGCCCTGCACGCCCCGCTGGTGATCGCCACCACCCCCGCCGGCACCACCGACGCCCTCGCCGCCGCCGTACCGGAGCGCCCCACCACCCTCTTCGACGTCCTCTACCACCCCTGGCCCACCGCCCTGGCCGCCCGCTGGTCCATGTTCGGAGGCGCCGTCGTCAGCGGCCTCGACCTCCTGGTGCACCAGGCCGTGCTCCAGGTCGAACAGATGACCGGCCGCGCCCCGGCGCCGCTGGACGCCATGCGGCGGGCCGGGGAGAAGGCGCTCGCCGAGCGCTGACCTGACAGATCCGCGTCCGTCTGCTGGACCGGGGACCGGGTCCAGGGCCCGGACGTGGGAGGATCGGACATGACGGACCGGGGACCGCGCACCCGGTCGGCCGTCGCCGTACGCGAGGACGCGCGTACGCAGGGCAGTACCAGGGCGCGAGCACTGAGGAGCATCGTTGAGCAGGCTGCGTTGGCTGACCGCGGGGGAGTCCCACGGTCCCGCACTTGTCGCGACGCTGGAGGGCCTTCCCGCCGGCGTGCCGATCACGACCGAGATGGTCGCCGACCATCTGGCGCGGCGGCGGCTCGGCTATGGCCGCGGTGCGCGCATGAAGTTCGAGCGTGACGAGGTCACCTTCCTCGGCGGTGTCCGGCACGGCCTCACCCTCGGCTCCCCGGTCGCGATCATGGTGGGCAACACCGAGTGGCCCAAGTGGGAGCAGGTCATGGCGGCCGACCCGGTCGACCCGGAGATCCTCGCCGGGCTGGCCCGCAACGCCCCGCTGACCCGGCCCCGTCCCGGCCACGCCGACCTGGCCGGTATGCAGAAGTACGGCTTCGACGAGGCCCGGCCGGTCCTGGAGCGGGCCTCCGCCCGGGAGACCGCGGCCCGCGTGGCGCTGGGCGCCGTCGCCCGGTCGTACCTGAAGGAGACGGCGGGCATCGAGATCGTCTCGCACGTGGTCGAGCTGTGCTCGGTGAAGGCCCCGGCAGGCGTCTACCCCACCCCGGCCGACGTCGAGAAGCTGGACGCCGACCCGCTGCGCTGCCTGGACGCGGACGCGTCGAAGGCGATGGTCGCGGAGGTCGACCAGGCCCACAAGGACGGCGACACCCTCGGCGGTGTGGTGGAGGTCCTGGCGTACGGCGTCCCCGTCGGTCTCGGCTCGCACGTTCACTGGGACCGCAAGCTGGACGCCCGGCTCGCCGGGGCCCTGATGGGCATCCAGGCGATCAAGGGCGTCGAGATCGGCGACGGGTTCGAGCTGGCCCGGGTGCCCGGCTCCCGGGCGCACGACGAGATCGTCGGCACGCCGGAGGGCATCCGCCGGGTCTCCGGCCGGGCCGGCGGCACCGAGGGCGGCCTCTCCACCGGTGAGCTGCTGCGGGTGCGGGCCGCGATGAAGCCGATCGCGACCGTGCCGCGCGCTCTGCAGACCGTGGACGTGGCGACCGGCGAGGCCACCCAGGCCCACCACCAGCGCTCGGACGTCTCGGCTGTGCCGGCGGCCGGGATCGTGGCCGAGGCGATGGTCGCGCTCGTCCTGGCGGACGCGGTCGCGGAGAAGTTCGGCGGCGACTCGGTCCCCGAGACCCGGCGGAACGTCCGGTCGTACCTCGAGAACCTGGCCATCCGGTGACCAGCGCGCCGAGGGTGGTGCTGGTCGGGCCGATGGGTGTGGGCAAGTCCACGGTCGGGGAGCTGCTCGCCGAGCGGCTCGGGGTCGGCTACCGGGACACCGACGACGACATCGTGGCCGCCGAGGGCCGCACCGTCGCCGACATCTTCGTGGCCGAGGGCGAGCCGGTGTTCCGGGCGATCGAGAAGCGGGCGGTGCGGGCGGCGCTGGCCGAGCACGAGGGCGTCCTCGCGCTCGGCGGGGGCGCGATCCTCGACGCGGAGACCCGTGCTCTGCTCGCCGACTGCCGGGTGGTCTACCTGTCGATGGACGTCGAGGAAGCCGTCAAGCGCACCGGCCTGAACGCGGCCCGGCCGCTGCTCGCCATCAACCCGCGCAAGCAGTGGCGCGAGCTGATGGAGGCGCGGCGGCACCTGTACGAGGAGGTCGCCACGGCCGTCGTGGCGACCGACGGCCGTACGCCCGAAGAGGTCACCCAAGCAGCCCTGGACGCACTGGAGTTGAAGGAAGCATGAGCGACGCAGTCACCCGGATCCAGGTCGGCGGCACGGCGGGCACCGAGCCGTACGAGGTCCTGGTGGGCCGTCAGCTCCTCGGCGAGCTGGGCGGATTGATCGGGGACAAGGCGAAGCGGGTGGCCGTGATCCACCCCGAGGCGCTCGCCGAGACCGGCGACGCGCTCCGCGCCGACCTGGCCGGGCAGGGCTACGAGGCCGTCGCCATCCAGGTGCCCAACGCCGAGGAGGCCAAGACCGCCGAGGTCGCCGCCTACTGCTGGAAGGCGCTCGGCCAGTCCGGTTTCACCCGCTCCGACGTGATCGTCGGTGTCGGTGGCGGTGCGACCACGGACCTCGCCGGTTTCGTGGCCGCGACCTGGCTGCGCGGGGTCCGCTGGATCGCCGTCCCGACGACCGTGCTGGCCATGGTCGACGCGGCGGTGGGCGGCAAGACCGGCATCAACACCGCCGAGGGCAAGAACCTGGTCGGCGCCTTCCACCCCCCCGCGGGCGTGCTCTGCGACCTCGCCGCCCTGGACTCGCTCCCCGTCAACGACTACGTCTCCGGGCTCGCCGAGATCATCAAGGCCGGCTTCATCGCCGACCCGGTGATCCTGGAGCTCATCGAGGCCGACCCGGAGGCCGCGCGCACCCCGGCGGGCGCGCACACGGCCGAGCTGATCGAGCGCTCCATCCGGGTCAAGGCGGAGGTCGTCTCCTCCGACCTCAAGGAAGCGGGTCTGCGCGAGATCCTCAACTACGGCCACACGCTCGGCCACGCCATCGAGAAGAACGAGCGCTACAAGTGGCGGCACGGCGCCGCGGTCGCCGTCGGCATGCACTTCGCCGCGGAACTGGGCCGGCTGGCCGGCCGCCTGGACGACGCGACGGCCGACCGCCACCGTACGGTCCTGGAGTCCGTCGGCCTTCCGCTGCACTACCGCTACGACCAGTGGCCCAAGCTGGTCGAGACGATGAAGGTCGACAAGAAGTCCCGCGGCGACCTGCTCCGCTTCATCGTCCTGGACGGCCTCGCCAAGCCGACCGTCCTGGAGGGCCCGGACCCGGCCGTGCTGCTCGCCGCGTACGGCGAGGTCGGGCAGTAGGTCCGCCACTGTTCCTTCCGCCCGATTCGCCGCGTGGAACGGGCACTTCGGACCGCCCCCGGCCGTTTCACCAAACGACCACCGGGGGCGGTACCGTTCGGTAACGAGCGCAGCCGAACATGACGAGACGGAGTGGCACCGGATGCAGCACGCAGTGGGATCTCCGCTGCCGCCCCCCCATCAGCCGGGGCAGGGACCGACCGGCTGGCAGCCGGCCGCACAGCACCCGGGAGCGCCGCAGGGCCCCGCGCCCGTGCCGCCGCCACCGCCCGCGCCCCCGCAGCCGCCGCTCCCACCGCTTCCCTCGGCCCCGCCGCCGCCCGACACCACGGGCCACGTCCCGCTGCCGCCGGGCGCCCCGGTGGGCATGCCGAGCACGCCCCCCGCCGCCACGGTCCCCGACCCGACGACCACCACCCTGGCCGTCCTCCTGATCGGTCCGGCCGGCGCGGGCAAGACCAGCGTGGCCAAGTACTGGGCGGACCACCGCCGGGTCCCCACCGCCCACATCAGCCTCGACGACGTCCGCGAATGGGTCCGCTCCGGCTTCGCCGACCCCCAGTCCGGGTGGAACGACCACTCCGAGGCCCAGTACCGCCTCGCCCGCCGCACCTGCGGCTTCGCCGCGCGCAACTTCCTCGCCAACGGCATCTCGTGCATCCTCGACGACGCGGTCTTCCCGGACCGCCCGGTCGTCGGCCTCGGCGGCTGGAAGCGCCACGTCGGCCCCGGCCTGCTCCCGGTCGTCCTCCTCCCGGGCCTCGACATCGTCCTGGAGCGCAACGCGGAACGCACGGGCAACCGCCGCCTCACCGACGAGGAGGTGGCCCGCATCCACGGCCGCATGGCCGGCTGGTACGGCTCCGGCCTCCCGATCATCGACAACTCCCAGCTCGACGTCCCCACAACGGCCAGAGTCCTCGACGAGGTCCTGACCCGAGCAATAGCCAGCCCCCCAACCTGGTAACGAGGGCCCACGGGAGAACCCCCGCTGCTAACGAGGGCCCACCGGAGAAACCCCGGGGCGCGAGGATCTCCGCGAATGCCCCCACCGGCGGTCAGCCGGAACGCGACCGGTCTTTCGAAGGGCGCGAGGATCTCCGCGAATGCCCCCACCGGCGGTCAGCCGGAACGCGACCGGTCTTTCGAGGGGCGCGGGGAACTGCGCAAAACCTCCACGCACCCGCAGTCGAAAACGGCGCCCCGCCACCCCACTCGGCCCCCCTCAACCGGCACAAACCGCCCACCCCTCCTACGCTCGACTCATGTCAGACGTGTACGCGGCCCGCCGAACCAGGCTGAGGGAACGCTGCCACGCGGCCGGCAGCCAGTCCGCCGTCATCTCGCACCCGGCCAACGTGAGATACCTCGCCGGCGCCGCCCCCCACGGCTCCGTCCTGCTCCTCGGCAGACGCGAGGACCTCCTCGTCTGCCCCGGCCCGCTGGACGACCGCCCCACCGAGGACCGCCCCGACGAGTCCCTGCGGCCGCACCTCCTGGCAGGCCCCGGCGGCGACCCCGCCGTCGCCGCCGCCGACCTCGCCGCCGCCCAGGACGCCGACGCGCTCGCCGTCGAGGAGCACCACCTCACCGTGGCCCGGCACCGCGCCCTCGCCTCCGTCGCCCCCGGCCTCCGCCTGACCGACCTCGGCAGCGCCGTCGAGCAGCTCAGGGTCGTCAAGGACGAGGAGGAGATCTCCTGTCTCCGCATCGGCGCGGAGATCGCCGACCAGGCCCTCGGCGAACTGCTGGAATCGATCCTCGTCGGCCGTACCGAACGCCACCTCGCCCTGGAGCTGGAGCGCCGCCTGGTCGACCACGGCGCCGACGGCCCGGCCTTCCCCACCTCCGTGGCCACCGGCCCGAACTCCGGCCGCCGCGGCCACCGCCCCACCGACCGGCGGGTCGAGGAGGGCGACTTCCTCTCCGTCTGCCTCGGCGCCACCTACCGTGGCTACCGCTGCGAGATCGGCCGTACCTTCGTCATCGGCACCTCGCCCGCCGACTGGCAGATCGAGCTCTACGACCTGGTCTTCGCCGCCCAGCGGGCCGGCCGGGAGAGCCTCGTGCCCGGCGCCGCCTACCGCGACGTCGACCGCGCCGCCCGGCAGGTACTGGGCTCCGCGGGCCACGCGGAAGGCCTCCAGCCGCTCACCGGACACGGCGTCGGACTCGAAATCGACGAGGACCCGCAGCTGGCCCCTTCAGCCATGGGTAAACTGGACGCTTGCGTGCCGGTCACCGTCGAACCGGGGGTCCACCTCCCGGGCCGGGGCGGCGTCCGGATCGATGACACGCTCGTCGTGCGCCCCGAGGCGGACGGCGGACCCGAGCTACTCACCATCACGACCAAGGAGCTGCTCGCACTCTAGGCAAGGTGCGTGCCCCGGGGTCGTCCACGTCAGTCCAGGAGATTCCGCAACCGTGGCTTCCACGAACGACCTCAAGAACGGCCTGGTGCTCAAGCTCGAAGGCGGCCAGCTCTGGTCCGTCGTCGAGTTCCAGCACGTCAAGCCCGGCAAGGGCCCCGCTTTCGTGCGCACCAAGCTCAAGAACGTGCTGTCCGGCAAGGTGGTCGACAAGACCTTCAACGCCGGCGTCAAGGTCGAGACGGCCACTGTCGACAAGCGCGACATGCAGTTCTCGTACATGGACGGCGACTACTTCGTCTTCATGGACATGGACACGTACGACCAGCTGCACATCGACCGGAAGACCGTCGGCGACGCCGCGAACTTCCTGATCGAGGGCTTCACGGCCGTCGTCGCCCAGCACGAGGGCGAGGTGCTCTTCGTCGAGCTCCCGGCCGCCGTCGAGCTGACCATCCAGGAGACCGAGCCGGGCGTCCAGGGCGACCGCTCCACCGGCGGCACCAAGCCCGCCACCCTGGAGACCGGCCACCAGATCCAGGTCCCGCTCTTCATCACCACCGGTGAGAAGATCAAGGTCGACACCCGCACGAGCGACTACCTCGGCCGGGTGAACAGCTAACCGTGGCTGCCCGCAACACGGCCCGCAAGCGCGCCTTCCAGATCCTCTTCGAGGGCGACCAGCGCGGGGCCGACGTCCTGACCGTCCTCGCGGACTGGATCCGGCTCTCCCGGGACGACACCCGGCAGCCGCCGGTGAGCGAGTACACGATGCAGCTGATCGAGGGCTACGCCGAGCACACCACGCGTATCGACGAGCTGATCGCCCAGTACGCGGTCGGCTGGACGCTGGACCGGATGCCGGTCGTCGACCGCAACCTCCTGCGCCTCGGCGCGTACGAGCTGATCTGGGTCGACGAGACGCCGGACGCCGTCGTCCTCGACGAGATGGTGCAGCTGGCGAAGGAGTTCTCGACGGATGAGTCGCCGGCGTTCGTGAACGGACTGCTGGGGCGTCTCAAGGAGCTGAAGCCGTCGCTGCGCCGCGAGGCGTAGCCGACGGAACGCCGGAAGGCCCGCAGCAAGCCGCTGCGGGCCTTCCGGCGTTTGTGTGCCCAATGGGGTGGGTGGTGCGGTGGTCGGGCGGCTGACGGTCGTCTGTGGCTTGTCGCGCAGTTCCTCCCCCAGCCTTCGGCCGGGGGTACCCCCAGCGCCCCTGGGGGCTGCCTCTGGCCTGCGTCAAAAGCTCGTGTCAGCTGTCGCAAGAAGAACCGCCGGGCCAGCCGAAACCGTCAGGTTCCGGCCACCCCGGCGGCACGTTTCTGCTCAGTCGCTGTAAGGCTCAGGCCTCTTCGTGCGCGGCTACCGCGCGGCGGGCGTCCGCGTCCAGGACTCCCCAGCTGATCAGCTGCTCGGTGAGGACCGAGGGGGACTGGTCGTAGATGACGGCCAGTGTGCGCAGGTCGTCCTGGCGGATCGACAGCACCTTGCCGTTGTAGTCACCGCGCTGGGACTGGATGGTCGCCGCGTAGCGCTGCAGGGGTCCCGCCTTCTCGGCCGGCACGTTGGCCAGCCGCTCCAGGTCGAGGACCAGCTTCGGCGGGGGCTCGGCGGCACCGCCGGGGGTGGTGCCAGGCAGCAGCTCCTGCACCGGGACCCCGTAGAAATCCGCCAACTCTGCAAGCCGCTGTACGGTCACGGCACGGTCGCCGCGCTCGTACGAACCGACCACCACGGCCTTCCAGCGCCCCTGGGACTTCTCCTCGACACCGTGGAGGGAAAGGCCCTGCTGGGTGCGGATGGCCCGGAGCTTGGCCCCGAGCTGTTTGGCGTATTCGCTGGACATATAGCTCCCCGGACACTGTGTCGACGCGGCCGGCCTTGGTTCCCGCCGCGCGGCTGGTAACTCACTGTGAGGTTACGCAGCGTTACTCTGCTGCGTCAAGCCGAATGGTCCGCACCGACTCTTCCGTGGTAGCGATGTCCGGTTAGGCCAGGGGGGTGATCAGGGCCCTCTCCGCCACCTGCTACCGTTGATGGCGCAAATCCGACGTCCTTTAAAGTCCGTCCCGTGAGGCGGAGAAGGGGGTCCGTTTCGTATGGACAAGCAGGAAAAGCTCGACAGGCAGGAAAAGCCCGACGCCGCGGCGCAGGCTTCCGATGCGCGGCCCGTTCTCGAGGGCCCGGACATCGCGCGGGTGCTGACCCGCATCGCCCATGAGATCGTCGAGCGCGCCAAGGGCGCCGACGACGTGGTGCTCCTCGGCATCCCGACCCGCGGCGTCTTCCTCGCCCAGCGGCTCGCCGCCAAGCTGGAGCAGATCACCGACCGCAAGATGCCCGTCGGTTCGCTCGACATCACCATGTACCGCGACGACCTGCGCATGCACCCGCCGCGTGCCCTGGCCCGCACCGAGATCCCCGGTGACGGCATCGACGGCAGGCTGGTGATCCTCGTCGACGACGTGCTCTTCTCCGGCCGCACCATCCGCGCCGCCCTCGACGCCCTGAACGACATCGGGCGCCCCCGCGCGGTCCAGCTGGCGGTCCTCGTCGACCGCGGCCACCGCGAACTGCCCATCCGCGCCGACTACGTCGGCAAGAACCTCCCCACGTCGCTGCGGGAGACGGTCAAGGTCCTGCTCGCCGAGGAGGACGGTCGCGACACCGTGCTGCTCGGTGCGAAGCCGACCCCGTAGCAGGCCGAGGGGCCCGCACCACCCCGGTGCGCCCCTTCCTGCCCGCAATCTCCCGATATGTGAACTTCCTTACGGAGCCTGACAGATGCAGCGTCATCTCATCTCGGCCGCCGACCTCACCCGCGACGACGCCGTCCTGATCCTCGACACCGCCGAGGAGATGGCCCGGGTCGCCGACCGGCCGATCAAGAAGCTGCCGACCCTGCGCGGCCGCACCGTCGTCAACCTCTTCTTCGAGGACTCGACCCGGACCCGTATCTCCTTCGAGGCGGCCGAGAAGCGCCTCTCCGCCGACGTCATCAACTTCACCGCCAAGGGGTCCAGCGTCTCCAAGGGCGAGTCCCTGAAGGACACCGCCCAGACCCTGGAGGCGATGGGCGTCGACGCCGTCGTGATCCGGCACGGTGCCTCCGGAGCGCCCTACCGGCTCGCCAACTCCGGCTGGATCGACGCGGCCGTCATCAACGCCGGCGACGGCACCCACCAGCACCCCACCCAGGCCCTCCTGGACGCCTTCACCATGCGCCGCCGCCTGGTCGGCCGGGACGCCGGGAAAGGGCAGGACCTGGCCGGCAAGCGCATCACGATCGTCGGCGACGTGCTGCACAGCCGGGTCGCCCGCTCCAACGTCGACCTGCTGCACACGCTCGGCGCCGAGGTCACCCTGGTCGCCCCGCCCACCCTGGTGCCGGTCGGCGTCGAGAACTGGCCCTGCGAGGTGTCGTACGACCTCGACGCCGTCCTCCCCAAGTCCGACGCCGTGATGATGCTCCGCGTCCAGCGTGAGCGCATGAACGCCGCGTTCTTCCCGACCGAGCGCGAGTACTCGCGGCGCTACGGACTCGACGGCGAGCGGATGGCGAAGATGCCCGAGCACGCCATCGTGATGCACCCCGGCCCGATGGTCCGCGGCATGGAGATCACCGCCGAGGTCGCCGACTCCGAGCGCTGCACCGTCGTCGAGCAGGTCGCAAACGGAGTCTCCATCCGGATGGCCGTTCTGTACCTCCTGCTGGGCGGCAACGAACCCGCCGTCAGCCACGCCCGCACCACCGAGGAGAAGTAAGACCCATGAGCAAGATCCTGATCCGTGGTGCGAAGGTGCTCGGCGGTGAGCCGCAGGACGTCCTGATCGACGGCGAGACGATCGCCGAGGTGGGCGTGATCCCGGAGGCCGAGGGCGCCGAGGTCGTCGAGGCGGCCGGCAAGGTGCTGCTGCCCGGCCTGGTCGACCTGCACACCCACCTGCGCGAGCCGGGGCGCGAGGACTCCGAGACCGTCCTCACCGGCACCCGCGCGGCCGCGAGCGGCGGCTACACGGCCGTCTTCGCCATGGCCAACACCTTCCCGGTCGCCGACACCGCCGGCGTCGTCGAGCAGGTCTACCGGCTCGGCCGGGACCACGGCTACTGCGACGTGCAGCCCATCGGCGCGGTCACCGTCGGCCTGGAGGGCAGGAAGCTCGCCGAGCTCGGCGCCATGCACGAGTCGGCCGCCGGGGTCACCGTCTTCTCCGACGACGGCAAGTGTGTCGACGACGCCGTGATCATGCGCCGCGCCCTGGAGTACGTGAAGGCCTTCGGCGGGGTCGTCGCCCAGCACGCCCAGGAGCCGCGGCTGACCGAGGGCGCCCAGATGAACGAGGGCGTCGTCTCGGCCGAGCTGGGGCTGGGGGGCTGGCCCGCGGTCGCCGAGGAGTCGATCATCGCGCGCGACGTGCTGCTCGCCGAGCACGTCGGCTCCCGTGTCCACATCTGCCACCTCTCGACCGCCGGCTCCGTCGAGATCGTGCGCTGGGCCAAGTCCCGGGGCATCGACGTCACCGCCGAGGTCACCCCGCACCACCTGCTCCTCACCGACGAGCTGGTGCGCTCGTACAACCCGGTCTACAAGGTCAACCCGCCGCTGCGCACCGAACGGGACGTCCTGGCGCTGCGCGAGGCCCTCGCGGACGGCACGATCGACATCGTCGCCACCGACCACGCCCCGCACCCGCACGAGGACAAGGACTGCGAGTGGGCCGCGGCCGCCATGGGGATGGTCGGCCTGGAGACCGCGCTGTCGGTGGTGCAGGAGACCATGGTGGACACGGGCCTGCTGACCTGGGCCGGCGTCGCCGACCGCATGTCCGTCAAGCCCGCGCGGATCGGACAGGCCGCCGGTCACGGCCGTCCCGTCTCGGCAGGCGAGCCCGCCAACCTCACCCTCGTCGACACGGAATACCGTGGCCTGGTGGACCCCGCGGGCTTCGCCTCGCGCAGCCGCAACACCCCGTACGAGGGACGCGAGCTGCCGGGCCGTGTCACCCACACGTGGCTGCGGGGCAAGGCGACGCTCGTGGACGGGAAGCTGACGTGACACCTCTGATCCTGCTGGCCGACGAGAAGAAGTCGGCCGCGGTCACCGACTGGTCCGCCCGCATCGGCTGGCTGGTCGGCCTCGCCCTCTTCGTCGCGCTCGTCTACTGGCTGATGCGCGAGGGCTGGAAGTGGCGCGGCACCCTCCAGGGTGACCTGCCCGAGCTGCCCAGCGCGCCGGACGACCCCGGTGCCGTGAAACTGACGATGAGCGGCCGCTACCACGGCTCCACCACCGCCGGGCAGTGGCTGGACCGCATCGTGGCCCGCGGCCTCGGCTCCCGCAGCCGGGTCGAGCTCACCCTGACCGACGCGGGCCTGGACGTCGTACGCCCCGGCGCGACCGACTTCTTCATCCCCGCCGCCGCGCTCCGCGAGGCCCTGCTCGGCAAGGGCATCGCGGGCAAGGTCCTCACCGAGGGCGGACTCCTCGTGGTGACCTGGCAGCTCGGCGACCGGCTGATCGACTCCGGCTTCCGCTCCGACCAGGCGGCCGAGCACGCCGAGTGGGTCGAAGCTCTCAACTCCATGATCAAGACACCCAGCACGGAAGGCGCCGAACGATGACGACCTCCACCAGGGGAACCGGCAAGGTTCCCGCCGTACTCGTCCTGGAGGACGGCCGGATCTTCCGTGGCCGCGCCTACGGGGCCGTGGGGGAGACCTTCGGCGAGGCCGTGTTCTCCACCGGCATGACCGGCTACCAGGAGACCCTGACCGACCCGTCGTACGACCGCCAGATCGTGGTCGCCACCGCCCCGCAGATCGGCAACACGGGGTGGAACGACGAGGACGACGAGTCCAGCCGCATCTGGGTCTCCGGCTACGTCGTGCGCGACCCCGCGCGCGTGCCCTCCAACTGGCGCGCCAAGCGTTCGCTGGACGCGGAACTGGTCGCGCAGGGCGTGGTCGGCATCTCCGGGATCGACACCCGCGCCCTCACCCGCCACCTCCGCGAGCGCGGCTCCATGCGCTCCGGCATCTTCTCGGGCGAGACGATCGCCTCCGACGCCGAGCTCCTCGCGCGCGTGCAGGCCCAGCCGCACATGAAGGGCGCCTCGCTGTACGAGGAGGTCGCCACCAAGGAGGCGTACGTCGTCCCCGCGGTCGGCGAGAAGCGGTTCACCGTCGCCGCCATCGACCTCGGCATCAAGGGCATGACCCCGCAGCGGATGGCCGAGCGCGGCATCGAGGTGCACGTGCTGCCCGCGACCGCCACCGAGGACGACGTGTACGCCGTCTCCCCGGACGGCGTGTTCTTCTCCAACGGCCCCGGCGACCCGGCCACGGCCGACGGCCCGGTGGCGCTGATGAGCGCCGTCCTGGAGCGCAAGACCCCGCTCTTCGGCATCTGCTTCGGCAACCAGATCCTCGGCCGCGCGCTCGGCTTCGGCACCTACAAGCTGAAGTACGGCCACCGGGGCATCAACCAGCCGGTCCAGGACCGTACGACCGGCAAGGTCGAGGTCACCGCCCACAACCACGGCTTCGCCGTCGACGCGCCGCTCGACAAGGTCAGCGACACGAAGTTCGGCCGCGCCGAGGTCTCCCACGTCTGCCTGAACGACGACGTCGTGGAGGGGCTGCAGCTGCTCGACCAGCCGGCCTTCTCCGTCCAGTACCACCCCGAAGCGGCGGCAGGCCCGCACGACGCCGCCTACCTGTTCGACCGCTTCGTTTCCCTGATGGAGGGCCAGCGTGCCTAAGCGCACCGATATCCAGTCCGTCCTGGTCATCGGCTCCGGCCCGATCGTCATCGGCCAGGCCGCCGAGTTCGACTACTCCGGCACCCAGGCCTGCCGCGTGCTGCGCGCCGAGGGCCTCAGGGTCATCCTGGTCAACTCCAACCCGGCGACGATCATGACCGACCCGGAGATCGCCGACGCGACCTACGTCGAGCCGATCACCCCGGAGTTCGTCGAGAAGATCATCGCCAAGGAGCGCCCCGACGCCCTGCTGCCCACCCTGGGCGGCCAGACGGCCCTGAACACCGCGATCTCGCTCGACGAGAACGGCGTCCTGGCCAAGTACGGCGTCGAACTGATCGGCGCCAACGTCGAAGCCATCAACAAGGGCGAGGACCGCGACCTCTTCAAGGTGGTCGTGGAGGAGGTCCGCAAGAAGATCGGGTACGGCGAGTCCGCCAAGTCCGTCATCTGCCACTCCATGGACGAGGTCCTCGCGGGCGTCGACGAGCTGGGCGGCTACCCGGTCGTCGTCCGCCCCTCCTTCACCATGGGCGGCGCCGGTTCCGGCTTCGCCCACGACGAGCAGGAGCTGCGCCGCATCGCCGGCCAGGGCCTCACGCTCTCCCCGACCACCGAGGTGCTCCTGGAGGAGTCCATCCTCGGCTGGAAGGAGTACGAGCTGGAGCTGATGCGCGACAAGCACGACAACGTCGTGGTCGTCTGCTCCATCGAGAACTTCGACCCCATGGGCGTGCACACCGGTGACTCGATCACCGTCGCGCCCGCGATGACGCTGACCGACCGCGAGTACCAGATCCTGCGCGACATCGGCATCGCCGTCATCCGCGAGGTCGGCGTCGACACCGGCGGCTGCAACATCCAGTTCGCGGTCAACCCCGAGGACGGCCGGGTCATCGTCATCGAGATGAACCCGCGCGTCTCGCGGTCCTCGGCGCTCGCCTCCAAGGCGACCGGCTTCCCGATCGCGAAGATCGCGGCGAAGCTGGCCGTCGGCTACACCCTGGACGAAATCCCCAACGACATCACGCAGGAGACTCCGGCCTCCTTCGAGCCCACGCTCGACTACGTGGTGGTCAAGGCCCCCCGCTTCGCGTTCGAGAAGTTCCCGCAGGCCGACTCCACGCTGACCACCACCATGAAGTCGGTCGGCGAGGCGATGGCCATCGGCCGCAACTTCCCCGAGGCCTTCCAGAAGGCGCTGCGCTCGCTGGAGAAGAAGGGCAGCCAGTTCACCTTCGTCGGCGAGCCCGGTGACAAGCAGGCGCTGCTGCACGAGGCGGTACGGCCCACCGACGGCCGGATCAACACCGTCATGCAGGCCATCCGTGCGGGCGCCACCCCCGAGGAGGTCTTCGAGTTCACGAAGATCGACCCGTGGTTCGTCGACCAGCTCTTCCTGATCAAGGAGATCGCCGACGAGCTGGCCGGGGCGCCGGAGCTGACCGCCGACCTGCTCGCCGAGGCCAAGCGGCACGGCTTCTCCGACCAGCAGATCTCCGAGATCCGCGGCCTGCGCGAGGACGTGGTGCGCGAAGTCCGGCACGCGCTGGGCGTGCGCCCGGTCTACAAGACGGTCGACACCTGCGCCGCCGAGTTCGCCGCGAAGACGCCGTACTTCTACTCCTCCTACGACGAGGAGACCGAGGTCGCGCCGCGCGAGAAGCCGGCCGTCATCATCCTGGGCTCCGGTCCCAACCGCATCGGCCAGGGCATCGAGTTCGACTACTCGTGCGTGCACGCGTCCTTCGCCCTGAGCGACGCGGGCTACGAGACGGTCATGGTCAACTGCAACCCGGAGACCGTCTCCACCGACTACGACACCTCCGACCGGCTCTACTTCGAGCCGCTGACGCTGGAGGACGTGCTGGAGATCGTGCACGCCGAGCAGCAGGCCGGACCGGTCGCGGGCGTGGTCGTGCAGCTGGGCGGCCAGACCCCGCTGGGCCTGTCCCAGGCGCTCAAGGACAACGGCGTGCCGATCGTCGGCACCTCGCCCGAGGCGATCCACGCCGCCGAGGACCGGGGCGCCTTCGGCCGGGTCCTCGCGGAGGCGGGCCTGCCGGCCCCCAAGCACGGCACGGCGACCACCTTCGCCGAGGCCAAGGCCATCGCCGACGAGATCGGCTACCCGGTGCTCGTCCGCCCGTCGTACGTCCTCGGCGGGCGCGGCATGGAGATCGTCTACGACGAGACCCGGCTGGCGGCGTACATCGCCGAGTCCACCGAGATCAGCCCCACCCGGCCGGTCCTCGTCGACCGGTTCCTGGACGACGCCATCGAGATCGACGTGGACGCGCTCTACGACGGCGAGGAGCTGTACCTCGGCGGTGTCATGGAGCACATCGAGGAGGCCGGCATCCACTCCGGCGACTCGGCGTGCGCCCTGCCCCCGATCACGCTCGGCGGCTTCGACATCAAGCGGCTGCGCGCCTCGACCGAGGCCATCGCGCGCGGGGTCGGCGTACGCGGTCTGATCAACATCCAGTTCGCGATGGCCGGGGACATCCTCTACGTCCTCGAAGCCAACCCGCGCGCCTCCCGTACCGTGCCCTTCACCTCGAAGGCGACCGCGGTGCCGCTGGCGAAGGCCGCCGCCCGGATCTCGCTGGGCGCGACCGTCGCCGAACTGCGCGCCGAGGGGCTGCTGCCGGCCCGCGGCGACGGCGGCGAGCTGCCGTTCGACGCGCCGATCTCCGTGAAGGAGGCGGTCATGCCGTGGTCGCGGTTCCGCGACATCCACGGGCGGGGCGTGGACACGGTCCTGGGCCCGGAGATGCGCTCCACGGGCGAGGTCATGGGCATCGACTCGGTCTTCGGCACGGCGTACGCCAAGTCGCAGGCGGGGGCGTACGGGCCGCTGCCGACCAAGGGCCGCGCGTTCATCTCCGTCGCCAACCGCGACAAGCGCTCCATGATCTTCCCGGCGCGCGAGCTGGTCGCCCACGGCTTCGAGCTGCTGGCCACCTCCGGCACGGCCGAGGTGCTCAAGCGCAACGGCATCAACGCGACCGTCGTCCGCAAGCAGTCGGAGGGGGTCGGCCCCAACGGCGAGAGGACGATCGTGCAGCTCGTCCACGACGGCGAGGTGGACCTCATCGTCAACACGCCGTACGGCACCGGGGGTCGCCTGGACGGGTACGAGATCCGGACGGCCGCGGTGGCCCGGTCGGTGCCGTGTCTGACGACCGTGCAGGCGCTGGCGGCGGCTGTGCAGGGCATTGACGCGCTCAATCATGGGGATGTGGGCGTGCGGTCGCTCCAGGAGCATGCGGAGCGTTTGACGGCGGCGAGGGACTAAGAGGGTAGCGAGGCTGCGGGCCGGTTGTGGCCGGTCGCGCAGTTCCCCGCGCCCCTTGGGGGCGCTCCACTGAGGGGGGACTCCGGAGACGGCGTCCCCCTTCCGTACGAGGACCACTGATGTACAAGATCTTCTTCCAGCTCGTCTTCCGGCGGATGGATCCCGAAGCCGCCCACCATCTCGCCTTCCGCTGGATCCGGCTTGCCGCCCGTGTCCCGGTGCTGCGCACCTTCATTGCGGCTGCCCTGGCTCCCCGCTACAAGGAGCTGCGCACCGAGGCCTTCGGGCTGCGGATGCACGGGCCCTTCGGGCTCGCCGCCGGGTTCGACAAGAACGCCGTCGCGATCGACGGGATGTCGATGCTCGGGTTCGACCATGTCGAGATCGGGACCGTGACGGGTGAGGCGCAGCCCGGTAATCCCAAGAAGCGGCTGTTCCGGCTCGTCGGCGACCGGGCGCTGATCAACCGGATGGGGTTCAACAACGACGGCTCGCTGACCGTGGCCGCGCGGCTGGCGACCCGTGAGGCCGTGTTCAGGACCGTCGTGGGCGTCAACATCGGCAAGACCAAGGTCGTACCGGAGGCCGAGGCCGTCGGCGACTACGTGAAGTCGGCCGAGCGGCTCGCGCCGTACGCGGACTACCTGGTCGTGAACGTGTCGTCGCCGAACACGCCCGGCCTGCGCAACCTCCAGGCCGTCGATCACCTCCGTCCGCTGCTGACGGCCGTGCGCGAGGCCGCCGACCGCGTGGTGGCGCACCGGCGGGTGCCGCTCCTGGTCAAGATCGCACCGGACCTCGCCGACGAGGACGTCGACGCCGTCGCGGACCTGGCCGTGGAGCTGGGTCTGGACGGGATCATCGCCACCAACACCACGATCGCTCGCGAGGGGCTCGGGCTGCGGTCGGATCCCGCCCTGGTGAAGGAGACCGGGGGGCTCTCCGGGGCGCCGCTCAAGGCGCGCTCCCTGGAGGTCCTGCGGCGGCTGTACGCGCGCGTGGGCGACCGGATCACCCTGGTCGGCGTCGGAGGTGTCGAGGACGCCGAGGACGCCTGGCAGCGCATCCTGGCCGGTGCCACGCTGGTCCAGGGCTACAGCGCCTTCATCTACCAGGGCCCCTTCTGGGGCCGCGCGATCCACAAGGGCCTCGCGGCACGTCTGCGCACCAGCCCGTACGCCACCCTCGCCGACGCGGTCGGCGCCGACGTGAGGAAGCCCGTATGAGCCCGCTGGAGCCCTTCGGCGCACGGCTGCGCCGCGTGATGGACGAGCGCGGTCCGCTGTGCGTCGGTATCGACCCGCACGCCTCGCTGCTCTCCGAGTGGGGTCTGAACGACGACGTGGCGGGCCTGGAGCGGTTCAGCCGTACCGTCGTCGAGGCGGTGGCCGACCGGGTCGCCGTGATGAAGCCGCAGAGCGCGTTCTTCGAGCGGTTCGGCTCGCGCGGAATCGCCGTGCTGGAGCGGGTGGTGGAGGAGGCGCGGGCGGCCGGGACGCTGGTGGTCATGGACGCCAAGCGCGGCGACATCGGCTCGACCATGGCCGGGTACGCGGAGGCCTTCCTGAGCAAGGACGCCCCGCTGTTCTCGGACGCCCTGACCGTCTCCCCGTACCTCGGCTACGGCTCGCTCAGCCCGGCCGTCGCGCTGGCCCGGGAGAGCGGGGCCGGCCTGTTCGTGCTGGCCCTCACCTCCAATCCGGAGGGCCCCGAGGTGCAGCACGCCGTGCGCGCCGACGGGCGGACGGTCGGCGCGACCGTGCTGGCCCATCTCGCCGCCGAGAACGCGGGGGAGGAGCCGCTGGGTTCCTTCGGCGCCGTCGTCGGTGCCACGGTCGGCGACCTGTCGTCGTACGACCTCGACATCAACGGTCCGCTCCTCGCGCCGGGCGTCGGTGCGCAGGGGGCGACGGCGGCCGACCTTCCCACGGTCTTCGGGGCTTCGGTGCGCAACGTGGTTCCAAACGTGAGCCGAGGTGTTTTGCGTCACGGTCCCGATGTCGGGGCCCTGCGGGCGGCCGCGGAGCGGTTCGCGGGCGAGATCCGGGATGTCGTCGCAGGTCGGTGAGGGCTCCGAAGGGACTCCGACGACTGCTCCGGCGAGCACTTCGGCGACTGCCCGATCGTGAATACATCCTCAAATCCGGGGCAGTATGTCTGAAATGTCTGGCCTGACGGAGGCTGACCAGGACTTTTCCGCTGTTCTCGCTGACTCCGGCGGACTTGCCCGCTAGTCTCCGAGCAGAGTCAACGGGCAAGCGTGTTGCTCGTAGCTCCCCAGGTGTGGGGCGACTAGGTTCCTCACCGGTCCGTATCCGACAGTTCGACATCCGAGGTGACGTAGGCGTGGCTCTTCCGCCCCTTACCCCTGAACAGCGCGCAGCCGCGCTCGAAAAGGCCGCCGCGGCTCGCCGGGAGCGGGCCGAGGTCAAGAATCGACTCAAGCACTCCGGCGCCTCTCTTCACGAGGTCATCAAGCAGGGCCAGGAAAACGACGTCATCGGCAAGATGAAGGTCTCCGCCCTGCTCGAGTCCCTGCCGGGCGTGGGCAAGGTCCGCGCCAAGCAGATCATGGAGCGACTCGGGATCTCCGAGAGCCGCCGCGTGCGTGGGCTCGGTTCCAACCAGATCGCCTCCCTGGAGCGCGAGTTCGGCAGCACCGGCTCCTGATCACGGGGCCGTCCGGGAGGGCCGTCCCGGACGGCCTGCGATTGCTGGAATAATCGCTGCATGGCTGCAACATTCCGGGGGACGACCCCCGAGCCCCCGGACGATCGTCCGCGGCTGACCGTGCTCTCCGGCCCCTCCGGGGTCGGCAAGAGCACGGTCGTCGCCCATATGCGCAAGGAACACCCCGAGGTCTGGCTCTCGGTGTCGGCGACCACGCGCAAGCCCCGCCCCGGCGAGAAGCACGGGGTCCACTACTTCTTCGTCTCCGACGAGGAGATGGACAAACTGATCGCCAACGGCGAGCTCCTGGAGTGGGCCGAATTCGCCGGCAACCGCTACGGCACCCCGCGCGCCGCGGTACTGGAGCACCTGGAGTCCGGCGTACCGGTCCTCCTGGAGATCGACCTCCAGGGCGCCCGGCAGGTCCGCGAGACCATGCCGGAGGGCCGGCTGGTGTTCCTGGCCCCTCCTTCCTGGGAGGAACTGGTGCGCAGGCTCACCGGCCGCGGCACCGAGGCGCCCGAGGTGATCGAGAGGCGTCTGGACGCGGCCAAGGTCGAGCTCGCGGCCGAGCCGGAGTTCGACGAAACCCTGGTCAACACCTCTGTCAAGGACGTGGCGCGCGAGCTGCTAGCCTTGATGGACGTTGTGTGATCGTTGCTGATCATTCAGACTGAATCTTTCCCATCCATCGGAAGGCAGAGCGTGTCCTCTTCCATCACCGCGCCCGAGGGCATCATCAACCCTCCGATCGACGAGCTCCTCGAGGCCACCGACTCGAAGTACAGCCTCGTGATCTACGCGGCCAAGCGTGCCCGCCAGATCAACGCGTACTATTCGCAGCTCGGCGAGGGTCTCCTCGAGTACGTCGGTCCGCTGGTCGACACCCACGTCCACGAGAAGCCGCTCTCCATCGCCCTGCGCGAGATCAACGCGGGTCTGCTGACCTCCGAGGCCATCGAGGGTCCGGCGCAGTAGTACTTTCGTATTGCAGTTGACTTATCCACAGGCCCGGCAGCCGACTGCCGGGCCTGTGGTGTGTGATGGCGTCATGGATTCGACGAGTGGAGGCCCGGTGGGCAAGCCGAAGGTCGTGCTGGGGGTCAGCGGCGGCATCGCCGCGTACAAGGCCTGTGAGCTGCTGAGGAGGTTCACGGAGTCGGGCCACGACGTCCGCGTCGTGCCCACCGCCTCCGCGCTGCACTTCGTCGGCGCCGCGACCTGGTCCGCCCTCTCCGGCAACCCGGTCTCCACCGAGGTCTGGGACCACGTCGAGGAGGTCCCGCACGTCCGGATCGGCCAGCACGCCGACCTGGTCGTCGTCGCCCCCGCCACCGCCGACATGCTCGCCAAGGCGGCCCACGGCCTCGCCGACGACCTGCTCACCAACACCCTCCTCACCGCCCGCTGCCCGGTCGTCTTCGCCCCCGCGATGCACACGGAGATGTGGGAGCACCCGGCCACCCAGGAGAACGTGGCCACGCTGCGCCGCCGCGGCGCCGTCGTGATCGACCCGGCGGTCGGCCGCCTCACCGGCGTCGACACCGGCAAGGGCCGCCTCCCCGACCCGGCGGAGATCTTCGAGGCCTGCCGCCGCGTCCTCGCGAGAGGAGTGACGGAGCCCGACCTGGCCGGCCGCCACGTCGTCGTCTCCGCCGGCGGCACCCGCGAGCCCCTCGACCCGGTCCGCTTCCTCGGCAACCGCTCCTCCGGCAAGCAGGGCTACGCCCTCGCCCGCACGGCCGCCGCGCGGGGCGCCCGGGTGACGCTGGTCGCCGCGAACACCGCAGGACTGCCCGACCCGGCCGGCGTGGACGTCGTCCCGGTCGGTACGGCGGTACAGCTGCGGGAGGCGGTGCTGAAGGCGGCCGCCGACGCCGACGCGGTGGTGATGGCCGCCGCCGTCGCCGACTTCCGCCCCGCGGTCTACGCGGCCGGGAAGATCAAGAAGAAGGACGGCCAGGATCCGGAGCCGATCGTCCTGGTGCGGAATCCGGACATCCTCGCGGAGATCTCGGCCGACCGGGCGCGGTCCGGACAGGTGATCGTCGGCTTCGCCGCCGAGACCGACGACGTCCTCGCCAACGGCCGGACCAAGCTGGCACGCAAGGGCTGCGACCTGCTCGTGGTGAACGAGGTGGGGGAGCGCAAGACCTTCGGCTCCGAGGAGAACGAGGCCGTGGTGCTCGGCGCCGACGGCAGTGAGACCCCGGTGCCGCACGGGCCGAAGGAGGCTCTCGCCGACACCGTCTGGGACCTGGTGGCGGCCCGTTTGGGTTAACTTATTTCAGCCATATGTCAACTTTCCCGGACGCGACATTGCGGTGCAGGGGCTCTGGTCAAGGCCGCCGACCATTGGGCAGAATGCCCGTGCCGCAGGTCACAGCACTTCCGAGTGTCGAGACAGGTGGGCCGGCGGCCGAGTGCGACCGATAAACTGTTCTCGGACGACGCCCGGGTGCAGCCCCCGTGTCGTCCGCCAATGATCAGACAGCAGCCGCTGCAACCCCAGGGAGCGTTGTGTCCCGTCGCCTGTTCACCTCGGAGTCCGTGACCGAGGGTCACCCCGACAAGATCGCTGACCAGATCAGCGACACCATTCTCGACGCGCTCCTGCGCGAGGACCCGACCTCCCGGGTCGCCGTCGAGACGCTGATCACCACCGGCCTGGTGCACGTGGCCGGCGAGGTCACGACCAAGACGTACGCGGACATCGCGACGCTGGTCCGCAACAAGATCCTGGAGATCGGCTACGACTCCTCGAAGAAGGGCTTCGACGGCGCTTCCTGCGGCGTCTCGGTCTCGATCGGCGCGCAGTCCCCGGACATCGCCCAGGGCGTGGACACGGCGTACGAGAAGCGGGTCGAGGGCGACGAGGACGAGCTCGACAAGCAGGGCGCCGGCGACCAGGGCCTGATGTTCGGCTACGCGACGGACGAGACGCCGACGCTGATGCCGCTCCCGATCTTCCTGGCGCACCGCCTCTCCAAGCGCCTCTCCGAGGTCCGCAAGAACGGCACCATCCCCTACCTGCGCCCCGACGGCAAGACGCAGGTCACCATCGAGTACGACGGCGACAAGGCCGTCCGCCTCGACACGGTCGTGGTCTCCAGCCAGCACGCCTCCGACATCGACCTGGAGTCGCTGCTCGCCCCCGACATCCGCGAGTTCGTCGTGGAGCCGGAGCTGAAGGCGCTGCTGGACGACGGCATCAAGCTCGACACCGAGAACTACCGTCTGCTGGTCAACCCGACCGGCCGCTTCGAGATCGGCGGCCCGATGGGCGACGCCGGCCTGACCGGCCGCAAGATCATCATCGACACCTACGGCGGCATGGCCCGCCACGGCGGCGGAGCCTTCTCCGGCAAGGACCCGTCCAAGGTCGACCGCTCGGCCGCCTACGCCATGCGCTGGGTCGCCAAGAACGTCGTCGCCGCCGGCCTGGCCGCCCGCTGCGAGGTCCAGGTCGCCTACGCGATCGGCAAGGCCGAGCCCGTCGGTCTCTTCGTCGAGACCTTCGGCACGGCCAAGATCGACCACGAGAAGATCGAGAAGGCCATCGACGAGGTCTTCGACCTGCGTCCGGCCGCCATCATCCGCGACCTCGACCTGCTCCGCCCGATCTACGCCCAGACCGCCGCGTACGGCCACTTCGGCCGCGAGCTCCCGGACTTCACCTGGGAGCGCACGGACCGCGTGGACGCCCTGCGCGCGGCCGCGGGTCTCTGACCCCGCGACCACCTGGTGCGAGGCCCGGCTCCCTTTCGGCGGAGCCGGGCCTCGGCGTGTCCGGGGGCTGTGGAAAACGGCTGGCCGACGGGACGGGATGATCAGTACGGTGACGTCGTCCCGGTGCGATGGCCGCGGTTACTTCCGTGGAGTGTGCCCACGGGCGCGCGGTGAAGCTGGTGTGTTTCGACCGTTGCCGGACTGACCTCGGGAAACCGGCGCCGCCCGGTGTGCGGGCCTCGGATCCTTCTCTTCCGGGCGATGCCCACGCAGGTTCGAATCCTGCTGCCGGTTCCAGACCGGTATGGCCGAGTGGCCCAAGGCAGAAGAATGCCGTCACGGCGTTCCGCGGCCGGAGTGAACTCGGGCGGCGCCGGTTGTCAGTGACGTTTGGTAAGAATGCAAGGGTGAGCAGCGAGAACGGGCAGGGGGGCGGCGGTGCCGGAGGGGCGCCGCCGGAGCAGCTCGCGCTCATTCGGGAGAGCGTGCGGGGAGCCACGGCGCCCCGGGCCAAGCCGCGGACCTGGCGGGGGGCCGCGCTGGCCGAGCGGTTGCCGGTCGCGCGAGTGCTCGTGGACAAGGGCGTGCTCCACCTCGACCGCTACTTCGACTACGCCGTCCCCGCCGAGCTGGACGCCGAGGCGCAGCCGGGGGTGCGGGTGCGGGTGCGGTTCGGGGCCGGGCGGCACCGGGTGCGGGACGGGCGCCGCGAGGGCGGAGGGCTCATCGACGGGTTCCTGGTCGAGCGGCTCGCCGAGTCCGACTACTCGGGTCCGCTGGCCGCGCTGGCCCAGGTGGTGTCGCCCGAGCCGGTGCTGAGCGAGGAACTGCTGCGGCTCGCACGCGCGGTCGCCGACCGGTACGCGGGGAGCCTCGCGGACGTGCTGCAGCTGGCCGTGCCGCCGCGCAGCGCGCGGGCCGAGAAGCGGCCCTCGCCCGACCCGCTGCCGCCGCCGCCCGCGCCGGGCGCCGGAAGCTGGTCGCGGTACGAGCACGGGGCCGCCTTCATCGAGTCGCTGGCCTCCGGCGGCGCACCGCGCGCCGTGTGGAACGCCCTGCCGGGGCCCGGGTGGAGCGAGGAGATCGCCCGGTCCGTCGCCGCCACGCTCGCCTCGGGACGCGGCGCGCTCGTGGTCGTACCGGACGGGCGGGCCGCCGCGCGGGTCGACGCCGCGCTGACCGGTGTGCTGGGCGAAGGGCGGCATGCGCTGCTCACGGCGGACGCGGGGCCCGAGAAGCGGTACGCGCAGTGGCTCGCCGTCAGCCGCGGGTCGGTTCGGGCCGTCGTGGGGACGCGGGCGGCCATGTTCGCGCCCGTGCGGGATCTCGGGCTCGTCGCGATCTGGGACGACGGGGACGACAGCCACAGCGAGCAGCACGCGCCGCAGCCGCATGCGCGGGATGTGCTGCTGTTGCGTGCGGCTCTCGACAAGTGCGGGTTCCTGCTCGGGAGTTGGAGCTGCACGGTGGAGGCCGCGCAGCTCGTCGAGACCGGCTGGGCGCGGCCCCTGGTGGCGGGCAGGGAGCAGGTGCGGCTGGCCGCGCCGCTGGTGCGGACGGTCGGGGACGGGGACCTCGCGCGGGACGAGGCCGCGCGCGCCGCCCGGCTGCCGACGCTCGCCTGGCAGGCCGTCCGGGACGGACTGCGGCACGGGCCGGTGCTGGTGCAGGTGCCCCGGCGGGGGTATGTGCCACGGATGGCCTGCGCCCAGTGCCGGGCGCCGGCGCGCTGCCGGCACTGTGCCGGTCCGCTGGAGGCGCGGGACGCCGGGGCGCTGCAGTGCGGGTGGTGCGGGCGGTCGGAGAGCGACTGGCACTGCCCCGAGTGCGGCGGCTTCCGGCTGCGCGCCCAGGTGGTCGGCGCCCGGCGGACCGCCGAGGAGCTGGGACGGGCCTTTCCCGCCGTCCCCGTACGGACCTCGGGACGCGAGCAGGTGCTGGACACCGTGCCGGGGACGCCCGCACTGGTCGTGAGCACACCGGGCGCCGAGCCGGTCGCCGAGGGCGGCTACGCGGCGGCCCTGCTGCTGGACGGCTGGGCGATGCTCGGGCGGCCCGACCTGCGGGCCGGTGAGGACGCGCTGCGCCGGTGGATCGCGGCGGGGGCGCTGGTGCGGCCGCAGGCGGACGGGGGGACCGTGGTCGTCGTCGCGGAGCCGACGCTGCGGCCCGTGCAGGCGCTGGTGCGGTGGGATCCGGTCGGGCACGCGGTGCGGGAGCTCGCCGAGCGGGCGGAGCTGGGGTTTCCGCCGGTGTCGCGGATGGCGGCGGTTTCGGGGACGGCGGAGGCGCTCGCCGAGTTCCTCGGTACGGCCGAACTGCCGCCGGACGCGGAGGTGTTGGGGCCGGTTCCGGTGCCCGTGGTGCGGGCCGGGGCGCCTCGGCGGGCGGGTGCGCCGCCGCCCGGGGAGCACTGGGAGCGGGCGCTGGTACGGGTGCCGCCGGGGAGTGGAGCGGCGCTCGCCGCCGCCCTGAAGTCGGCTCAGGCCGCCCGGATGGCGCGGGGGAGCGGGAGCGGGGGCGCGGGCGGGGAGGCGGTTCGGGTGCGGATCGATCCGCCGGACATCGGGTGAGCCGGCAGACGGCTGCCCTCCCGGATGCTTGCCGGGAGGGCAGGAGCGGGCGGGTCGGCCCTTGAGGGCAGCCGTGGTGTCGGTCGGCCCTTGGCGACGTCGGCCGTTGCGTGTTCAGCCGTTGTGCATGTCAGCCGTTGTGCATGTCAGCCGTTGCGCGGGCCGGGGAAGGCCGTCGGCCTGGCCTCGTCGCGGAGGGCGGGGCTGCCCGCGGTCGGCTGGGTCGGCATGGAGCGGGCGGCCGGGACCGTGGGGACCGTGGGCAGACCGCCGCCCACGTTGATCGTGCGGGTGCCCGACGGTTCCGTGGACCGGTCGGGGTCGGCCGTGGCCGCTGTCTGGGCCGCGGCGCGGCGGGCGCCGTAACGGCGGTGCACGGCCTGCTTGGTGACTCCGAGCGCGGAGCCCACGGCGTCCCACGAAAAGCCGAGCGAACGGTCGAAGTCCACGGCGGCCGTGACCAGGGTTTCGACACTGTCCCGGAGTTCCTGGGCGAGCCGGACCGTCGGGGCGGGGGCGCGTCCGTAGACGACGAAGCCCGTGGACGGGCCGGATCGGCGCGGGCGGTAGACGTTGCCCAACTGGGCGGTGAGCGTGCGTAGTGCGTCCACCTGGCGGCGGACCCGCTCGATGTCCCGCACCAGCAAGTGCAGGCTGGCCCGGGCCTGGGCGTCGTGGGTTGCGTGGTCGGCCATGAACAAGCCTCTCGAACCGGCGTTGAAAGGAATGGGCCGCGTATGCGGCCCGTTGTGGTCAACTCTCTCTTGACCAACGCGTGGGCGCTCCGCTGGTCACGGTGTGGGGGCGTATGGGCATATGCGTACGCCGTGCGGCGGGGACTGCACCACCGGGGAGCCCTCCCACCCGCGCGCCGCCCGTTGCGGTCGGTGGAGAGGTTGACCGACCTGTGGGGGTGTTCGCCGTCGGCGGCTTGTGGTTCGTCGGCTGTCGCCCGTTGCCCACCCGCGCGCCGCCCGTTGCGGTCGGTGGAGAGGTTGACCGACCTGCGGGCGTGTTCGCCGTCGGCGGCTTGTGGCTTTGTCGTGCGGGGGCTTCGGGGCTGTGGGCGGTGGTTGGTTGTGGCGGCATAGACTTGCTTGTTGCCCGTGTTGATGCCGTTCGAGAGGGTCTCAGTCGCCCATGAAGCTTGTCTTCGCCGGTACCCCCGAAGTCGCCGTTCCCGCTCTGGACGCTCTCATCTCCTCCGGGCGGCACGAGGTGGCCGCCGTGGTCACGCGGCCCGACGCGCCGGCCGGGCGGGGACGCAGGCTGGTCGCTTCGCCGGTGGCCGAGCGGGCGATGGAGGCCGGGATCGAGGTGCTGCGGCCGCTCAAGCCGCGCGAGCCGGAGTTCCTGGAGCGGCTGAAGGAGATCGGGCCGGACTGCTGTCCGGTGGTGGCCTACGGTGCGCTGCTGCCCCGGGTCGCACTCGACGTGCCGGTCCACGGGTGGGTCAATCTGCACTTCTCGCTGCTTCCCGCCTGGCGCGGGGCGGCTCCGGTGCAGCACTCCATCATGGCGGGCGACGAGATCACGGGCGCCTCCACCTTCCTCATCGAGGAGGGGCTGGACTCCGGGCCCGTCTACGGGACCGTCACCGAGGAGATCCGGCCCACCGACACCAGCGGTGACCTGCTGACCCGGCTCGCCTTCGCCGGGGCCGGGCTGCTCGCCGCGACCATGGACGGTATCGAGGACGGCACGCTCAAGGCCGTACCGCAGCCGGGGGAGGGCATCACCCTCGCGCCGAAGATCACCGTCGAGGACGCGAAGGTGGCGTGGTCGGCGCCGGCGCTGCGGGTCGACCGGGTGGTGCGGGGGTGCACCCCGGCCCCCGGTGCCTGGACCACCTTCCGCGGTGAGCGGCTCAAGCTCATCCAGGTCACGCCGGTGCCCGAGCGGACCGATCTCGCCCCCGCCGAGATCGCTGTCGGGAAGAACAGCGTGCACGTGGGGACGGGGTCGTACGCCGTGGAACTGCTCTGGGTACAGGCCCAGGGCAAGAAGCCGATGCGGGCCGCCGACTGGGCGCGTGGCGTGCGCATCGGCGCCGGGGAGACCCTCGGCGCCTGAGCCCCTTTCCCCACCAGCGGCTTTCCCGCGTACGCGGCGTACGCTGGGAGTCGCCTCATTCCCATACCCGGAGCACCTTTTTCGTGAGCGAGCAGTCCCGGCGGCCGCGCAGGCCCGCCAAGCCCTACCGCCGTCCCCAGAAGGACCCCGTCCGCATCCTCGCCTTCGAGGCGCTGCGCGCCGTGGACGAGCGGGACGCGTACGCCAACCTCGTGCTGCCGCCGCTGCTGCGCAAGGCCCGGGAGAAGGGCGACTTCGACGGGCGGGACGCCGCGCTCGCCACCGAGCTGGTGTACGGGACGCTGCGCCGGCAGGGGACGTACGACGCGATCATCGCCGAGTGCGTCGACCGGCCGCTGCGCGAGGTGGACCCGCCGGTCCTTGACGTGCTCAGTCTGGGTGTGCACCAGCTGCTCGGGACGCGGATTCCCAGCCACGCCGCCGTCTCCGCCTCCGTCGAGCTGGCCCGGGTGGTGCTGGGCGACGGGCGGGCCAAGTTCGTCAACGCCGTGCTCCGCAAGGTCGCGCAGGACGATCTGGACGGCTGGCTCGCCAAGGTCGCGCCGCCCTACGACCAGGACCCCGAGGACCATCTGGCCGTGGTGCACTCGCATCCGCGGTGGGTCGTCTCCGCCCTCTGGGATTCGCTGGGGGGCGGGCGCGCGGGGATCGAGGAGCTGCTGGCCGCCGACAACGAGCGGCCCGAGGTGACGCTGGTCGCCCGGCCGGGGCGGGCCACCACCGAGGAACTCCTAGGCGAGGAGGCCGCCGTACCGGGGCGCTGGTCGCCGTACGCCGTGCGGCTCGCCGAGGGCGGGGAGCCCGGCGCCATCACGGCCGTGCAGGAGGGCCGGGCCGGTGTGCAGGACGAGGGCAGCCAGCTGGTCGCCCTCGCGCTCGCCAACGCGCCGGTCGAGGGGCCGGACGCGAGGTGGCTGGACGGCTGCGCCGGACCCGGCGGCAAGGCCGCGCTGCTCGCCGCGCTCGCCGCCGAGCGGGGGGCCGTGCTGCTCGCCTCCGAGAAGCAGCCGCACCGGGCCGGGCTGGTCGAGAAGGCGCTGCGCGGCAACCCGGGGCCGTACCAGGTCATCGCCGCCGACGGCACCCGGCCGCCGTGGCGCGCCGGCACCTTCGACCGGGTCCTGATGGACGTTCCCTGCACGGGCCTGGGCGCGCTGCGCCGCCGCCCGGAGGCACGGTGGCGGCGCCGCCCCGAGGACCTCGACAACTTCGGTCCGCTGCAGCGTGCGCTGTTGCGTACCGCGATCGACTCGGTGCGGGTGGGCGGAGTGGTCGGGTACGCGACGTGTTCTCCGCACCTGGCGGAGACGCGGGCGGTGGTGCAGGACGTGCTGAAGCAGTGCCCGGACACGGAGCTGGTGGACGCGCGTCCGTTGCTGCCGGGGGTGCCGGAGCTGGGGGAGGGACCGGATGTGCAGCTTTGGCCGCACGTGCACGGCACCGACGCGATGTATCTGGCACTGATCCGCCGGACCGGCTGAGGCCGGGGAGTGGGGACGCCTACCGGCCCTTGCAGGGTTCCTCCCCCAGCCTTCGGCCGGGGGAGGAACTGCGCGGCCAGCTCCCACCCGCCCGCGCGCGACCCACAACCGCGACCACCCCGAACCCCACTCGGCCCACCCCGTCAGGGCATGGCAGGCTTGGGGCATGGCCGTGCAGATCAACCCCAGCATCCTGTCCGCCGACTTCGCCCGCCTCGCGGACGAGGCGAAGGCGGTCGAAGGCGCCGACTGGCTCCACGTCGACGTCATGGACAACCACTTCGTCCCGAACCTCACGCTCGGTGTGCCGGTCGTAGAGTCCCTGGCCCGTGCTACGGACACCCCGCTGGACTGCCACCTGATGATCGAGGCCCCTGATCGATGGGCGCCGCAGTACGTCGAAGCGGGGGCCTCCTCCGTCACCTTCCACGTGGAGGCGGCGGCAGCCCCGGTGCGGCTCGCGCGGGAGATCCGGGCGAAGGGCGCCCGCGCGTCCATGGCGCTCAAGCCCGCGACGCCCATCGAGCCGTACGAGGACCTGCTCCCCGAGCTGGACATGCTGCTCATCATGACGGTGGAGCCGGGCTTCGGCGGCCAGGCCTTCCTCGACATCATGCTGCCGAAGATCCGCCGCACCAGGGAGTTGATCAGCAAGCACGGACTGGAGCTGTGGCTCCAGGTCGACGGTGGGGTTTCTGCGTCGACGATCGAACGGTGCGCGGACGCCGGAGCCGACGTTTTTGTGGCAGGTTCGGCGGTGTACGGGGCAAACGACCCGGCAGAGGCGGTACGTGCACTGCGCACCCAGGCGGCGGCGGCCACCGCCCAGGCGTCGTGGGCGTGCGACCACTGAGGTACGGGAACGTGAACGGCTCCGATCAGGGCTGATCAAGTGCGCCGGATCTGCAAGGATGAACGGCGTATCCAGAGTGTGAACAGCAGTGAGGAGATGGCCGTGTCGGGTATGTCGGCGGGCCGGTCAGCCATGCGGATGGGACCCGCAGAGCTGGTGCAGGCGGCGGCCATGGCCCGCCGCTTCTACCTCGAAGGCAAGTCCAAGATCCAGATCGCCGAGGAGTTCGGCGTCAGCCGCTTCAAGGTGGCCCGGGTACTGGAGACTGCCCTCGAAAGGGATCTCGTACGCATCGAGATCCGCGTACCGGCCGAACTGGACGCCGAGCGCTCGGACGCGCTCCGCGCCCGGTACGGCCTGCGGCATGCCGTCGTGGTCGAGTCCCCGGCCGAGGCGGAGGAGACCCCCGACCCCGAGAACCTCGGCGAGGTCGCCGCGGACCTGCTCGGCGAGCTCGTCAACGAGGGAGACGTGCTCGGCCTCGCCTGGGGCCGGTCCACCATCCACATGGCGGCCGCCCTCGACCGGCTGCCGCCGTGCACGGTGGTGCAGTTGACCGGCGTGTACGACGCGGGGACCTCCGAGCGCGGCTCGGTCGAGGCCGTCCGGCGCGCCGCGCAGGTCTCGGGCGGCGACGCGCACCCCATCTACGCGCCGATGCTGCTGCCGGACGCGGCCACCGCGGCGGCGCTGCGCAACCAGACCGGGATCGCCCGGGCCTTCGAGTACTTCGACAAGGTCACGGTCGCCTGCGTCTCCATCGGCTCCTGGGAGCCCGGTATCTCCACGGTGCACGACATGCTCAGCGACGAGGAGCGCGCGCACTACGCCACGCTGGGCGTCGCCGCCGAGATGGCCGCGCACCTCTTCGACGCCGAGGGCCGCCGGGTCGGACGCGACCTGGGGGAACGCTGCATCACGGTCAAGGCCGACCAGTTGCGGCGTATCCCGGAGGTCGTCGCCATCGCGGGCGGGCAGCGCAAGGCGGCCGCGATCGACGCGGTGCTGCGGTCGGGGCTGGTCACCAGCCTCGTCACCGACACCTCGGCCGCCGACTTCCTGATGACGGCGGGCACCACGCCCAAGCCCGCGCTGAACCGCGCGGACCCGGACGGTCCCTGACCGGGAGCACGGCAGTGCCGGCGGCAGCAGGGGTGACAACGCTGCCGCCGCGCCTGTGTCCGTCAGGTCCTCAGGACCGCTTCGGAAGTGCCGCGTCGATCAGCACGCCGGCCGCCTCCCGGGCGACCGCCCCCGCCGACGGGTCGCGGTCCATCCGGGCGGACACCCCGCCCCCGTCGTACAGCAGGTGGAGCTGATGGGCGAGCGCCTCGGGATCCGGGGCGCCGGCGTCCCGGGCGAGACCGGTGAAGAGCGCGCGGATCCAGGCACGGGCGACGTCGGAGGCCTCCTCGATGGCGCTGCCGTGCTTGGCCTCCGCGCTCGCCGCCACGAAGGCGCAGCCGTGGTAGTTCTGCTGGGCGAGCAGCTCGGCCTGCGCGTCGAAGACCGCCAGCAGCCGGTCGCGTGGGGTGTCGGCGGCGTCGACGGCGTGCAGCAGCCGCTCGGTCAGCCTGGTGTGCCGGGCGTCGAGGTAGGCGCGGATGAGCTGTTCCTTGCCGCCGAAGGTGTTGTACAGCGAGGCCTTGGCGACCCCGGCGTGCTCGATGATCCGGTCGATCCCGACCGTCTGCACGCCCTCCGCGTAGAACAGCTCGTTCGCAGCGGACAGGAGCCGCTCCCGGGCCGTGGGAGCCTTGGCACTCAACGTCTTCGTCATGCCACTCACCTTCTCGACTCTTCGATTCTACGGCTGACCAGACCGGTCTACTCAGTGGTCGGGACGTCGGTCACCGGGACGCGTCCGCGTGCTCGGCGTGGACGGCCGGGGTGCCGCCGGAGGCCACGAGCACACCCGGCGCGCTCTGCGGCTTGCCGCGCAGCAGCAGGGCGGCCAGGGCCAGCAGCGCCAGCGCGATGACCACCGCGCCGTACTCCTCGGAGGTCGGGACCAGCCCGCCGCCGTGCACCACCAGCACACCGGCGAGCACGGAGGGGACCCCCATGCCGAGGTAGGAGACGACGAAGAGCAGGGACAGCACGCCCGAGCTCTCGTGCGGCCTGGTCAGCGGCATCACGGTGCGGATGCCGCCCTGGAAGCCGCTGCCGAACCCGAGGCCGGACACGGCCGTACCGGCGAAGAACAGCGCCGGCACGCCTCGGTCGACGGCCACCAGGGTGAGCGCCACCCCGGCGACCAGCGCGACGATGCCGGTGTACGTCACGGTGGTCGCCGAGGCGCTGCGCAGGGCGAGGACCGAGCTTGCCGCCACGAACGCCAGGACGAAGAGGCCGAGGCCGCCCCAGACGGCGGAGGTGGAGCCGACCAGGGCACGGACCAGGGCCGGGCCGAGAGAGCCGTAGAACCCGGCCAGCGCCCAGACGGCGAACATGACCGGGGCGGTCGCCAGAACGGCACCGCGGACGGTGCGCGGGAGCCTGATCTCGGGCACCAGACTGGCCAGCGCGCCGGGCGCACGGGTGACGGTCTCGTCGATCAGGGCGATGGCGACGGCCTGGGCGACGAACACGGCGAGCAGGCCGAGGTAGATCGTGTGGGTCGGGGCGGGCAGGTACTGCACGACGAATCCGCTGACCAGGGCGCCCGTCGCGGTGCCCAGACCGGGGGCGAAGGCGTTCGCGAGCGTGCCGCGGGAGCGGTTGATGTCCATCATCCCGGCACCGACCGCACCGAGCGCGGCGCCGGTGGACAGGCCCTGCACGACGCGGGCGACGAGCAGTTCACCGACGCCTCCGGCGGTGGAGAACAGCAGCATCGCGGTGGCCTGGGCGGCGATCGCGGTGATCAGGACCGGGCGGCGGCCGACGTGGTCGGACAGCTTGCCGAGGACCAGCAGGCCGGAGAGGACGGCGATCGCGTAGACGCCGAAGACGACCGTGGTGGTGATCGGGGTGAATCCCCATTCGGCTTGGTAGGTCGCGTAGAGCGGCGTGGGCGCGCTGGAGGCGGCGAGGAAGGAGACGACGACGGAGGCGAGCACGTAGAACGCCGCGCGCGGCGGGATCGGCCTGCGCGCTGCCGTCACGCGCTCGGTGCGCTCGGTTCGCTCGTGCGGTGCGAGGTGGTTCATCGGAGATCCTTCGCGGGGACGGTGCGGAAGAGCGTCGGTTCGGAGATGCTCGGTGGGTAGACCTGTCTGTCTACCTGACCTGCTCAACCCCATAGACAGGTCTGTCTATTCCGTCGGGAGGAGGTTTCTTCGCACATTTCCCGGCACGAAGACGTCCGGGCACGAACGACGCGGTCAGGCGGCGGCGCGGGGCTCGCGGAACGCGCGGCGGTACGCGGTGGGTGTGGTGCCGACGGCGTCCCGGAAGCGGGCGCGGAGGTTGGTGCCGCTGCCCAGGCCGCTCCGGGCGGCGATGATGGACGCGATCCGGGCGCCGCGGCGGAAGGCGCGCCGCAGGGCCGCGGTGATCTCGGGGGCCGGTGGCCGCAGGTAGCCGTCGTATCCCGGCACGATGATCGTGTCCGCCCGGGCCGGCGCGGACAGTCCGGCCGTGGCGCCGACCGTGAACCCGGTACTGGTGGTGACGCTGCCGCGGGCCGCGCCGCAGGCCGTCAGCCGGTACGGGGTGCTCGGCCGCGGGTTGAAGATCTGTGTGGGGATGCCCAGGCCGATGGGGAGTACACCCGGCAGCGCGAGGACCGCGACACGATGAGGGACCGTGGCTCGAATATTACGGCCGTAACAAAGCGGTCGGCCGAGCCGTCCCGGCAGGGCAGGGCTGTCCCGAAAGTTGCGTACCGTGGCGGGCGAGCCCGTTTCCGATCGGGGAGCGCCCGACGACGATCGGATCCACGAACGCACACACCCCGATCGGCCGGTACTTCGACGTCCGGGGCGGGCAGGTCCACGGCCACGTCCGCGAGGGCGACGGACCGGCCCTCGTCTTCCTCCACTACTGGGGCGGCTTCCATCGCACCTGGCGGCCGGTCCTCGAACTCCTCGACCCCGCCCGGGCGTTCGTCTCGTACGACCAGCGAGGCTGGGGCGCGTCCGCCGCCACGCCCGGGCCGTACGGCATCGAACGGCTCGCCGACGACGCCCAGCAGGTCGCCGAGCAGCTCGGCCACGACGAGTTCGTGGTCGTCGGCCACTCCATGGGCGGAAAGGTCGCCCAGGTTCTCGGCTCACGGCGCCCGGCGGGGCTCCGGGGCCTGGTGCTCGTCGCACCCGCGCCGCCCGCCCCGGTGGGGGTGACGCCCGAGTTCCAGGAGGCTCTCTCGCGCGCGCGCCTACGACGACGCGGAGGCCGTCGGCCGGAGCATCGACCAGGTGCTGACCGGCCGGCCCCTCGGTGACGCCCTGCGCGGCCAGGTCCTGGAGGACAGCTCCCGCGCGGCGGAGGCGGCCCGCTCGGCCTGGCCGAGGCAGGGGATGGTCGAGGACTTCTCCGGCAGCGTCGGGAAGATCGACGTACCCGTGCTGGTGCTCGCCGGCGGCGCGGACCGGGTCGACCCGCCGCAGGTGCTGCGCGAGCACCTGCTCCCCCTCGTCCCCACCGCGACCCTCGTCGAACTGGACGGGGTGGGCCGCCTGTCCCCGCTGGAGGCACCGGACCTGGTCGCCCGCCACCTCGGGGACTTCCTGTGCGCCCTGTGAGCCGCGACGGGCATGTCTTCCGACAATCTCAACGCCGTTGTATGGAGCGTCTTCGCCGACTCGACGCCGTCAACCCCGAGTATGTGTACGACAGACCGCGTACCGAACGCATCGGGAGGACGAGTTGACCACTGAGCCCCAGTCCGTGCCGGGAGCCGAACCACAGCCGGTGCTCGGTCCGTTGACCACCGCCGCGATCTTCCTGGTGCTCACCGTGCGCCCCGGCGGCGAGGAGACGGCACGGGAGGTGCTGGGCGATCTCCGCGCGCTGCAGCGCAGCTTCGGGTTCGGGTCGCCGGACGCCGCGCTGAGCTGTGTGGCGGGGGTCGGCTCCGCCGCCTGGGACCGCCTGTTCGACCACCCCCGCCCGGCGAACCTGCACGCCTTCCGGCCTCTGGAAGGACCCCGGCACACCGCGGTCGCCACCCCGGGCGACCTCCTCCTGCACATCCGGGCCACCCGGTTCGACCTGTGCTTCGGGCTCGCCGCCGAGATCATGCACCGGCTGCGCGACGCGGTGACCGTCGAGGACGAGGTGCCGGGCTTCAAGTACCTGGACGCGCGCGACCTGCTGGGCTTCGTCGACGGCACCGAGAACCCGGTCGGCGTCGCCGCCCGCAGGGCCGTCCTGATCGGCGCGGAGGACCCCGGCCATGCCGGCGGCAGCTACGTGGTCGTACAGAAGTACCTGCACGACCTCGACGCCTGGAACGCGCTGTCCGTCGAGACGCAGGAGCGGATCATCGGCCGTACGAAGGCCACCAACCTCGAGCTGGAGGGGCCGGCCTCCCACGTGGACCTGAACACGATCACCGGCCCGGACGGCGAGGAACGGCAGATCCTGCGGGACAACATGCCGTTCGGCAGCCCCGGCGGCGGCGAGTTCGGGACCTACTTCATCGGCTACGCCCGGACGCCGGACGTCATCGAGCAGATGCTGCACAACATGTTCCTCGGTACCGAGGACGCCACCCACGACCGGATCCTCGACTTCTCCACCGCGGTCACCGGCACACTCTTCTTCGTGCCGTCCGACGACTTCCTGGACGACCTGCCCGCGCTCCCCGGAGCCGACGGGAGCGGGCGGTGAGACCGATGCCCGCGCACATGGTCGTGGACCGGCTCCGCAACCTCACTCGGACGGTGCTGAGATGACGACGAGCCCGCACCTGGTCACGCTCGACCTCGACGGGGTCGCCGACAAGGCCGGCCTCATGGACCGGATCGCCGCCGCCCTGGACCTGCCCGGCTGGTTCGGGCGCAACTGGGACGCCCTCACCGACAGCCTCCGCGACCCCTCGGTGTGGCCGCCGGAGGCCGTCGACCGCGGGCTCCTGATCGTCGTCACCGGCTGGCGGGGATACGCGCGGACCAGACCGGACGAGTGGGAGACCGCCCGGCGGGTGTTCACCGACGCGTCCGCCGACGAACCCGCGCTGACCGTCGCCCTCGCCCTCCAGTGACCCCGCCGTAGCCCCTGTAGGTTCGTCCAAGCGGGCTCTGACCTGCCTGGATGTTCGTCCCGGGCATGACGTGCCGGTCGGCATGGGAGAATGAAGTACGTGCTTTTCCCTCTGGCCGGCCGGTCCGGGGGTCACCTCTGATCGACTGGGATGTGCGGCACGTGCGTTTCCTCAATGACATCCAGCCCGCGTACGACCTGACGTACGACGACGTCTTCATGGTGCCGAGCCGCTCCGCGGTCGGCTCGCGTCAGGGCGTGGACCTCGGCTCGCCGGACGGCACGGGAACCACCATCCCGCTGGTCGTCGCCAACATGACCGCGATCGCGGGCCGGCGGATGGCCGAGACGGTGGCCCGGCGGGGTGGACTCGTCGTGATCCCGCAGGACATCCCGATCGACGTGGTCACCGATGTCATCACCTGGGTCAAGAGCCGCCACCTGGTCCTGGACACCCCGATCGTGCTGGCCCCGCACCAGACCGTCGCCGACGCGCTGGCCCTGCTGCCGAAGCGGGCGCACAACGCCGGCGTCGTCGTCGACGAGGACGGCCGCCCCGTCGGCGTCGTCACCGACCGGGACCTCACCGGCGTCGACCGGTTCACCCAGCTCGCCGAGGTCATGTCCCGCGACCTGCTGCTCCTGGACGCGGACATCGACCCCCGCGAGGCCTTCAACAAGCTCGACGGCGCCAACCGCCGCTACGCCCCGGCGGTCGACCGGGACGGCAAGCTGGCCGGCATCCTCACCCGCAAGGGCGCCCTGCGCGCCACGCTGTACACCCCGGCGACCGACGCGCACGGCAGCCTGCGCATCGCCGCCGCCGTCGGCATCAACGGGGACTTCGCGGACAAGGCCAAGCAGCTGCTCGACGCGGGCGTCGACACGCTCGTCATCGACACCGCGCACGGCCACCAGGAGTCGATGATCAACGCGATCAAGCTGGTCCGAGGCCTGGACCCGCGGATCCCGATCGCGGCCGGCAACATCGTCTCCGCGGAGGGGGTCAAGGACCTCGTCGACGCGGGCGCGGACATCGTCAAGGTCGGCGTGGGCCCCGGCGCCATGTGCACCACCCGCATGATGACCGGCGTCGGCCGGCCGCAGTTCTCGGCGGTCCTGGAGTGCGCCGCCGAGGCGCGGAAGTACGGCAAGCACGTGTGGGCCGACGGCGGTGTCCGGCACCCGCGTGACGTCGCCATGGCGCTGGCCGCCGGGGCGTCCAACGTGATGATCGGCTCCTGGTTCGCGGGCACCTACGAGTCCCCCGGCGACCTCCAGCAGGACGCCGACGGGCGGCTGTACAAGGAGTCGTTCGGCATGGCCTCCGCGCGGGCGGTACGCAACCGCACGTCGGAGGAGTCGGCCTACGACCGGGCCCGCAAGGCGCTCTTCGAGGAGGGCATCTCCACGTCCCGGATGTTCCTCGACCCGGCCCGGCCGGGCGTGGAGGACCTGATCGACTCGATCATCGCGGGTGTGCGGTCGTCGTGCACGTACGCCGGTGCGGGGTCGCTGGAGGAGTTCGCCGAGAAGGCGATCGTGGGGATCCAGAGCGCGGCGGGTTACGCGGAGGGCAAGCCGCTGCACGCCAGCTGGAGCTAGCCGCTTCACGGTTCGCCGCCGGGCTCGTGTTCTACTTCGGGTACGGCTGCCGCCGGTCCCGTCCTGCACCATCCGAAGGCTGAACGACCCCTTGCTGAACGATCTCGACGAACGCATCGTGCACGCCCTCGCCGAGGACGCCCGCCGCTCCTACGCGGACATCGGGCAACTGGTCGGCCTGTCCGCACCTGCCGTCAAACGGCGGGTGGACCGGCTGCGCGCCACCGGGGCGATCACCGGATTCACCGTACGGGTCGACCCGGCGGCCCTCGGCTGGGAGACCGAGGGGTTCGTCGAGATCTACTGCCGGCGCAACACGTCCCCGGAGACCATCCAGCGGGGCCTGGAGCGCTACCAGGAGGTGGTGGCCGCCTCGACGGTCACCGGTGAGGCCGACGCGGTCGTGCAGGTCTTCGCCTCCGACATGCGGCACTTCGAGAGGGTGCTCGAGCGGATCGCGGGGGAGCCGTTCGTGGAGCGCACCAAGTCGGTGCTGGTGCTGTCGCCGCTGCTGCGCCGCTTCTCGTCGGGTGCGCCCGGGTGAGAGTGACGGGGAGGGGGTGCGGTCGTGCGCCGGGTGCGGGTGATTCGTGGCTGGTCGCGCAGTTCCCCGCGCCCCTTCAGGGCGCGGTTCCGCCGCCGACCCAAGGGCGCGGGGAACTGCGCGAACAACCCCCACCGGCCCGCACCCGGCGCACGACCGCACCGCCCGCCTCCTACTCCGCGGTCTTCCTCGCCAACGCGTTGTTCCCGATGGAGTTGTGCACACTGAAGCTCACCGCGTCCGACCGGTAGCGGTCGTCGGACCACTCCACCGGCCGCCCCTCCCGCGTCGTCGTCACCCGCCGCACCCGCAGCAGCGGGCTCGTCCGGCGGATGCCGAGCAGCTCGGCATCCTGCGCACCCGCCGCCACCGCGTCTATGACGTGCTCGCCGTAGGCGAAGACCAACCCCTTGTCCTCGTACAGGCGTTGCGTGACCGAAGGGCAGTCCGGCTCTATCGCCTCGACCGCCGGAGAGATCCAGTCCGCGTAGACCGTGCGCTCCAGCAACACCGGCTCGCCGTCCAGCCCACGTACCCGCAGCACATGCAACACGGGCGTACCCAAGGCCAGTTGGAGGCGTACGGCGTCCTCCTGTGTGGCCGGCCGGTACTCCTGGGACACCACGTGTCCCGTCGCCTCGCGGCCCATCGCCTTCGCCCACTGCGCGAAGCTGCGCAGCTCCGCGAAGCTCTGGCTGCGGCGGCTGGCGAGGACCACCCGGCGGGCGCCCTGACGGGAGCCGATCAGCCCCTCGGCGGTGAGCGCGGCGACCGCCTGGCGGACCGTGCCGCGGGAGACGCCGTACTCCGCGGCGAGCTCCGTCTCCGAGGGCAGCCGGCTGCCGACGGTGTACTCCTCGCGGTCGATGGCGCGCCGCAGCTCGTCGGCGATCTCCTCGTGTCGCGCCGTCATGCTTCCCCTCTGAGTAGACCGCTGTGCACAGCGTGACCAGCCTAATCGACGTTCCCAGGTGAGTCGTGTCAGCCCGCACCCGGCCTGGATTGTGCAGGGAATCAGGGGCTGGAGTTTCGTCGCCGTTCATGAAGGGGAAACCCACGGCGGGCGTACTAGGGCCAACTTGTTCAGACAAGTTCGCTCGGCGCCGCCACCACTAGCGCCACCCACCCTCGTGCGTACTCCCTGGAGAGACCGTGACCGTGTCCCTGCCGAGAACCGCCCTCCTCGGCGGCTCCCTCGCCGCCGTAGCCGCGCTTGCCCTCAGCGCCTGTGGCGCCGCCCCCGACAACGCGTCGTCCACCACCTCCGACGGCAAGAACGCCGCCACCGCCACCTCCGCCGCCGACCTCGGCGGCATGGACAAGCTGGTCGCCGCCGCCAAGAAGGAGGGCGCGCTGCACATCATCGCCGTGCCCCGCGACTGGGCGAACTACGGCGCCATCATCGACGGCTTCCAGAAGAAGTACGGCATCAAGATCGAGGACGAGAGCCCCGACGGCTCCAGCCAGGACGAGATCAACGCCGTGACCTCGCGCAAGGGCCAGGACCGGGCGCCCGACGTCCTCGACCTCGGCTCGTCGTTCGCGCTCAGCGCCGCCCAGCAGGGGCTGCTCGCGCCGTACAAGGTCACCTCGTACGACGACATCCCCACCGGGCAGAAGGACCCGCAGGCCCGCTGGTACAACGACTACGGCGGCTACATCTCCATCGGCTGCGACGCGAAGCGGGTCAAGACCTGCCCGACCACCTTCGCCGACCTGCTCAAGCCGCAGTACAAGGGCCAGGTCGCCCTCAACGGCAACCCGACCAAGTCCGGTTCGGCCTTCGGCGGCGTGTACGCGGCCGCGCTCGCCGACAAGGGCTCCTTCGACGACATCCAGCCCGGCCTCGACTTCTTCGCCAAGCTGAAGAAGAACGGCAACTACACGCCCGTCGAGTCCACCCCGGCCACCGTCGAGAAGGGCGAGACGCCCATCTCCATCGACTGGGACTACCTGAACGCCGGTTACGCCGACGAGTTCAAGTCCAAGGGCGTGGACTGGAAGGTGTCGATCCCGAGCGACGGCCAGTACGCCCAGTACTACTCCCAGGCCATCAACAAGGACGCCCCGCACCCGGCGGCCGCCCGCCTGTGGCAGGAGTACCTGTACAGCACCGAGGGCCAGAACCTGTGGCTCAAGGGCTACGCCCGCCCGGTCCTGATGTCCGCCATGGAGAAGGCCGGCACGCTGGACAAGACCGCCGCCGCCAAGCTCCCCGCGGTCACCGGCGCGCCCACCTTCCCGACCGAGGCCCAGCAGGACAAGGCCAAGACGGTCCTCTCCACGGGCTGGTCGAAGGCCGTCTCCGGATGACGGCCACGCTCACGCGGGCCGATGTGGCGTCCGCCGCTTCCCAGAAGCGGCGGCGCCGTGCCCCCGGCTGGCTCGCCGTCGTCCCGCTCCTCGCCTTCACGGCCGTCGCCTTCGGACTGCCGGCCGTCGCCATGCTGAACGGCGCCTTCACGGTCAAGGACCCGGCCAGCGGGGTGAGTTCCTACACCGCGCGGAACCTCGGCGATTCGCTGCAGGGGCCGTACCTCACCGCCCTCGTCGGCAGCGTCAAGCTGTCCGCGCTCTCCGCCCTCATCGCCGCCGTCCTCGGGCTGCCGCTCGCGCAGGCCGTCGTCAGCTCGCGCTCCCGGGCGCTGCGCGAGGCCGTGCTCACCGCCTCCGGGGTGCTCGCCAACTTCGGTGGCGTGCCGCTGGCGTTCGCGTTCGTCGCGACCCTCGGCAACGCCGGTGTGCTCACCGTGCACCTGCACCTCGCGGACCACGGCTGGGACCTGTACAGCTTCTGGGGGCTCGTACTGGTCTACCTGTACTTCCTGATCCCGCTGATGGTCCTCACCATCACCCCGGCCCTCGACGGACTGCGCACCCAGTGGCGGGAGGCCGCGCTCAACAACGGTGCCACCGGCGTGCAGTACTGGCGGTTCGTGGCCCTGCCCGTGCTCGCGCCCTCGCTGCTCGGCGGGCTCGTGCTGCTCTTTGGCAGCGCCTTCGCCGCCTACGCCACCGCCGCCGCCATGGTCGGCAGCGCGGTCCCGTTGGTCACCCTCCAGATCGCCGACGCCCTCTCCGGCAACGTCCTGGTCGGCCAGGAGAACGTGGCCCTCGCCCTGAGCCTGGACATGGTGCTGGTGGCGGGCGTGGTGATGGCCGTGTACCTGCCCCTGCAACGACGGAGCGCCCGATGGCTCGACGCCTGACCCCCTGGCGCTGGGCCGTCCTAGGCCTTGCCGCCCTCTACTTCCTGGTCCCGCTGGGCGCCTCCGTCGTCTTCACGGTCGACGTGCCCGGCCAGGGCGTCACCTTCGACGCCTACACGCAGATCCTGTCCGCCGACGGGTTCACCTCCAGCCTGCTGCTCTCGCTGGAGCTGGCCGTCGCCACCATCGCCGTCGTACTGCTGCTGATGGTGCCCGCCGTGGTCGCCCTGCGGCTCAGCGCGCCCAAGCTGCGGCCCGTCGTCGAGATCGTCTGCTCGCTGCCGCTGGTGGTGCCGCCGATCGCGTTCGTCGCCGGCATCGCGAGCGTGCTCAAGTGGGGGCCGGACCACCTCTCCCGGACCCCGCTGTTCGAGACGTTCGTCGCCATCCAGAACCCGAGCTTCCCGGTCGTCCTGGTCCTCGCCTACGTCGTGATGGCGCTGCCCTTCGTCTACCGGGCACTGGACGCCGGGCTGCGCGCGATCGACGTGCGCACCCTCGTCGAGGCCGCCCGCAGCTGCGGTGCCAACTGGCCGCAGGCGCTCGTGCGGGCCGTGCTGCCCAACCTGCGCGGGGCGCTGCTCAACGCGGCCTTCCTCACGCTGGCGCTGGTGCTCGGCGAGTTCACCGTGGCCCGGCTGCTCGGCTTCGAGCCGTTCGCCGTGTGGATCTACAACGTCGGCGGCTCGCAGGCCCAGATGTCCGTCGCCGTCTCCGTGCTCAGTCTCCTGGTGACCTGGGCCCTGCTCCTCGCGCTCGCCGGTGCCGGCGGCCGTGACCGAACCGCTTCCTCCCGGGGATGACACACCATGACCACCGCCACCCTTGAGAAGGCCGCGACCGTCGAATTCCGGTCGCTGCGGCGCGAGTTCGGCGCCACCGTCGCCCTCGACGGACTCGACCTGACCGTGCAGCCGGGAGAGTTCCTGGCCCTGCTCGGCCCGTCCGGCTGCGGCAAGACCACCGCGCTGCGCATGCTCGCCGGCTTCGAACACCCCGACTCCGGCGCCGTGCTCGTGGACGGTGAGGACGTCACCCGGGTTCCGGCCCACCGCCGGGACGCCGGGATGGTCTTCCAGTCGTACAGCCTCTTCCCGCACCTGAACGCCGTCGACAACGTGGCCTTCGGGCTGCGGATGCGCAAGGTGCGTACGAGTGAACGGCGGGCGCGGGCCGCCGAGTTGCTGGAGCTCGTCGGGCTCGGCGACAAGGGGGAGCGGTTCCCGCACCAGCTCTCCGGCGGCCAGCAGCAGCGCATCGCCCTGGCCCGCGCTCTCGCCCTGCGGCCCCGGGTGCTCCTCCTCGACGAGCCGCTGTCGGCGCTGGACGCCAAGGTCCGGCTGTCGCTCCGCGAGGAGATCCGCCGGCTCCAGCAGGAACTCGGCATCACCACCCTGTTCGTGACGCACGACCAGGAGGAGGCGCTGTCCGTAGCCGACCGGGTCGCCGTGATGCGCGCCGGGCGGCTCGAACAGTGCGCCGAGCCCGCCGAGTTGTACGGCCGTCCGGCCACCGCCTTCGTCGCCGAGTTCGTCGGCACGATGAGCCGGATCCCGGGGACGGTCAAGGACGACACCGTCGAGGTGCTCGGGCAGCGGCTGCCGGTCGACGGGCAGGCACCGGGCGCGGGCGAGGTCGACGTGCTCGTGCGGCCCGAGGCGGTCCGGGTGCGCGCGGACGGCGCCGGTACGGCCACCGTCGTCGCCACCGCCTTCCTGGGCGCGGTCGTCCGGGTCACCGTACGGCTCGCCGACGGCACCGAGGCCAAGGCCGACCTGCCCGCCCACGAGGCCGCCGAGCTGGGGGCCGGATCCGCCGTGAGCGTGTCGCTGCCCGAGCGGCCGGTGCTCGTGGCGCCACGCGTCCAGAAGTAACGCTTCCCGAAGTCCCGCCCCCCCACGTGAGGAATGACAACAACGTGACCCCCCACCCACGACTCCCGCTCCAGGCCGCCCTGTTCGACATGGACGGCACGCTCGTCGACACCGAGCGACTGTGGTGGGAGGCGGTGGAACAGGTCGCCGGGCGGCCGCTCACCGAGGCCGACGAGCCGGAGGTGCTCGGCCGGCCGGTGGAGTACACCGCCGGCTGGCTCGCCGCCGCCACGGGCCGGTCGGCCGCGGAGCTCGCGGCCGGGCTGCACCGGGAGTTCGCGGACCGCGTCCGCACCGGCATCGTGCCCCGCCCCGGCGCCCTCGACCTGCTGGACGCGCTGGCAGCGGCCGGCGTCCCCACCGCCCTGGTCACCGCGTCCCCACGCGCGGTCGCCGACCTCGTGCTCGACGCCCTCGGCCCCCGGCGGTTCGCCGTCTCCGTCACCGCCGACGACACCGGCCGCACCAAGCCCGCCCCCGACCCGTACCTCGCCGCCTGTCGCGCCCTCGGCGTCGACCCGGCCGCCTGCGTGGCCGTCGAGGACACCGAGACCGGGGTCGCCTCCGCCGAGGCCGCCGGATGCGCCGTGCTGGCCGTGCCCTCGCTCGCCCCGATCGGCGGCGCGCCCGGCCGGACCGTGCGTGACACGCTGGTCGGGATCACCCCGAAGGAGCTGAGCGACATGGCCGTACCGGAACTCCGGGTGATGTCCTGGAACCTGTGGCTCGGCGGCAGCCGGATCGACGACCACCGGGCCAAGCAGCTCAAGGCCGTCATGGACGCGGGCGCGGACGTCGTCGGCCTCCAGGAGACCGGCGGGACCAGCGCCCGCGAACTCGCCGAGGCCCTCGGCTGGCACCACCACACGGCGGGCGAGAACCTCGGGATCATCAGCCGCTTCCCGGTCACCGCCCGCCTCGGTGACCCGGACGTCGGCTTCTACGGCGCCGCCGGGGTGCGGATCGCCGTCCGCCCCGGCCGCGAGGTCGAGATCTGGACCGCGCACCTGCACTACACGCCGTACGGGCCCTACGAGTTCCACTTCGACGGGCTCGGCGCCGACCAGCTGATCGCCCACGAGGAGGTCCGGCTCGGGCAGATGCGGGAGACCCTGCGGCGGATCGGGGACACAGACGTACCCGTGGTGCTCGTCGGGGACTTCAACTGCCCGTCCCACCTGGACTGGCCGGCGGTCCAGTGGCCGGTGACCAAGGCCGCGGAGGAGGCCGGGTTCCGCGACTCCTACCGCGAGGCGCACCCGGACCCGGCAGCGGCCCCCGGCCACACCTGGTCGCCGATCCACCCCGTCCACGAGGACGGCAGCGGGCGGCCCGAACCGCAGGACCGGATCGACTACGTGCTGCACAGGGGGCTGCGCGTGCTCGACTCCCGGACCTGGGTCACCGGCACCCCGGCGCCCTGGCCCGACGTGGCGGGCAACGACTGGCCCTCCGACCACGCGGCCGTCGTCACCGCGTTCGCCGTCGAGCCGTAACCAGGGGTTACCCGGGGCAACCATTGCGGTCGGGGTGACGATCCCGTAAGTTGTGCGGGCCTCCCCCCTACTCACTGGTAACACCGGTAGGTAACCCATGCGCTGGCCCGGCCGCCCCACCACCGTCCGCACGCGGATCGTGGCGCTCGCGCTCGCCCCGGTCGTCGCGCTGACGGCCCTGTGGAGCTTCGCCATGGTGTCCGTCACCGGCGAACTGCGCGCGCTGATCCGGGTCCAGGGGGTGTACGACGACTTCGGCACCCCCGTCGACAGCGCCGTCGGGCAGATCCAGATCGAACGGCGGCTGTCGGCGGCCTACCTGGGCGCCCCTCTGGACACGGCGACCGCCGCCGACCTGCTCGCCCAGCAGCGGCGCACCGACCGGGCGGTGGGCGCCATGCGCGACGCGATCCGGGACGGCGACCGCGGGCGCCTCAGCGACCGGCAGCGCGAGGCGCTCGACACGATGGTCACCGCCACCGGCGGGCTGGAGAGGCTGCGCGGGCAGGTGCTGTCCCGGAAGATCTCCTGGGACAGCGCCGTCACCGGGTACAGCGCCCTCGTGGAGCCCGGCTTCGACGTCGAGTCCGCCCTCACCGCGCTCCAGGCCGGACAGCTGGCCCGGGAGTCCCAGGTCGTCGTCGAGCTGGTGCGGGTACGCGAGTTCGTCTCGCGCGAGGACGCCCTGGTCGCCGGGGCGCGGGCCGCCGGACGGCTCACCGACGCGCAGTACGACGACCTCACCGCGACCATCGAGGACCGGCGGGTCTTCCAGCGGACCTACGTCCCCGACCTGCCGTCGGACTCGCGGGAACTGTTCGAGACGTTCCAGCGCGGCCAGCTGTACCGCTCGCTGGTGCGCGGCGAGGACGCGCTGCTGAGGGCGGGTGCGGACCGGGCCGGTGCGGCCGTCGCCGCGGACACCTGGCGGTCGACCACCGACCGGGCCGTCAAGCAGTACATGCTGCTGTGCACGCACTCCGCCGAGAACTCCGCCGCCCGCGGACGCGCCTTCGCCTACCGGGAGTTGGTCAAGGCGGCCGTCGTCGGCGCGGCCGGGCTCGCGGCGGTGGTCCTGTCGCTGTGGTTCGCGGTGCGCGGGGCGCGCCGCATCTCGCGCCGCCTGGAGATCCTGCGGGACGCGGCCGACCTGCTGACCGCACGCCAACTGCCCGCCCTCATGAAGCGGTTGAGCGCCGGTGAGGACGTGGACGCGGTCACCGAGGCGCCGCCGCTGGCCGCCGGGGAGGCCGGGGACGACGAGATCGGGGACGTCGGCCGGTCGTTCAACCGGGCGCGGCTGGCCGCCGTAGAGGCCGCGATCAGGCAGGCCACGCTGCGGCGGGGCCTGTTCGCGGTCCTCCTCAACATCGCCCGCCGCAACCAGGCGCTCGTCCACCGCCAGCTGAAACTCGTCGACACGCTGGAACGGCGCACCGACGACCCGGCCGTCCTGGGCGAGCTGTTCCGCATCGACCACCTCACCACCCGGATGCGCCGGCACGCGGAGAGCCTGATCATCCTCTCCGGCGCGACCCCCGGGCGGCGCTGGCGGCGGCCCGTGCCGATCGCCGACGTGGTGTCCTCGGCGGTCGGCGAGATCGAGGACTACCCGCGGGTCGTGGTGCCGCCGATGCCCGAGGTGGGCGTGGCCGCGGACGCCGTCGCCGATGTCGTGCACCTGCTCGCCGAGCTTTTGGAGAACGCCACGGTGTTCTCGCCGCCGCACACCCAGGTGACCCTGCGCACCGGCCGGGTCGGCCACGGCTTCACCCTGGAGATCGACGACCGGGGCCTCGGCCTCGACGCGGACCAGCTCTCCGGGGCCCGCCGCACCCTCACCGACCCCGACGCCTTCGACCCGACCCGCCACGACCGCCTCGGCCTCTACGTCGTGGGCCGCCTGGCCGCCCGGCACGGCATCGAGGTGACCCTCCGGGAGTCGCCGTACGGGGGGACGACGGCGGTGGTGCTGCTGCCGGGGACGGTGCTGGCCGAAGTGGAGCCGGAGGGCGGCCGACGGGACGGGGAGCGAGCAGGACGGCCGGCGCCGGGGGAGGAGCACGGACGGCCCGCGTCGGGGGAGGAACGCGGACGCCGGCCCACGTCGGAGGTCGGTGTGCTCGCGCCGTCCGGGCCGGGACGGTCCGGGACCCCGGCTCCCGGCACGGACCCGCCCCCGGCCCTGCCCACCCGCACCCGCCAGGCCTCCCTCGCCCCCGAGCTGCGCGCGGAGCGGGCTCCCGGCGAGGCGCGTGACCTGGACGCCGACGAGATGCGGGCGGTCTTCGGAGCCTTCCAGCGCGGCCTGGACCGGGGGCGCAGAGGACTGCCGACCGGCCCCGAGGAGCCGGACCACACCGAGGAAGGGACCCGAGCCGACGATGACCAGTGACGACCAGCCCCAGCCGCCCGGCCCGGCCATCGCCCCGGACCCGGCCGCCGTCCCCGGCTCACAGCCCCCGGCCGGCCAGGAGCCCGCCGCCCGGCCCGGCAGCGACCTCGGCTGGCTGCTCGACGATCTCGTCGCCCGGACCGATCACGTCCGGCAGGCCGTGCTGCTCACCGCGGACGGGCTGCCGCTCAGCCACTCCGAGGGGATGCGGCGGCGGGACATCGAACACCTCGCGGCCGTCTGCTCCGGGTTCCACAGCCTGGCCCGCTCGGCGGGGGACCGGTTCGGCGCCGGCGAGGTGCGGCAGACCATGGTGATGCTCGACGACGCCTACCTCTTCGTCACCCCGGCAGGGCACGGCAGCCGGCTCGCCGTCCTCAGCGACGTCCGCACCGACGTCGGCCAGCTGGCCCACGAGATGGCACTGCTCGTCCGCCGCCTCGGCCGGCACCTCGACGCCGCCGCACGCTCCACCCCCTGATCCTCCGGTGAGCGACGAGCACTGGTACGAGGACGAGACCGGCTCCCTGGTCCGCCCCTACACCGTGACCCGGGGTCGTACCGAGCCCTCCGGCAAGCACACCATCGATCTGATGTCCCAGGTCACGGCCGTGGACAGGGGTGAGGACGCGGACCGGCCGGAGGTCGACCATGCCCGCGCCGCGCTGCTCGCCCTGGTGCGCCGCGGGGGCCGCCCCGTCGTCGAGCTCGCCGCGGACGCCGACCTGCCGCTCACGGTCGTACGCGTGCTGCTCGCCGATCTCGCCGAGGCGGGCCTGGTCCGCATCCGGGAGCCGCGCCGGGTGGAACCGACGGGTCCCGCCGCCGACCCCGAGCTGCTCAAGGTGATCGTGGAGCGGCTGCGGGAGCTGTGACCCCGCGCAACGAATCGCCACCGGACCCCCGTCCCACGCAACGAACCGCGCGGCAACGCGCAACAGCTCCGCCTTGTCCGGTCCGGCCCGCCGACCGTACGGTCTAAGTGACCCCCAGACCTCCTTCCGTACCCGGTGAGGACCCGCATGCGCACCGCCCTGCTCCAGAGCTCCGGCCGCCCCGGCTCGACCGTCGAGAACCTCAAGGTGCTCGACGAGGCCGCCGGCCGGGCCGCCGCCGCGGGCGCCGCGCTGCTCGTCGCCCCGGAGATGTTCCTCACCGGCTACGCGATCGGCGACGACATCGCCCGCCTCGCCGAGCCGGCCGACGGCGACAGCGCGGACGCGGTCGCCGAGCTGGCCCACCGGCACGGTCTGGCGATCACCTACGGCTACCCGGAGCGCGACGGCGACCGTGTCCACAACTCCGCCCAGCTGATCTCCGCGGGCGGCGCCCGGCTCGCGAACTACCGCAAGTCCCACCTCTTCGGCGGCTTCGAGCGGGACCACTTCACCGCGGGCGAGCAGCCGGTCGTCCAGGCACAGCTGAACGGCCTCACCGTCGGGATCATGATCTGCTACGACGTGGAGTTCCCGGAGCTGGTCCGTGCCCACGCCCTGGCCGGCACCGACCTGCTGCTGGTCCCGACGGCGAACATGCATCCGTTCGAGATCGTCGCCGAGTCCATGGTCCCGGTGCGGGCCTGGGAGAACCAGATGTACGTGGCCTATGCCAACCGGGTCGGCCAGGAAGGCGAGTTCGAGTTCTTCGGGCTCTCCGCGCTGGCCGGACCCGACGGGGTCGCCCGCGCCCGCGCCGGCCGCGCCGAGGAACTCGTCCTCGCCGACCTCGACCCCGCTCTCCTCGCCGCCTCCCGCGAGGCGAACCCGTACCTGGAGGACCGCCGCCCCGGCCTCTACGGGTCCCTGGCCTGACCTCCCCGCTCTTCTTCACACGTTCCGCGTTTCGCAAGGAGTCCGTACCCCATGACGTCCACGGTGCCCAACGCCGTCGAGCACGCCGACGAGCAGCAGCCGCCGATCACCATGTTCGGCCCGGACTTCCCGTACGCCTATGACGACTTCCTCGCCCACCCGGCGGGCCTCGGTCAGATCCCGGCGACCGAGCACGGCACGGAGGTCGCGGTCATCGGCGGCGGGCTGTCCGGCATCGTGGCCGCCTACGAGCTGATGAAGATGGGCCTGAAGCCGGTCGTCTACGAGGCCGACAAGATCGGCGGCCGGCTGCGGACCGTCGGCTTCGAGGGCTGCGACTCCTCGCTGACCGCCGAGATGGGCGCGATGCGCTTCCCGCCCTCCTCCACCGCCCTCCAGCACTACATCGACCTGGTGGGGCTCGAGACCAGCCCGTTCCCCAACCCCCTGGCGGAGGCGACCCCTTCGACCGTCGTCGACCTCAAGGGCGAGTCCCACTACGCCGAGACGATCGACGACCTGCCGCAGGTCTACCGGGACGTCGCCGACGCCTGGAACAAGTGCCTGGACGAGGGCGCCGACTTCTCCGACATGAACCGCGCGATGCGCGAGCGGGACGTGCCGCGCATCCGTGAGATCTGGTCCCGGCTCGTCGAGAAGCTCGACAACCAGACGTTCTACGGCTTCCTCTGCGACTCCGAGGCCTTCAAGTCCTTCCGGCACCGCGAGATCTTCGGCCAGGTCGGCTTCGGCACCGGCGGCTGGGACACCGACTTCCCCAACTCCATCCTGGAGATCCTGCGGGTCGTCTACACCGAGGCCGACGACCACCACCGCGGCATCGTCGGCGGCTCCCAGCAGCTGCCGCTGCGGCTCTGGGAGCGCGAGCCGGAGAAGATCGTGCACTGGGCCTACGGGACCTCGCTCGCGAAGCTGCACGAGAACGGCGAGCCCCGTCCGGCCGTGACCCGGCTGCACCGCACCACCGGCAACCGGATCACGGTGACGGACGCGAACGGCGACATCCGCACCTACCAGGCGGCGATCTTCACCGCCCAGTCCTGGATGCTGCTCTCCAAGATCGCCTGCGACGACTCGCTCTTCCCGATCGACCACTGGACCGCGATCGAGCGCACCCACTACATGGAGAGCTCCAAGCTGTTCGTCCCGGTCGACCGGCCGTTCTGGCTGGACAAGGCCGTCGACGACAGGGGAAATCCGACCGGCCGGGACGTCATGTCGATGACGCTCACCGACCGGATGACGCGCGGCACCTACCTCCTGGACGACGGCCCGGACAAGCCCGCCGTGATCTGCCTCTCCTACACCTGGTGCGACGACAGCCTGAAGTGGCTGCCGCTGTCCGCGCACGAGCGGATGGAGGTCATGCTGAAGTCGCTCGGCGAGATCTACCCGAAGGTCGACATCAGGAAGCACATCATCGGCAACCCGGTGACCGTGTCCTGGGAGAACGAGCCGTACTTCATGGGCGCGTTCAAGGCCAACCTGCCCGGCCACTACCGGTACCAGCGGCGCCTGTTCACGCACTTCGTGCAGGACTCGCTGCCCGCGGACAAGCGGGGCATCTTCCTCGCCGGTGACGACATCTCCTGGACGGCGGGCTGGGCCGAGGGCGCCGTCCAGACCGCGCTGAACGCGGTCTGGGGCGTCATGCACCACTTCGGCGGAGCGACCGACGCGGCCAACCCCGGCCCCGGCGACGTCTACGACGAGATCGCGCCGGTCGAACTCCCCGAGGACTGAACCCAGGACTGACCCGAGGGCCGGCCGGAGGGCGGACTAGACCCCGGCCGCCCGCGCCTTCTCGTACACCTCGGCCGCGACGTCCTTGAGCTCCCGGGCGTCGCGCGCGGTGATCTGGAGGTCGATCAGGATCTCCTCCAGGCCGACCGCCGCGTGGGCCGCCAGGTCCTCGACGATCTGGTCGACGCTGCCCTGGAAGGGGCGGCGATCGGCGCCGTCGTAGGCCTTGGGCGTGTAGGCGGTGTTGACCCGCAGGACTGTCCGGATCGGTTCCGTCCGGCCGCGCTCGGCCGCCAGCTCCTGCAACTCCTGCCACTGCGCGGCCAGTTGTTCGACGCCCATGCCCACGGGCAGCCAGCCGTCCGCGCGGTCCACCAGCCGGCGCAGAGCCTTCCTGCCGTGCGCGCCCAGCATGATGGGGATCGGCCGGGCGGGCTTGGGACCGACCAGGGCCGAGGCGATCTTCGTGACCTCGCCGTCGTGACGCACGGGGTCGGGGCCCCACACCGCCCGGCACACGTCGATGAACTCGTCGAGCACCTTGCCGCGGTCCTCGAACGGCCGGACCCCGGCGGCCGCGTACTCGTCGAGGGACCAGCCGGTGCCCAGGCCCGCCACCACCCGGCCGCCGCTCGCCGCGTCCAGCGAGGCCAGGGACTTGGCCAGTTGGAAGGGGATGTGCAGGGGTGCCACCAGCACGCTGCTGCCCAGCCGGGCCCGCTCGGTGGCCGCGGCGGCGAGGGTGAGGGTGACCAGGGGATCCGCCACGTGCCGGTACTCGTCGGGCCAGGGGAGGCCGGGGACGTTGTAGAGCCCCTGGGTGGCGGGCTCCGGGAACAGGGCCCGCTCGAAGACCCACAGGCTGTCGTAGCCGATCTGCTCGGCGGTGCGTGCCACGTCGGGGACGTCGGTGCCGAGGGAGTACTGCCGCATCTGGGGAAGACCAAGACCGAGCCTGGTGGTCATGCCGGTGCTCCTTTGCAGTCGGGTGCCAGCCGTCAACGTACGGTGCGCGTCCGAAGATTCCGGAGGCGGCGCGCACACCGATGGGATCGCGCCACGTCAGTCGCGCAACGGCGTGAGCAGCATCCGGCCCGCCAGGCCCACGGCCGCGTCCAGCCGCTCGGCGAACTCCTCGGCCAGCTCCTCGAATCCGCGTAGCGCCCACAGCGCCCGCGCCGCCGCCCAGGTCGCCTCCCGGGCCCGCTCCAGGCTCCAGGAACCGAGCAGATGGGTCAGCGGATCGGCGATCTGGAGCAGGTCGGGGCCCGGCATCAGGTCCTCGCGGATGCGTTCCTCCAGCGAGACGAGCAGGTCGCCCACGCGGTCGAACTCGTCCTCCAGATCGGCCGGTTCGCAGCCGAGCGTGCGGCAGGCGTCCACCACGGCCAGCGCCAGGTCGTGACCGATGTGCGCGTTGATGCCGGACAGCGCGAACTGCAGCGGGCGGATGCCGGGATGGCGGCGGAACCGGAACAACGGCCGCCAGCAGGCGGGGGGTCGGCGGTCCGCCGCCTCCACGTCCACGGCGGTGAGATAGCGCTCGGCGAACCGCACGTCCAGGGTCGCCGCGGCCCCGGGGTCCGCGAACCGGCCCGCGTCCAGGCGCCGTTCGACCTCCTCCGTGACGGCGAGGTACACACGGTTGAAGACCGCGACCCCGTCCCGCTCGGGCAGGGCCGCGTCCAGGGCGCGCATCCGGGCGACGACGGTGCCGACCGGAGCGGTGAGGTGGTGCAACTGCGCCATGGGGGAAGGGTCCCAGCTCCGGCCCGGCGCGCGTGCCGACGGGCCCGGCGCTTCCCCGGAACGGGGGAACGGACCCGCTGCGCGGATGGCCGCAACCGGGCGCCTACGGCCGGGTGTCGTCGTAGGAGCTCGTGCCCTCGTCGAGGAGCGGTTCCGGTCCCTTGAGGTGGGCCGGGGCCATGGCGCGCAGGGCGTGGTAGCCGACGATGACGACCAGGGTTCCGAGGGCGATGCCGCTGAGGGAGAAGGTGTCGGAGAACTTCATGCTGACGTTGCCGACGCCGATGATGATGCCTGCGGCCGCCGGGACCAGGTTCAGCGGGTTGCGCAGGTCGACCTTGGCGTGCAGCCAGATCTGGGCGCCGAGCAGGCCGATCATGCCGTACAGGATCACCGTGATGCCGCCGAGGACCCCGCCCGGGATCGCGGCCACGATCGCGCCGAACTTGGGGCAGACGCCGAAGAGCAGCGCGAAGCCGGCGGCGGCCCAGTAGGCGGCGGTGGAGTAGACGCGGGTCGCGGCCATCACGCCGATGTTCTCGGAGTAGGTGGTGTTGGGCGGGCCGCCCACGGCGGTGGAGAGCATCGAGGCGACCCCGTCGGCCGAGATCGCGGTACCGAGCTTGTCGTCGAGCGGGTCGCCGGTCATCTCGCCGACCGCCTTGACGTGCCCGGTGTTCTCGGCGACCAGGGCGATGACGACGGGCAGGGCGACCAGGATCGCCGACCACTGGAAGGACGGGCCGTGGAAGGACGGCAGCCCGATCCAGTCGGCCTTGCCGACGCCGGAGAGGTCCAGTCGCCAGTGGTCGGTGACCTTGCCGCTCGGGCTCATGGAGTGGATCCGGCCGAAGATCCGGTCGAGGGCCCACGAGAGGGCGTACCCGAAGACCAGGCCCAGGAAGATCGCGATGCGGGACCAGAAACCACGCAGACAGACGACGGCCAGACCGGTGAACGCCATCACCAGCAGCGCCGTCCACTGGTCCTGCGGCCAGTAGGTGGAGGCGGTGACCGGCGCGAGGTTGAAGCCGATCAGCATCACGACCGCGCCGGTGACGATCGGCGGCATCGCGGCGTGGATGATCCGGGCGCCGAAGCGCTGGACGGCCAGCCCGACCAGGAACAGCGCGACGCCGACCACGAAGACCGCGCCGGTCACCGTGGCACTGGTGCCGCCCTGCGCGCGGATGACGGCGGCCACCCCGACGAAGGACAGCGAACAGCCCAGGTAGCTGGGCACCCGGCCGCGCGTGGCCAGCAGGAAGAGCACGGTCGCGACGCCGGACATCATGATCGCGAGGTTGGGGTTCAGACCCATCAGAACCGGGGCGACGAAGGACGCACCGAACATTGCGACCACATGCTGGGCGCCGAGCCCGACCGTCCGCGGCCAGGAGAGCCGCTCGTCGGGGCGTACCACCGCTCCGGGCGCGGGGGTGCGCCCGTCGCCGTGCAGTTTCCAGCGCACGCCGAGATCCATGGTGGGGCTTCGCTTTCTCTGTACGTGAAGATGGTCCGAACCATTGTCAGGGCTACCTGGCGGTTCTACGCTCGCACGGTCCTACTCATGAACTGCGTTCATAAGTCTGAATAGACGATCGGAGTGCCGATGAGTGGAAGATCCCGCGCGGCCGTTCTGCTGACGACCCTGGTGGCGTTCGGAGCCGTCCTCGTCCCCTCCGCCCATGCCGTGGCCAAGGCTCCGGACACCGCCGTCCTCGACGGCGCCCGGCTCCAGCACACCAGGGCCGAACTCCACGACGGCGACCCGCAACTGCGGCGCGCGCTGCGCGACCTGACGACCCGTGCCGACAGCTGGCTGACCCAGGGCCCCTGGACGGTCGTCGACAAGCCCAAGCCCGCCCCGGGCGGCGACGTCCACGAGTACCTCAGCCAGGCCCCCTACTGGTGGCCCACCACCACCCCCACCGCCGACAACCCCTGGGGCTGCCCCTACGTCCAGCGCGACGGCCAGCGCAATCCCGAGGTCGACAGCGGCACCGACCGCCAGGACGTCGAGAAGGTCTTCGACTCGACGTACGACCTCTCCCTGGCCTGGTACTACACCGGTAACCGGAAGTACGCCGAGAAGGCCGGGCAGATCCTGCGTACCTGGTTCCTCGACCCGGCGACCCGGATGAACCCGGACCTGAACCACGCCCAGTTCATCCCGTGCAAGTACGACGGCCGGGCCATCGGCATCATCGACTTCTCCCAGTCGTACACGAGCGTGGTCGACGCGCTGGCGATCCTCGGCACGGGGGCGCCCGGCTGGAGCGCCGCGGACCGGGCCGGGATGCGGAGCTGGAACACCGGCTTCCTCGACTGGCTGAAGAACAGTGCCTTCGGCAAGGAGGAAGGCGCCGCCGCCAACAACCACGGCACCTTCTACGACATGCAGCTCGCCGCCCTCGCCTACGCGACCGGCGACAAGGCGCTGGCCAGGCAGACCGTGCTGGACGCCCGGACGAAGCGGATCGACCCGCAGGTCGCGGGCGACGGCAGCCAGCCGCAGGAGCTGGCCCGCACCAGGAGCTGGCACTACTCGACCTTCGACCTGGTCGCCTACACCCGGCTCGCGGCGATCGGCCGGCACGTCGGCGTGAACCTCTGGGGCTACCGGGGGCCGGACGGGCAGAGCCTGTCCAAGGCCGTGGACTACCTGCTGCCGGCCGCGACCGGGGCGGCCGCCTGGCCGTACCCGGAGCTGGAGTTCCACCGGTACGCGGCGAGCGACGTGGTGCACGCGGCGGCCGACGCGGGCGACAAGGCGGCCCAGAAGGCGGTCGGGCGACTGGAGACCCCGCCCGGCGGCGACCTCTGGGCGCTGCGGCCGGCCGCCGAGCAGCTGGACTCGATCGCGGGCTGACCAGCCCCTTCCCGACCGGGGCTCCTGAGCGTCCGCTTAGGATGGAGTGTCCCCACCGCTTCGTCCAGCGCCCAGGAGCCCCACCCGTGACCGCCGAAGCCCCCTCCGCCCCCGCCCTTCCCTACGGCCGGCTGCTGCCGGTCAGCGTCCACTTCGACGACCTCGACGCGCTCGGGATGCTGCACAACGCCCGCTACCCGTTGCTGGTCGAGCGCGCCTGGACCGAGCTGTGGCAGGGGCACGGCATCCGCTTCGACGGCGACTGGGCCACCGCCGGGGACGCCTGCAACGTGGTCAGGGAGCTGCTGATCGGCTACGAGGAACCGGTCACCAGGTCGGGCACCTACGCCGTCCACCTCTGGCTGGAACGGCTCGGCACCACCGGGCTGACCTACGGCTTCCGCTTCTGCTCGCCGGACGGCGCGACCACCTACGCGCGGGGCACCCGGGTGCTCGTCCGGCTGGACGCGGCCACGCTGCGCCCTGCGCCCTGGAGCGAGACGTTCAGGGCCGTGGGCCGGGAACTGCTGCGGCCTCGGGGCTGACCTCCGCACGAGATCCCCGCGTCCCGGCGCGCAGCACGCCCGCGAACGCCACCAGCCCCAGCGCCAGCACCGTGACCAGGCAGAACGACACCACCAGACTGGTCGCCTGGGCGATGCCGCCGATCAGGCTGGGCGCGATCAGGCCCGAGGTGTAGGTGATCGTCGCCACGCCCGCGATGGCCTGGCTCGGGTTCGGCCCGGCGTGTCCGGCCGCCGCGAAGCACAGCGGTACGACGACCGCGATGCCGAGGCCCATCAGCGCGAACCCGGTCATCGCCACCACCGGCTGCCCGGCGAGGACCACCAGCGTTCCGCCGATCGCGGCCAGCACACCCCCGGCGCGCACGGTACGGACCGCGCCGAAACGGTTCACCACCGCGTCCCCGCTGATCCGGGCCGCCGCCATGGCCAGCATGAACCCGGTGGTGGTGGCCGCCGCGAGCCCGGCCGAGCTGTCCATCCGGTCCCGCAGGAACACCGCCGACCAGTCCAGGCTCGCCCCCTCCGCGAACACCGCGCAGAAGCCCACCGTGCCGATGAGCAGTGCCGACCGGGGCGGCAGCGTGAACCGCGGCGGCGGCTCCTCGTCCTCGCCGGGCCTGACGTCCAGGACGAAGCCGGCCGCCAGCACGCCGAGCACGGTGAGAACGGCCGAGGCCAGGGCGAAGTGCACGCGCGCGTCCGTGCCCAGATGCGCGGCGAGGGTGCCCGCCGCCGAGCCGAGCAGGGTGCCCGCGCTCCACATGCCGTGCAGCCCCGACATGATCGACCTGTCGAGCACCCGCTCGATCTCCACGCCGAGCGCGTTCATCACCACGTCCGCCATGCCGGCGCTCGCGCCGTACACGAACATCGCCAGGCACAGCAGGTACAGGTTGGTGGCGAGCGAGGGCAGGATCAGCGACAGCGTCCACATCGCGATCAGCCCGCGCAGTGCCGTACGGCTCCCGAAGCGGTGGCTGATCCGGCCGGCCAGCGGCATCGAGCACGACGCGCCGAACGCCGTGAAGGCGAGCGCGAAGCCCAACTGCCCGGCGCTCAGCGAGGCGTGGTCCTGGACCCACGGCACCCGGGTCGCGAACGAGCCGGTGACGGCACCGTGCACGGTGAACACGGCCGCGACGGCGTACCGCGCGCGCTTCACCCCGTGCTGCTCGTAACCCACGTCTTTCATGGTCCTGCCCCTCCCCGGGTGGGTGCCGCCCCGCTGTCCGCCGTAAACTATCAGGGACCCTGCCTGATAGATAGGGAGTTATGTGGCCGTCCTGGGCCATCGGATCTGGGAGGATGCCCGTCATGCCCGCATCACCGAGCACCGCCCGGGCCATCAACGACCGGCTCGCGCTGAGCCTGCTCCAGCAGGAAGGACCGCTGACGGCAGGGCAGTTGAAACAGCTGACCGGGCTGTCCCGGCCGACCGTCGCCGACCTCGTCGAACGGCTCACCGCGTCCGGTCTGATCACGGTGGTCGGCGAGTCGGGCGAGCAGCGCCGGGGGCCGAACGCCCGGCTGTACGGCATCGTCGCCGACCGTGCGTACCTGGCCGCCCTCGACGTACGCACCGAGAGCGTCTCGGTGCTGGTCTCCGACCTGGTGGGGCGGGTGCTGGCGGAAGGGTCGGTACCGGTCGTCCCGGAGGCCGGGGAGGCGGCGGCCGTCGATCAGGCGATGGGGCTCGTGGAGCGGGCGGTGAAGGAGGCGGGGGCGTCCGGGGACGAGGGGCAGCTGCACACCGTGGGCATCGGCGCGCCCGGGCTCGTCGACCCGGCCACCGGTGAGCTCCGCGACACTGCGGGCCTGCCGGTCTGGCACCGGCGGCTGGTCGCCGCCCTCCAGGAGCGGTTCCCGCAGGCCAGGGTCAGCGTCGAGAACGAGACCAACCTGGCCGCCCTCGCCGAACAGCGCGAGGGTGCCGCCCGGGACCGCGACACCTTCGTCCTGCTCTGGCTGGGGCACAGCTGTGGCGCCGCCGTCGTCCTGGACGGCGGCCTGCGCCGGGGCGCCTCCGGCGGCACGGGCGAGATCGGCTTCCTGCCGGTGCCGGGCACGGCCGCGCTGCCCACGGCGACGGACTGCTCAGGGGGTTACCACTCGCTGGTGGGAGCGGCGGCGATCGTGGAGCTGGCGGCGGAGTGCGGCGTGGGGCCGGGGGGCCTGTCCGCCGACCGTCTGGTCGAGGAGGCGGTACGCCGTGCAGCGGGCGGTATCGATATGCGGCTCCGCCGCGTGGGCGCGACCAGCCACGAGGGCGCCGATGACGACCACCGGCCGTCCCCGGCACATGCTCGCTTTCTCGACACCCTCGCCGACCGCATCGCCGTAGGCGTGGCAGCCGTCGTCGCCGTCCTGGACCCCGGCTGCGTGGTCCTCGGCGGTGAGATCGGCCCCGGCGGGGGAGTGGCGCTCGCCACGCGGGTCGAGGCGCGACTCGGCCGGATGTCCCCCCTGGCCACCGAGGTACGGGCGAGCACGCTCGGCGGCGCCGCCGTCCTGCGCGGCGCCCTGCTCACCGCCCGCGAGCGTGCCCAGGACGAACTCTTCGCGGCACCGGACCGCTGACCCCGTGCCCCGCGCCGGCGCGGGCCGCCCGGATTGGGCGGGCCCGGCGACGGGCAAGGGCCGTCGTCACCGCCACCGGGTCCGCTCGAACCCTAAAAGGACTAGACCAGTAGGGTCAATAGGTGTGAATAACAGTCAAGATTCCTGGTCCGGGCGCCAGTTGGGCACACCGCGGTCCGTCTGGGAAGTCCAGCGGCGCGGGCTGTGAGGCACCCCACACGGTTCCCCTGTATGGACCACGATCGGGCGTGGCACACTGGCCGTGTACCAGAAGCAGCGCACTCCGGGGTCGGTGAAACTCCGAACCGGCGGTTATAGTCCGCGACCCGTCCGCTTCCAGCGGCCGGTTGACCAGGTGAAATTCCTGGACCGACGGTTAAAGTCCGGATGGGAGGCAGTGCGCGGCGGGCGAGCATGTACGTGTGCGCGCCGCCGTATCTGGTCTCGTCCGTCACGGACGGGACCTTTTCGGCGTCGTCCTCGGTGTGATCGTCCGTCCATTCTGTCGTCCGTCGACAGGCCCCGGAGTCCGTGCCCCGTTGAGGCAGGAGGACCCGGGAAGTGTTCACCGGAATCGTCGAAGAGCTGGGTGAGGTCACCGCCGTCGAGAACCTCGGCGACGCGTCCCGTTTCCGGCTCCGTGGCCCCGTAGTGACCGAGGGCGCGCAGCACGGCGACTCCATCGCCGTGAACGGTGTCTGTCTGACCGTCGTGGAGCACGAGGGCGACGAGTTCACCGCCGACGTCATGGCGGAGACCCTCAAGCGTTCCTCCCTCGGCGCCCTGGGCGTCGGCTCCCGCGTCAACCTGGAGCGCCCCACCGCGGTCGGCTCCCGCCTCGGCGGCCACATCGTGCAGGGCCATGTCGACGGCACCGGCCAGGTCCTGGCCCGCACCCCCTCCGAGCACTGGGAGATCGTCAAGGTCTCCCTTCCGGCCGACCTCGCCCGCTACGTCGTCGAGAAGGGCTCCATCACCGTCGACGGCATCAGCCTCACGGTCGTCGAGGCGGGCCCCGACTACTTCACCGTCAGCCTGATCCCCACCACCCTCGACCTCACCACCCTCGGCCACAAGCAGCCCGGCGACCAGGTCAACCTGGAGGTCGACGTCGTCGCCAAGTACGTGGAGCGCCTGCTCGCCGGCACGCAGGGAGCAGGCCGGTGAACTGGCTGAACTCCGAGGCCTTCGCCCTCTTCGGCCAGCACATCCTGTGGTCGGACATGATCGGCAACATCCTCGGCCTGGCCGCGCTCGGCCTCGGCTGGCGCCGCAACCTGTGGAGCTGGCCGGTCCAGTTCGCCTCCGGTCTGATCCTCTTCGGCGCCTTCTTCGGCCACCTCACCGGCAGCGCGGGCAAGCAGGTCGTCGTCATGGCGGTCGCCCTGTACGGCTGGTGGCAGTGGAACCGCAACAGGGGCCGGGTCGAGGACGGCGGTGACGGCCACATCGCGCCCCGCTTCGCCACCTGGCGGGAGCGCGGCGCGATGGTCGCCGCCGCGGCCGTCGGCACGGTCGCCGTCGCGCTGCTCTTCAAGGCCTACCCGTCCCTGTCCTGGGACCCCTGGCCGGACGCCTACATCTTCGTCGGCACCGTCGTCGCCATGTACGCCCAGGCGCGCGGCATGGTCGAGTTCTGGATCGCCTGGCTCCTGGTCGACGCGGTCGGCGTCCCCCTCAACTTCACCAACGGCTACGCCTTCTCCGGCTTCGTCTACGTCATCTACGGAGCGCTCGTCCTGTGGGGCCTGCGCGACTGGTGGCTGCGCTCCCGCCAGGGCACGCGGCCCGCTCTGGAAGGAGCACCCGCATGACCGCGGCACCGATCCTGTACAGCACCGAAGGCGTCGAGGACCTCACCCTCGACCCGGTCGAGCAGGCCATCGCCGACATCGCGGCCGGCCGCCCGATCGTGGTCGTCGACGACGAGGACCGCGAGAACGAGGGCGACCTCGTCATCGCCGCCGAGAAGATCACCCCCGAGATCGTCGCCTTCATGATGAGCGAGTGCCGCGGCCTGATCTGCGCCCCCATGGAGGGCGACGAGCTGGACCGGCTGCAGCTGCCGCAGATGGTCGGTGACAACACCGAGTCCATGAAGACCGCGTTCACCGTCTCCGTCGACGCCTCCGCCGCGCACGGCGTCACCACCGGCATCTCGGCCGCCGACCGCGCCACCACACTCCGGCTGCTGGCGAGCGGCGACGCCGAGCCGACGGACCTCGTCCGCCCCGGCCACGTCTTCCCGCTGCGCGCCCGCCCCGGTGGCGTCCTGGTCCGCAACGGCCACACGGAGGCCGCCGTCGACCTCGCCCGCCTCGCGGGCCTGCGCCCGGCCGGCGCCATCGTGGAGATCGCCGGCGAGGACGGCCGGATGCTCCGCCTCCCGGAGCTGATCCCGTTCGCCCGCAAGCACGGTCTGACGATCATCTCCATCGCGGACCTGATCACCTTCCGCCGGGCCGCCGAACCGACCGTCCGCCGCGAGGCCGAGGTCAACCTGCCCACCAAGCACGGTGCCTTCACCGCGTACGGATACCGCTCCACCACCGACGGCGTCGAGCACGTCGCCCTCGTCCACGGCGAGATCGGCGACGGCGGGGACGTCCTGGTCCGGATCCACTCCGAGTGCCTCACCGGCGACGTGTTCGGCTCCGCCCGCTGCGACTGCGGACCCCAGCTCGACGCCGCCCTGGACCGCATCCAGGACGAGGGCCGGGGCGTCGTCGTCTACCTGCGCGGCCACGAGGGGCGGGGCATCGGCCTGCTGTCCAAGCTGCGCGCCTACGAACTCCAGGAGCGCGGCCGCGACACCCTCGACGCCAACCTCGAACTCGGCCTGCCCGCCGACGCCCGCGACTACGGTGCCGGCGCCCAGATCCTGGCCGACCTCGGGGTGCGCAGCGTCCGCCTGATGACCAACAACCCCGACAAGAGCGACGCGCTGCTGAGCCACGGCCTCAAGCTCAGCGGACGCGAGCCGATGCCCGTACAGGCGGGCGAGCACAACCTCCGTTACCTGCGCACCAAGCGGGACCGGATGGGCCACGACCTGCCCTGGCTGGACACGCCCCCGGCGCTGTCCACCTGCGGCAACCAGTAAAGAAACAGCACTGAGGAGAGACGTGAGCGGCAAGGGTGCACCTGAACTGTCCGTACGCAATGTCAGCGACCTGCGGGTCGCGGTCATCGCGTCCCAGTGGCACGAGAAGGTGATGGACGGTCTGGTGGACGGCGCCCTGCGCGCCCTGCGCGAACTGGGGATCGACGAGCCGACCCTGCTCCGGGTCCCCGGCAGCTGGGAGCTCCCGGTCACCGCCAAGGTCCTCGCCGGGCGGGGCTACGACGCGATCGTCGCCCTCGGCGTCGTCATCCGCGGCGGCACCCCGCACTTCGAGTACGTGTGCCAGGGCGTCACCCAGGGCCTCACCCAGGTCTCCGTGGAGACCGGTGTGCCGGTCGGCTTCGGCGTCCTCACCTGCGACGACGAGGAGCAGGCCCTGGACCGGGCGGGTCTCGCGGGCTCCAACGAGGACAAGGGCCACGAGGCGGTGACGGCCGCGGTGGCGACGGCGGCCACCCTCCGCTCAGTATCTGAACCCTGGCACTGAGCGACGCGGCGATTGGCGTAGTCTGGCGCTCACCATGTCCAACAAGACTTTCGAGGAGCTCTTCACCGAGCTCCAGCACAAGGCCGCCCACGGCGACCCCGCCACCTCCCGCACCGCCGAGCTGGTCGGCAAGGGGGTCCATGCCATCGGCAAGAAGGTCGTCGAGGAGGCCGCCGAGGTCTGGATGGCCGCCGAGTACGAGGGCAAGGAAGCGGCCGCCGAGGAGATCTCGCAGCTGCTCTACCACGTCCAGGTGATGATGGTCGCCCGCGGCATCTCGCTGGACGACGTCTACGCCCACCTGTAGAACCTTTTCCGACAAACCCGCCTTTTCGAGCAAAGGAAGCCGACCTCATGCTGCGCATTGCCGTCCCCAACAAGGGTTCCCTCTCAGGCCCTGCGGCGGACATGCTGCATGAGGCCGGCTACCGGCAGCGGCGGGAGTCCAAGGAACTCCGCATCGTCGACCCGGTCAACGACGTCGAGTTCTTCTACCTCCGCCCCCGCGACATCGCCATCTACGTCTCCTCCGGTCGCCTCGACATCGGCATCACCGGACGCGACCTGCTGGTGGACTCCGGTGCCAACGCCGAGGAGATCCTGCCGCTCGGCTTCGCCCGCTCCACCTTCCGCTTCGCCGCCAAGCCCGGCGAGGCGAACGGCCTGGCGGACCTGAAGGGCAAGACGGTCGCCACCTCCTACGAGGGCATCGTCGCCAAGCACCTGGCCGACAGCGGCGTCGACGCCTCCGTCGTCCACCTGGACGGCGCCGTCGAGACCGCCATCGAGCTGGGCGTCGCCGAGGTCATCGCCGACGTCGTCGAGACCGGCACCTCGCTGCGCAACGCCGGCCTGGAGGTCTTCGGCGAGCCGATCATGAAGTCCGAGGCGATCGTGGTCCGCCGCACCGGCGCCGACGCCGAGGAGCCCAAGGTCCAGCAGTTCCTGCGCCGTCTCCAGGGCGTCCTGGTCGCCCGGACGTACGTGATGATGGACTACGACTGCCGGGTCGAGCAGCTGGAGAAGGCCGTCGCCCTCACCCCGGGCCTGGAGTCGCCGACCGTCTCCCCGCTGCACAACGAGGGCTGGGTCGCCGTCCGCGCGATGGTCCCCACCAGGGACGCCCAGCGGATCATGGACGACCTGTACGACATCGGCGCCCGCGCCATCCTGACGACGGCCATCCACGCCTGCCGCCTCTGAACCGGGGCACGCGAGAGATGTCCGAGCTCCCCGCCCTTCCCGTCACCTTCCGGCCGGGTCTCACCCGCGTGATCCTGCTCACCGCGGGTGTCGCGATCTTCGCCACCATCTCCGGGGTCGCGCTGCTCCTGGAGCAGCTCGGCCCGGGGGAGAAGCTCAGCTTCGTCGTCACCGGCGCGCTGATCTTCTGGGTGCTGGCCCGGCTGGCCCGGGTCAAGGTGGTCGCCGACGAGTCCGGGGTCACCGTCGTCAACATCGCCGGCAAGCGGCACCTGGAGTGGGCGGAGATCGTCCAGGTGAACCTCCGCCCGGGTGACCCGTGGGTGTTCCTCAACCTCAGCGACGGCACCAGCCTGCCCGCTCTCGGCATCCAGCCGGGCATCGCCAAGCAGCGCGCCGTCGCCGACGCCGCGGCCCTGCGCGCCCTCGCCGAGGCCCATGCGATCAGCGACCCCGAACAGCATCTGGGCTGAAATCACGCAACTTCGGGGGCGTCTTGGGGCCGTCGCCCCTGCCGCACCGGCCCCTGTCTTGATTAATCTGTTGGCGGAGGCTTTTCACGTCCCGCCTCCGCCCCTGTCGCGCGCCCCGCGCACAGGGGTTCCTGCTACCCGAGGAGTGACCCTCTCCGGCGATGGACGGATCGTCCTGTAGTACCTGCGCCGCCCCCTCCCGACATACCGCGGACCGCCTTCTCGCAGTCCACGAGGCTTCGGAGGCGGCGGCATCATGACCACCCCCCTGCTGCTCCTGGCAGCCGCGTTCCTGCTCATCCTCGCCAACGGCTTCTTCGTGGCCGCCGAGTTCGGCCTGGTGACCGTGGAGCGGCCCGAGGCCGAGAAGGCCGCCGCCGACGGCGACAAGCGCGCCCGTACGGTCGTCGAATCGCTGAAGGAGCTGTCCTTCCAGCTCTCCGGCACCCAGCTCGGCATCACCATCACCTCCCTCGTCGTCGGCATGCTCGCCGAACCGGCACTGGCCGCGCTGCTGCGTGGCCCGCTCACCGCCATCGGCCTGCCCGACGGCGCGGTCTCCGGTATCGCCGTCGTGGTGGGCATGCTGCTCGCCTCGGCGATCCAGATGGTGATCGGCGAACTCGTGCCCAAGAACTGGGCGGTCTCCAAGCCCCTCCAGGTCGCGCGGTTCGTCGCCGGCCCGCAGGCCCGCTTCTCCCGCCTGTTCCGTCCGGTCATCGCCGCGCTGAACACGGTCGCCAACCGGCTCGTCCGCGCCCTCGGCGTCGAGCCCGCCGAGGAGCTGGCCTCCGCCCGCACCCCCGGCGAACTGGTCTCCCTGGCCCGGCACTCCGCGCAGGCCGGTGCGCTGGAGCAGGACACCGCCGACCTGTTCGTCCGGACCCTGTCCCTGGGCGAGCTGACCGCCCAGCACGTCATGACCCCCCGGGTGAAGGTCAGCGCACTCCAGGACACGGCGACCGCCGAGGACGTCGTCAACCTCACCCGGGCCACCGGCCTGTCCCGCTTCCCCGTGTACCGGGAGAAGATCGACGAGATCGTCGGCATGGCCCATCTCAAGGACGCCCTGGCCGTCTCGGTCCACGACCGGCTGCGCACCCCGGTCGGCCGCATCGCCCGCAAGGCCCTGCTGGTCCCCGAGACGCTCCCGGTCCAGCCCCTCCTGGCCCGGCTCCGCTCCGAGCAGCCCATCGCGGTCGTCGTCGACGAGTACGGCGGTACGGCGGGCGTGGTCACCCTGGAGGACATCGTCGAGGAGCTCGTCGGCGAGGTCCGCGACGAGCACGACAGCCCGGACGCACCGGAACTCGCGTCCGCCCCGGCCCAGGACGGCAGGCCCGCCTGGGACGTCGACGGCAGCGTCCGCGTCGACATCCTCCAGCGGATAGGCCTCGACGTGCCCGAGGGCCCCTACGAGACGGTCGCCGGCCTGGTCGCCGACCTCCTCGGCCGGATCCCGGCGCCCGGCGACCGCGCCGAGCTGCCCGGCTGGCGGCTGTCCGTCCGCCGGGTCGGCCACTACCGTGCGGAACGGGTCCGCCTGGTCCGCACCGCCCCCGCCGTCGCGGAGGCCGCCCGATGAGCGTCCTGCAACTGGTCTTCGCCGGCCTGCTGGTGCTGGCCAACGGCTTCTTCGTCGGCGCCGAGTTCGCCCTCGTCTCCGTCCGCCGCAGCCAGATCGAGCCCCTGGGCACCGCCCGGGCCCGCCAGGTCCTCTACGGCCTGGAACGCCTCCCGCAGATGATGGCCGCCGCCCAGTTCGGCATCACCGTCTGCTCCCTGACGCTGGGTGCGGTGGCCGAACCGACGGTGGCCCAGCTGCTGGAGCCGCTGTTCGAAGCGGTGCATCTGCCGGAAGGCGTGATCCACCCCCTGGGCTATGTGATCGCGCTGGCCGGGGTGGTCTTCTTCCACCTGGTCATCGGCGAGATGGTGCCCAAGAACCTGGCGATGGCGGCGCCGGAGAAGGCCGCGCTGTGGCTGAGCCCCGGCCTGGTCGCCTTCGCCCGCGTGTGCCGGCCGATCACGGTCGCGCTCGGCGCCTGCGCCCAGGGCATCCTCAAGCTCTTCCGGGTCGAGCCGAAGGACGAGGTCGAGGCCGTCGTCACCAGCGAGCAGCTCAACCGGCTCCTGGAGGACTCCGGCCAGGCAGGCCTCCTCGACCCCGAGGAACAGGAACGCCTGGAGGACGCGCTGGAACTGGGCTCCCGCCCGGTGACGGACGTGCTGCTGCGACGCGAGTCCCTGATCACGGTCCCGCCGTCGGTCACCCCGGGCCAGATCGTCGAGCTCACCGCCCGCACCGGCTACTCCCGCTTCCCGGTGGCGGCCGAGTCCGGGGCCTTCATGGGGTACGTGCACGTGAAGGACGTACTCGACCTGGAGGACTCGGACCGGGCGGTTCCGCAGCAGATATGGCGCCCGATGACGACACTGCGGGCCGAGCTGCCGCTCGACGACGCGCTGACCGTGATGCGCCGGGCGGCGACCCACCTGGCCCAGGTCGCCGACGCGAACGGCCGGGTCCTGGGGCTGGCGGCCCTGGAGGACGTCCTTGAGCTACTGGTCGGCGAGGTGACGGACCCGGCCCACCGGGACCAGGCGGCAACGCCGAGGACGCCGGAGCCGAGGGTGAGCGGGGAGCCGGAGGAGGCCATGGCGGGGTGAGGCCGTAGTTCGGCTGCGGGTGCGTGGGGGCTGCTCGCGCAGTTCCTACCCCCAGCCGAAGGCTGGGGGTACCCCCAGCGCCCCTTACGGGGCGCTTCCCAGCCGTGTCTCACACAACCGCGGGCAGTCGTGCCGCTGGGGCGGCACGGGTGGGCGCGGGCGGCACCCCGCAAGCGCCGGTGAGCGTCCCCACCCCGACCCCAGCCCCCACGTACCCGCACCTACATCCCGGCCGCCGGATCCTGCGGCCCCCGCCCCGACAGCACCTCTCCGTACGCCTGCATCAGGTCCGGCAACCGCAGCGTCGCCAGGTCGTCCCGGGACAGCACCCCCGGATACGCCGACAACCGCAGATCCCGGTACGCGCAGCTCTTCTCGTACAGCGTCCGCAGGAACCGCCCGTTGCCCAGCTCGTCGATCCACCCCTGGTCCACCACGTGCCCGGCGATCGACCGCAGCTCCTCCAGCGCCTCCTCGTCCCACGCGTCCCCGTTCTCGGCGGCCAGGACCTCGCCGATCGACGTCAGTTCGAGGGGGCGGTAGGAGGGAAAGTCGACACGCGTGGTGAAGCGCGAGGAGAGCCCCGGGTTCGCGGCCAGCAGGCGGTCCATGCCCTCCGGGTAGCCGGCCAGGATCACCACCAGGTGGTCCCGGTTGTCCTCGGCCCGCTTCAGCAGCACCTGCAGCGCCTCGTCGCCGTACGCGTCCCCCTTGCCGTAACCGGAGTTGGAGAGTGAGTAGGCCTCGTCGACGAAGAGCACACCGCCGATCGCGGAGTCGATCAGTTCGTTCGCCTTCACGGCGGTCTGGCCCAGGTACTCGCCGACCAGGTCGGCCCGCTGCGCCTCCACGAGATGGTCCCCGCCGAGCAGGCCGAGCGCGTAGAAGACCCGACCGAGGATGCGGGCGACGGTGGTCTTCCCGGTACCGGACGGCCCGGAGAAGACGAAGTGGCGTTTCGGCGGCTGCACCGGCAGCCCCTGCCCGGCCCGCAACCGAGCCATGTTCAACTGCGCGGACAGCGCCTTGACCTGCCGTTTCACGGGTTCGAGCCCGACCATGCGCTCCAACTCGGCGAGCGCCTCCTCAAGTAACGCGGGGTCGGTCGGCCCGGCCGGCAGCGCAGGCGAGGGCACGACCTTCTCGCGCACCGCCGGGTCGATCACCGACGGCATCGCCCCGGCCGGCGGCTCCGGATCGCCGAGCCGCAGCTCGCGCCCCTCGGTGCCGAAGAGCGGGTCGAGCATGTCCGGTCCGTCCACCACGTCCTGTCCGGCGCCGATGAGGGTGATCGACGCGAAGTCGGCCGTGTCGTCGTACCCGTCGCCCTCGGCTATCGCGGCCAGCCGCGCGGAGGTGTCCATGAAGGCGGGGTCGACGCGGTGCACGGCCCGGTAGAGGGGGAGCGCGGCGGCGCTGCGGCCGGTGCCCTCGTGCGCCCGCGCCAGCCAGTAGCGCAGTTCCTTGCGCTGCGGCTGCTCGCTGCGGCAGCGCATCAGCGCGGCGGACAGCAGCGGTTCGGCCTGGCCGTACATTTCGAGGCGGACCCGGGCCATGCCGCCGAACAGGCCCGCCTCGATGCCGAGCATGGGATCGTCGAGGAGCGGGTCGGTGTGCCGTACCAGCTGCTCCCAGTCCTTGACCAGGTAGGCCCGGCAGGCGTGCAGGAAGCGGACCTGGGGATCGGCGTCCACCGGCGGCAGCCCGGCGAGGGCCCGGTCGAGTTCCGGGACGTGCCGGCCGTCCAGCCAGTGGGAAGCATGGGCCAGCAGGAGATCGCGCGGGCTCTCGAGCACCGGCTGCACCCACCAGCCCAGCCAGTACCAGGAGTTCAGGGTGCGGCGATGCCGGCCGCGCTGTTCGCCGAAGCGGTCCCGGTGCCGGAACATCCGCAGCAGCGCGGTCGTCGTGTCGACGCGCAGCGCGTGCAGTCCGAGCCAGGCGTCGGCCATCCCGGGATCCATCCGTACCGCGGCCCGGAACTCCTCCTCCGCCTGCGGATAGGCGCCCATCGTGTAGGCGTCCACCCCTCGCAGCCAGGCGAGGTCGGCCGGGGCCTCGGGGCCCTGCGTGCCGAAATCCATCACGTCCCCCACAAACCGTGCCCCCGTGGTTGGCCCCCGGGCTCCCCCCGATGGCCGCCGTTGGTCGAACCGCTGTGCCGCGGACCGGAGTTGCAGGTGCGCGAAGCAGCCGTTCGAAGGTCGCACCGAGGGCATCGTACCTGCGGTTCCGCCGCCCGCCGAAGGGTGCCGCACAGGCCGTTTGGCGAGGTGGGGGCAGACGGGGCGCACACGGGTCGGTGACCGAGGGTGAGCGAGGGGGTGCGCGCCGCGCACACAAAAGGGGTAAAGGGCAGAACGAAGCCCCCGATCACGGGGGAACAACCGGGGGCTTCGCGTCTGCAGGGCGGCCTCGAGCGGCCGCTCATTCAGAACGTAAGTCCTGTACGGCCCCCCGGTCAAGCCGAGTTGAGGTACTCGGGCAACTTCCTGGAAGCGCGTCTTCACGAGTTCAGCACACAGCGGACGGTCCGTCACGGTGGGTGATGGCCTGGTCCGGTCCAACTGTCTTCGCAGGTCCCGGCAGCACCTCGTATCCCTTCTGTGACTGTGTCACCAGAAGGTCGGCGTACGGCCTTGACGGGTCTTCGCTGAAGTGTTCGTGTTCCGCCCTGACCCACTCGGCCCAGAAATCCCGTTGTTCCGCGCCGTCCCGCGCCCTGCCCCGCGTCCATGCCTGCTCGTGCGGCAGCTCCATCCACAGCAGTCGCGCCAGGAAGGGGCGCAGTGCCCGGCGGCCGGCGCCGACGCCCTCGACGAGGACGACCGGGGCCGGCGGGAGCGGGCGGGGCGGGCCGAAGCGGCGGGTGTGCCAGTCGTAGGGGGAGTAGTGCGCCGTCCCGCCGTGCCCGAGCGGCTCGATCACCTGGGCCAGCAGCCGGCCGGTCCAGGCGAACAGCTCCTCGTGGCTGGCGATGTCGTCGAGGTGCAGCACCGGTGCCCCGCCCAGGGCGGTGGCCAGTCGGCCGGCGAACGTGGTCTTCCCGGACCCGGCGTGCCCGTCGACGCCGACGAGGCGGACCGGGCCGCAGGAGGGCGGCAGGGCCCGGAGTGCGGAGGCGAGCTGACGAATGACCGTTCCCGAGGTGTGCTGCGATGTGGGGGTGTTTTCCGGAAACATTCTAGTAGTGCGGCGCATAGCGGGTGTTTACGGCCCCGAGAAAGTATCGGCTTGAACCAATTTCGAGCCGTTCTCCGCCGCGTCCACCAATATTTCCGACCGGCTGACCGATATGTCGACCTCGTGCGTTTCCGGTGCGCCCGGCCCTGAGTAGGGTGCCTGGTGCACGCGTCGGACGGGGACGGACAGGGGAAGATGGCCGCGGAGTTATTCGAGGGGCACTACGTATGGCATCCGGCGGCCGACGACCGTTTGCTCGCGAGCGTATGCGTGGACGTGCGCGCCGGAAGATATCTGAGTGTGAGGCGCTGGCCGAGACGCGTGCCGACTTCGCCCTGCGCGCCCACCGCTCCCTGGTCCTCGCCTCCGAGGCGGCAGGCACCGATCTGGTGGAACGGTGGCTGGCCGAGGAGCCGGGCCCCGAGTCGGCGCTGATGTGGGCCCGGGTGGCCGTCCAGCGGGCGATCCGGGCGGCCGACGCCCGGGACGAGCGGGCCGAGGCGCTGGAGCGGATCGCCCTCGCCGCCTGCGACCGGGCCAGCGCCATGAACCCCGCCGACCCCACGCCCTGGGCCGCCAAACTGGCCATGGCCCGGCTGCACCGCCCGCACGACCCCGCCCCGGGCGGCCTGCTGACCTCACCGTCCGGTCCCTGGCGGCTGTTCGCGCACACCCTCGCCCTCGACCCCTGGAACCGAGAGGCCCACCACCGCTTCCTGTCCTTCTTCTTCACCCGGTACGGCGGCTCGGTCAACGCGGCCTGGGACGTCGCCGCCTTCCTCGCCCAGCGGGCCCCCGCCGACTCCGCCCTGCGGCTGCTGCCGCTGGTCGCGCTGGTGGAGAGCCACAACCCCACCCAGCTGCTCGCCGAGCGGGTCTGGGAACAGCCCCAGTGGCGCAGCACCGCGCTGTCGGTCTACCACAACTGGCTGCCCGTGGCCGCCGGATACCGCTTCACCCCGGTGCTCGACCTGGCCTACCTCGCGCACGCGCTGGTCATGGCCCGGTGCGAGTTCGAGGCCCGGGCGGTCTTCACGGTCAAGGGGCCGTACGCCTCACGCATGCCCTGGAGCGTCTTCGGCGAACCGGCCGACCAGCTCTCCCGGGCCCGCCGCGCCTGCGGCCTGCCCATCCCCTCCTAGCCCCAGAGAAAGGCCGGCACGTGTCAGAACGCACAGCGGACCCCGTCACGCTCGAGGACGACGCGACCCTGCACGCGTTGGGTTATCCGCGGAAACTCACCCGCCGATTCCAGGCCTTCGACAATTTCGCCATCTCCTTCACCATCATCAATATTCTCTCCGGGATCTTCTCGTCCTTCGGATTCGGTATGAACGCGGGTGGCCCCCGCATTCTCGTGTTCGGCTGGATCGGCGTCTGTGTGATGGTGCTCTGCATCGGGGCCGCCATGGCGGAAGTCGCCTCCGCCTATCCGACGAGCGGCGCCCTGTATTTCTCCGCCGGTAAACTCGCCAAACGGCACAAGGGCGCCTGGTCCTGGTACACGGGCTGGCTTAACTTCGTGGGCCAGATCGGCGGCACCGCGGCCACCGGATACGCGGCCGCCACCTTCATCCAGGCGTTCGTCGCCCTGCAGTGGCCCTCGTACACGCCGACCGCCCACCAGACGGTCCTGATCACGGCCCTGATCATCGTGGTCCAGGGGCTCGCCAACACCTACACCGTCCAGCTCGTCGCCGTACTGAACCGGATTTCCGTCTGGTGGCTGCTGATCGGACTCGTGGTGATCGTGAGCACACTGATCGTGATGCCGGACCACCACCAGTCGGCGTCCTTCGTGACGCATTTCGTGAACAACACCGGCTTCACCAACGGCCTTTACGGCGGCCTGCTCGGGCTGCTGGTCACCAGTTGGACCTTCACCGGCTTCGACGGCAGCTTCCACATGTCCGAGGAGACCGTCCAGGCGACCGTCAACGCACCCAGGGGGATCATCCGGTCCATCGGGTATTCGGCGATCACCGGCCTGATCCTGATGCTCGCGCTGGTGTACAGCATCGGCAACTACGACAAGGTGGCGAGCTCCTCAGCGCCGCCCGTCCAGATTCTCATCGACGGACTCGGCATGGGCTGGGCCAGGGCGATGCTGCTCGTCGTCATCGGCGCCATGCTCTTCTGCGGCCTCGCCAACCTCACCAGTAACACCCGGCAGATCTTCGCCTTCTCCCGGGACGGCGCGATGCCCGGCTCCCGCCTGTGGCACTCGGTCTCGCCCCGCACCCGGACCCCCGTCAAGGCCGTCTGGCTCGCGGTGGCCTGCTCGCTCGCCCTGGTGGTGCCGGGCTGGTGGTCGCACACGGCGTTCACCGCGATCGTCAGCGTCAACGTCGTCGGCCTGTTCCTCGCCTACGCCGTGCCGGTGTTCCTGCGGCTGCGCCTGGGCGACGACTTCCGGCCGGGGCCGTGGAACCTGGGCCGCTGGAGCAGGCCGGTCGGCTGGCTGGCGGTGGTCTGGATCCTGCTCAGCAGCATCCTGTTCATGCTGCCGCAGGCCTCGCCGATCACCGTCGACTCCTTCAACTACGCGCCGATCGCACTGGCCGTCGTCCTGGCCGTGGCCACGGTCTGGTGGTTCGCCACCGCCCGCCGCCGCTTCCAGGGCCCGGTCAGCTACGGCCGCCCCGACGAGGTCGCCGCGATGGACCTCATCTGACCGACCAGGACCCGTTTGCCCATATGAAGGAGGCCCGGGCGACCGCGCCGGGGCCTCCTTCAGTGGACGAGACCAATATTGATGGGCGTGGCACGGGCCGAAGTGCTGGCAGGGGCATGGCGCCTGCTCCATAGTTGGCGCACAGCCCTTGCTCCGGATCAGCCGTGACGCGCACACCTGGGGGTCCTCCACCCATGAGCAGAGCCGAAAAGCCGTCCCGCAGAACCGTTCTGGCAGCCGCCGCCTCCGTCGCGGCGGCGGCCGTGGCCCAGAGCGTGGTCCCCGTGGCGCCGGCGGTCGCCGCGCCGGAGACCGACGCCGACGACACCGCCCGGACCGAGACCCGCCGGGCCGGGAACGGCCGTGCCGGCCACGGCCGGGACGGGACCCGCCCGATCGACTACCGCTCCTGGACGACCTACAGCGACTGGAAGACCGGCACCGCCAAGGGCGTCGGCGCCGTCGCCGGGAACCGCCCCGGCGTGGTGATCGGCACCCCGGCCGGCACCACCTCCTACACCGACCCCCACACCGGCACCACCGCCGCCTGGGAGTACGCCACCTGGACCGGCCCGGTGCACCAGCTCGCCGTCCCCGCCACCGAGACCATCGCCTCCTGGAACGCGGACACCCCGGCCGGCACCTGGATCCAGGTCGAACTGCACGGCACCTACTCCGACGGCACCGCGACCCCCTGGTACGTCATGGGCCGCTGGGCGGCCGGCGACCAGGACATCAAGCGGACCTCGGTGGACGGCCAGACCGACGGCAAGAGCACCATCTGGACCGACACCTTCGCCGTCGACGACGCCACCACCGGTCTGCGCCTCACCTCGTACCAACTGCGTCTGACCCTCTACCGCAAGCCGGGCACCAAGCTCACCCCGACGGTCTGGCGGCTCGGCGCCATGGGCTCCGACATCCCGGACCGCTTCACCGTCCCGGCCTCCACCCCGGGCCTGGCCCAGGAACTCAAGGTCCCGCGGTACTCACAGGAGATCCACAAGGGCCAGTACCCCGAGTACGACAACGGCGGCGAGGCCTGGTGCAGCCCCACCTCGTCGCAGATGATCGTCGAGTACTGGGGCGGCCGGCCCACTGCGGCGCAGCTGGCCTGGGTGGACCCGTCCTACACCGACCCGCAGGTCTGCTACGCGGCCCGCTACACGTACGACTACCAGTACGGGGGCTGCGGCAACTGGCCGTTCAACGCTGCCTACGCGTCGACGTACCAGGACCTCCAGGGCGTGATAACGCGACTGGCCTCGCTCACCGACCTGGAGACCCTGATCGCGGCCGGCATCCCGGCCATAACGTCACAGTCGTTCCTCGCGTCGGAGCTGACGGGTGCCGGTTACGGCACCTCCGGGCACCTGATGACCGTGATCGGCTTCACCGCGGACGGCGACGTGATCGCCAACGACCCGTTCTCGGCCGACGACGACGCGGTGCGGCGGGTCTACCTGCGCCGGGAGTTCGAGAACATCTGGCTGCGGACCAAGCGGTACAACGCCAGCGGCAAGGTCGTCTCCGGCACCGGAGGCGTCTGCTACCTGTACTTCCCGGCCTGTCCGAGCCCGGCCCAGCTCAAGGCGCTCGCAGCGGTCGGCGTGCGCTGACCTGGCACGACGGCGGCCCCCGGGCATCCCGGGGGCCGCTCTCCTGTGACCAAGCTCTCCGCTGCAAAAGCCGCAATCAATGGCATGGTGGACTTCATGACCACGCACTCCGCCACTGCCGCCCGCGCCCGTACCGGCGGCCCCAAGGACGACGGCCCGAAGGTTCTGGAACATGTCATGGGCTGGACTCTTGTGGTGGTCATCGCCATGTTGGTGACTCAACTCGGCCTGCTGTGACCTGAACTGACATACTGCGGATGTCCCGCAGCCGTTGAGACCAGGGTCGATATTGAATATCAGTCAACAGCGTGCCACCGCCCGTCCCAGGGCGCGCGGCACCGAGCGTTCCGTGGCTCGTCGCGCCGAACTCATCGCCATCGGGCGGAAGTTGTTCGCCGACACCTCGTACGACGCGCTCTCCATGGACGACATCGCCAAGCAGGCGCATGTCGCCAAAGGGCTGATCTACTACTACTTCCAGTCGAAGCGCGGCTACTATCTGGCGATCATCCAGGACTCCGTCGCCGACCTGGTCACCTATGCCGCGAGCGGCCTGGAGCTGCCCCAGGTGGACCGCGTCCACCGGACCATCGACAGCTACCTGCGCTACGCCGAGCACCACCAGGCCGCGTACCGCACGATCGTCAGCGGCGGTGTCGGCTTCGACACCGAGGTGCACGCCATCCGGGACGGGGTGCGCGAGGCGATCGTCGCGACCATCGCCGAGGGCGCCTACGGCCGCACCGACATCGCCCCGCTCGCCAGGGTCGGCCTGCTCGCCTGGCTGTGCAGCGTGGAGGGCGCCACCCTCGACTGGATCGACCGGACCGAACTCTCCCGGGAGACCCTGTGCGAGCTGCTGGTCAAGACGCTCGGCGGCACCCTGCGCGCCATCGAGGAACTCGACCCGTCCTACCGTGCCCCGGCCCCGGCCCGCCGGGACACCTGACGCGCCGGGCCTGTCCGTCCATGGCACCCGCCGGACAGGCTCCTGGGGCGGAGGGCTCGTGGTTCCCCCGCCCCAGGCCCCCGTGACCGGGGTCAGTTGATGGCCTTGATCAGCTCACCGTTCGCGGTGTCGCCGCTCAGCTCCCAGAAGAAGGTGCCGCCCAGACCCTGCTGGTTCTTGTAGGTCATCTTGGTCGCGATGGTCGCCGGGGTGTCGTAGCTCCACCAGTCGCTGCCGCACTTCGCGTACGCCGTGCCGCCCACCGTGCCGGTCGCCGGGCACTTGGTCCTGAGCACCTTGTAGTCGTCGATGCCCTGCTCGTACGTCCCCGCCGCCGGACCGGTCGCCGAGCCGCCGGGCGCCGCCTGGGTGACGCCGGTCCAGCCGCGGCCGTAGAAGCCGATGCCGAGCAGCAGCTTGGCGGCCGGGATGCCGAGGCCCCTGAGCTTGGCGATGGTCGCCGAGGTGTAGAAGGCCGCCGTCGGGATGCCCGAGTAGGAGTTCAGCGGTGAGTGCGGGGCCGTCGGACCGGTCGAGGCCCAGGCGCCGAAGTAGTCGTACGTCATCGGGTTGTACCAGTCGACGTACTGCGCCGCGCCCGCGTAGTCGGCCGCGTCGATCTTGCCGCCGCCGGTGGCGTCGGCGGTGATCGCCGCCGTCACGAGCGAGCTGCTGCCGAACTTCGCGCGCAGCGCCGCCATCACGTTCCGGAACGCCTCCCGGCCGCTGGTGTCGCAGGTGTTGCCGCAGGCGTTCGGGTACTCCCAGTCGATGTCGATGCCGTCGAAGACGCCGGCCCACTTGGAGTTCTTGACCAGGTCGTAGCAGGACTGGGCGAAGGCGGTGGGGTTCCTGGCGGCCTCGCCGAAGCCGCTCGACCACGTCCAGCCGCCGAAGGACCAGAGGATCTTGAGGTTCGGGTGCTTCTTCTTCAGCTTCAGCAGCTGGTTGAAGTTGCCGCGCAGCGGCTGGTCCCAGGTGTCCGCGACGCCGTCCACGGACTCGGCGGCGGTGTAGGTACGGTCGGTCGCCGCGTACGAGTCGCCCATCGCGCACTTGCCGCCGGTGACGTTGCCGAAGGCGTAGTTGATGTGGGTGAGCTTCGCGGCCGAGCCGGAGGTCTCGACGTTCTTGACCAGGTACTTCCGGTCGTAGGTGCCCCATTCCGTGAAGTAGCCGACGACCTTGGAGCCGGCCTGCACCTGGGGGGCGGACGGTGCGGACGGGGCGGCCGCGGACGCGGTGCCCGCGCCGGCCAGCAGCCCGGCGCCGAGGACGGCGCAACAGGCCGCGGAGAGCAGCGCCCGGAAGCGGGAGCGGTGGGAGGTGTGCATCGGGTGTCTCCTCCTGGGGGAGAGGGGAACGCGCGCCGATTGGCATGAACGCGGTAAAGCGTTGGTCATGAACCTTAGGAGGACTAGACCAGTAGGGTCAATGGTTCGGACCAATTTCGCGGGTTTCGAATGTTGGCCTGGAATTCCTGAAGTAAGCGGTCGTTAACTGGTGACGGGAGGTCCCCGATCGGGCATACTCACTGCGCAGCCGCAGGTCAGCAGCTTCCGAGACCCGGAACGCCGACCTCGGCCGCACCCGCACGACAGGCGGAGCCGCCCCTATCCCACGGGCCGTGACCGCCGTTGCCCGACAGGGAGGAGACCGACGCCATGTCCGACCGCGACCCGCAGCCGGTGGAGCGTCAACTGCCCACGGACGAGGCGAGGGACCTGCTCGCGCTGGTCCGCGAGATCGCCCGGCGTGAGATCGCGCCGCAGGCGGCCGAGGAGGAGGACGCCGGGCACTTCCCGCGCGAGGTCTTCACCCTGCTCTCCGAGTCGGGCCTGCTCGGCCTGCCCTACGACGCCGAGTACGGCGGCGGCGACCAGCCCTACGAGGTCTACCTCCAGGTCCTGGAGGAACTGGCCGCGGCCCGGCTCACCGTCGGCCTCGGCGTCAGCGTGCACACGCTCGCGAGCTACGCGCTCGCCGCCTACGGCACCAAGCAGCAGCAGGTCGAGCACCTGTCCGCGATACTCGGCGGCGGCCTGCTCGGCGCCTACTGCCTCTCCGAGCCGGCCTCCGGTTCGGACGCCGCCTCCCTGCGCACCAGGGCCGTCCGGGACGGCGACTCGTGGGTGATCAACGGCACCAAGGCCTGGATCACGCACGGCGGCATCGCCGACTTCTACACGGTCATGGCCCGCACCGGCGCCGAGGGCTCGCACGGGATCACCGCCTTCCTGGTCCCCGGTGACACCGAGGGCCTCAGCGGTGCGGTGCCCGAGAGGAAGATGGGCATGAAGGGCTCGCCCACCGCCCAGGTCCACTTCGACGACGTCCGTGTCCCCGACGAGCGCCGCCTCGGCGAGGAGGGCCAGGGCTTCGCCATCGCCCTCTCCGCGCTGGACTCCGGGCGGCTCGGCATCGCGGCCTGCGCGATCGGCCTGGCCCAGGCCGCCCTGGACGAGGCGGTCGGCTACGCCACCGGGCGACGGCAGTTCGGCCACCCCATCGCCGACTTCCAGGGCCTGCGCTTCATGATCGCCGACATGGCCACCCAGATCGAGGCCGGCCGGGCCCTCTACCTCGCGGCGGCCCGGCTGCGCGACGCGGGCCGGCCGTTCGCCAAGCAGGCCGCCATGGCCAAGCTGCACTGCACCGACACCGCGATGAAGGTCACCACCGACGCCGTCCAGATACTCGGCGGGTACGGCTACACCGCGGACTTCCCGGTCGAGCGCTACATGCGCGAGGCCAAGGTCCTGCAGATCGTCGAGGGCACCAACCAGATCCAGCGGATGGTCATCGCCCGTCACGTGGCGGGGCCGGAAAGTCGCTGAGCTCGCTGAACTGCCCGCGGGTGACCGTCGGCGCCGCCAGCCTGACCCACTCCGGGTCGTGGCGGCCCGGCAGGGCGCGGCCCCGGTCGGCCCAGGTCCGCATCAGGTCGCGGTAGATGGGCGGATCCTGCGGCGGGGGCGGCGGCGATGCCGCGGGCGGGGGTACGAAGATCCGGCGCTGACGGCCGAGGGCGGTGTAGGTGGTCGTCACGTCCGGCCAACGCGGGGGCGGCCGCCCTGGTCACCGATCTCCCGAATCGTGCGTGAGTTCGTGGACGTCCGCTCCCGGATCTGGCCTCGGTCCGTTTTCTGACGTACCGTCAGCCGGACCGTCTCCAGCCTCCGGGGAGGCCTGCCATGGCCGACGACCGTCCCGCACCGCTCGACGAGTACCCCGTGCACCAGGTCCCGCTCTCCATGAAGCACGTCGCCACCGGGGACCGGAACGCGTACGACCGCTGCATCTTCCACGTCCTCGACCACGACGGCCACGCCCTGCTCATCCTCGGTCTCGGCGTCTACCCGAACGTCGGGGTGATCGACGCCTACGCCACCCTGCGCACCGGGGACACCCTGCACGCGGTCCGCGCCTCGGACGCCCTGGGCGACGACCGGATGCGGCTCGCGGTCGGCCCGCTGCGCATCGAGGTCGAGGAACCGCTCCAGCGCTTCCGCCTGACCTGTGACGACGACGCGCTCTCCTGCGACCTCGTCTGGACGGCCGGCTTCCCGGCCCTTTGGGAGCCGCACCACCTCCAGCGCCGGGGCGACCGGCTCACCCTGGAGGGCCGCAGGTTCGTGCAGGCCGGGGGAGTGTCCGGGGTGATCCGGGCCGGCGGCGAGGAGTTCCGGGTCGACCCGGCGGGCTGGACCGGCACCCGGGACCGCAGCTGGGGCGTCCGCCCGATCCCGGGGGAGGAGGCCGGGCGGCTCACCGAGGAGAATCCGACCGAGGGCTTCCACTGGATCTGGTGCCCGGTCCGCTTCGAGGACCGCTTCCTGATGGTCATCACCCAGGAGGACGCCGACGGCCACCGCACCCTGAACGAGGCCACCCTGGTCCGCCCCGGCGACCGTGACCGCCAACTCGGCTGGCCGCACACCGAGATCGCCTACCGCTCCGGCACCCGGCACCCCGAGCGGGCCGTCGTCCACCTCGGCGACCCCCGCAAACCCCGGGAACTGGAGGTGGAGATCCTCACCTCCTCGCCGCTCGCGGTGGGCGCCGGCTACCCGCCGGCGGACGACTGGCAGCACGGCACCTGGCAGGGCCGGGGATGGGTGGACCGCCGTACCTACGACCTGACCACGCCGCACCCCCGCGCGGCCTACGGCGTCACCGACCACTCCGCCCGCTTCCGCCTGGACGGGCGGACCGGCCACGGCATCTTCGAGCACGGCTCGTTCGGCAGACACGATCCCAGCGGCTTCACCGGCTTCGACTCGGTGGCGCCCTGAAGGAGGAGGCCGGGATGACGACGAAACCGCGCCCACGCACCACGACCCGCGACCCGGAGGACCTCACGCGCCGGCTGACCGCCTGGCTGGACACGCGGCTCCCCGGGGCCAAGGCCGTCGGCGTCACGGTCCCCGCCACCAACGGAATGTCCAGCGAGACCCTGCTCTTCGAGATCGAGCACCCCGAACCACCGCTGAGGGCCTGCGCGTTGAGACTGGCGGCGGATCCGTCCGCGTACACGGTCTTCCCGTCGTACGACCTCACCCGCCAGTACCGCACCATGCGGCTGGTCGCCGACCACACGGACCTGCCCGTCCCCCGGGTCCTGTGGCTGGAGGAGGACCCCGGACCGCTCGGCGCGCCCTTCTTCGTGATGGAGCGCGTCGCGGGGCGCGTTCCGCCCGACGTCATGCCCTACACGTACGAGGGGAACTGGCTGCACGCGGCGACCGACGCGGAACGCGAACATCTCGAAGCCGTCTCCGTCGGCCTGCTGGCCCGGCTGCACGACCAAGTGCCCCTGCCCGAGGCCGAGTTCCTCGCCCTTCCCGGGGGCGGCGACGCCCTGCACCGGCATGTCGAGTCCCAACGGCGCTACTACGACTGGGTGGTGGACGGTCTCGCCCGCTCACCCCTGATCGAGGCCGCCTTCGACCGGCTGGCCGACCTGTGGCCGCGCGAGCCCGGTACGCCCGTCCTCAACTGGGGCGACGCCCGGATCGGGAACGTCGTCTACGACGGCTTCGACCCCGTCGCCGTCCTCGACTGGGAGATGGCGGCACCGGCCCCGCGTGAGGTGGACCTCGGCTGGACCGTCTACCTGCACCGCTTCTTCCAGGACCTCACGGCCGCCTCCGGACAGCGGGGACTGCCCGCGTTCCTGCGCCGCGACCGCGTCGAGGCCCGCTACGCCCGCCTGACCGGCCACGCCCCGCGGGACATGGACTTCTACACCCTGTACGCCGCCCTGCGGCACGCGATCGTCATGCTGCGCATCGCCTATCGGCAGGTGTACTTCGGTGAGGCCGCCGTCCCGGCGGATCCGGACACACTGATCCTGCACCACGGCAGTCTGCGCGCCATGGTGCAGGGCAGTTACTGGGACGCGGTGCGGTGACTCAGGCAGCCTGACGGACGGCGGTGTAGCCGCCGGGGCGCATCGCCCGTACGCGCATCGGGCGCGAGCCCGGGCCGCCGACGTGCGAGAAGGGCTGCGTCCGCCAGTTCAGACCCTGCGGGAGGGTGAGCAGGAGGGCGGTGTCCTGCTCCTGCGGCTCGGCCGACTCGTCCGCGGACGGGGCCTCGTCCGCCGCGCGGCCCGTGCCGGCACAGACCGTGAGGCCGAACGGGTTCCACGGCGAGGCGCACAGCGCGTGCTCCGGCAGGAACTCCTCGTCCGCCAGCAGCGCGATGGACTGCGCGCAGTCCGGGCAGATCACCCGGAACATCTCGAAGGTGTCGTAGGCGTCCAGTTCCTCGGCCTCGTAGAGGTCGGGTTCGACGCCCTCCGGCTCGGGCTCGACAACCAACTGCGGGCGCTTGGACGTGGTACGACCAGGGCGCTTAAGACTCTGCATGGGTAACTCCCCCTCGGGCTGGGCCGTTACGGCACTGCGGCCTCGACCACAGCAAGCACTTCCCGTCCGCTCTCGGCGGTAATCACGAGAACATCACGGAGCCCGTTCGAGGGCTGTGGCGTTCGTCACATGCCGCGCGCAGGTGCCCGCTGCGGCGGTTTTTTCCGCGGGTCGGCTCGCGGCGGACGCCCCGTGACATCACAAACCGGCCATGACCTGGGCCGCTGAGCTATCCGTGGAGATCAGGCGCACTGTAGTTTTTGCGCCATGGAGGAGCTGGACCGTCAAATCGTGCAGCTGCTCGTCAAGGACGGGCGGATGAGCTACACGGACCTGGGCAAGGCCACGGGTCTGTCCACGTCGGCCGTGCACCAGCGGGTGCGCCGCCTGGAGCAGCGTGGCGTCATCCGCGGCTATGCCGCGGTCGTCGACCCGGAGGCCGTCGGGCTGCCGATGACGGCGTTCATCTCGGTGAAACCCTTCGACCCCAGCGCCCCCGACGACATCGCGGACCGCCTGGCCGGCGTCCCCGAGATCGAGGCGTGCCACAGCGTGGCGGGCGACGAGAACTACATCCTCAAGGTACGGGTGGCGACCCCGCACGAACTGGAGGAGCTGCTGGCCAGGCTGCGCAGCCTGGCCGGGGTGTCGACGCGGACGACGGTGGTGCTGTCGACGCCGTACGAGGCGCGTCCGCCGAAGATCTGAGCGGGCCGCCACCGCTGCCGCCACCCGCGCGTGCTGCGGTTGCTGCCGTTGTCGTCGCCACCGCTACGGCCGCCACCCGCCGCCATCGCTGAGGCTGCCGCCCCCGCCACCGCCACCGCCGTCGGCATTCGTTCGGCAGGGCGGAGCGGGTGGGCACGGCAGACGGCTCCGGGGGCCTTGGAACGTGCTCCGAGTGCAGCCGAGTGTCGACTGCGGGTGGTCGGTGGCTGGTCGCGCAGTTCCTCCCCCAGCCTTCGGCCGGGGGTACCCCCAGCGCCCCTGACGGGGCGCGTTTCGGGCGCCCCCCTGTCCAGAGGCGCCGGTGGCAGGGGCGAAACTGTTCCCCATGAGTGAGCGCAGCCCCGAGCCCAAGACCGTCCTTCTCCGCCGCGGCGAGGTCCACAGTCCCGCCGATCCGTTCGCGACCGCGATGGTCGTGGAGCGGGGGCAGGTCGCCTGGGTCGGCTCCGAAGGCGCCGCCGACGCGTTCGCGGACGGGGTCGACGAGGTCGTCGACCTCGACGGGGCCCTGGTCACCCCCGCCTTCACGGACGCCCATGTCCACACCACGTCCACCGGGCTCGCCCTGACCGGCCTGGACCTGTCCGGGGCCGGTTCCCTGACCTCGGCCCTGGCGCTGGTCAGGGACTTCGCCGCCGCCCGCCCGGACGACCGGGTCCTGCTCGGGCACGGCTGGGACGCCGCCCGCTGGGCCGACGACCGCCCGCCGACCCGCGCCGAGCTGGACGCGGCCACCGGCGGACGCCCGCTCTATCTCTCCCGTATCGACGTCCACTCGGCGGCCGTCACCACGGCCCTGCTGGACCTGGTGCCGGGCGCGGTCCCGCGCCAGGACGCTCCGCTCACCGGCGACGCCCACCACGCCGTACGCGCCGCCGCGTTCGCGGCCGTGACGCCCGCCCAGCGTGCGGCGGCCCAGCGCACCGCCCTCGCGCACGCCGCCTCGCTCGGCATCGGCACCGTGCACGAGTGCGGCGGGCCGAAGATCTCCTCCGAGGACGACTTCACCGGGCTGCTGCGGCTCGCCGCCGAGCTGCCCGGACCGCGCGTCGTCGGCTACTGGGCCGAGGAGGACGCCGAGAAGGCCCGCCGACTCGGCGCGCTCGGCGCCGCCGGCGACCTGTTCGTCGACGGCGCCCTCGGCTCCCACACCGCCTGCCTGCACGAGCCCTACGCCGACGCGGGTCACACCGGCGCCGCCTACCTGGACGCGGACGCCGTCGCCGCTCATGTCACCGCCTGCACCGAGGCCGGTCTGCAGGCCGGTTTCCACGCCATCGGCGACGCCGCCGTGACCGCCGTCGTGGAGGGCGTCCGGGCCGCCGCCGAGAAGGTCGGCCTGGCCCGCGTCCGCGCCGCCCGGCACCGCGTCGAGCACGCCGAGATGCTCACACCCGAGCACATCGCAGGCTTCGCCGAACTCGGCCTGATCGCCTCGGTGCAGCCCGCCTTCGACGCGCTGTGGGGCGGCGCGGACGGCATGTACGCCCAGCGGCTCGGCGCCGAGCGGGCCGGCACCCTCAACCCGTTCGCCGCCCTCCTCAAGGCCGGGGTCCCGCTCTCCTTCGGCTCCGACAGCCCCGTCACCCCGCTCGACCCCTGGGGGACCGTCCGGGCCGCCGCCTTCCACCACACACCCGAACACCGGGTCTCCGTCCGCGCCGCGTTCACCGCGCACACCCGCGGCGGCTGGCGCGCGATCGGCAGGGACGACGCTGGCGTCCTGGTGCCGGGCGCGCCCGCCGACTACGCGGTCTGGCGCACCGACGAACTGGTGGTGCAGGCTCCGGACGACCGGGTCGCCCGCTGGTCCACCGACCCGCGCTCCGGCACCCCCGGCCTGCCGGACCTGACCCCCGGCCGCGAGCTGCCGGTCTGTCTACGCACCGTGGTGGGCGGCCGGACCGTGTTCGTACGACCGGGCGAGTGACCCGCCGCATTCGTACGGCCGGGCGAGTGATCTCCCGGGGTGGCGCGGCCGTGATCGACGGCCGCCGCTCCGTCGCGCGACCTGCGCATCCTCTGCGCTGACCAGGGGTTTGGGGCTGTTTCCGCAGGTCAGACGGCTGTTGACAGCCAGCGGCAGCGGGCCGGTAGGTTCGGCGGAGTCCACCACCGGACGCCCGACCATGGAGCAGTTCGCGCACTCGTCGCAGCGCCGCTGGGTCAGGGACGGTGTGCCGCACCGGGGCACCGTCACTGGGAGCCAGGCTCAGCGCCCGCGCCGACGAGGGAACGTTCCGGCCGGTCGGGAGGTGTGACCCGGGTGGGGCCCGGACGCTCAGTAGACAACGGCTTTCGGTCGACCCGCAGCCAGCGGGTCCCAGGTCGGCCCGAAGGGCGCCGGGCCCCCATCCGCAGGAGAGGCAGCCCTGCCCCGCAGGGGAACAAAGTGGCGCCGCGGGGGAACACGGTGGCGAAAGTACGGATGGCGGGCACCCGAAACGGGCATCCTTACCCCGTTCTTGCGGAATCGACACCACCATACGAATGAGCTGTCGCGTCAGTGCAGGCCGCGGCCACTATGGTGGTCCCCTGCGTACGACATGAAGGGGCAGCAGTGAACGACGGCGACGGGACCCTCGCGGCCAAGGCGCAGGGGCGGCGGTTCGGCCCGCTCGGCACGGCCTTGGTGATCATTCCCACGTACAACGAGGCGGAGAACATCAAGTCCATCGTCGGCCGGGTGCGCCAGGCCGTCCCCGACGCGCACGTGCTGGTGGCGGACGACAACAGCCCCGACGGCACGGGCAAGCTCGCCGACGAACTGGCCGCCGAGGACGACCACGTCCAGGTGCTGCACCGCAAGGGCAAGGAAGGCCTCGGCGCCGCCTACCTCGCGGGCTTCCACTGGGGCATGGACAACGGCTACGGCGTGCTCGTCGAGATGGACGCCGACGGCTCCCACCAGCCGGAGGAACTGCCCCGGCTGCTGACCGCGCTGAAGGGCGCCGACCTGGTGCTCGGCTCCCGCTGGGTGCCCGGCGGCCGGGTGGTCAACTGGCCGAAGTCCCGTGAGTTCATCTCCCGGGGCGGCTCCCTGTACTCCCGGCTCGCCCTCGACCTTCCCCTGCGGGACATCACCGGCGGCTTCCGCGCCTTCCGCCGCGAGACCCTGGAGGGCCTGGGGCTCGACGAGGTCGCCTCCCAGGGCTACTGCTTCCAGGTCGACCTGGCCCGCCGCGCGGTCAAGGCCGGCTTCCAGGTCGTCGAGGTGCCCATCACCTTCGTCGAGCGGGAGTTCGGCGACTCCAAGATGAGCCGCGACATCCTGGTCGAGGCGCTGTGGCGGGTCACCTCGTGGGGCGTCACCGAGCGGGTGGGCAGGATGACCGGCAAGGGCAGGCCTTCCTAGCGGACGCCCGGGAAGCTCACAGTTCCGGTTGATCATCCCCTTATGCCGCACTGAGCCGGGCCCAGGCACACTGGGTGCATGACGACTGGCGCGCAGACCCCTCCGCACACCACCCGGCCCCGCCGCTCCCGGCTCGGCAGATACCTGCCGCTGGGTCTCGCGGTGTGGCTGGTGCTGGAGATCTGGCTGCTGACGGTGGTCGCGGGCGCGGCGGGCGGCATGACCGTGTTCCTGCTGCTGGTGGCGGGTTTCGTCGCCGGTTCCGTGGTCATCAAGCGGGCCGGCCGGCGGGCCTTCCGGAGCCTCAACGAGGCGATCCAGCGCGGCGGCTCCCCGGAGCGCGGCGGTGGCAACGGCCTGATGATGCTGGGCGGCCTGCTCCTCATGATCCCCGGCCTGGTCTCCGACGCCCTCGGCCTGCTGCTCCTGCTCCCCCCGGTGCAGAAGGCGGTCTCGCGTATCGCGGAACGCACCCTCGACAGCAAACTCCGCGCCGCCGCCCCCGGCACCCTCGGCAACGCCTTCCAGCAGGCCCGCATGCACCGCCCGGACGGAAAGGTCGTCCAGGGCGAGGTCATCCGCAACGACGTCCCCCGGCCGGGTGACGAGCCGGCGGGGGAGCGGCCACCGCTGACACGGTGAGTGCGCCCGCACCCGGAACGACCGAGGGCGCCGCACGTTCTGTGAACGTGCGGCGCCCTCGGTCGTTGTGTCGGCTTCCGTTGGACGGAACTGCAAGGACCTATGCGGACTTGCGGCTGTCCCTGGGGTGAATCGCGATGTTCATCGCCCCGGAACGCAGAACCGCGAGACGCTCCTCAAGGACCTCTTCGAGCTCCTCACGGGTGCGCCGCTCCATCAGCATGTCCCAGTGGGTACGCGCGGGCTTGGCCTTCTTCTCTTCAGGGCCGTCGCCGTCCACGAGGAGTGCTGGGGCCCCGCAGACCTTGCACTCCCACTCCGGCGGGATCTCCGCCTCGACCGAGAAGGGCATCTCGAACCGGTGCCCCTTCTCGCATGCGTACTCCACGGCCTGGCGCGGGGCCAGGTCGATACCGCGGTCCGTCTCGTAGCTGGTCACCACGAGGCGCGTACCGCGAAGAGCTCGCTCACTCATGAATCGTGCCTCCCGGGCTTGTCGCCCACAGGACAGGTGTCGCTGTCGTCGTCATCCGGTCAACGTCCGGTCGGCGGTAAAGATTCCCGTTCCGGGTCATGCGTCGCCGTCGTAGCCGCCCCTTGTTGTACCCACCAGCGCCCGGTTTGTCACATCTGCTAGCAGATGTCACCCAGCGTTTCGGTATCTTTGACGCGCAGTAACGGTACGCCTGGCAGGCCAAACGCGTACACTACCGCCCTTCCGCGTTGAACGCTAAATCTTCCTGCTAGATCTTCTGCGGAACCGGATTGCCGGCCTCGCCGATCGCCCGACGCACCGGCACCCGCGCGAGCAGCGCGAACCCGATGACGAAGAACGCCACCAGCGAGATGATCGCCGAGCGGTAGCTCCCGGTCAGCTGGTAGGTGATCCCGAACAACAGTGGTCCCAGCCAGCTCATCCCCCGATCGCTCATCTCGTACGCCGCGAAGTACTCGGCTTCTTTCCCGGGCGGTACGAGATGGGAGAACAGGGAGCGGGACAGGGCCTGGCTGCCGCCGAGGACGAGACCGATGCCGGCCGCGAGGGCGAAGAACCACACGGGTGCCTCGGCCGGCAGGAAGTACCCGGCCGCCAGCGTCACCGTCCATGCCACCAGCGATCCCAGGATGGTGCGTTTCGCCCCGTACGTCCTGGCCAGCCGTCCCATCGTCAGTGCGCCCGCCACGGCCAGCACCTGCACCATCAGGACGGCGCCGATGAGCGTCGACTGGCCGAGCCCGAGCTCCTCCGAGCCGTAGACGGACGCCTGGGAGATCACGGTCTGGATGCCGTCGTTGTAGATGAGGTAGGCCAGCAGGAAGGAGAGCGTCAACGGATGGCGGCGCATGTCCCGGGCCGTCGCCGCGAGTTGACGCAGCCCCGGCGCCGCCGCCTCGGCCGCCCGGCCGCCCCGGTCGCGCAGCCGTCGCAGCGGTACGAGGGTGAAGGCGCCCCACCACAGGCCCGCCGCGGCCAGGCAGACGCGGACCGCCTCGGTCTCGGAGAGGCCGAAGGAGTCGTGCGCGGAGTAGAGGACCAGGTTGACGATCAGTACCAGTGAGCCCGACGCGTAGCCGAAGGCCCAGCCCCGGGAGGAGATGGTGTCGCGCTCCTCGGGCGGGGCGATCTGGGGGAGGTAGGAGTTGTAGAGCATCAGGGCGACGGACTGGGCGGCGTTCGCGACGATCAGCAGCAGCCCGCCGAGCAGATAGCGGTCGCCGTCCAGGAAGAACATGCCCGTCGTCGCCGCGGCCCCGGTGTACGCGGCCACGCCGAGCAGCTGCTTCTTGCGGCCGGTACGGTCGGCCGCGCTGCCCACCAGGGGCATGAGCACGACCGCCAGGATCACCGACAAGGAGACCGAGTAGGCGAAGAAGGAGCCCGCCCGGACCGGGATGCCGAGCGGGTGTACATAGCCGTCGGCGTCCGCCGCGTGGTCGGCGACCGACGTGAGGTACGGGCCGAGGAACACGGTGAGGACACTCGTCGAGTAGACCGAGCACGCCCAGTCGTAGAAGTACCAGCCGCGCTGTTCGCGCCGCAGCTCGGTGGCCTCGTCGAAGACCCCCCTCCGCACGGTTTCGGTGCCCACCCGTGCCCTCGCCTTTCCCGCAGCAGTACCGCCCGCGCGCCTCAGAACCAGACGCCGCGCTTCTGCATGACCTCACGCAACGTGTCGATGTGATCGGTCATGATGCCATCGACGCCGAGGTCCAGGAGCCGGTGCATCCGCTCGGGTTCGTTGATGGTCCACACGTGGACGTGCAGCCCGAGGGCGTGGGCGGCGCGCACGAAGCGCCGGTCGACCACCGGGACCCCCGACTGCGACTCGGGCACCTGGGCGGCCACCGCCGACCGGCGCACCGCGGCGGGCAGTCCCCAGGAGCGCAGCCGCAGCCCGACCACGCCCCGGGTGCCGAACGAGGTGGCCAGGCGCGGCCCGGCCAGCCGCTGCGCCCGCAGCACCCGTGCCTCCGAGAACGAGCCGACGCAGACCCGGTCGTAGGAGTCCGTCTTCTCGATCAGGTCGAGGAGCGGCCGCAGGGCCGGCTCCGCCTTGGCGTCCACGTTCCAGCGGACGTCCGGGAACTCCTCGAGCAGCTCCTCGAAGAGGGGGAGCGGCTCGCGGCCGGCCACGCGCGCGTGCCGTACGTCCTCCCAGGGCAGGTCGGCGATCCGGCCGGCCCCGTCGGTGACCCGGTCCAGGGTGTCGTCGTGGAAGGCGACCAGCTTGCCGTCGGCCGTGGCGTGCACATCGGTCTCGATGTACCGGTAGCCGAGTTCGACCGCGCGCCGGAACTGCGCCACGGTGTTCTCCAGACCGTCCGCGGCCCCGCCCCGATGGGCGAAGGCGATGGGGCCGGGGTGGTCCAGGTACGGGTGGCGTGTCAGCGTGCTCACTTGCGCAGTATCGCGCGCCCGGGTGACCCCGTGGCAACGACCGTGCTGCGACCGGATGCCGCCGGGACGGCGAACACCTTCAGGAACAGCTGCGCGAGGGGGCCGATGGACACGGCGTAGAGCAGGGTGCCGACGCCGACGGTTCCGCCGAGCGCGAACCCGCTGACGACCACCGCGACCTCGATCGCCGTCCGGATGAGCCGGATCGAACGGCCGGTACGCCGGTGCAGCCCCGTCATCAGACCGTCCCGGGGGCCCGGTCCGAAGCTCGCCGCGATGTACAGCCCGGTCGCCGCCCCGTTGAGCACGATGCCGGCCGCCATCAGCGGGATCCGTACGGCGAACGCGTGCGCCTCGGGCAGGACGGCGAGGGCGGCGTTCATGGCGAGGCCGATGACGAAGACGTTGGAGACCGTGCCGAGGCCCGGCCGCTGGCGCAGCGGGACCCACAGGAGCAGTACGACCGCCCCCACGACGATCGACACCGTGCCGATGCTCAGCCCGGTGTGCCCCGCGAGCCCCTGGTGCAGCACGCCCCAGGGCTCCAGCCCGAGGCCGGCCTCCACGAGCAGCGCGGAACTCACGCCGTACAGCGTGAGTCCCACGTAGAGCTGGATCAACCGCCGCCCGAGACGGCCTTGCGTGGACAAGAGATACCCCCTGGTGGTGAAGGTGGCCTGACCCGTGTCACTCTGTGGCTCGGGGGAGAAAGCCATCCATGGCCAATTCGGGGAAGGTGGACTGATTCTCATGGCGCAGTGGACCTCGGCGGTGGGTGCCGCGCAGCTCGCCCGGCTGCTCAGCTCGCAGCAGGAGCGCCCTGCCGGTCCCGGCACCCGGCGTCCGCCCGCCTATCGCGCGCTCGCCGACGGGGTCCGGCTGCTGGTGCTCGAAGGGCGCGTCCCGGTCGCCGCCCGGCTGCCCGCCGAACGCGAACTGGCGCTCTCCCTGTCCGTGAGCCGTACGACCGTGGCGGCGGCGTACGAGGCGCTGCGCGCGGAGGGGTTCCTGGAGTCCCGGCGGGGCGCCGGCAGCTGGACCGCCGTTCCGGCGGGCAACCCGCTCCCCGCCCGCGGCCTCGAACCACTGCCCCCCGAGGCCCTCGGCTCGCTGATCGACCTCGGCACCGCCGCCCTGCCGGCGCCCGAGCCCTGGCTGACCCGTGCGGTCCAGGGCGCCCTGGAGGAGCTCACGCCGTACGCCCACACCCACGGCGACTATCCGGCCGGCCTCCCGGTCCTGCGCTCGATGATCGCGGAGCGCTACACCGCGCGCGGGATCCCGACCATGCCCGAGCAGATCATGGTCACGACGGGTGCGATGGGCGCGATCGACGCCATCTGCCATCTCTTCGGCGGGCGCGGTGAACGCATCGCGGTCGAGTCGCCGTCGTACGCCAACATCCTCCAGTTGATGCGGGAGGCGGGCGCCCGCCTCGTCCCCGTCGCGATGGCCGAGGGGCTGTCGGGCTGGGACATGGACCGCTGGCGCCAGGTCCTGCGGGAGGCGGCGCCCCGGATCGCGTACGTCGTCGCCGACTTCCACAACCCCACGGGGGCGCTCGCCGACGAGGACCAGCGTCGTCGGCTGGTGGACGCGGCCCGCTCGGCGGGCACGGTGCTCGTCGCCGACGAGACGATGAGCGAGCTGTGGCTGGACGACGACGTGGAGATGCCCCGCCCGGTCTGCGGCTTCGACCCGGCGGGCTCGACCGTCATCACGGTCGGCTCCGCGAGCAAGGCCTTCTGGGCGGGCATGCGCATCGGCTGGGTACGGGCGGCTCCCGACGTGATCCGCAGCCTGGTCGCCGCGCGGGCCTATGCCGACCTGGGGACGCCGGTGCTGGAGCAACTGGCGGTGAACTGGCTGTTCAGCACGGGCGGTTGGGAGCAGGCTGTCGACCTGCGCCGGGCGCAGGCGCGGGAGAACCGGGACGCCCTGCTGAGAGCGATCCGGCGGGAGCTGCCGGCCTGGGAGTTCGAGGTGCCGAAGGGCGGTCTGACCTTGTGGGTCCGGGCGGGGGGACTGTCCGGCTCCCGGCTGGCGGAGGCGGGGGAGCGGGTGGGAGTGCGGGTGCCCTCGGGGCCGCGGTTCGGGGTCGACGGGGCTTTCGAGGGCTATGTACGCCTTCCGTTCACCGTGGGGGGAGCGGTGGCGGACGAAGCGGCGGCGCGGCTGGCGGCGGCGGCGCGGTTGGTGGAGTCGGGGGCGAGTGGGGGGAACGGCGAGGCGCCGCGGACTTTTGTGGCGTAGCGGCGGGGTGGTTCTTGGGCCGCGGGTCGGCGGGGGCCGGTCGCGCAGTTCCTCCCCCGGCCGAAGGCTGGGGGAGGCACCCGGCAAGCGCCGGTGAGCGTCCCCACCCCCACCTCAGCCCTCGGCGATCGCGGCTTCCAGAGGTGCCGCCTGCTCCACCACCCCGCTCCGCGGCGGCAGCAACGCCAGCACCGCCTCGCGGTCGACCTCGCTCGTCGCGTCGTCGTACGGATCCGGAGTCGCCGGCACCTGAAGCCGCAGCACCGGCCCGTGCCCCAGCCGCGCGTACCCCCGCCCCGGCGGCACCTGGGCCAGCGGTGTCGTGTGCGGCGGGGCCCCCAGCGCAGCCGCCAGCTCGTCCGGCAGCGCCGGTCCCAGGACGACACGCGCGCGTGCGTGCTGTCGCACCGCCTCGCTCAACACGTCCGCGCTGTCGAGCTGTTCGGCGACCACCACGGTGACGTTGGCCGCGCGGCCGTGCCGGAGGGGGGCCTGGAGGAGGGCCTGCGGGTCCTTCTGGCCGTCCGCCGAGGCCAGGTGGACGAAGGCGCTCGGGCGGTCGAGGAGGATCCACAGCGGCCGCCGGCAGTCGTCCGGCGGCGGATGGCCCGCCTGGCGTGCGCGGCTGAGGGCGATGAGCCGCCGCTCCGTCTCGTTCGCGGCCCACTCCAGGCTGGCCAGTGCCCCGCCGAGCCCGCACTCCACGGCCAGGACCCCGTCGCGCCCGGCGAGGCACATGTACTCGCCGGTGCCGCCGCCCTCGACGATGAGGACGTCGCCGTACTGGAGGGCCTGCAGGGCGATGGAGCGCAGCAGGGTCGAGGTACCGCTGCCGGGGCGGCCCATGACCAGCAGGTGCGGTTCGGTGGAACGGACGCCGGTGCGCCAGACGACCGGCGGTACGTCACGCTGCTCGTCGCCGTACCCGAGCGGGAGCGTGCGCTGGACCTCGCTGGGGTCGGTGAACCCCAGGACCGTCTCGCCCGGCGCGGTGACGAAGCGCTGGGCGGCGATGTCGGTGGGCAGCGGGGCGAGGACGGTCACCGTGAGCCGGTTGCCCTCTTCGTCCCACGCGAAGTGGTACTCGCGGCCTCGCCCGGACTTCGCGGTGAGCAGGTTCTCGATCCGCGCGCGGGCCTGGGGCTCGCCGTCCGGGAAGTACGCGGGATAGCGGAGCAGCAGCTGGCCGAGGCGGCCCGCGTCGTCGAACTCGTGCGCGAGGAAGGCCTTGTCCCACTCCCCGCCGTGTGCGTACAGCGGCGCCGGGTCCTCGGCGGCCGAGAAGTACGGCACCAGGGCCTCGTACAGGGACTGGAGCCGCTGGGTCTGCGACTCGTCGGGGCCCTCCGGCGGGGACGGGGCGCGGTCACGGCCCTGCCAGGCGCTCGCCGCCATCAGGGTGATGACGGCGAGCAGCGGCCCGTACGGCACCAGCGCCACGACCAGGACGACGGAGGCCGCCAGGAACAGCAGCGGCCCACGCTTGTCCTTGGGTGTCTCCGCCCATCTGCGCCGCCCGGCCGAGGCCAGCCGGCTCAGCCCGCGGGTCACGGTGATGAGCGGGTGGAGGACGTCGGTGGCGCTGTCGGCGGCCGTCCGGGCCAGCTCCCGGCTCCGGGCGAGCTGCGCGCCGCCGTTGCTCAGAATGCGGGGGAGAGGGCGCCGGGCCACTGCTGTCTCCTCACGGTGCGTACGGGCGGGTGCGGCATCAGAACTTGATGCCGCCGAGCAGGCTCGCCAGGCTCTCGCCGCCTGCCTTGATGCTCGGTGCGATGGCCGTGCTGGCGAGATAGAAGCCGAAGAGCGCCGAGACCGTGGCGTGCGACGGCTTCAGTCCGTCCTTGCGGAAGAAGAGGAAGACGACGATGCCGAGCACGATGACGCCTGAGATGGAGAGGATCATGTGAGATCTCCTGGTGTCGAAGGGGGACAGTCACCATGAGTTCTTCCAGGATCACAGCAGGTATCCATACTATTAAAGGTGTAAATGGGTGAAACCGGGCTTATTTCACTCATTTGGTGGATCGTCCCTGTTCTGCATCGGCCGGGCTGACCGCCTTCCGGCGTGGGAATGCGATCGTCCGGCGGGGTTGCGGTGATCTTTACCTCGGGCAGATCCGGTCATGTGCCCCCTGAGCCAGTACGCTGGCGATTCACTCGTACGGCTCTGCGGCCCGCCCGTTGCCGTACGCTCCCCCAGTCCGCGATAGTCCCCGCAGCGCACAGGAGAGGCGGTCCGGCCGATGAGCGAAGCCCCCGACCCCGAGGTCGTGGAGCTGGCGACCAAGATCTTCGATCTGGCCCGGCAGGGGCGGACCGAGGAGCTCGTGGCGTACGTCGACGCGGGCGTTCCGGCCAACCTCACCAATGACCGCGGCGACTCCCTCGTGATGCTCGCCGCCTACCACGGCCACGCCGAGGCGGTGCGTGAGCTGCTCGCCCGGGGCGCCGAGGCGGACCGGGTCAACGACCGAGGTCAGACGCCACTCGCCGGAGCGGTCTTCAAGGGCGAGACGGATGTGGTCAAGGTGCTGGTGGAGGCCGGTGCGGACCCGGCGGCGGGCACTCCGTCGGCCGTCGACACCGCACGGATGTTCGGCAAGGTGGAGGTTCTGGAACTGTTCGGCACCTCCTGACCCATCTGTTCTGACCAGCTAAAACACACAAAACGGGGGAGGCGGTACAGGGCCGCCGAAATTTCGGTCGCGGCAGGTCGAAGTGCCGAGTCATCATGACGTCGTGATTCACGGACGCGATGGCTGGGCAGGTGTTGCCGCACCGCGCGGGCCGTGATGCGGCCCGCATGGGCCACTGACGAGAGGCAGAGAGAGATGGTCTACAGCAAGCAAGAGACGGCGGGCGCTCCGACGTTGTGTCACGCGGCCAGGTAGTGCGTGTTCTCCGGTTGCGTCGACGCTTGATGTGAGGCTGTTTCCCATGTTCGATCCGGTCATAGCGCCCAGCGGCACGCTGCTCGGCCTGCTTCAGCGGGGCCGTGGCGACGGCACGCTGCACGCGCTCACCGCCCCGCGCGCCGAAGCGCTCGCGGCGCTGAACCACTGTGTGCTCCACGACCCCCGCCACGACTGGCAGGTGGAGAACCGCTCCCTGTACTACGCCCGGCTCTACCTCGACCTGCACGGCGAGCTGGACGCCATCGAGGCGCACCTCTTCGACCCCGAGGACGTCCTCGACACCGAGGAGTCCCGCACGGGCCTCGCTCTGGCCGTGCTCGGGCACCTCGCCTCCTACGGCAGGCGGGACGCGCTCGAACTGCTGCGCAGGTACGCCGCGACCGGCGCCAACTGGGCCTGGGCCCTGGACGAGCTGGCGCTGCGCGACGACGACGCGGGCCTGCGCGCCCTCGCCGCCCCGGTGCTGGCGCGTTTCACCACGGACGCCGAGGGCGAGGCCGAACTGGCCGCCGCTGTACGGGACGCGTTCGAACCACGGCCCTGGCGGCTGTGGGCCGAGGATCCCCGCGAACCGATCGCCACGCGCGTGCGTGCCGCGCAGGAGACCGGCTGTTTCGACCGCTGGCAGCGCCAGATGCGACCTGCCGGGCCCCGCCCGGGGTGGAGCGTGCGGGCCGTCTTCGAATGGGCCCAGCAGGGCGTCGAGCGGGGCGCGGCGCTCCATGTGCCGGCCGCCCGCTGCCTGGTCGCCGTCGCCGGCCCCGAGGACCGGCCGGAGATCGTCCAGGCCGCCAAGGACGGCACCGACGGAGCCCGCTGCACCGCCCTGCGCTACCTCGCCGACAGCAACGACCCCGACGCGCTGAACCTGATCGAGGTCGCCGTGGCCGACGGCACGGCCACCGTTGTGGAGGCCGCCGTCGACGCCTTCGAACGCATGCGCAGTATCGCCGCCGTCGAACGCGCCCGCGGCTGGGCCCGCCGGCCCGACGCCCTCGGCGCCGCCGCCGGCCGGATGCTGGCTTGCCGGGGCGGAACCAAGGACAGCGAACTGGTCCTCGCCGCGCTGAGGGAGGCCGTACGCGGCGAAGGCCCGGACGCGCCGACGCTCTGGACCCTCGTGGACGGCACCGGACGCCTCGGCATCGTCTGCGCCGCCCCCGTCCTGCGCCACGTGTACCGCGAGACCGCCTCGTCCCACCTCCGTGGCCGCGCCGCCCGCGCCCTGGCCGCCACCGACCCCTCTTTCGCCACCGGCTTCGCCGTCGAATGCCTGTGGGACTGCGAGGAGACCACCCGCGAACTCGCCGCCCGGCACGCCGAGACCGGTGACGCCCGGGTCGTCGAACAGCTCCGCCGGCTCGCCGCCGACCCCGCCGAGGAGGCGGAGGTGCAGACGGCCGTACGCAGCCGTATCGGACCGGACGCGACCGCCATGTGACATATCACTGCAACCGGCAACTGTTTCACCACGGGAACCACGGGGGATCCCGTACACGTTCCATACGCGGACGACCGCCCGCCGGGTGAACAATCGGTGACCGCCCGGTCAGCCGAGCATGGACGCCGGTTGGCCCGCTCGGGTGTGCAGGGCAACGCTCATGGGACGTTTAACAATCGGAAAGATCCACTTTGACGCGGCCACGTCCGGCGCGGCGACAACACCGGTATGCGTGTCGTCATCGTGACCGAATCCTTTCCCCCCGATGTGAACGGCGTGGCCCACTGCGCGCTCCAGACCGCCCGACACCTCGTCGATCGCGGTCACGCTCCCCTCGTCGTCGCTCCGGCTCCCGCCCCCGGAAACAGGCTCGCCGCGGCCGCCGCGCCCTGCCCTGTCGTCCACGTCCCCTCCCTTCCGCTCCCGGGCTATCCCCAGGTCCGCGTGGCTCTCCCCAGCCGCAAGCTCGCCGCCGCCCTGATCGAGCACCGCCCCGACGTGGTGCACCTGGCCAGCCCCTTCATCCTCGGCGTCCGCGGCATGGCCGCCGCCGCCCGGCTCGGCATCCCGGCCGTCGCCGTCTACCAGACCGACCTGGCCGGATACGCCCGCACCTACGTGGGCGCCGGCGAGGCCGCCGCCTGGCGGCGGATCCGGTCCGTGCACGGCGCCGCCGACCGCACCCTCGCCCCGTCCACCGCCTCGATCAGCGACCTGGAGGCGCACGGCGTGCCCCGGATCCAGCTGTGGCAGCGCGGCGTGGACACCGTCCGCTTCCGTCCCGAGTTCCGCGACGAGGCCCTGCGCCGCGAGATCGCCCCGAACGGCGAGGTCATCGTCGGCTACGTCGGCCGTCTCGCCCCCGAGAAGCAGGTCGAACTCCTCGCCGGGGTCTGCGGCCTGGAGGGAGTGAAGGTCGTGATCGTGGGCGACGGACCCGCCCAGGCCCACCTCACCGAGGCCCTGCCCGGCGCGGTCTTCCTCGGCCGCCGCACTGGCGACGACCTCGCCCGGATCTTCGCCTCGTTCGACGTCTTCGCGCACACCGGCCCCTTCGAGACGTTCTGCCAGACCGTCCAGGAGGCCATGGCCAGTGGCGTCCCGGTCGTCGCACCCGCCGTCGGCGGCCCGATCGACCTGGTCGACCACGGCCGCACCGGGTTCCTGGTCCCGCCGCGCGACGCCGGTGCCGTCCGGGAGGCGGTGGCCTCGCTCGTCGCCGACCCCGGGATGCGGGCCGCGTTCGGCCACGCGGCGCGGACCACGGTCGAGGGCCGCACCTGGGCCGCCGTCGGCGACCAGCTGATCGGCCACTACGAGGACGTGCTCGCGGCGCGCCGACCGGTGGTGGCGGCATGAGCGTCACCTCGCCCGGCCCGCTGCGCATCGTCCGGCTGGCCAACTTCGTCGCCCCCGCCTCCGGCGGTCTGCGCACCGCCCTGCGCGAACTCGGCAAGGGCTTCGTGGCGGCCGGGCACGAGTCGGTCCTGATCGTGCCGGGGGAGCGCTACTCGGACCGGGACGAGGAGCAGGGCCGCGTCATCACGCTGCCCGGCCCGCTGCTGCCCGGCACCGGCGGCTACCGCGTCCTCGTCGACAAGAAGCGGGTGCAGACCCTCCTGGAGCACCTCGCCCCGGACCGCCTGGAGGTGTCCGACCGCACCACCCTGCGCTGGACCGGCCGCTGGGCCCGGCGCGCCCGGGTCCCCGCCGTGATGGTCTCCCACGAGACCGCCGACGGGGTCCTGCGCACCTGGGGCATGTCCGAGAACATGTCCCGGCGCACCGCGGACGCGCTCAACATCCGTACGGCGCACACCTACGCGCGCGTGGTGTGCACCACCGAGTTCGCCGAGCGCGAGTTCATCCGCATCGGCGCCCGCAACGTCGTACGTGCCCCCCTGGGCGTCGACCTGGTGGGCCGCCACCCCTCGCTGCGCGACCTCGACCTGCGGGCCCGGTACGCGCGCGAGGACGAGGCACTGCTCGTCATGTGCTCGCGGCTGTCCGTGGAGAAGCGGCCCGGCACCGCCATCGACGCAGTGGAGGCGCTGGTACGGCGCGGCCGCCGGGTGATCCTGGTCGTGGCCGGCGACGGGCCGCTGCGGGAGCGGCTGGAGCAGCGGGTGCGGGAGCGCAGGCTGCCGGTCACCTTCCTGGGGCACGTCTCCGACCGGGACAGCCTGGGCGCGCTGCAGGCGTCCGCCGACGTCGCCCTGGCGCCCGGACCCGCGGAGACGTTCGGGCTCGCCGCCCTGGAGGCCATGGCCTGCGGGACGCCCGTGGTCGCCAGCGCCTCCTCCGCGCTCCCCGAGGTGATCGGAGCCGCCGGGGCCACCGCGGCCGACCGCGGCGAGGCGTTCGCCGACGCCGTGGAGATGCTCCTGGAGCGGCCCGCCGCCGCACGCCGGGAAACCGCACGCGCGCGTGCGGAGTGCTTCGGCTGGGGAACGGCGGTGGAGGCGTTCCTCGCCGCGCACGACGCGCCGGTGCTGTTCCGTCGTGACGAGAGCGGAACGACGGCACCGGTCCGTCGTGTCGTGCCGGAGGGCGTGGCATGAGAGCGGTTCGTTTCGTGGCGCTCGGGGACTCGCTGACCGAGGGCGTGGGCGACCCCGCCGGCGACGGGTGGCGCGGCTGGGCCGCGCTACTGGCCGGCGGACTCGCCGCGAAGGAGGTGGAGTTCACCAACCTCGCGGTCAGCGGGGCGCAGACCCGGGACGTGCTGGAACGCCAGACCCCGGCCGCGCTGGAACTGCGTCCCGACATCGTCGCCGTCGTCATAGGCGTCAACGACACCCTGCGCTGCACGTTCGACATCCACGCGGTGGCCGAACGGCTCGACAAGGTCTACGCGGCCCTGACCGAGCAGGGCGCGACCCTGCTCACGGCGTGCCTGCCCGACCCCGGTGCGATGTGGGGACTCCCGGGCGCCCTGGCCCGCCCGCTGGCCCGCCGGGGGCGTGCGGTCAACGCGGTGGTGCACGCCCTGTCCGAGCGGTACGGGGCCGTCCACCTGCACGCGTCGGAGGGCGCCTGGCTCACCGACCGCGAGATGTGGAGCGCGGACCGGCTGCACCCGTGCGAGCGCGGGCACCGGCAGCTCGCCGTCCGCTTCCACGCCCTGCTCGCCCCGCTGGGCATGGCGACGGGGACGGCGCCGTCCCCCGAGCCCGAGTACCCGCCGCCGACGAAGAAGGCGAGTCTCCTCTGGCTGGCCACGGCCGGCACCGCCTGGGTGATCAGGCGCTGCCGCGACCTGCTGCCCCAGCTGCTGCGGCTGGCCGTCGACGAGATGCGGCACCGCCGCAGGGGCACCAGCGCCCGCCTGGACCTGAGCGCGTCCGCCGCGGTCTCCGCCGCGCTGGCCGCCCTCCAGCCGCCGGAGCGGCCCGCCGACGCCGCGTGAGGACGACGAGGTCATACGGACGACGGCACCGGGCGAGGCCGCCCCGGCGGGTCAGCGACGGCGCACGGCCACGAAGCGGACCGGGATGCCCGGGACCGCCTGGCCCGCCGCCGGGAGGTCGGCGGCGCGGACCACCGCGATCACCGGATATCCGCCGGTGGTCGGATGGTCGGCCAGGAACACCACCGGACGGCCGTCCGGCGGTACCTGCACGGCACCGAGGACCATGCCCTCGCTGGGGAGTTCACCGGTACGGGCCCGTCCCAGGGCGGGCCCTTCCGTGCGCAGCCCGATGCGGTTGCTCGCCGACGACACGCGGTACGCGCGCGAGGTGAACGCCCGGACGGCCTCCGGCGTGAACCAGCCGGCCCGCGGGCCCAGCGTCACCCGCAGCACGAGCTCCGCCGGCGGGGACGGCTGCGGTACGACGTCCCCGCGCGCGTGCGGTCCCACGGGTGCGCCCACCGGCAGCACCGTGCCGTCCGCCAGCGGCGCGGGACCGAGCCCGGAGAGCAGGTCGGTGGACCGGCTGCCGAGCACCGGCTCCACGGCGATCCCACCGGAGACGGCCACGTAACTCCGTACGCCGGAACGGGCCGTGCCCACGTCCAGCAGTTCCCCGGCCGGAACCACGACGGGCGCGCCCCAGGCCGCCGGACGCCCGCCCACCGTGACGGAGCACGGCGCGCCGCCGACCGCCACCACGACCGTCGAACGCGGCCGCACGGCACACCCGTTGAGCGTCGTCTCCAGCACGGCCGCGTCCGGTGCGTTCCCGGTCAGCCGGTTGACGAGCGCCGCGGCGGGTGCGTCGAGTGCCCCGGAGCGGGGCACCCCCAGGTGCGCGTGTCCGGGCCGCCCCCGGTCCTGCACGGTGGTCAGCGCACCGGCCCGTACGACGACGAGCGCACGGTCGGTCATACGTCCCCCACCGGCACGAACCGCACGCGCGTCCCCGGCGTCAGCAGCGCGGCCGGTACGCGCGCGTGGTCCCACAGCACCGCCTCCGTCGTCCCGATCAACTGCCAGCCTCCCGGCGAGGAACGCGGGTACACACCGGTGTACGGCCCGGCCAGCGCCACCGCGCCCGCGGGCACGGCGGTGCGCGGGGTGGCCCGGCGCGGCACGTCGTAGCGGGCGGGCAGCCCGGTGAGGTAGCCGAAGCCGGGCGCGAAGCCGCAGAAGGCGACCGTGAACTCGGCGCCCGAGTGGATGCGGGCCACCTCCCGCTCGGGAACCCGCCAGTGGGCGGCGACCTCGGCGAGGTCCGGGCCGTCGTAGCGCACGGGCAGCTCGATCGCCGCACGCGCGCGTGGGGGAGCGGGCGGGACCACGGCGGAGGCCAGTTCGGCGGCCAGGCCGGCCGGGTCGTCGAGGCCGTCGAGCAGGACCGTGCGGGCCGCGGGCACAATCTCGCGGACCCTCAGCGAGCCGTCCGCGCGGCGGCGCAGCAACTCGGCGTGCAGGGCCTGGGCCTGTGCGCCGGAGCCGACCTCGACGAGGAGGGCGTCGTCGCCGACCGGGTGGACCGTCAGGGGCGTGGCTTCGGGCGTGGCCTCCCGCGGGCTCGTGCTCACGTTCACGCTTGCGCCCACGTTCGTGCCCGTGCTCACGCCCACGTTCGTGCTTGTGCTCGTGCTCATGCGAAGGCCGCCACGGTCACGCCCGCCGCCGTGAGCCGCGCACGCACCCTGCGCGCCAGTTCCACGGCGCCCGGGGTGTCGCCGTGCAGACAGAGCGAGCGGGCGCGCACCGCGATGCGCGTGCCGGAGTGCGAGGTGACCGCGCCGGAGCGCGCCAGTTCCACCGAGCGCTCCATGACCGCCTCCGGGTCGCTCACCACCGCGCCCTCCCGCCCGCGCGGGACAAGCGTCCCTTCGTCGGTGTACGCGCGGTCCGCGAAGGCCTCCGTGACCGTCGGCAGCCCCGCCTTTCCCGCCAGCGCGAGCAGTCGGGAACCGGGCAGTCCCAGGACGGGCAGCGACGCTTCCGCGAGAAGCACGCCGTCGACCACCGCGGCGGCCTGCTCCTCGTCGTGCACGACCCGGTTGTAGAGCGCGCCGTGCGGCTTCACGTACGCCACACGTGCGCCGGCGGCCCGGGCGAAGACCTCCAGGGCGCCGATCTGGTAGGCCACCTCGGCCGCCAGCTCGGCGGGCGGCACGTCCATCGCGCGCCGCCCGAACCCCGCCAGGTCCCGGTAGGACACCTGGGCGCCGATCGTCACCCCGCGCCCGGCCGCCAGCTCGCACACCCGCCGCATGGTCGCCGCGTCCCCGGCGTGGAAGCCGCAGGCCACATTGGCGCTGGTCACGACGGACAGCAGCTGCTCGTCGTCGGTGAGCCGCCAGCGGCCGAAGCCCTCGCCCAGGTCGGCGTTCAGGTCGATCGAGGTCATGGATGCGCTGTCTCTCCTGTCAGGCCACGCGGTACTGCTCGTCGCGGGCGTCGCTGATGAACATCTGACCCGGCGCGTGTGTGATGGCGAACGGCGGCCGGGAGGCCATGACCGCCGCCTGCGGAGTCACCCCGCAGGCCCAGAAGACCGGGATGTCGTCCGGGGCGGCGTCCACCGGGTCGCCGAAGTCGGGCCGGCCGAGATCGGCGATGCCGAGCGCGGAGGGATCGCCGCAGTGTACGGGCCCGCCGTGCACCGCCGGGAGCAGACTGCTCTCCCGGATCGCGGTCGACAGATGCTGCGGCGGGACCGGGCGCATGGACACCACCATCGGCCCGCGCAGCCGTCCCGCCGGGCGGCACGGCCGGGTGGTCACGTACATGGGCACGTTCCGGCCCTGCTCGACATGGCGTATCGGCACCCCGGCACCGGCCAGCGCCCACTCGAACGTGAAGCTGCACCCGAGCAGGAACGACACCAGGTCGTCCCGCCAGTACGCGCGCACGTCCGTCGGCTCGTCCACCAACTCCCCGTCCCGCCACACCCGGTAGCGCGGCAGGTCGGTGCGCAGGTCCGCGCCCTCCGCCAGTTCGGTGCCGGTCGCACCGGCGTCGGTGACGTCGAGCACCGGACAGGGCTTCGGATTGCGCTGGCAGAACAGCAGCATGTCGTACGCCCAGTCGGCGGGCACCGAGATCAGGTTTGCCTGCGTGTGGCCGGCCGCTACCCCGGCCGTGGGGCCGGTGAGGCCCTCCCGGAAACGGGCCCGGGCGCTTCTCGGGCTCCACGCGTGCGCGTGCTCGTCGACGAGGACGACCGGGCGGTCCTCCGTGGCCAGAGCGAGAACGTGGTCTTCCGCAGTGTTCACGCCAGTTCCTTTCCGCGCGTCTCCGGCAGTCCGAACAGGGCCAGGGCCGCGAGCGCGTAACCGGCCGCGCCGAAGACCAGCGCGCCGCCCACGCCCCAGCTGTCGGCCAGGAAGCCCACCAGGGTCGGGAAGACCGCGCCCACCGCGCGGCCCGCGTTGTATGTGAAGCCCTGGCCGGTGCCGCGCACCGCCGTCGGGTACAGCTCGCTCAGGTACGAACCGAAGCCGCTGAAGATCGCCGACATGCAGAAGCCGAGCGGGAAACCGAGCACCAGGAGCAACGTGTCGGCGCCGCCCGGGATGTTCGCGTACGCCAGCACGCAGACCGCCGACAGCACCGCGAACAGCCAGATGTTGCGGCGCCTGCCCAGCCGGTCGGTGAGGTGGCCGCCGGTGAGGTAGCCGAGGAACGCTCCCGAGATCAGGAAGGTCAGGTAGCCGCCGGTACCGACGACCGACAGGCCGCGCTCGGTCTTCAGGTACGTCGGGATCCAGGTGGCCAGCGTGTAGTAGCCGCCCTGGACACCCGTGGACAGCAGGCCCGCGAAGACCGTGGTGCGCAGCAGACCGGGGGCGTCGGCCGTGCCCGGCCGGAAGATGGCGGCGAACGAGCCGCGCTGCGGGCTCTGTTCGCGTACCGCGACCGCCTGCGGGGCGTCGTGCACCCGGCGGCGCAGCCACACCACGAGGAGCGCGGGCAGCGCGCCGGTCCAGAACATCACCCGCCAGGCCAGGTCGTCGCCGACGAACGAGAAGACCAGCGTGTACACGATCGCGGCGAGCGCCCAGCCGACGGCCCAGGAGCTCTGGACGGCGCCCAGCGTGCGGCCGCGGTGGCGGGCGCTCGCGTACTCGGCGACCAGGATCGCGCCGACCGCCCACTCGCCGCCGAAGCCGAGGCCCTGGAGCGCGCGGAACACCAGCAGGGTCTCGTAGTTGGGTGCGAAGCCGCAGGCCACGGTGAAGACCGCGTAGGTGATCACCGTGATCATCAGCGCGCGGACCCGGCCGACCCGGTCCGCGAACACGCCCGCCGCGGCGCCGCCGACCGCGGAGACCACCAGGGTGACGGTGGTGAACAGGCCGGTCTGGCCGCTGTCCAGGCCGAAGTACGCCGCGAGCGCGACCATGCTCAGCGGCAGGGTGAAGTAGTCGTATGAATCCAGGGCATATCCGCCGAAAGCTCCGGCGAACGCACGCCGGCCGCGCGGACCTAGGGCGCGCAGCCAGCCGAACGCGCCGTCCTCGGCGGTGCGTTCACCCCTGCCCGGATGCGTGTCGGACGGCAGGGCCTGCGGTGGAGGAGTCGTGCTCATGGGCACCTCGCAGATGAGGGACGGAGGGTGCGGGGACTGAGCAGTGCGGGGCCGTACCAACGGCCGCTTCGACGGCCGTACGAAGGTGAGCGTGATGAGCACCGTAGAGGATCGTTCAACGATCCTTCAATACCCACGTTGTTTCGTTCCTGTGTCTGCGGTTGAATTCCGGGCATGGCAGAGCAGCTGACGGGACTGGCCGACGACCGCGCCCTCCTCGGGCGGACCAGCACCGCGGAACGGGTCTCCGACATCCTCAGGAGCCGCATCGCCGACGGTTACTTCCCGCCAGGCACCCGCCTGTCGGAGGACGGCATCGGCGGTGCACTCGGTGTCTCGCGCAACACCCTGCGCGAGGCGTTCCGGCTGCTCACCCACGAGCGCCTGCTGGTCCACGAACTCAACCGGGGCGTCTTCGTCCGGGTCCTGACCGTGGAGGACGTCGAGGACATCTACCGCACCCGCGCCCTCGTCGAGTGCGCCGTCGTGCGCGGTCTCGGCGACCCGCCGTACGCCCTGGAGAGCCTGTCGGCGGCGGTCACCGCGGGACGGTCGGCGGCCGCCGCGGATGACTGGAAAGCAGTGGGTACGGCCAACATCCACTTCCACCGGGAACTGGTCGCCCTGGCCGCCAGCGAACGCACCGACGAACTGATGCGCAGCGTCTTCGCGGAACTCCGCCTCGCCTTCCACGTGGTCGACGACCCCCGCGCCCTGCACGAGCCGTACCTGGCCCGCAACCGGGAGATCCTCGAGTCGCTCCAGGACGGTGACAGGGGCGGGGCGGAACGCCTGCTTGAGACCTACCTCACGGACTCCCTGGAACGAGTGGTGGAGGTCTACCGACGCCGAGTGGACAGCGCCCCGTAAGTCTGGGCGCCCCGCAAGGTTCTGCGCCCCGTCAGGGGCGCTGGGGGTAGGAACTGCGCGACCAGCCACAGACGACCCGCACTCTGACACACCACCTGCAGTTAACCGGCGCTCCCGGCGGGGCCGCTCCGCGTCGTTTGGGCCGATGTCAGACCCAGGACCTAGTCTGTGCACCGTGACTTCGCCTGCATCGACGGACAGCGTGCCGCCCCAGCTCAGCGCGGGGCCGCGCCCCGCACCGGGCCCGGCCGCCGACGAGGGGCTGGCGCGCCGGCTGCGCGCGCTCGCCTGCACGGCGCCGCTGCACGACCTCGACGCACGCAAGGCGAACCTGGCCGGCGAGTACTCGGTGTACGGCATGGCCGAGGTGGCCCTCTCCGCCATCGACCTGGTCACCCTGAACATGGACTTCGACACCGGTGCCGACCACGAGCAGATCGTCGCCCGGCTGATCCCGCGCATCTCCGCCCAGACCCCGCACCGCCCCGTCGCCGAGCACGAGCGCGTGGCCCGCTGGGTCCTGGAGAACCTGATCAACGTCGGCAGCGTCGATCGCGGTTTCCGCGCGGTGTACGGCACCTTCGCGCCGGACGGCTCGTACGTCCGCCGGGACTACGACTTCAAGCTCATCGAGGAGGTGCCCGGCCCGGGGGGCACGGTGTACCTCCGGACCACCGACGAGGCGGTCAACGTCCTCGTCGGCGCCCTCGACACGGACGTCACCAGCGCCCAGATCGCCGCCGAGGTCAAGCTGGAGGTGCTGATCAACCGCGGCCGGCTCGCCGACGCCCAGCTCGCCGCGGAGCAGGCCCGCTACCGGACCGTGCAGTACTCGGAGAGCCTGCGCCGGGCCCTGGAGGCCACCCGGCGCAACGTCCGCGCGGTGGACTGGCTCAGCGCCGTCCCCGACATGATCGCCGAGGCCCTCGACCACGTCGCCGACCGGTACCGGCACGAGAACGCGATCCTCACCAACATCCGCAAGGCCCGCGACGAGACCGAGGAGCCCGAGAACAAGCGGCGCGCCGCCGAGCTCGTCGACATCGTCAAGGACTGCATCCGCCGGCACACCCAGTTGCAGTCACGGCTGCTGGAGGCGGGGCCGCTGTTCCGCGCCGAGCAGGACCGGCAGGCGTTCGCGACGCCGATGACGACGTCGGGGACGGACCTGTACGGGCACCTCCTCGCGCCGCTGCTCCCGCTGCCGCTGGAGCAGGCGAGCCGGGTCACGGGGGCGTTCTTCGCGCGCGGGACCGGGCTGCGGACGCCGGTGTCGGTGCGGGTCGGCGACCTCGTCGACATACTGCTGACGCCGCCGGTGGAGCGGGAGCACCTGGGTGCGGAGATGCCGGAGCCGGACCTCATCGCCACGCCGGACGACAGCCGGTTCAGCGAGGAGCAGCTGGCGGACGCCATGCGGCTGCTGGACCTTCCGGCCGACGCGCCGCGGCGGTTGTCGGGGCTGCTGGCGGAGGCGCGGCGCGTGGGGGGCGAGGATCTGGCGTACCTCGTTGCTCTCCTGGCGGTGCACGCTGCCAGCCCGGCTGTCGGTACCGCCTATCGGCAGGGCGAGCAGAAGTTGTTGTTCGCGGTGGACGACGGTACGGAGTTGGACGACCCCGGCTTCGGCGGTGCCGATCTCGTCGTCGGGACGGCTCTGCTGGACGCGGTGGGGATGGCTGCGGATCGGACCGAGGCCGCGTGATGTCGTGTGCCGGGTACGGGTCCGTTGTGGCTGGTCGCGCCCACGCGGCGGCAGTCGCAGATTCAGCACAGCCCCGCGCCCCTGAAGGGGCGCACCAGGGCGTCCCTGTTTTCAAGATCGAGGAGTTGTCGTTGTGAGCGAGTACGTCGAGGCTGAAGCGGCTGTCGCGTCGGCGAGTGCTGCCGTCACGCCCGCCGATGCCGCCGACGCGGCTCGGCTCGTCGCCTTCGGGCTGCAGCCCAAGCTGCAGCCCGCGCGTGATCAGGAGTACGCCGAGCTGCTGCGGCGCTATCGGGAAGACCCGCCGTTCGCGCGGCTCGCCGATGCCGTGGCCGCCGGTCTGGGGCTGGTGGTCCTCGAGGTGTCGCCCCGCGCGGGCATGGCCGTGACCGCCGCCGAGGACTCGGTGTTCGCCGTGCGCATGGGCGACTACGCGCGTCGTACGTCCGCGGACGGCAGCGACCGGTTCCTGCACGGCCTCGCCCACCTCGCCGTCGCCGCGCTGGCGTTTCCGCGCCCCGAGGACCTGGCCGACGACGGCTACATCGGGCGGATCACCGTCAACGGCGTCGACGCCTTCGTCCGGCAGGCCTGCCGGCGGCTGGAGGAGCGGGCCGAGGAGGCGGGAGAGAACACCGACCCGGCCACCGACGCGCCCGGGCTGGAGGCCGCCTGGCGGATCTGGGCCAGACGCAGCGCGACCGGCGCCACCAAGGACGCCCGCCGGCTGGCCGGTTCCACCACCGGCATCATCGGCAAGGCGGTCGTCTTCCTCACCGACTCCGGGTTCCTCCAGCGCACCGGCGACGACCAGGGCGGCACGTACCGCACGACGGCCCGCTACCAGCTCCAGGTACGGGACCTGGCCGGCAGCGCCGCCATGGCCGAGCTGCTGGAGCTCGGCGTCGTCCCGGTCACGGACGGCACGGCCAGCCTGCTGCCCGCGGACGCCACCGAGGACCTGGACCTGGTCGCCGACGCCGGTCTGCCGTTCCACTCCTGAGCCGTTCCCGAAGCCTTTCCGAGCCGTCACCACCCTCTTCCCACGTCTTACGAGAGTCCGCCATGTACGAGCTGTCCCGGGTCCGCCTCTACTCCATCGGGCCCGCCGGTGCGCGCTACGCCGACACCGTGCTGGACCTGCGCGGTGTGGGCGAGCCCGTGCCCGACCCCGCCCCCACCCAGGCGGAGTTCTTCGAGGAGGAGCCGGTCGGCCCGCCGCGCCGGCCCGCGCCCGCAGGCGTGCTCTTCCTGGAGAACGGCGGCGGCAAGTCGGTGCTGCTCAAGCTGATCTTCTCGGTGATGCTGCCGGGGCACCGGAACACCCTCGGTGGCGCGAGCTCGGGTGTGCTGCGCAAGTTCCTGCTCGCCGACGACTGCGGCCATGTCGCCCTGGAGTGGCAGCACACGCTCACCGGCGAGTGCGTGGTCGTCGGCAAGGCGAGCGAGTGGCGGGGGCGGCAGGTCTCCAACGACCCGCGGAAGTTCGCCGAGGCCTGGTACTCGTTCCGGCCCGGCCCCGGGCTCTCGCTGGACAATCTGCCGGTCGCCGAGTCCACCGCCGTACGACAGCCCGTGGAGGGCACCTCCGGGGCCCAGGGGCGGCGGCGCACCATGAAGGGATTCCGGGACGCCATCACCGAGGCGGGCAAGGCGTACCCGCACCTGGACGTGTACTGGGAGGAGATCCACGACCGCTGGATCGAGCACCTCGGCGACCTGGGCCTCGACCCCGAACTCTTCCGCTACCAGCGCGAGATGAACGCCGACGAGGGCGAAGCCGCCGGCCTGTTCGCGGTGAAGAAGGACTCGGACTTCACCGACCTGCTGCTGCGGGCCGTGACCGACACCCGGGACACCGACGGACTCGCCGACCTGGTCGGCGGCTTCGGCAACAAGCTCGGGCGGCGCGCCGAGCTGATCGCCGAACGGGACTTCACCGCCGGGTCGGTGGACCTGCTGGGGCGGATCGTGGAAGCCGCGGAGGCACGGTCACGCGCGCGTGACATCCACGCGGGCGCCGAACGCCGTACGCGTAACCTGGCGCGCCGGCTGTCCGCGCGAGGCGTGCAGGAGCGGGTGCGCGCCGCCGACCTCGCCCAGCGGGTCACGGCCGCCGCCTACGCCGTCACACACACCGACGGCGCCCGCGAGCGCAGCTCGCTGATCGCCGCCGAACTCGCCTACCGGCACGCCTCCCTGGCGCTCGCCGTCGGCGAGAAGTCCGCCGCAGCGCAGAAGCGCGAGCTGGCCGACGCACGCACCCTGCACTCGGCCTGGCAGGCCGCCGAAGCCGTGCTCCGCCACCGCGCGGCCGCCGACCGCGTCGCGCGGGTGGCCGCCGCCATCCAGGAGGCCGAGCGGGACGCGGCGCCCGCCCTCGCCGCCCGCGCCAAGGCCGCCGTCGCACTGGTCCGGGCCCTGCACGGGGCCGCCGAGAGCGCGGAGACCCTCGCCAACGAGGAGGAGGAGCGATCCGCCGCGCTCCAGGAGGTCAGCGACTGCGCGTACCGGGACTCGACCTCCGCCGCCACCGAGGCCCAGCGCGCCCGCAGCGAGACCGGGCATCTCAGGCAGCGGCTCGGCGAGGTCGAGCAGGAGACCGCAGAGGCGGTCCGCGCGGGCTGGCTCGACGACAGCGCCCCGGACGCCGACCCGGCCAGGGCCGCCCTCGCGGCGAGCGACGCCGAGAAGACGGCCGTGGCCGCCTGGGACACCGCCCGTGAGGCCTCCCGCCGAGCGAGCGAGAACGCGCGAGAGGCGGCCTCCGCCGAGTCCCGCGCCGAACTCACCGCCGCCCGTGCGGCGGACGCCGCGACCGCGGCCGAGCGGACGTACGACGCCGAGAAGCGCCTGGCCGAGAGCCTCGCCGGGGAGGAGCGGCTCACCGAACTACTGGGCCTCACCGGCTCCCGCACCGCCATTCCTCGACCCCGCCACGAGGGCGGCGACGACCACCACACGACCCTCGTGCCCGAGGAACTCGACCGGTTCGCGGACGAGTTGCGGGAGCTGCTCGACGACGCCGTCGGGTCCGCCGAGCGGCACCTGTTCGAGCTGCGCACCGCCGCCGCCGACGACTCCCGGATCCTCGGCGCCCTCGGCGACGGCGGACTGCTGCCGCCCGGCCCCGACGTGCTGGCCACCGTCGAGTTCCTCGGCGAGCACGGCATCCCCGCACTGCCGGGCTGGCGCTACCTCGCCCAGGCCGTCGACCCCGCCGACCACGCGCGCGTGCTGGCGGCCCGCCCCGAACTCGTCGACGGCGTCGTGATCACCGACCCCGACACGCACGCCCGCGCCCGCGAGGCGCTCAGCGAGGCGGCCCTGCTGCCCCGCTCGGCCGTGGCCGTCGGCACCGCCGCCGCCCTGCTCGCGCCCACCCCGGCCGCCGACGCCACCCCGGGCGACGTGTTCCTGGTACCGCCGAACCCGGCCATGCACGACGAGCACGCCGCCGACGAGGAGCGGCAGGCGCTGCGCGCGCGGGCCACCGAGCGGGACGAGGAGATCCGCATCCTCGCCGCACGGCTCGGCAAGGACCGCGAGCTGGCCGCACGGCTCGCCTCCTGGCGCACCGGCTGCCCGGCCGGGCGGCTCGTGGAGCTCGCGCAGGAGGCCCGGGACGCGCGGGTGTTCGCGGAGGAGTCCGAGGCCGAGCTGGCCGAGGCCCGGACCGGGCGGGCGGAGGCCGAGGAGGCCGCCGCCGAGGCCGCGCAGGTGCGCGACGAACGACAGGAGGCCGCCCAGCGGGCCCGGCGCGCGGCCGACGCCCTCGCCGGCCTCGCGTTCCGGCTGCGCGAGCGGGCCGGCTGGCAGGTCAGGTTGCGCGAACTCGCCGACGAGGCCACCGAGTCGGAGGCGCGCGCCCAGTCCTGCCTGGAGCGCGCCCGCGTCGCCGACGAGGACCGGCGCGCCGCCCAGCGCGCCGCCGACGACGCCCGCCGCACCGCCCGTGCGCTGCGCGCCGAGCGCTCCGAGATCGCCGGCGCCCCCGACGACATGCCCGAGACCGACGAGGACGCCCCGGGGTCCTCGTCCCCGCTGCCCGCCCTGCGCGAGGCCTACCGGGCCGCCTCGCAGGTGTACGAGAAGGTCGGTGTCGGCGCCGATCTGCGCGCCGAGCAGGCCCGTGCGGAGAGCGACGAGAGCGCCGCGCTCGCGGAGCTGGAGCGGCTGAGCAACAAGGTCCGCACCCGTGCGGAGCAGCTGCTGCAGTCGCCCGACGGCTCCGACGGGCCCTCCCGGCAGGCCGCCGCCGCCCGTGCCGAGGAACTGGTGCAGCTCCTGGAGACCCGCATGTCCACCGCGAGCGAGCAGCTCGGGCGGCTCCGCGGCGAGGCCGAGCGGCACGCTCCCGAGGACGGCGAGGCGCACACCGAGCTGCCCGAGGAGCTTCGGCCGCGCGACGCCGAGCACGCACAGGCACTGCTGCGCACGGCGACGGCCGAACTCGCCGCACGCACCGAGGCGCTGGCTCAGGCCAGGGAGGCGCACGCCGAGCTGCTGGACACGCACCGCGCGGCCGAGGACGCGGCGGGCGGCTTCGAGGAGATCGCCGCCATGCTCCGCGACCTGCTGCGTGAGCACACCGCCGACGAGGAGCAGGAGGAGCCCGAGCCGTACCCCGGCAGCCTGGAGGAGGCCCGGCAGTCCGCCGCCGAGGCCCGCAGGTCGCTGCGCGGCTGCGCCGGCGACCTGTCCGCCGCCGAGTCCGCCGTCCGTGAGGCGAGCGACGTCCTCGTACGGCACGCCAACGCCACCCGTTACGAGGCGGTGCGGACCCCCGCGCGCCAGCAGATCCGGGAACTGCCCGCCTCCGCGCTGCCCGAGCACGCCCAGAAGTGGGCGGACGCCTTCGCACCCCGGCTGCGGGTGCTGACCGACGAACTGTCCCAGCTGGAGCGGAACCGGGACTCGATCGTGGACCGGCTGCGGGGGCTCGTCGAGTCCGCGCTGGCGACCCTGCGCTCCGCCCAGCGGCTCTCCCGGCTGCCCGAGGGGCTCGGCGAGTGGTCCGGGCAGGAGTTCCTCCGCATCCGCTTCGAGGAGCCCGACCAGGCCACGCTCACCGAGCGGCTCGGCGAGGTCGTCGACGAGGCGACCCGGGCCGCCGTGAAGAAGAACTCCGATCTGCGGCGGGACGGAATGTCCCTGCTGCTGCGGGGAGTCGCGGCCGCCCTTCAGCCGAAGGGCGTCGCCGTGGAGATCCTCAAGCCGGACGCGGTACTGCGCGCCGAGCGGGTGCCGGTGGGGCAGATGGGGGACGTGTTCTCCGGCGGGCAGCTGCTGACCGCCGCCATCGCCCTGTACTGCACGATGGCCGCACTGCGCTCCAACGACCGGGGGCGGGACAAGCACCGGCACGCGGGGACGCTGTTCCTCGACAACCCCATCGGGCGCGCCAACGCGACGTACCTGCTGGAGCTCCAGCGGGCCGTGTCGGACGCGCTGGGCGTGCAACTGCTGTACACGACCGGGCTGTTCGACACGACGGCACTGGCCGAGTTCCCGCTGGTCATCCGGTTGCGGAACGACGCGGACCTGCGGGCCGGCCTCAAGTACATCAGCGTGGAGGAACATCTCCGGCCCGGGCTGCCGCAGCAGCCGCAGGCCGGAGAGGCCGTGCACAGCGAGATCACCGCCACGCGGATGTTCAAGAAGCCGTCAGCCTGACGGTCGGTCCCTTCAGGCACCGGGTGCGCGGCCTCAGGGGTGCGTCAGCTGCCCCGCCTGGCCGCCCCGCCGCCGTATCCGCTCCTGCTCGCGCTCGGCGGCCCGCTGCTGCCGCCGGGCCGCGCGCCGCTCGCGGCGGAGCGTGCGGGCGGTGCTGCTCGGCTCCGAGACCACGCCGTAGCGCTGGTTCCACACCTGACGGGTCACCAGGACGTCGACCGCGCTCCAGGTGGCCACCACCGTGCTCACCACGCTGCTGATCACCATCGGGAACGCCAGCCAGGACTCCGCCATCGTGCAGAAGAACGCCACCATGGCCAGTATCAGCGTGACAGCGATGATGATCACCGACCGCACCGCCGAAGTCCGCACCGGATCCGGCATCCGGTACCGCTTGGCAGGCTCCTCGATCCACAACGTCCGGTACTGCGCCTGCTGTTGCCGCACCGTCGAGTGCGTCGCCGCGCCGTCCTCGGACGCCGCCAGCCGCTCAGCCGTCCCCATCAACGTGTCACTCCCCACCGCCGACAAGCCCTCGCACCGGTGTCCGACGACCCCGGCTCCCCAGTGGCTGCCCGGCTTGCGCTGTTTTACGCCGCCCGGATGCGAGATGCGGCTCCTGTGGCCGAATCCGCGCGCATCACCTGTCTACAAGGACGAACGAACTCGCCCGATGATTCCCAACCAGGGAAAAATTCCGGCCAACTGATCCTTCGTGCCGTTCCCGCCCCACTCGCGTGAAGTCGACTGAAGTCGGCGTGATCGCGGTGGCAATCTCCCGCAATGACCGGACAACTCGTCCTGTGTGTCCGCCATGTCTGCGCACCGAGGCGGAAGTTCACCGTCCGGACAGTTCTTCGAGTTATCCCTGTGACGGTAGTAGGCTCGCGCCGTTTGTTGACGTACATGTGTACCCCCGGCCGGTGGGGGTCGAGCTGGGGGAGGCCATGCGCTTTCGCGGGAAGTCCATCCGCCGGAAGATCGTGGCGCTGCTTCTCGTGCCGCTGGTGTCCCTGACGGCCGTCTGGGGATTCGCGGCCGTGCTCACGGGACGCGAGGTCACCCACCTGTTCCAGGTGTCGGCGATCGTGGAGGACCTCGGCTACCCCACCGAGGACGCGGTCCGCGCCCTCCAGCAGGAGCGCCGGCAGACCCTGGTCTATCTCGCCGACCCACGCGCCGCCGACGCGCTCACCGCCCTGAACCGCACACGCGCCGCCACCGACGAGACCGTGGCCAGGCTCCGCAAGAACGCCGGGGAACAGCACGTACGCGACGGCCTGGACGCGGACGACAGCGACCGCCTCACCGCCGAACTCGACGGCCTCGACGGCATCGCCCCCCTGCGCCGCAGCGTCGAGCAGGGCACCGTGGACCGCGCCCAGGCCCTGAGCCTCTACAACGCCGTCGTCGAGCCCTGCTACGCGCTGCTCGGCTCCCTCGACGGGATCGACGACGTCGAGATGGACAAGCAGGCCCGCGCCCTCGTCAACATCACCCGCGCCCGTGAGCTCGTCTCCCGCGAGGACGCCCTGCTCGGCTCCGCCCTGGTGGTCGGGAAGGTCTCCCCGGAGGAGACCCGCGAGGTCTCCGACCTCATCGCCCAGCGCACCCTCCTCTACGACATCAGCCTCCCGCTGCTGCCGGCCGGCGAACGCGACCGCTTCGACCGCTTCTGGCGGGGCGCCACCACCGCCCCGCTGCTGGCCGCCGAGAAGTCCGTCCTCGCCGCCGGGTCCGGCACACCGAACGACGTCAGCGCCAAGAGCTGGGACGCCACCGCGGGCACGGTGCTCGGCGAACTGCGCACCCTCGACGACCAGGTCGGCGACCGCTTCCAGGACCGCGTCCAGCCCGTCTCGGTCACCGTGATCGCCCAGGCGGCCGTCGTCGGCGTCCTCGGTCTGGTCGCCGTGCTGTTCTCGCTGATCGTGTCGGTCCGCGTGGGCCGCGGCCTCATCCGCGACCTGCGGTCGCTCGGCCAGGAGGCGCACGAGGCGTCCGGGGTCCGGCTGCCGAGCGTGATGCGCCGGCTGTCCGCGGGCGAACAGGTCGACGTGGAGACCGAGGTCCCACGCCTGGAGTACGACAAGAACGAGATCGGTGAGGTCGGCCAGGCACTCAACACCCTGCAGCGCGCCGCCGTCGAGGCCGCCGTCAGGCAGGCCGAGCTGCGCGCCGGCGTCTCTGAGGTCTTCGTCAACCTCGCCCGCCGCAGTCAGGTCCTGCTGCACAAGCAGCTCACCCTGCTCGACACCATGGAGCGCAGGACCGAGGACACCGACGAACTCGCCGACCTCTTCCGCCTCGACCACCTCACCACCCGTATGCGCCGGCATGCCGAGGGCCTGGTCATCCTCTCCGGCGCCGCGCCCTCGCGGCAGTGGCGCCGGCCCGTCCAGCTGATGGACGTGGTGCGCGCGGCCGTGGCCGAGGTCGAGGACTACGAGCGCATCGAGGTCCGCCGGCTGCCCCGCGTCGCCGTCACCGGCCCCGCCGTCGCCGACCTCACCCACCTCGTGGCCGAGCTCCTGGAGAACGCCACGGTGTTCTCGCCGCCGCACACCGCCGTGCAGGTTCTCGGCGAACGCGTCGCCAACGGCTTCACCCTGGAGATCCACGACCGGGGTCTCGGCATGGCGGCCGAGGCGCTCCTCGACGCCAACCTGCGGCTCGCCGAGACGCCCGAGTTCGAGCTCTCCGACACCGACCGGCTAGGCCTGTTCGTGGTCAGCCGCCTCGCCCAGCGTCAGAACGTCCGTGTCTCGCTCCAGCCGTCCCCCTACGGCGGCACCACCGCCGTCGTCTTCATCCCCGACGTACTGCTGACCGACGACGTCCCGGACACCAACGGCGTCGGCTTCCGCCTCGACCGCAGCCGCCAGGCCAGGGAGGCCGAACCCGAGGAGAGCCGCGCCGCCTCCCTGGCCCAGGTGCCGGGGCAGCGGCCCGGACTGCCGGCCGCACTGCTGGACGGCCCGGTCGAGCTGGAGGCACCCGTCGACCTGGACGCGCTGGGCGACTTCCCGGGCGCCCTCACCGACGACGACAGCGAGCGCGGTGGCCTGTTCCGCCCCCGCCGCTCGCTCGCCGACGCCGACGACGCCCCCACGCCATCCGTGACCGACCTCCACCACCCGGCCCGCGAGGCCGCCGACCGCTTCGGCGACGAGCACCCCGGTGGCCCCGTGCCACTGCCCGCACGGCGTACGCCCAAGCTGGTCAGCTCGCACGGCAAGCCGGTCACCGAGCAGCGCTCCCGCCGCGTCGACCCGGACGAACGCGACCCGGCCGACCAGGGCCGCCCCGAACCGGGCGGACTCGCCCCGCTGCCCTCCCGCCGCCGCACCGACCCGTCCGCCCGCCGCGCCATCGGCCCGGCCGACCACGTCGAGGAAGGCACCGCGCCCCGGGCCGGAGGCCCGGACGAACCCTCGGGCCCCCCTGCCCTGCCCCAGCGCACCCGCCGCTCCGCGACCGCCTCCGGCAGCGGCACCGAAGACTCCGTCCCGCCCCTCGGCAGCACACCCCCGGAGGCCGCGTCCGGCACCCGGCCGCTGCCCAAGCGGGTACGGCAGGCCAACCTGGCCCCACAGCTGCGACAGGAACCCGCACCATCCGCCACGCGCGAGCCGGAACTCGTCGAGCGTGATGCCGACGAGGTCCGCAGCCGCATGGGCTCGCTCCAGCGCGGCTGGCAGCGCGGCCGTGCGGAGAACGCCGAGGGCGACGGCTCCCGGGACAGCACAGCACAAGGAACGACTAAGGGGGACGGTCGATGACCGATCCGAAGGCGACCGGCCACACGGCGACGAACAAGGGCGAGCTGAACTGGCTGCTGGACGACCTCGTGGACCGGGTCGCCAGCATCCGCAAGGCCGTCGTGCTCTCCGGCGACGGCCTGCCCACCGGCGTCTCCAAGGACCTCACCAGAGAGGACAGCGAGCACCTGGCCGCCGTGGCCTCCGGCTTCCACAGCCTCGCCAAGGGCGTGGGCCGGCACTTCGAGGCGGGCAGTGTCCGGCAGACCGTCGTCGAGCTCGACGACGCCTTCCTGTTCGTCACGGCCGCCGGCGACGGCAGCTGCCTCGCCGTCCTCTCCGACGCCGACTCCGACGTCGGCCAGGTCGCGTACGAGATGACGCTCCTGGTCAAGAGGGTCGGCGTACATCTGGGGTCCGTTCCGCGCACCGATCTGCCCTCGGGCGGGTAGTGGGATGACATGAGCGGAGACGGTCAGGGAAGAAGCCACTGGTTCGACGACGAGGCCGGACCTGTCGTCCGTCCGTACGCCATGACACGCGGCCGCACCACCAGTGCGGCCCAGCACCGGCTCGACCTGATCGCGGTGGTCGTCACGGAGCCGCACGCGGACGACCCGGACGACGACCGGACGCTGTCCCCGGAGCACGTGGACATCGTCGAGCTCTGCCGCGACGCCCCGCAGTCGGTCGCCGAGCTGGCCTCGGAACTCGATCTGCCCATCGGCGTGGTCCGGGTCCTCATCGGCGACCTGGTCGACGGGGAACTCGTCCACGTCAACCGGCCGGTACCCCCGGCCGAGCTGGTGGACGAGAGTATTCTGCGCGACGTGATCAACGGCCTCCGGGCGCTGTGACCGGCGCGGAAGCGGAGTAGTGACGTGACAGGCTGGCAGTTCTGGGTCGACCGCGGCGGTACGTTCACCGACGTCGTCGCACGGCGCCCGGACGGCCGCCTGCTCACCCACAAGCTGCTCTCCGACAACCCCGCGCGATACTCCGACGCTGCCGTGGCCGCCGTGCACGAGCTCCTCGACGGCTCCGGCGCCCCCGTCGACGCCGTCCGGATGGGCACCACGGTCGCAACCAACGCGCTTCTCGAACGCAAGGGCGAGCGCACCCTCCTCGTCATCACCCGCGGCTTCCGCGACGCCCTGCGCATCGCCTACCAGAACCGCCCCCACATCTTCGCCCGCCGCATCGACCTGCCCGAGCTGCTGTACGAACGGGTCGTCGAGGCCGACGAGCGGATCGCCGCCGACGGCACCGTGCTGCGCGCACCGGACCTGGACGCCCTGGCGGGCCCGCTCCAGGAGGCGTACGACGACGGGATCCGCGCGGTCGCCGTCGTCTGCATGCACAGCCACCTGCACCCCGCCCACGAACAGGCGATCGGTGAGCTGGCCGCCTCGACCGGCTTCCCGCAGATCTCGCTGTCCAGCGAGGTCAGCCCCCTGATGAAGCTCGTCCCACGCGGTGACACCGCCGTCGTCGACGCCTACCTGTCGCCCGTGCTGCGCCGCTACGTCCGCCATGTCGCCGACGAACTCGAAGGCGTACGGCTGATGTTCATGCAGTCCAACGGCGGGCTCGCCGAGGCGGGGCAGTTCCGCGGCAAGGACGCCGTCCTCTCCGGCCCGGCCGGCGGGATCGTCGGCATGGCCCGGATGTCGCAGCTCGCCGGCTTCGACCGGGTCATCGGCTTCGACATGGGCGGCACCTCCACCGACGTCTCCCACTTCGCGGGCGGCTACGAACGGGTCTTCACCACCCAGATCGCGGGCGTCCGGCTGCGCGCCCCCATGCTGGACATCCACACCGTCGCCGCGGGCGGCGGCTCGGTACTGCACTTCGACGGCTCCCGCTACCGCGTCGGCCCGGACTCGGCCGGCGCCGACCCCGGACCGGCCTGTTACCGGGGCGGCGGCCCACTGGCCGTCACCGACGCCAACGTCATGCTCGGCCGGATCCAGCCGGCCCACTTCCCCCAGGTCTTCGGCCCTGGCGGGGACCAGCCGCTGGACGCCGGCCTCGTCCGCGACCGCTTCACCGAGCTCGCCCGGGAGATCCGCGAGCAGACCGGCGACGACCGCACCCCCGAACAGGTCGCCGAGGGCTACCTGAGCATCGCGGTGGCCAACATCGCCAACGCCGTGAAGCGGATCTCCGTCCAGAAGGGCCACGACGTCACCCGCTACGCCCTCACCACCTTCGGCGGGGCCGGCGGTCAGCACGCGTGCATGGTCGCCGACTCGCTCGGCATCCGCACCGTCCTGGTGCCGCCCATGGCGGGGGTCCTGTCCGCGCTCGGCATCGGGCTCGCCGACACCACCGCCATGCGCGAGCAGTCCGTCGAGGCGCCCCTGGAGCCCGCCGCCATGGCCGGCATCCGCAAGACCGCCGACGACCTGGAGGCCGGGGCCCGCGCCGAACTCCTCGCCGAGGACGTCCCGGAGGACCGCGTCGAAGTCACCCGCCGCGCCCAGCTCCGCTACGACGGCACCGACACCACCCTCACCGTCGAGCTCACGGAGCCCGATGCGATGAAACAGGCCTTCGAAGAACGTCATCGCGCCACGTACTCCTTCACGCTCGACCGCCCGGTAGTCGTCGAAGCGCTCTCCGTGGAAGCCACCGGCATCACCCAACCCCCCGATCTCTCCGCCCTCGCCCCTTACGAGGGCACTCCCGCCGCCCCGGAGACCGTCCGTCTCCACACCGGCGGCGCCTGGCGCGACGTACCCCTCCACCGCCGCGAGGACCTGCCCTCCGGCGAATCCGTCACCGGCCCGGCGATCATCACCGAGTCCAGTGCCACGACCGTCGTCGACGACGGCTGGCGGGCCGCGGCGACCGACGACGGGCATTTGGTCATGGAACGCGCGACGGTCACGCAGAGTTCCGATCTCGACACGGAAGCCGACCCGGTCCTGCTCGAGGTCTTCAACAACCTCTTCATGTCGATCGCCGAACAGATGGGCGCCCGCCTGGAGTCGACGGCCCAGTCCGTCAACATCAAGGAGCGTCTCGACTTCTCCTGCGCCCTGTTCGACCCGGACGGGAACCTGGTGGCCAACGCCCCGCACATCCCCGTCCACCTGGGCTCCATGGGCACCAGCGTCAAAGAGGTCATCCGCCGCCGCGGCACCTCGATGAGCCCCGGCGACACCTACGCCGTCAACGACCCGTACCACGGCGGCACCCACCTGCCCGACGTCACCGTGATCACACCGGTCTTCGCCACGGAGGGTGACCGGATCCTCTTCTACGTCGCCTCCCGCGGCCACCACGCCGAGATCGGCGGCATCGCGCCGGGCTCGATGCCGGCGAACAGCCGCACCATCGACGAGGAGGGCGTCCTCTTCGACAACTGGCTGCTCGCCGAGAACGGCCGGTTCCGGGAGACCGAGACGCACCGGCTGCTGGCCGGGGCCCGCTATCCCTCCCGCAACATCCCTACCAACCTCGCCGACCTGCGCGCCCAGATCGCCGCCAACCACAAAGGCGTCGACGAAGTCGGCAAGATGATCGAGGAGTTCGGCCTGGACGTCGTCCAGTCCTACATGCGGCACGTCCAGGACAACGCCGAGGAAGCGGTCCGCCGGGTGATCGACGCCCTCGACGACGGCGCGTACGCCTACGAGACCGACTCCGGCGCGGTCATCCGGGTACGCGTGCGCGTGGACCGCGACAAGCGGCGCGCCACCATCGACTTCAGCGGCACCTCGGCCCAGCTGGCCACCAACTTCAACGCCCCGTTCGCCGTCGTCAACGCGGCCGTACTGTACGTCTTCCGCACCCTCGTCGCCGACGACATCCCGCTCAACGACGGCTGCCTGCGCCCGCTCGACATCGTTGTGCCGCCCGGTTCGATGCTCGCCCCCGAACCGCCGGCCGCCGTGGTCGCGGGCAACGTCGAGACCTCGCAGGCCATCACCGGTGCCCTCTACGCGGCGCTCGGCGTCCAGGCCGAGGGCTCCGGGACCATGAACAACGTCACCTTCGGCAACGAACGCCACCAGTACTACGAGACCGTCGCCTCCGGTTCCGGAGCCGGTGACGGCTTCCGCGGCGCGAGCGTCGTACAGACCCACATGACCAACTCCCGGCTCACCGACCCGGAGGTCCTGGAGTGGCGGCTGCCCGTCCGCCTCGACGAGTTCGCCGTACGGGCGGGCAGTGGCGGCGCGGGCCGCTGGCCCGGCGGGGACGGCGCGGTCCGCCGCGTCCGCTTCCTCGAACCCATGACCGTCTCGACCCTCTCCCAGCACCGCCGCGTGCCGCCGTACGGCATGGCCGGGGGCGAACCCGGCGCACTCGGCGCCAACCGGGTGGAGCGGGCCGACGGCACGGTCACCGAACTCGGCGGCAGCGATGCTGCGGACGTCGGCCCCGACGACGTACTCGTCGTCGAAACCCCGGGTGGCGGCGGATACGGACGCCCGGCACCCGGCACCCGAACCCCCCACCGACCCCAGCAAGCAGGAGAAGAAAACGATGATCTTCGGGCGATCTGAGCGCGGCAAGCCCCCGGTCGAGCCCGTCACGCTCAAGATCCTCGTGGCCGGAGGCTTCGGCGTGGGCAAGACGACCCTGGTCGGCGCGGTCAGCGAGATCCGGCCGCTGCGTACCGAGGAGCTGCTCACCGAGGCGGGGCGGCCGGTCGACGACACCTCCGGCGTCGAGGGCAAGCACACCACCACCGTCGCCATGGACTTCGGCCGCATCACCCTGCGCGAGGACCTGGTGCTCTACCTGTTCGGCACGCCCGGGCAGGAGCGGTTCTGGTTCATGTGGGACGAGCTGGCCGAGGGCGCGCTGGGAGCCGTCGTGCTCGCCGACACGCGCCGGCTGGAGGACTGCTTCGCCGCCGTCGACTATTTCGAGCGGCGTTCCATACCCTTCCTCGTCGGCGTCAACTGCTTCGAGGACGCGGCCCGCTATCCGGTGGAGTCCGTCCGCAAGGCCCTCGACCTCGATCCGGACGTACCGGTCGTGCTCTGCGACGCCCGGGACCGCGAGTCGGTCAAGGAGGTGCTCATCGGCGTGGTCCGGCACGCGATGGCGTACGCGGCGGCCCACCGGCAGGCCGTCACCACCTGAACGGCGGCGGCACGGCCCGTACCCCCGCCGACCGGGGTACGGGCCGTGGTCCCAGGGGGGTTACTCGCCGTCCTCCAGCCAGCCGAAGCTCTTCTCCACCGCCTTGCGCCAGTTCGCGTACTCGCGGTCGCGCACCGACGCCGCCATGGCGGGCGTCCACTCCGCGTCCTTCTGCCAGTGCGACCTGAGCTCGTCCAGGTCGTTCCACACCCCGGTGGCCAGGCCGGCCGCGTAGGCGGCGCCCAGGCAGGTCGTCTCGGAGACCCGGGGCCGGATCACCGGTACCCCGAGGACGTCGGCCTGGTGCTGCATCAGGAGGTTGTTCCCGGTCATGCCGCCGTCCACCTTCAGGGTGGTGATCGGCACCCCGGAGTCCTGGTACATCGCGTCCACGACCTCCCGCGTCTGCCAGCTGGTCGCCTCCAGGACCGCGCGGGCGAGGTGCGCCTTGGTGACGTAGCGGGTCAGCCCGGTGACGACCCCGCGCGCGTCGGAGCGCCAGTAGGGCGCGAACAGGCCGGAGAAGGCGGGCACGATGTAGGCGCCGCCGTTGTCGTCGACGCTCGCCGCCAGCGTCTCGATCTCGTCTGCGGTGCGGATGATGCCGAGCTGGTCGCGGAACCACTGGACGAGTGCGCCCGTGATCGCGATCGAACCCTCCAGGCAGTACACCGGCGCCTCGGTGCCGATCCGGTACCCCATCGTCGTCAGCAGCCCGCTCTTGGACGGCACCGGCCGGTTGCCGGTGTTGAGCAGCAGGAAGCTGCCCGTTCCGTAGGTGTTCTTCGCCGTGCCGACGTCGTAGCAGGCCTGCCCGAAGACCGCCGCCTGCTGGTCGCCCAGCGCGGACGCCACCGGCACCCCGGCGAGCTGGCCGACCGCGGTGCCGTACACCTCGGCGGACGACCTGATCTCGGGCAGCACCGCCTCGGGCACGTTCATCGCGGCGAGGATGGCGGGGTCCCACTGGAGGGTCTCCAGGTTCATCAGCATGGTGCGCCCGGCGTTGGTGACGTCGGTGACGTGCCGGCCGCCGTCGGTGCCGCCGGTGAGGTTCCAGATGAGCCAGGAGTCGATGGTGCCGAAGGCGATCTCGCCGCGCTCGGCCCGGTCGCGCAGCCCGGGCACGTTGTCCAGCAGCCAGGCCGCCTTGGGCCCGGAGAAGTAGCTGGCCAGGGGCAGTCCGGTCGGCTCGCGGAAGCGGTCCTGCCCGTCGCTGCCGCCGAGTTCGTGGCACAGGGCCGCGGTGCGGGTGTCCTGCCAGACGATCGCGTTGTGCACGGGCTTGCCGGTGGCGCGGTCCCACAGGACGGTCGTCTCGCGCTGGTTGGTGATGCCCACCGCGCTCAGCTGGTCGGGGCGCAGCCCCGCGTTGGCGAGCGCACCGGCCACCACGGCCTGCACCTTGGACCAGATCTCGGTGGCGTCGTGCTCCACCCAGCCCGGCTTGGGGAAGATCTGGCGGTGCTCGCGTTGGTCGACGGCGACGATCGCGCCGGAGTGGTCGAAGATGATGCAGCGGCTCGACGTGGTGCCCTGGTCGATTGCGGCGACGTACTTCTCGGCGGTGTCCGTCATGGCTACCCCTTGGTCGCTGGGTCGGAAGGCTGCGTTGGTGTCAGGTCCGCGTCGAGTCAGAAGGCCACGTTGTAGATGAGGCCCGCGAGCGCCCCGCCGATCAGAGGGCCGGCGACCGGGATCCAGGCGTAACCCCAGTCCGAGGTGCCCTTGTTGGGGATCGGCAGGAAGGTGTGCACGATCCGCGGGCCGAGGTCGCGCGTCGGGTTGATGGCGTAGCCGGTGGGGCCGCCGAGCGACAGCCCGATGCCGACGACGAGCAGCGAGACGATCAGCACGGTGGTGCCGGACTCGCCGAGCCCCTTGGTCAGTCCGAAGGCGAGGATCGGCAGGACCAGCGCGATGGTGGCGATGATCTCGGTGATCAGGTTGGCGACCGGGTTCCGGATCTCCGGGATGGTGGAGAAGATGCCGAGCGTCGGCGTCGGCTCCTCCCCGGACTCCTCGTCGCGCACGTTGGCCTGGAACTGGGCCAGGTAGACCAGGTAGGTCAGCACGGCCCCGAGCATCGCGCCGACGAACTGCCCGAGCAGGTACACCCAGACCTTGCCCCACGCGCCGGTGTCGACGGCGATGCCGATGGTGACCGCGGGGTTCAGCTGCCCGCCGGAGAGGGGAGCGGCGGTGTAGGCGCCGGCGAGGACGCCGAATCCCCAGCCGAACGCGATCACCACCCACCCCGCGGCCCGGGCCTTGGAGTGTCTCAGGGTGACCGCGGCGCAGACACCGGCGCCGAACAGGATCAGGATGGCCGTGCCGATGACTTCGCCGACGAAGATGTCTCCGTTGCTCATGGCGGCTCCTAGGGCGCTGGCCGGGGATCGACCCCGGTGCATTGAGCAGGAACGGTTCCCTTGGCGACGTCAGCCGAAGGCAGGGAAGGTCCCGCGCCCCGCCCGGCGTCCATGACGAGCGTGCCGTAGCGGCCGAATCGCCCATGGGGAAAGAGCCTGGAGACAGGAGCGGCCCATGGCGCAGTGCCTGAATACGCCGAGAATGTACGGCGATGTCGACCGACACCGGAAGTTTTCACCGGCGCTCAAGGGGCGTCAAGGTCGGCGACGGCAACGATGACAGGCAACTCGTCCCGGAGCAGCTGTCACGGCTCCACCGCCGCGTATCCCGCCTGGGCGGGATACGCGTCCGAACCGCGCCGGATCTCGTGCCCGGGCAGTCCCGCCCGTCCCAGTACCCAACTCGCCCCGTACAGTGCCTTGGCGGCCTTCTTGAGCGGTGCAAGACAGCCGGCCGCCTGCCGGTGGTCGGCCACACTGCCCGGACCGCAGACGACGGTGGCCAGGGACAGCGTGACGGGACGCCCGCCCGCGGACCAGGGCGCGTCGAGCAGTGCGGCGACCCGGTCCAGCCCCGCCTCGTCGGCGAGCACCAGGAAGTCGTCCCCGCCGATGTGCCCCACGCGCGTGTGCCCGACGGCGGCCTCCTGCAGCGCCCACCCCACCGAACGGATCAGCTCGTCGCCGGCGGCGAACCCGGCACCGTCGTTCACCTGCTTGAAGTGGTCGATGTCCAGCCAACTCAGCGCGAAGGCACGGCCGTCCGCGATCCACCGGTCCACCTCGCCCGTGATCGCGTCCGAACCGGGCAGCCTGGTCAGCGGATTGAGCCCGGCCGCCTCCTCGACCCGGGTCTCGGCGAGCGCCCGTACCAGGTCGGCGAGGCGTACGACGCCCACGCAGCGCCCGAACCGGTCGACGACCGTGACATCGTCCGAGGTGCGGTCCGGGCCGCCGACGGCAACCACGTCCAGCACCTCCCAGGCGGTCGCGTCGACGCCGACCGTGCGCGGGGCGTCGCCCAGCTTGAAGGCCGGGCGGTCCGCGTACAGGGCGTGCCCGTAGCGGCCCGACATGGACAGCAGGAAGCGGGAGCGGTGCACCGACCGGACGGGGGCGCCGGCCTGGTCGACCAGGAGCACGCCGGAGACGTCCGGGGAGCCGGTGAGCAGCGCCCGCACCTGCAACGCGGACGCGGTGACCGGCAGGAGTGCGGCGGGCCGGACGAACTCGCGTACGGACGGCCCGGAGCGCGGTGGCGGTACGGCGGCGGGGGAGGGCGGCGGAACGTATACCTCCGCGACCGGGATCCGGGCCGGGGGCGCGAACAGCTCGCCCTGGGCCAGTTGCGCCCCGGCGGACAGCGCGGCCGCGTGCTGGAGTTCGGTCTCCACGCCCTCGACGGCCACCAGGGCGCCGAGTTCCTCGCACAGGGTCCGCATCGCCCGCACCGCGGCCGGCCGGGCGAGCAGCGAGGCGTCGAGCTTGACCAGGTCGGGGGAGAGATCGGTGAGCAGCCGCAGCGGCACGTCCCCGTCCCCGATGCCGTCCGCGCTGATCCGGAAGCCCTGGCCGCGCAGCACCGCCACGGCCTCCAGCAGGGCCCGCTGCGGCACGTGCGTGTACGGCGGGACGATGTCCAGGGTGACTTCCCAGGGCATCCGTCCGGCCTCGCGGACGGCCTCGGACAGCGGTCCGATGCCGCCCAAGTCGGCGAGGGTGGCCGCGAAGACGTTGATGTGCAGCGGCAGCAGCGTCTCCTTGCGGGCCGCCGCGCGGAGGGCCAAGACCGCCAGTCTGCCGTCGAGTTCGGGATTCCGGCGGGCTTCGGCGAGGATGTCCCCGGTCTCGGGGCGGGCGAGGATCTCCAGTGCGGTGATCCCGCCGGTCGTCAGATTGACCACCGGCTGGAAGGCGAAACGGAGAGCATCCGTCCAGGTGCGCACGGGAGCATGATGACGCCACCGGCGCACGCCCATGGGCAGTTCATGAGACGTTCACGCACCATTTCGGGGTGGTCACGCAGGGTATGCACCCTCCGCTGGCACACCCGTCCCGTCAGCGCACCGCTATCACGGACGAGCCGTGCCCGAACAGCCCCTGATTGGCTGTGATCCCCACGCGCGCGTGCGCCACCTGCCGGTCGCCCGCCGCATCCCGCAACTGCCAGGCCAGCTCGCAGACCTGGGCGATCGCCTGGGCCGGCACCGCCTCCCCGAACGAGGCGAGCCCCCCGCTGGCGTTGACCGGTATACGGCCGCCCGGGGCCGTCGCGCCCTCGCGCAGCAGCTTCGCCGCCTCGCCCTCGGCGCACAGCCCCAGATCCTCGTACCACTGCAACTCCAGCGCGGTGGAGAGGTCGTACACCTCGGCGAGCGACAGCTCCTCGGGGCCGATGCCCGCCTCCTCGTAGGCGGCCCGCGCGATCGAGGCGCGGAAGGACTCCGCCGGCGGATCCACCGCCGCCGCGGAGTCCGTGGCGATGTCCGGGAGGTCCAGCACCGTGCTCGGGTAGCGGGGCGTGACCGTGGACACCGCGCGGATCCGCACCGGCCGCGCCGCTCCGTGCCGGCGTGCGAACTCCAGGCTGGACAGGACCAGTGCGGCCCCGCCGTCGGAGGTGGCGCAGATGTCCAGGAGCCGCAGCGGATCGGCGACCACCTGGGAGGCGGCGACCTCCTCGGCGGTGACCCGCTTGCGGTAGCGGGCGTAGGGGTTGAGCGCCCCCAGGGCCGCGTTCTTCACCTTGACCAGGGCGAAGTCCTCGGGGGTGTCCCCGAACACCGCCATCCGACGGCGCGCGTACAGCCCGAAGTACGTCGGGTTCGTCGCCCCCAGCAGCCGGAAGCGCAGCCAGTCGGGATCGTCGGGCCGCTCTCCTCCGGCGGGCCGGAAGAAGCCCTTGGGCGCCGCGTCCGCACCCACCACGAGCACCACGTCCGCGAGGCCCGCCAGGATCTGCGCCCGCGCCGCGGCGACCGCCTGGGCCCCGGACGCGCACGCCGCGTACACGCTCGCGACCCGCGCCCCCTGCCAGCCCAGCGCCTTCGCGAAGGTCGCGCCCGCCACATAGCCGGGATATCCGCCCCGCACCGTGTCCGCGCCCACGACCGAGCCGATGTCCCGCCACTCGAGTCCGGCGTCCGCGAGCGCCGCGCGGGCCGCCGCCGTCCCGTACTCGACGAAGTTCCGGCCCCACTTGCCCCAGGGGTGCATGCCCACGCCGAGCACCGCCACGTCCGCCGTCACGCCGTCACCCCCGTCGGCCGCCAGTGCCAGGTCGTCCAGGTCGTCTCAGCGTCCTCGCCCAGGACTCCGGGGACGACCTCGACCTCCATGCCCACCGCCAGATCGGCGACGATGATGCCGGGAACCGCCTGCCCCAGCACCACGATCCGCTCGGAGGGCAGCTCTACAGCGATCAACGCGTACGGCTCCCAGGGAAGTTCAGGGTCGCTCACATAGGGTGACGGGGGCCGGTATCTGCTGTCGGTGTACGACCAGATCCGTCCGCGCCGGGAGAGCGGGACCTCCTCCAGGTCGCCGCCCGCGCAGCCGGGGTTGCGGCAGTGGACGTCCTCGCGAGGGAAGAAGACCGAGCCGCAGGCCGCGCAGCGGGTTCCCAGAAGCCGGAATCCGTCCCCCTCGCCCGTGAACCAGCCGTCGACCGCCGGCGTGCGTGTGCGCGACAAAGCTCCTCCAGGACACCAGATCTGACGGAACGTCAGAAGTGTGCCACGGGCTGCCCGGATTGGGCAGGCCGCGGGGGCGGATCCCGCCGCGCCGGCCGCTCCGGGCTCCGGGCCGGAGCATGTCCGTTCACTTCCGGAAGGAGGCGTTCCCCTGACCGTGAGACGTCGTTCTCCTGATCGGATAAAGTCCGCGCGTGTCCGAAAATCAGCACCCAATTGCCAACTCCGCTCCGGGCTCGCACTGTTCGAGCTGTGGAGCGGCCTACGGAGAGGGAATCTCCGGCTGGCCCCGCACCTGCCCGGCCTGCGGCCACGTCGCCTACCGCAACCCGCTGCCGGTGGCGATCGCCCTTCAGCCCGTCTACGACACGAAGGGCACCGCCCTGGTCGTCATCACCCGCACGGTGGCCCCCGCGCGCGGCGGCACCGCGCTGCCCGGGGGCTACGTCGACGACCGCGAGGACTGGCGGCACGCCGTCGTCCGCGAACTCAAGGAGGAGACGGGCATCGACGCGGCCGCCCGCGACGTACGGCTCGTCGACGCCATGAGCTCACCCGACGGGCACCTGTTGCTGTTCGGCCTCCTGCCGGAACGCCCGGCCGAAGGTCTCCCGCCGTCGGGAGCGACCGACGAGACGGAGGGCTGGCACCTGCTGCGCCGCCCCGAGGAACTCGCCTTCCCGCTGCACAGCGTGGCCGTACGCGCGTGGTTCGAGGGCCGCTACTGAGCCCTCCGGCTCATCCCAGCCCCCGGACCCGGACGGGCCGGGACGGCTCGCTCACGCCCGTCTCGTCCTCGCGTGCGACCACCACTCGCCGGCCCTCCCAGCGGGCGACATAACGCTCGATCTCCGGCTCCTCCCAGCCGTCGCCCGCGTCCGGCACGACCAGCCCGCCGCCCGTCCGACCCCGGGCGGGCGCCCACACCTCCAGCCGCGTCCCGCCGTCCTCGTCCCGCACGGGCAGGACGGCACCCGCGCGTACCAGCACCGGGATCCGCGACAGCGGGGCATCCACGAGCACCTGCCCGGGACCCTCGTACGCCTGCTCGGTCACCGTGTCGTACCAGCGTCCCCGGGGCAGCTGCACCGCACGCCGGTCGGCACCCGGATCCAGCACCGGAGCCACCAGCAGGGCGTCACCCAGCAGGAACGCGTCCTCGCAGTCGCGCAGCGCCCGGTCCTCCGGCGCACTCCACCACACCGGCCGCACGTACGGTGCACCGGTCCGCCGGGCCAGCTGCGCCAGCGTCATGAAGTACGGCAGCAGACGCCGCCGTTCGACAAGCGCCACGCGCGCGTGCTCCAGCACCTCGGCCCCGAACTCCCACGGCTCCCGGCGCCCCGCCCGCATGCTCGCGTGCGTGCGGAACAGCGGCAGGTACGCGCCCAGCTGGAACCAGCGCAGAAACAGCTCCGGCGACGGACTCCCGTCGTAGCCGCCCACGTCCGGCCCCGAGTACGGCACCCCGCACAGCCCGAGCCCCAGCACCAGCGACAGGGAGGCGCGCAGCCCCGGCCAGCCGGTGGCGACGTCACCGGACCACGTGCCACCGTACCGCTGCATACCGGCCCAGCCCGCGCGGGAGAACAGGAACGGCCGCTCCTCGGGCGCGAGCCGGCGCAGGCCCTCGTGGGCCGCACGCGCCATGCAGAGCGCGTAGACGTTGTGTGCCTCCCGGTGGTCGCCGCCGCGCCCCTCCAGGGCGTGCCGCGCCGAGCGCGGCAGCGTCGACTCGCCGAACGCGCTGAAGGACGTGGGCTCGTTCATGTCGTGCCAGAACCCGGCGAAGCCCAGCGCCAACCGCTCCTCGTACAGCCCGCCCCACCACGAACGCACGCGCGCGTCCGTGAAGTCGGGGAAGACCGCCTCCCCGGGCCACACCACCCCCTCCACCGTCCGCCCCGACGGATCACGGACGAAGGCGTCGACCGCCGTCCCGCTGTCATGGACCGCGTTGCCCCGCTCGGCCTTCACCGCCGGGTCGACGATCGACACCAGCCGGATCCCGTCCCGCCGCAACTCCTCCGCCAGCGTCGGCAGCTTCGGGAAGCGCTCGTGATCGACCGTGAACACCTGGTGGGCGTCGTAGTGGTCGATGTCCAGATGGACGGCGTCCAGCGGCAGACCGCGCTCCTGGTAACCGGCGACGATCCGCCGCACCTCCTGCTCGCTGCCGAAACCCCAGCGCGCATGGTGATGACCCAGCGCCCACGACGGCGGCAGTGCGGGCGCGCCCGTGAGCGAGGCCCACGTGTGCAGCACGCGCGCGGGGGTGCCCACCATCACCCAGCAGCGCAGCGGACCGCCGTCCATCCGCAGCTCGCAGCGCCCGGCCCGGTCGTGCCCCGAACCGGCGCCCTCCTCGCCCTCCCTGAGCGTCACCGTCCCGTCCCAGGAACTGTCGTGGAACACCAGATGCGCCGCCGCGTCCGCCACCACCAGCTGCACCGGCATGGTGATGTACAGCGGATCGTCACCGGGCCCGAAGGCACGGCCGGGATCGGTGTTCCACAACCGGTACGTGCCGTCCCGCAGCCGCGGCCCCGAGGGACGCCCGCCCAGCCCGAAGAACCGCGCGTCCGCGGCCACCTCCGACCGCTGCACCCAGCGCGCCGCACCCCCGCCCACCGGCTCCCACCAGCGCGGCGGCAGATCCCGCCGCAACATCACGCCACCGGGCGTGCACACCTCCACCGCGCCGTGCCGCGAGACACTGACCGTCACCCGCTCCGCCACGACCCGCCAGCCGCCGTTCGTGTCCGGTTCGAGAACCGCCCGCGGATCCGGCTCCGGACAGCGCCCCGCGAGCGCGTACGACGGCTCGGGACCGGCCCCGTCCCAGCCCCAGAAGACGGCTCCGTTCACGGCGACCGTGATCCGCAGCTCGGACCGGCTGAACCGGATCACTCCGCCGCCCGGCCCCGGCTCCGCGTCCTGCACCGGTCCCGGCACCCGGGCCCGCTCCGCACCCCGCGCGGGCAGCCCGGCGGCATCGATCCGCCTTCTGCGCCACGCGGCCCGTACGGTACGCAACCCCTGAGCCGCCTTGCTCGAACCGACCACTCTTACCGAACGCACCAGGTCACGACCGTCCATGCTGCTCACCCTGCCACTCAGCGCTCCACACGCGCGTGCCGTTCAACTGGCGTTCACCCGTGCCGCGGCCACATCTTTACGACACGGACTATGTGGAGCGCACCCTGGTGCAGAAGTCGATCACATGGCATCGTCCCTGTCAGCCGCGTCACGCGCACACCCCAGCCCGTGCGCGTCCCACGCACACAAAGCGCAGAAGCCCGGGAGCCGCCCCATGTCGACCGCGAACCCCCAGCCGCTCTGGCAACCCGATCCGCACCGGACCGCCCAGGCACGCATCACCAGGTTCCAGTCCTGGGCGGCGGAACACCACCAAGCCCCCGCCGACGGCGGGTACCCGGCCCTGCACCGCTGGTCCGTCGACCACCTGGACACCTTCTGGAAAGCCGTCACGGAATACTTCGACGTGCGGTTCTCGACGCCCTACGCGCGCGTGCTCGGCGACCGCGCCATGCCCGGCGCCGAATGGTTCCCCGGCGCGAAGCTGAACTACGCCGAGCACGCCCTGCGCGCCGCCGCCACCCGCGCGGACGAACCCGCCCTCCTGTACGTCGACGAGACCCACGAACCCCGCCCCGTCACCTGGGCGGAGCTGCGCCGGCAGGTGGGCTCCCTGGCCGCCGAACTCCGCGCCCTCGGCGTCCGCCCCGGCGACCGGGTCAGCGGCTACCTCCCCAACATCCCGCAGGCCGTTGTCGCCCTGCTCGCCACCGCCGCCGTGGGCGCCGTCTGGACCTCGTGCGCCCCCGACTTCGGCGCCCGCAGCGTCCTGGACCGCTTCCAGCAGGTCGAACCCGTCGTCCTGTTCACCGTCGACGGCTACCGCTACGGCGGCAAGGAACACGACCGGCGCGAGACCGTCGCCGAACTCCGCCGCGAACTGCCCACACTGCGCGCCGTCGTGCACATCCCGCTGCTCGGCACCCCGGCCCCCGAAGGCGCCCTGGAATGGTCGGCCCTGACCGCCGCCGACACGGAACCAGCATTCGAACAGGTCCCGTTCGACCACCCCCTGTGGGTGCTCTACTCCTCCGGCACCACCGGCCTGCCCAAGGCCATCGTCCAGTCCCAGGGCGGCATCCTGGTCGAACACCTCAAACAGCTCGGCCTGCACTGCGACCTGGGCCCCGAGGACCGCTTCTTCTGGTACACCTCCACCGGCTGGATGATGTGGAACTTCCTCGTCTCCGGCCTCCTCACCGGCACCACGATCGTCCTGTACGACGGCAGCCCCGGCCACCCCGACACCGGCGCCCAGTGGCGCGTCGCCGAACGCACCGGAGCCACCCTCTTCGGCACCTCCGCCGCCTACGTGATGGCCTGCCGCAAGGCCGGCGTGCACCCCTCCCGCGACCACGACCTCTCCCGGGTGAAGTGCGTCGCCACCACCGGCTCCCCACTGCCCCCCGACGGCTTCCGCTGGCTGCACGACGAGTTCGCAGCGAGCGGGGCCGACCTCTGGATCGCCTCCGTCAGCGGCGGCACCGACGTGTGCTCCTGCTTCGCGGGCGCCGTGCCCACCCTCCCCGTCTACACCGGCGAACTGCAGGCACCCGGCCTCGGCACCGACCTCCAGGCCTGGGACCCGGCCGGCCGCCCCGTCATCGACGAAGTGGGCGAACTGGTCGTCACCAACCCCATGCCCTCCATGCCGATCCGCTTCTGGAACGACCCCGACGGCAGCCGCTACCACGAGAGCTACTTCGACACCTACCCCGGCGTCTGGCGCCACGGCGACTGGATCACCGTCACCTCACGCGGCACGGTGATCATCCACGGCCGCTCCGACTCCACGCTCAACCGCCAGGGCGTACGGATGGGCTCGGCCGACATCTACGAGGTCGTCGAGCGCCTCCCCGAGATCAAGGAGTCCCTCGTCATCGGCGTCGAACAGCCCGACGGCGGCTACTGGATGCCCCTCTTCGTCCACCTGGCACCGGGCGCGGTCCTGGACGAGGCCCTGCTGACCCGCATCAAGCAGGCCATCCGCGAACAGCTCTCGCCCCGCCACGTCCCGGACGAGGTCATCGAAGTCCCCGGCGTCCCGCACACCCTCACCGGAAAGCGCATCGAGGTCCCCGTCAAGCGCCTCCTCCAGGGCGCACCCCTGGAAAAGGCCGTCAACCCCGGCTCCATCGACAACCTCGACCTGCTGACCTACTTCGAGGACCTCGCCCGCAAGCGCGCCTGACGTCCGCCCCCGTTGTCAGTGGCGCCGGTTACTGTGAGTGAGCATTGATCGACCGCTCACAGGGGGAACCATGGCGTACACCGACCACCGGACCATGCGACGCGTCCTGCGCCGCGAGATCGCCGGCACCATCGGCCTGCTGACCGACGAACACGACTTCCGCGCCATGCGGCGCTACCGCACCTTCACCTTCGACGACCACCTCACCTACCTCCGCCAGATCGAAGCCCTCCTCAGGACCCGCGCCGCCGAGGGCACCCACACCACACTCGCCCTGTTCGACCCGGAGGAATACGCCGAGTTCTGCACAGCCACCGGCCTCGACCCGGACGCCCCGGCCAGCCGCAGCCGCTTCACCGCCGAACTCGCGGCCACCGGCGCCACCGTCCCGTACGACGGCCGACCCCTCACCGACCTCGTCCCCGCCCTCGTCGACGAGGCCGTACGACAGGCCACCTGGGAGTACGCCAGCACCCTCCTCGCCCGCCTCGGACCCTGCCCCACCTGCGGTGAAGACATCGGACGAGCCGCCTTCACCCGCGCCTCCCACCTCCTGACCCGCATCCTCGACACCGCCCCGGCAGGCAACCGGCACCTCGTGTGCAGCGTCTCCGGACCACCCGAAACCCTCGTCACCGTCCTGCACGCCGACCGCAACGGCGACGGCACCACCCTCCTCGACGAGGCAGAAGCCCTCGAATTCACCAGCGTCCTCGCCCTCGGCCTCGCCACCAACAGCCCCGGCGGACTCGTCATGCGCACCAGCGCTGCCGGCACCCCCGACCGTGTCTACGGCTGGCGACTGCGAGGCAACAACCTCGGGCCCCTCACCGCCGGCGAGGTCTTCGACGCCTACTGCACCGACGTCGAATCCGGAGACCTCATCTCACCGGAATCGGACGTCGACTACTGCGCGCCGCCCGACCTGGGCGACCAGCAGACGATCCCCGGCCACCACCACTAGAAACCGCCAGGGGCGCCCCACCAACAGGTGGGGCGCCCCTGGAAAGACAGCCGATCACGGCCGTAGCCGACTACTCGCCGGACAGCACCGCCTGAGCCGCCACACGGGCCTCGTCCGCGCTGTCCGTCGCGCGCGCGGCCGCCGCGGCCCGCTCGCACTGGGCCAGCGTGTACTTGGCCAGCATCGCCCGGACATAGGGAATCGACGCCGCGCCCATGGAGAGGGAGGTGACACCCAGACCCGTCAGCACACAGGCCAGCAGCGGATCCGACGCGGCCTCACCGCACACGCCACAGCTCTTGCCCTCGGCGCGCGCCGCCTCCGCCGACAGCGCGACCAGGTCGAGCAGCGCGGGCTGCCACGGATCCTGCAACCGGGACACCGCACCGACCTGACGGTCAGCGGCGAACGTGTACTGGGCAAGGTCGTTCGTGCCCAGCGAAAGGAACTCGACCTCCTGAACGACCGAGCGCGCCCGCAGCGCGGCCGACGGAATCTCCACCATCGCGCCGAACTTGGCCCGCAGCCCCGCCTCCCGGCAGGCGTCCGCGAACGCCTTCGCATCGGCACGGTCCGCCACCATCGGTGCCATGACCTCAAGGTGGACGGGCAGCCCTTCGGCCGCCTTCGCCAACGCCGTCAGCTGGGTGCGCAGCACCTCGGGGTGGTCGAGCAGCGTCCGCAGACCACGCACGCCCAGCGCCGGGTTCGGCTCGTCCGCCGGCGTCAGGAAGTCCAGCGGTTTGTCCGCGCCCGCGTCCAGCACCCGTACCACGACCCGGCCCTCGGGGAATGCCTCCAGCACCTGACGGTAGGCCTCGACCTGCTTCTCCTCGGAAGGAGCGCTCTTGCTGTCGTCAAGGAACAGGAACTCGGTACGGAACAGACCGACGCCCTCGGCACCGGCCTCCACCGCGGCGGGCACGTCCGCCGGGCCGCCCACGTTGGCCAGCAGCGGCACCTTGTGCCCGTCCGCGGTCGCGCCAGGGCCGGTCGAGGCGGACAGCGCCGCCTTCCGCTCGGCGGCCGCCGCGGTCAGCGCCGCCTTCTTCTCCGCACTCGGGTTCACGAAGATGTCGCCGGTGCTGCCGTCCACGGCGACCACGGTGCCCTCGGCGAGCTCACCGGCACCCGGCAGCGCCACCACGGCCGGCACCCCGAGTGCCCGCGCCAGGATCGCGCTGTGGCTCGTCGGCCCGCCCTCCTCGGTCACGAAACCGAGCACCAGCGTCGGGTCGAGGAGCGCCGTGTCCGCGGGCGCCAGATCCCGCGCCACCAGCACGTACGGCTCGTCACTGTCCGGGACACCCGGCATCGGAACACCCAGCAGCCGGGCGACGATACGATTCCGCACATCGTCCAGGTCGGCCACCCGGCCGGCGAGGTACTCGCCCGCTCCGGCCAGCAGCTCGCGGTACGCGGCGAACGCGTCGTACACGGCACGCTCGGCAGTGCTGCCGACGGCGATCCGCCGGTCCACGTCGGACATCAGCTCGGGGTCCTGCGCCATCATGGCCTGCGCCTCGAGCACCGCCTGGGCCTCGCCGCCCGCCAGATTGCCGCGCGCCATCAGGTCGGCCGCCACGGCATCCACGGCCTGACGGGCACGCCCCTGCTCCCGCTCCGCCTCTTCCGCGGGGATCTGCTTGGCAGGCGGCTCCAGCACCGCCGTTCCCATGTGCCGAACCTCGCCGATCGCCACACCGTGGCTCACGCCGACGCCTCGCAGCGTTGTCTCCATCTCACCGTCTCCGATAGTGCGGCGGGTCCCGCCGCCGCGGTGGTTGTCGTGGTCGTCAGCTACGTAGCCATATACAGAGCAGTCAGTAGCTATAGAGGAGTCAGTTCCAGGCGAAGAGGCTGTCGCCGGCCTTCACGTCACCGTCCTCGCGGAGGGCGGAGAGGGCGTCGGCCGTCGCCTCCAGGGCCACGACAGGGCAGACCGGGGACTTGCCGGCGGCCTCGACCGCGGCCGGGTTCCAGCGCACGACGCCCTGGCCGCGAGTGACGGTGTCACCCTTGTTGACCAGCAGTTCGAAGCCCTGCCCGTTGAGCTGCACGGTGTCGATACCGAGGTGGGTGAGCACGCCGTGGCCGCTCTCGTCCACGACGACGAACGCGTGCGGGTGCAGAGAGACGATGACGCCGTCCACGGGTGCCACGACCTCGGAAGGCTCACGCACGGGGTCGATCGCCGTGCCCGGGCCGACCATGGCCCCGGCGAAGACCGGATCCGGCACGGCGGCCAGTCCGATGGCGCGTCCTGCGAGCGGGGACGTCACGGTGGTCATGGGAAGCCTCCCGGAAGTGGAGCTGCGTACGGGCCGTCACTGGCTGTTCGGACGGCACTGAGCAGCAGCGTATGTCATATGAAGTGGCGGTTCCGCATGGAAGCTACCAGGTAGTGGTCTAGACCACCAGCCTATTCGATTTGCGCGGCCTTCGAGGCTCCGTGTACAGTCGTACTCCTGCTTGGGGCCAAGCGGTGCGGTAAAGCGCCGTAACTCAGCAGCACTCAAACTTGTCAGATCCTAACTCGGGATCATCTTCCGCATGCCTGCGGGAGGGTGGTCAGGGAGACGGAAAAACACTGATAGAGTTTGGAACACCGAAGGGAAGCCCGGAGGAAAGCCCGAGAGGGTGAGTACAAAGGAAGCGACCGTTCCTTGAGAACTCAACAGCGTGCCAAAAGTCAACGC
>NZ_JBIBAK010000021.1:19972-242439 GCF_042899865.1 Streptomyces sp. NPDC013157 | reverse complement strand
GGCGGATCTTCCGCAGGTCCCGGTGCAGCCCGAATCGAATGACGTCAATCGCCAAAGCCGTCCTCACCCTGGAGCGGCAACGCTGAAAAGGCTCAGTGAATCTCGATGTTGCCCTGCGGACGCAGCACCCTGGTCTCCACAGGGGTGGTGTCGTTCCGCTTGTCCCTTCCGATCAGTGCCGGGTCGGTGTTGATGTCAACGATGTCACCAGCCTCGCGCCCATCGTGGTCGCCGACATCTTCGGCATACACCCCAGTACCTCTCAGAGGTGGGTGAAATATTCCAAAGATGACTGGAGTGCCTACCTGGCAGCCCGCATACCGACCACCGAGTAGAGGGTTCAAAACCGACCAACGCTCCCTGCTTCGGCGCTCTCCGAGGGTCCAACCGGGACTCTGCGCGGCCTGGGGCGTTTACGTCGCCGACCGGGCCGTACATGCTGGGTGTGGTGAATATTGACGACGTGCGCATAGCGCTCAGGGCCGGTGACCTAGAGGCGCTCATAGGTCTGGAAGAGTGCGGCTGGATAGACGTGGAGTCCGGGCCGTACATGCTCGACAAGGGGGCCCACCACAAAGAAGAGCTTGTCAAGGATGTAGCCGCCTTCGCCAACACCTCCACTGGCGGACTCCTCATCATCGGTTTTAAGACGAGGACCGCCAACGCGGTGGAGACAGTGTCCGAGGTCACCCCGGTGCCGCGGACGCTGGTCAACACGGATACGTATCGCAAACTGATCGATGAACGGGTTTTCCCCCAGGTTCAGGATCTTGAACTGACCTGGTTCGACCGCGGCGACGGCAAGGGCGTGCTGAGCATTGACATCCCGGTCCAGCCTGCTGCCGCGCGGCCGTTCGTGATCCCCGCGCCCACCGGCAGAGACGAGAAGTCGGTCAGTGGCCTTGCTGTCCCAGTGCGGCGTGGAGACCGGACAGTGTTCTGGAGCGCCCCGGAAGCCCATCGCAGACTTTCCGCCGGGTGGATGGCCATTGGATCCCCGGCAGCCGATGACAGCAGCATGGCGGTCGCCCCCGACGAGACTCCCGCGGGTGCTCCAGATCACGCCAAGGCGCAGCGGATCCTCGTTGCGATGCCCTTCGATGCGCCGTGGCTTCGGTTCATGCAAAGCCGGCCGCCGATGCGCCGGGTGAGGGTGGAGGTAACCGATGCTGTCGAAGAGGCTCTGAGGGAGATCTTGTCTGACGATGTCGAGTTCCTCGATCAGGAAATTGGGCGCGTGTACTCCGCGTTCACAGAGAGCCTTGGCCAGCTAAACACCGAGCTCGACGGCATGTTCACCCCAGAAGACGGACCTAGCCCACCGGTGTACGTTGAGGTTCCGCCAGAGTGGAAGCGCACCGACCCCGAACGGTACAAGCAGGCCATGGCCGACCTGTCCGGGGCGCGCGATGCCTTCCTTGAGGCACGCACCGAGCTCATGAACGCGCTGAACCGCAAGGGCATGCTGACACAGCAATAGCCCGCGCTGAAGTTACGAACGCTGACTCGGGCCGGGGCCTCAAACGGCGGCGGTACTCAGTGAGGTCCGGCCGCTGGAGCGGTCGACCCGCCGCTATGATCCGCGTCGTACGGAATGTCAGGTGGCGACCCTCCGCTTTCGTCCCCCACAGAAACCGGCCGAGCAGCGCCTGCCGCGATCTCGCTGAACGTGAAAGGCAGACATGACCCGCCGGTTCCTTCCTGTCATAGCCGCCTGCGCGGGCGCACTACTCGCCGCTGGCTGTAGCAGCCGCGCCCCGCAGCCCGCTGCAGCAGCCCCCACGGTCACGGTCACTCAGACCGTCACGTCCACCCCCACATCGACGCCGACGCCTGCAGCCAGCCGCACTTCGGCCACTCCCACACCGGCTGTCTCCTCGACGCCCGCGACAGCCCCGGCCCGCGCTCCTCAGGGATCGGTCGCCCTGACCGAATGGCACGACGGCGACGCGACGAACAAGTGTGTGAATGTCATGACCGCCTACGAGAACCGCTCCGACACCGCAGTAATCTCCATCACCCAGAAATTCCAGACCTTGTACACGCCCAAGCATGCCGACGGCGAGTACCCCGACGAAGTGGACGGCCCGGTCAAGATGCTCACTCAGGACGCGGGTATCACCCCGTACGGGAGCCGGACCCTGTACTGGCAGGTGTGCGCGCCCGAGCTGGCCTCCAAGCAGAACCCAGTTCCGCCGGACGGCACCGACTCGTTCATGTCCGAGATCGGCGCCCAGCCTCGTGCCACCGTCTGGGACTGGGCGCAATAGAGACGATGCGGGCCGCGCACATCAGAACGGCGCACGCGGAGCGAAGAAGTCCCAGCGCTTGTGCAAGAGATCCCGTAGCAGGAGGGCAGCACCCCACAATTCCTGCGACGCGCCATCGTCCTTGTAAAGGTCCCAGAATCTCCGGTGACGGATCTTTCCCGCCTCTTCATCGTGGAAGGGCTTGTCGATGGCGGTGAAGACGACAGCGATCCGCGACGTCTGCCTGAGTGCCTCGTAGAGCGCCTCGTGATATTCGGCCGCGCGACCGGGGCGCACCCAGGCCGTCGGGACGTGGATGAACAGCCACCCGATTTTGCCCCGTGGCAGTTGCTTGACCGCGCCCTTGACCGTATTTCGGACCGTGGCCTGGGAGAAGGGCGTGTCGTCCTGCTTGTACTTCACCTCGACGGGAACGTCACCGATGTTCGCCAAGTTGAGGAGGATGTCGAAGTCCTGGCCCTTGACTCCCGACTCCGTCACCCTGGCGATGCCGGCTGGCATGCGCATGAGGGTCTGGAGGACGTCTGCTTCGAAGATCGCCGACACGACATCGTTCGTCTTGGTGTAGGAGAGGAAGTCGGCGAACCACGGTTCGCCCTGGAACTCGAACACCCTCCTAGCGAGTTCCTGGCGCTGCCGGGCCTGCTGCACCCAAGGACCGAGCTCCTCCCGGTTGTCGGCGAGGGGGAACTTCTCCTTCATCCAGGCGGTGCCGAAGATGGATTCGAGGAAGGTGGTCGCCGCGGTCTCGGCTACGGCAGCCTCGTAACGATTCGCCGCGACCTCTGGATGTGCGAAGAGGGCCTGCATGCCCTCATGCATCCGGTCGTTGTAGACCGCCCACGCAGTTGCCTCGTTGGGAAAGCCTTGGGCCCGGTTCTCCTCCATCCAAGCCGTGAAGGTCGGTATTTCGATCATTCCCGGACTATAAGGGCGCCCGGGACACCGTCGCCAAGGTTTTCCGACAGGGCCACGCCCGTCCTGAGACCGGGACACCTGCGCCCACCACGACGGCTGTCACCGCTCCTTCTCACGCGCCAGCTCGCTTTTCGGCATCAACGGTCAATGATCGACCCGTTAGCGATCCCGTTGACCAGCGCGCGCATCGCCGCCGTCGAGAACTGCAACGGACGGCGGCTGATGTCCTTGGAGTCGCGCACTGCGGCGCCCTCGTCCAGTTCCGCGACTTCCACGCAGTCGTTCGCACCTCCGCTGTACGAGCTCTTCCGCCACCGCGCGTGCGCGAGGTCGACGTCGTACTGGGCTGTCGTGACGTCGTGCGGGGCGGCCATGCTGGGCGTGCTCACCGTTCGAGCTCCTTGCTGATGCGTGCGATGCGGGTGCGAGTCTCCGACGGGTCGAGGGCGCTGTCTCTCAACTGATCGAAGATTTCCGTGTAGTTGTCCACGTCCTCCGGGGACTCCAGATACACGGAGTTCTTGGGGTTCTCCAGCCACACCAGGTCCGGCGTGGGATGCGGGAAGGTCAGGATGACGAACGGGCCGTACAGCCCGGGATGTGCTCCGAGCGAGAACGGCAGCAGCTGCACGGTGACGTTCGACTGCTCGCTCGCCTCTACCAGCTTCCGCAGCTGGTCGCGCATCACTTCTGCAGAGCCGACCGTCCTGCGCAGCACGGCTTCGTCGAGGATCGCCCAGAGTCTGGCGGGGGCCTCGCCACCCAGGCGGCTGTTCTGTCGCTCTATGCGGACCCTGACCAGGGACTCGACCTGTGGCGGGGACAGGTCCTTCCTCATCTGGGAGATCACGGCACGTGCGTAGTCCTCGGTCTGGAGCAGCCCTGGCACGAGCATCGGCTGGTAGCTGGCGAGGTGCGTCGCGCCGGCCTCCAGTGCGAGGTACCCGTCGTAGCGGGTTGGGGTGAGCACTGTCGAGTATTTCCGCCACCAGGGCTTCTGCTGTTCCTTGTCCGCTCGCACGAGGTCGAGCACGTCGGCGCGCCGGTCTTCGTCCTCGACGCCGTACAGGTCCAGCAGAGCGCGGACGAGGACCGGCGTCGTGCCGCGTTCGCCGTTCTCGATCCGACTCAGTGACCCCTGGTTGACCTCCAGTTGGTCGGCGACCTCGGTGAGGGTGAGCCCGGTCGCGTCACGCAGTTCCTTCAGCCGTGCCGCGAGCTGTCGCCGGTAGACCGACTGCGGGACCAGGCTTCTCTTCAAGGCCATGCCGAAAGTCTCTCCGTACCGGCGCCGCCTCGACAAGCCCGTACGGGTCAACTTCTCAAGACATATTGCCTAGTTGGTGGTTGCGTCGGCATGCTGTCAGGAGTCACGACGCGCGTTCGTACGGGTGCGCGCCGCAGCAGACCGCTGGGCGATGCCTCGCCACGACCCCGTCACCGGCGCGCGCCTCCACGTCGGTCCCGCACGCCGAATCAGGAGGGTGGGCCATGCCACGGACAACGCTGCTTCGGCAGCTGCTCCAGCAACGGCACCTGACGACGCACGAGGCTTTCGCCGCCCAGTACGAGCGGGCCGCCGTGCGGCTGGCGGAGCTCGACCGAGACCCTCGCCTGGCGTCCCTCCAGGTCTCTCCGCGCCAGTTCGACCGCTGGTACGGCGGGGAGCTACTGACTCTGCCCCGTCCTGACGCCTGCCGGGTGCTGGAGCACATGCTGGGCAGACCGGTGTCCGAGCTGTTCTCCGCGGTGTACGACGGCGACTCCGAGTCCGGCCGCTCCGAGGAGCCGCCCGCACGCCAGCAAGCGCCGAGTCCTCTTCCGCCACGAGAGGACGACGAGAATCCCCTGGACATCGTCGCCCGGACCCGGCAGCTCACGGCCAGCAACGCTGACGACGCGACGCTCGCGTTCCTGGATTCCTCCCTGGAGGGCATTGCCGGCCGGTACGAGCAGGACGGGCCGTACGCCCTGCGCCCCCAGGCTCGCCAGGTGCGGCAGCTCGCCCACACCCTCCTCGACGGTCGCCAGCCCCCAGGCACACGCCGCGAGCTCTTCCGCCTCGCCGCTCGCGCCTCCGGCCTGCTCGGCTACATGGCGGTGAACACGGGCGACTTCGCGCTCTCGGAGGCGTACTGCACCGAAGCCCGCGATCTCAGCCGTGAGATCGGCGACCTGGACACAGAGCTCTGGGCGCGCGGGACCCTCTCCTTCGGCCTCTACTACGCCGGCCGGTACGACGAGGCCGACGCTTGCGCCGCCGCGGCCGTCGAGCGCGCGCCACGCCACGCCCAGTCCATCCGCCTGCTCGCCAACGGCCGAGCCCGAGCCCTCGGTAAGACCGGCGACCGGCGTGCCGTCGAGCAGGCCATCGGACAGGCCCTCCGCCTCTCCGACCTCCACGAGGTACCCGTCGGGCTCACCTCCTGCATCTCCTTCGAGCCGTACGGACGGGCCCGGACGCTGGCCAACGCCGTCACGTCACACGTGGCCCTGCGTAACACGGCCCAGGTACTACGTGACGCCGAGCACATCGACGATCTGGTGGAGCACTCGACCTCCTCCTGGAGCCGTTCGCTCGTACGCCTCGACGTCGCCACCGCGCTGCTGCAGCAGCGCACGCCCGACATCGACCACGCGATGGCGCTCGGCGGTGAGGCCCTACGGCTGTGCGGAGACACCCCGATCAGCTCCGTCTACCAACGCTCCCGTGACCTGCGCGAGCAGGCCGGGCCGTGGCGTGATCACCCGGCGGTGCGCGATTATGGCGAGGAGTTCCGGGCCTGGAGCTCGCAGCCAGCCGTCATGGTCATGGCGTCATCCGCGTCGTAGGCGCCGTCGGTGTCGTCGTACGCCGGGGCGGTGTGAAGCCGAAGGAGTTCGACGGGTGCCCCTGCTCAGCGCCGATCCCGCCGCGTTCCCCGCCGAGCCTCCGGCCGACACGCGTGATCCGGCGGTCACCGCGGCCCACGACTGGGCGGCGTTCAGCGCACTCGACGAGATGACCGATCACTGGGCACGCCCTGGCTGGTCGGACGGCAGCCGGGCGTACTACTGGATGCTGACCTTCCCGGACGACCAGCCGCTCGGGACCCTCGCCGGACACTGCCAGGAGGAGCTGGCGCCTCTCGGCCTCGACCCGGTTCCGACGGACGGACTGCACATCACCCTCGCCCGCGTGGGCAGGCCGAGCGCTGTCGCCCCCGATCAGCTGGACAGCCTGGCGCGGGACGTCGAGGCGCTGCTGCCGCCCGCGTTCTCCATACGCGCCATGCCGCTGGCCGGCTCCCGCGGTGCCGTCCGCCTGTCCCTCGGCCCGTGGGAACCCCTGCTTCGGCTGCACCACGCGCTAGCCAAGGCGGGAAGCAGCGCCGGTCTCGCCCCGAAGAAGCCGACGTCCGCTTTCCGACCGCACTTGAGCCTCGCCTACAACAACCGTCGGCGCCCCGCCGCCCCCGTCGTAGAGGCGGTCTCAGGTCTTCGTGTTCTCCCCGCTGTCGAGCTCTCTGTGTCCGCCGTTCAGCTGGTGGAGCTCCGCCGCGAGGGGCGGACGTACCGCTGGGATGTACAAAAGAGCGTCCCGCTCGGGTAGCCCACGGGCATCAAGAGGAAAGACCACGACCACTTCCTTACCGATCGCGGTCGGCCGGACCGACCATTCGGAGGCCAGCGCCCCGACGAGCAGCAGTCCGAGACCACTTCCCGTCAGCTCATCCAGCGCCGCCTGCGCTGATCGCGCCTGGACCTTGGAGACATCCCGTCCCGCGTCGTGGACTCGCAGTACCGCTACGTCCCGGTAGACCTCCACGCACATGCAGTCCGGTCCGCCGGCGGTGTGTCTGACCGCATTGCCCACCAATTCCGAGGCGACCAGAACGGCGTCGTCGACGCGCTCCGGTGAGGCACGTCCCTTGAGGGACTCGTGTACGTGTCGCCGCGCGAGGCCCGAAGGCTCGGCGCAGTCGGCCAGCTTCACCCAATGACGCCTTATCGGTGTCTGCCTGCAGAGGCGCTCTTCATCTACCGCGTCCATCGCCGCTCTCGTTTCCGGTTGGGCACTGGACCGATCAGCCTCGCCATCCGTGAGCCGCGACGGTACGCCGCAGCTCCGCCTCTTCGCGCGCCGCCGGACGGCGGACGAACGGCGTCCTGACGGCGTACCGCCGTCGGCCGCCCCCAGCGAGGCTCTTCTTCGAGGCGCCGGCCCTTGGCGTCTCGACCACAACCGGCTGGAGGTAACTCGGAATGAGCGGCAGTGCGAGGCAGACCGCACCGCACGAGGTGCCCCCGGGCACGCGCCTGGTGCTGTACGCCTGCCTGCCCGCGTCGCTCGGTGAGATCGCCGACCACAGCGTGGTCAGCACTCGGCGGTACGTCGCCGATGCCGGCTGGGAGGCGGTCGAGACATACGTCGACCGAGCGGCACCGTTCGAGAGCCGCGCCCTGTGCGAGGGCTGGCACAACGCCCTGGCCGTGGTCGAGCAGGGGAGGGCGGCAGGGATCGTCACCCCTCTGCTCGTGATGCTGGGGCATCTGGAGGAGGACAGGACGAACCTCGCAGCCTGGCAGGCCCGGACCGGGGCGGTGATCACGACGCCGTGGGCGGTCGTCGACGCCGCCGACCCGACGCTCTTACGGAGGACGGCGGCGTGATGACCACCATGCGGCGGCGGCCTCTGCGGCAACTACTCGACCAGATCGGATTGGTGTTGCGGCACCCAGCGAAGTATGTCGGCCGGTTCGGCTTCGGCGCCTTCCAAGTGCTGTTCCTGCCCGTCCTGGTGACCGGCACAGCGCTGACCACGCTCTACGCAGGCCAGATCCGGTAGCTACGGCCCGCGTCCTCGACTCCCTCTCCGGATGCTCCGAATCCCCGTCCCCCACGGAATCCGATCAGCCGGAGAGGGACCGCACCGCAAGGTGCGAATGCAGGAACCCGGCCGGTGTACGGCGCGGCGAGCCGCACACCGGCCGGCCAGCAGTACGACGAACCGTTCGAACCCTTCAGACACGAGAGGAAGTGCGATGACCGCAACCACACTCAGCCCGATCAGCGCGCCACCGCCGGTAACAGCCGGCGCCGAGGCGTCCGTCGGGGCAGGCGCCTTCGACGAACCCGCCGACCCCTTCGACATCGACCTCACCATCATCACGGAGGTCGACGCCGACCTGCTTCCCAGGGCGTGCGACACCGGTGACGGCTGCAAGCCGTCCTGCGCCTCGTCCTGCGCGAGCGCCGTCTGACAGCGGCTCGTACGCGGGGCCGGCGGGCACTTTCGCTCCCGGCCCCGCCCCGGTCACAGCACTATGGCGGAGGCACTGGAAATGGGAAGTGACGGAAAGCTCTACCAGCACACGGGCACGGCCCTGCTCCGGGCCGCCGCGATGCCGCTGACGAGCCTGCCGGGATGGTGGCCCGATCCGGCCGACACGGACGCCTGCCGCAGATGGCTGAAGCAGGTGTGGGCCGACGAGGGGTTCGCCGACGCCGTCCGGCAGACGAGCGGCGATCTTGCCACGCGGGTCGACGCGATCCGCGCGGGGCAGCCGGCACGTCCCAAGCAGGTCCGGCGCGCCGCCCTGGCCACCGTCCGCTACGCGCTGCGAGCCACCGGGCGGCCGACCCCGTTCGGCCTCTTCGCCGGGGTGGCGCCGGTCGGCGTGGGTTCCACCCCGTACGCGAGATGGGGAGACGCACACCGGGCCGTGGCGCGGGTGGACACCGAGTGGCTGGACGACGTCGTCGCTCGTCTGGAGGCGAGCCCCGACCTGCTGGAACGCCTGGACGTGGTCCTGAACAACCTGGCGGCACGCCGAGGCGGACGCCTGCACGTCCCGCACGGCGGACCGATGGGGGCCACCGTCCGGCGCACCAGCGCGGTCCGTTGGATCGAGGACCTCGCGCGCGAGCCGGTCCGCTTCGCCGCTCTCGCCGAGAAGTTGGCCTCCGCCTTTCCCCGAACCGAGCCACGCCATATCACCGCACTGCTCGGCACGCTGGTGCGCGAGAAGTTCCTGATCACCAGCCTGCGCCCGCCGATGACCGACACCGATCCGCTGTCCCACCTGATCGAGCGACTGCACGGCGTGGACGTCGGTACCGTGCCGGAGGCCGCGCGGGTCCTACACGAACTGGAAGCGGTGCGACGCGCCATGCACGAGCACAACCGGCTTCCCGCGAACCGCCAGGCGCCCCAACGGGAGGCGCTGACGCCGCTCTTGCGTCGGCTCTCCGGCGCGGGCCGAAGCCCTCTCGCCATCGACCTGCGGCTGGACGCCGACGTACGGATCCCCGAGAGCGTCGCGCGCGAGATGGGGCGGGCCGCCGATGCGCTGCTGCGGTTGACGCGCCGACCGGCGGGTCAGGGTGTGTGGAAGGAGTACCAGGTCGCGTTCTGGGAGCGGTACGGCACCGGCACGCTGGTGCCGGTCAAGGAGGTCCTCGACGCGGCGTCCGGGCTCGGCTACCCGGCCGAGTACCCCGGCAGCCGCATGACCGCGCCGCCACCGGTGGTCTCCGAGCGGGACGAGCGGCTGCTGGCCCTGGCCTGGCAGGCCCTGGCCGACGGTGGCAGGGAGATCGTCCTCACTGCCGACATGATCGACCGCCTGGCCGACGAGACGATGGCCGCGCGGGAGGCGCCGCCTCACGTGGAGATGTGCGCGCGCCTGCACGCCGACAGTCTGCCCGCGTTGGAGCGTGGGGACTTCACGCTCACCGTGACGCCGGCCCGCGCCGCGGGAACGCTCACGTCCCGGTTCTCACCGGTCGCCACTGGCTCGGGACTCGACGAGATCTACCGTCAGGTCCCCGTGAGCGTCGAGAACGCGCTGACCGCGCAGCTCTCCTTCCCGCCGCTATACCCGCACACCGAGAACGTCGCCCGCATCCCCGCCTATCTCCCGCACGTGATTCCACTGGGCGAGCACCGCAGCCCTGCCGACACCGTGCCGACGCTCATCGACGTCGATGACCTCGCGGTCACGGCCACGCACACTCGCCTGTACCTGGTCAGCATCTCCCGCCGCCGCGTCGTGGACCCGCAGGTCTTCCATGCCATGGCCCTGGACAAGCAACCTCCGCCCCTGGCCCGGTTCCTGGCGCACCTGACCCGCGCCTTCGGCCCTGCCTGGACCGGCTTCGACTGGGGCCCGCACGGCGCACGGCTACCGTTCCTGCCACGCGTCCGCTACGGGCGCGTGATCCTCTCTCCTGGCCGCTGGAACCTGACCGCCGACGCCCTCCCCGGCCGGGGTACGGACACCCAGGAGTGGGCGAACGCCCTCGGCCGCTGGCGGAAGCGGTGGCACTGCCACGATGCCGTCGAGCTGCGGGAGGACGACCGCACACGGCGACTACGGCTCGACGTGCCCGCCCACGTCGCCGTCCTGCGCGCCCACCTGGCCAGGGAAGACCAGGCCGTGCTCACCGAGGCGCCGCCCGAGGAGAGCTACGGCTGGATCGGCGGTCACGTCCACGAGATCGCCCTGCCGATGACCAGCACCAGCCCGCCGGCCCCTAACCCGCTTTCCGGCCCCCTCTCTGTGCTTACCAACAGCACCCTCGGGCCCGTACCGGGGTCGGTGTGGGCACCCTGGCTGAACGCCAAGATCTACACGCACCCCGAGCAGATCGAGGAGCTGATCGGCACCCAGCTCGCGCGGTTCATGGCCCAGCTCCAGGGCGGACCCGAGTGGTGGTTCGTCCGCTACCGCTCTCCGCACGACCCCGACCACCTGCGCCTGCGCATCCGCACCCGAAGCCCTGGGCAGTACTCCGCTCACACCGAGCTTGTCGCCCGATGGGCCGCCGGGCTGCGCCACGAGGGGCTCAGCAGCAGGCTCGTGTTCGACACGTACACCCCGGAGATCGGCCGCTACGGCCCCGGCCCCGGCCCCGCCCTGCGCGGTGCGGAGGCGGTGTTCACCGCCGACTCGGCCTACGCCCTCGCCGCCCTGCAGGGCCTGGGAGGCGACGGCCTCGACGGACGCGCACTGGCCGCGGCCGGCATGGTGGACATCGCCTGCGGCCTGCTCGGTCCCGACGAGGGCATGCGTTGGCTGGCCAACCGTCCCGCGCCTCCGGCCCGAGTCGAGCGAGGCGTCAGAGACCAGACCATCGAACTCGTTCGCCACACCACGCCCCGCGCCCGCGGCTGGGGCGAAGCGCTCGCACACGCGTGGCACCACCGTGCCGTGGCCCTGACGCTGTATCGCGAGCACCTCGCCAAGGACATGGACCTCGACTCGGTTCTGGAGTCCCTGCTGCACATGCACCACAACCGGCTGCGCGGCCTGGACCGGGAGGACGAGCGGATCTGCCGGCGCCTGGCCCGTCAGTCCGCTCTCGAGTGGACCGCCCGGCTGGGGGAGAGCCACCCATGAACCACGACGCGTCGCCCACACCCACCAGGCCCGGCTGGGGCCAGTCGCTGTACTCCGGCGCGGCGGGAGCCGCCCTGCTGCACGCCGTCAGATCCCACACCGGCGAAGACGACACGGATGCGCTCCGGCCGTGGGCCGCTGCCATGGTCAAGGGCCCGATACAGGCCGCCCCGGAGGCATGCGGCCTGTACGAGGGCGCGCCAGCCGTCGCGTACGTCCTCAGCTTCACGCACACGGACACCGGCACCCGCGCCCTGGCGACCCTGGACTCACACCTCGCCGACGTCACTCGCGACCGCCTCAAGCGGGCGAACGCCCGCATCGACCGTGGCGCACCGCCCAGCCTGGGCGAATACGACCTCATCAGCGGACTGACCGGCCTGGGGGTCTACCACCTGCACCGCGGTCACCGGACGGAACTACGAGACGTCCTCGCCTATCTGGTGCGGCTGACCGAACCGATCACCGTCGAGTCCCAGCTCCTGCCCGGCTGGTGGAGCAGCGACAGCCCCGACCTGCGCCCGTCGCCGCGGTGGCCCGGCGGACACGGAAACCTCGGTCTGGCCCACGGCATCAGTGGACCTCTCGCGCTGCTGGCCACCGCCGTGCGCCACGGCCACACGGTGCCCGGACAGAAACGAGCCATCATCCGGATATGCGGCTGGCTCGACCAGTGGCGCGACGGTACGGGCTCGCGCGCCTGGTGGCCGGGCCTGGTCACCCGGGCCGATCACCGACGCGGCGCTCTCCAGCATTCGGTACCGGGACGTCCGTCCTGGTGCTATGGCACCCCCGGCATCGCTCGTGCCCAACAACTCGTCGGCATCGCCCTCGGCGACCGCGACCGGCAACGCCGGGCCGAACAGGCCCTTGCCGGATGCCTGGCCGATGACCAGCAGCTCGCCCAGCTCACCGACGCATCCCTCTGCCACGGCTGGGCGGGGCTCATACAGACCGCCTCCCGTGCCGCCGCCGATGCCGTCGACGACGAACTCGCGGCGCGTCTGCCCCGTCTGCGAGCCCGGCTCGACGAGCACCTGGACCACAGCGGACTGCCGGACGGCGTCGGCCTCATGGACGGCACATCGGGCATTCACCTGGTCCGTCTCACCGACCCCGTCAACACGGCGACCACCGCCCCCTGGGACCGCTGCCTGCTCCTGGCGGGATGACGCTCGCGAACCGCACCCCGCACCAGATCACCTGAGTACGATCTGCCCCTGCCGTACGCACGGCCGGGCACCTTCCGGAAGGACGCGACGAACACCACCACCGGCGCCTCCCCCGAGGACCTGCGCAACCGCCTGGTTGACGCCATTTTGCAGCAGGACGTCTCTGGCCCCCGCGACGCACGCGTTGAAACCGCCATGCGGACCGTGCCCCGCCACGCCTTCCTCCCCGACGCGCCCCTCCAGGAGGCGTACGCCAACAAGAGCGTGACCATCAAGGAGAACCCCGACGAGGACGCACTCCCACTGAGCTGCGCCTCCCAGCCCGACGTCGTGCACTTCATGCTGGTCCAGCTCGCCGTCCGCGAAGGCGACCACGTCTTCGAGATCGGGGCCGGCACCGGTTACAACGCCGCCCTGCTCAAGCACCTCACCGGCAAGTCCGGACAGGTCACCACGTGCGACATCGCCCCCGACGTGACGGCTTACGCCCGCCGGATGCTGGACGCGAACGGGTACGCCGACGTTCGCGTGGTCACGAGAGATGGTGCCCTCGGCGCCCCGGAGTTCGGCCCCTACGACCGAATGATCGCGGCGGTCGGCATGTGGGACCTCCCCGCGGCCTGGTGGGACCAGCTCGCGGTCGGTGGACGACTCGTGGTCCCGCTGCGATGGCGCGGGCTGTCCAGGTCCGTGGCGTTCCGACGGGAGAAGGACCGGATGCGGTCCGACTCCGTGAGGATGTGCGGTTTCCTCCCGGTGATCGGCCAGGACGGCGAGCGGAACGGCTACATCGACGACAACCGACTTGTCAGGCTCTACTGGGACGAGGACCAGCCCATCGCCCCAGAACTGCTGCGCGACGCCCTCACCCGACCGAAGTCGGTCGTCTGGACGGACGCGATGGTCGGCTCCGTCGAGTCGTTCGACGGCGTCTGGCTGCGCCTGAGCGCCACCGAACGAGCGACCTGCCGCATCACCGCGAAGCCCGCGGCACTGGAAGCCGGCCTGCACCGCCCCGCCTCACCCGCCCTCAGCCCAGCCCTCGTCGAGGCTGACTCCATCGCCTACCTCACCTTGGAGCGCACCGCCGACCCGCTGGCCACCGAATCCCGGTTCCGGCTGGGAGCCGTCGGCTACGGCCCGGTCGGCGCCGAACTCGCCGAGCGGATCTGCGCGCAGATCCGTGCCTGGAGCCCGGCCAGGACCGTCGAACCCGCGATCACCGCCTACCCCGCGGACACGCCGGACAGCGACCTCGCCGACGCAGCCGTGATCGACCGGCCGTCTGTGCGGCTCGTCATCGCCTACTGACCCTGCTGATCCAGACGTAGGCGGGCGCGGCTGTCGGCAGGTACGGCCGCGCCCACCGAAGCCGGAGCACAGTGGTGCTGGAGGGCAGCGGTCATCCCTGGGCGAGGTTCGCCTCACAGGTGGTGCACCGCCGCACGGCCATCCGCTTCGGATTGCCCACGGTGGCAGTCGCCGGGTAGGTACTGCTCAACCGCCCCCAGAGCCCATGCGGAGGGTTCGGGATCCACCCCCACCGCGGGGGCCGTACGTCGTCCTCGGTCATGTGGTCGCACCAACCGGGCAGGTGCGCGCACTGCCCTGGGGAGATCAGGATCGTGTCATCCGGATGAGCACGCCACTCCCTCTTCACGGACGTCTTCGCCGAACGAGGGGCCGCCGAAGCGGACGAGCCCGGCGGGCAGTCGCATCCGAGCCCGATGACGATCTGGCTGCCGCACTCCTCGCAGCGCTCCACTTTCACAGTCCCACTCACCCTCACGTGGTGCCAGAGTCGATCCGGTAGACGATCTTCCCGTCGGACTCGGTGAACCCGCGCGACTCGTAGAAGGCCCGTGCGCCTGGGTTGTCGCGGTCAGCCATCCATTCCACCCGGCTGCACCCGGGACGCGCGGCGGCCAAGGTGCGGAGTTCGTCCATGAGGCGAGCACCGATGCCCTGTCGGCGCAGGGTGTCGCGGACGTAGAGCTCCTTCAGGAACAGGGAGTGCGTGGAGCCGGCTGCCGGCCAGAGGAAGGAGTAGGCGGCGAGGCCCACGATGTCCCCGGCCTCGTCCTCGACGAGCAGGGCGGACGCCAGCGGTGGCGCGCCGAAGAGGGCCTCTTCCACCTGGAGGCGGCGCTCCTCGATCGGCTGGATGTCTGTGTCGGTTGCCCCGTAGAACCGCTCGACCTCCTCGATCAGCTCGGCCACGGCAGGCACATCCCGCTTCTCCGCGGGACGGATCGTCACGGTCATCGGCGCCTCCTGTCCTTCCTCGATTGCTTCGATGTCTGCTGCATTCGCTCTTTCCAACGCGTGATCCTCTCCCCGCGGTACGGCACACGCGCCTACGGCGACGCCGCAGCCCGTGCGTATGGGTTCCAGCCGTGCTGCTGCAGGGAGCCCTGCACGTGTCGGATGAGGTACTCCAGGTCCGCGCAGTAGATAGACGGATTCCGGTAGCCCTGGGCTTCGCTGAAGCGGTGCGGGAGGTAGCCACCGCCGCACACGTCCACGAGTGGGCAGGCTCGGCACTGTTCGGCGAGCGCATCCTTGCCGTGCTGCCGGTGCAGCAGCTTTGGATGCGACAGAGCTTCGTCGAAGGAGTGGCGCAGGACGTCGAGCCCGAGCCAGGAGGCACCCTCCTCGACCGACCGCAGGGTGTCCACCGCCTCGATGGAGCCATCGGACTCGATTACGACGTTCGTCGGCGGTGCCAGGCCGAGCGTCTCCACCGAGCCGCGCACGCCTGAGCTGAGGGCCACGATGTCCTCCAGCATCCGGATACTGTGCCCGTACTCCGGCCGGGCGAGCCAGGCGTCGTAAACCCTGCTCATCCACAACCCGTACTCGGGCACGCTCGGGTCGGCGCGGTGCGGCGGATCGTCGTGGGTTGCGTGCGGCAGGCCGAAGTCGATCACGGGCGGTTCGAACGCCGCTAGGTAGTCGTGGACCTCTACGGGGTCGTTAGCCAGGTCCACGACGGCGAGCAGCCCCGCGAACAGGTGTGGTCGTGACCGGAGGAGTTCGATGCCGTGCACGGCGGAGGCGGCGCTCGACCGTCCGGCGTGGGTCAGCCGGTGCCGGTCGTTCGCACGCGGCGGTCCGTCGAGGCTGACGCCCACTGCGACCTCGTACCGCTCGAAGAGGTCCAGCCAGGCACTGGACAGAAGCGTCCCGTTGGTCTGGAGCTCGAAGAGAACCCGGGTCTCGGTCGGCGCCTCGTCCCGGACGGCCTCCAACAGCTCGGCCATGTGTCGGACGCCGACGAGAAGCGGCTCCCCTCCATGCAAGACGACGTGGATGGTCCGAAGTCCGTGCGTGGAGGCGTGCTCACCGATCTGCCGGGCCGCAGACCGGGCCACAGCGAGGTCCATTCGGGCGGGCAGGCGCCGCGCCACCTGGTCCTTGGAGTTGAAGACGAAGCAGTAATCGCAGTCGATGTTGCAGCGGTTGGCGACCTTGAGGATGAACGTCGCGAAAGGAACGGGGACTTCGGGTTCTGTCATCGAGCGGACGTGCTCACAACGGCCAGGGCCAGATGAGTGAGGCCGCGTGAGTACCGTCACCGAACCGGCTCGTCGCGCCCTCCTCGGCCTCCAGCCGCTGCCGTACGCGCGCGGCCACGCGGTCCAGGACGGCGGCTCCGGCTGGCGTCGGCTCCGCGGAGTCCGGGCTGACGGGCGTGATGGCGTGTGGCTCGGTGACGGACGTGGGTGACGGCATCCAACGCTCCTCGTGAGATACATGCGGGAGGCGGCACGGTGCGACGGGGCTGAAGCGACAGATCAGCGGGGAACATAGCATCCTCAACCACCCATCCAGCACCGGAAATTCGGCCACATGGTCGGCTTCAACCGGACCGCGGCACCAGCAACCGTTCGATGTCGTCCACGGCCACGCTCACTCCCAGCCGCCGGTACACGCTTACGGCGGCTCGCAGTGAGCCCACGCCGTGACCAGGCCCGTCAACCGTCCAGTCACAGCGGCCGATGCCCTCCAATGCCCGCGCCTCCTCCAGCGGGCAGCGAATTTCCCGCGCGAGCGTGAGGGCCTGATCGAAGTGCCGATGGGCGGCAGCCGCTTCACCCGAGTTGAGGATCAGCATCCCCCAGTGGTTCAGCACCTCTGCCTCTCCGCACCGGTCGCCCAGGCCCCGCAGGATCCGCAGTCCACCCTGGAACGCCTCAATCGCTCCGTCCAACTCCCCAACGATGCCGCGCGCCACACCCAGCTCACTCAGTGAGGCGGCCTCACCCCCGCGACTGCCGAGTGCGCGGTAGGTCTCCAGGACCTCCTCCAACAGCCGGACCGCCTCTGCAGCGTCCCCGGAAACGCGGTCCACGACGCCAAGGTGGCGGACGCTGTTCGCGCGCCCGAACCGTTCACCGAGCTCGGTGAAGTGCGTCAGGGCCTGGCTGTGTGCCGTCCGAGCTCCCTCGATGTCTCCGGTCAACCGCCGGACGACGCCTAGCTCGTTCAGCGCGTAAGCCTGGTGAGTACGGTCGTCGAGCTCCAGATAGATGTCGAACGCTTCCTGGTGATGTCGCTCGGCCACGTCGTATGCGCCCATGAGGCAGTGCACGACGCCCAGGTCGCGCAGGGAGTTCGCTTCCCCGTACCGGTCACCGAGTTCCCGGTAGATCGTCAGGGCCTCGCTCTGCGCCTCCAGCGAGGCGTCGAACCGGCTCAGCTGCCGGTGTGTCATGCCGAGATCGGCAAGCGCGTTCGCCTGTCCGAGCCGGTAGCCCAGCTCACGGTAGAGGGCGAGGGCTTCGGCCTGGGCGCGCGCCGCGTCCTCGTTGTCGGCGGTCAGGTACCAGACGATGCCGAGCTGGTTGAGAGCGTCCGCCTTGCCCCGCCGTTCGTCGACCGCTTCGTACGCCGTCACGGCGTCACTGAGGGCGTCGACCGCCTGCGGATAGGCGGCCATGAAGCGGCGTACGACGCCGAGTTCGGCGAGAGCGTCGCCCCGGGCCCGCTGGTCGCCGGTGTGGCTGGCGGCCTCGGCGGCGGTGCGATGGAGCCCGACGGCCTGGTCCCAGGGACCGGCCTGGCGCAGGAAGGGCGCCATGGCCGCAGCGAGCCGGACCACGAGGTCGTACAGGGAGAAGCCGTTCGCCCGCCGGACGGCGGCGAGGATGTTGGCTCGCTCGGTCTCCAACCAGCCCAGGGCGTCCGCCCGCGACTCCAGGACCGGAGTTTCCACCCGCGAGGCATCGTCCGGCGCCGGTGGCACGGCGGCGCCGCTACGCACGATGTGCCCGTTCGCGACGGCGAGAGCGGCCAGGTAGTAGGTACATACACGCTGGACGGCCTGTACGTGGTCCATGCTGTCCCCCTCGGCGGCGAGACCGCGAGCGTAGTCACGTAGGAGATCGTGCAGCCGGTAGCGACTCCCCGGTTGCTCGTCGATCAGGTGGTCGTCGTAGAGCGCCTCAAGGCACCGACGGGCCACTACGACCGAGACCTCTCCCAAAGCCGCCCCGACGTGCACGTCGAGATCGGTGCCGGGGAAGAAGCCGAGCCGTCGAAAGAAGCGCTGCCGCTCCGGGGCGAGATCCCGGTACGAAAGATCGAACGTCGCAGTGACGGCGTGCTCCCCGGCCCGCAGCTCGCCCAGCCGGTCCCGCGCCGCCACCAGCCGCCCGCGCAGATCCTCGGCGGTCCAGGACGGATGATGCCGCAACCGTGCCGCGAGCAGAGACACCCCCAGCGGCAGACACCCGCACAGCCGGACCATCTCGTTCACCACATCCTGGTCCAGCGCATCGGTCGGCCGCCCACTGAGCCGCACAAAGAGGTCGACCGCGTGATCCGGCGGCAGCGCGTCCACCGACATGACCACCTCCTCGTTTGCCACCAGTCGTTTGCGGCTGGTCACCAACACCAGGCACCCGCCCCCACCGGGAAGCAGCGGCTCCAGTTGCTGGTAGCTGGCCGCGTTGTCCAGAATCAGCAGCGCCTTCTTGTCCGCGAGTCTGCTCCGCCACATGGCGGCCCGGGCCTCCGTGACCGCTCCGACGTCGTCCCCGACAGGTATCTGCTGCGTCGGCACGCCGGCAGCCGCGAGAAGCGAGGCAAGCGCCTCGCCAGCCTGCACCGGAGTGCGCCCCGGCGTGTACCCGTTGAGGTTCACGAAGAGCTGTCCGTCGGGGAACCGCTCGGAGAGCAGGTGGCCGGCGTGCACGGCGAAAGTGGTCTTTCCGACGCCCGGCATTCCGTCGATCACGTGAACGGGCAGCCCCTCGCCCTGCTCCTGTGAGGCCCGCACTGAGCCCACGAGCTGCTCCAGCTCCGCGGTCCGGTCGGTGAACGCGGCGGTGTCGCGCGGTAAGGAACGCAGCACTTGAGCGGCCCCCGGCGGCCCCGCTCCATCCTCCGGCCTCACCGACGACGCGGGAGGCCGCGACTCGGAAAGCCCGGCGAGGAGAGCCGTCATCCCCGCCATCGCCACACCCAACACGACGAACGAGAACCAGGCGTGCTCCTGTAACCACCCCAGCCAGCCGGGCCACCGCGACTGGTTGGACACGGCGTTCGTGACGAGGCCGACCAACAGCGTGGTCACAGCGCCGCCTCCGGCGACGACGGCGATCGCGATCCCGCGCCGGAGTCTCATACGGAGGCCCCAGCGGCCGGGGGAGCGGCCGATTCCCCCGTGGTGCCGCTGATGAGACACCACGCACCGCCAACCGACCTGGTCACGAAGGCCACCCCCGAGTCCGACGCCCCAACTTTCCTAACGGAACAGCCCTTGTAGACCTTGGTCAAGGGCGCGTCTGAGCCACGGCGTGCACCACGAAGGCCGCTGGCGATCACGCGCAGTAGCTGCGAGGGCGCGGCACGCTTCTTTAGGTAAGCCTGTTCATCTATTCACCATTGTCCCGCTCACCGAAGGTTGAGCGTTCTCACCGAACTTTGACCGCCTCGGTCGGTCTGCCCGCTCTCGCCACCTGACTGAACCAGTCGCGTGACCCGCCGGGCACCACTTTGGTGAGGATGGGAGGCGGGCTCCTCGACTGTCTTGAGAAGCCCGCCGCTACACGAGGACCCGGGTTCTACCGTGCCGGTCAGACCTGCAGGATTAGCGCTTCCACCTGTTCGAGCGTCGTCACGCTGGCCTGGGCCGCGGCCCGGACCTTCGCCAGCTTCTCCATCCACTCGATCCGCTGCTCGGCCGGGAGCGCGTCCTCTCCGAGCTGGACTCGCAGGCGGTGCGCCTCCTCGAAATCCATCAGCAGGTTGTGAGCGGAGTCCACGGCCTGCTGGTAGCCGCCCTCGACGAGTTCCACCCGGGCCGGTAGCTCCCGGCGCAGCGCGGCCAGCTGGTCGTGCGGGTCGGCAGGCGGAGCGCCCTGCACGGTGGCGGCAGTGGGATTCGTGCTGGTTCCGGCCGTGGGGGAAGTGGTGGTGCTTCCGGGGCCGCCCGGGGCCGGGTGACCGAGTTCCACGGGGAAGGTCTCGTCGAACCATGCCTTGTCTGCGACGTAGTGGGTGGGCCGGCCTTCGGTGTCAGGAGCGATCACCATCCCCGCGGTGATCGGCGTCCAGCCCTCAACCCAGTGCCGCTCGCCGTAACAGATCAGAGGCTTACCGTCTTCCGCCTTGGGCGGTTGTGTTGCGTCCGGGTGCTCCAGCACGGCCTTCGCGAACGCGAGGAGAAGGGCCCGGCTGACGCCCGGGGCGCTGGTTGCCGTGTACGCCAGGGTGAGGGCGGCGAGGGCGCTCTTGGGGGTGCGCCGTACGCCCTTGCGACTGTCGCCTGCCTCACTGCCCTGACCAGCGGTGATGAACGGCTGCGGAGCGTGGATCAGCGCCGGTGCCATGCGCTGGACGAGGGCGGCCCAGGCGGTCGCGTCGCCGGCCTCTGCCCCGAGGAGGAGCACCTTGAGCGACCGCGGGTCCTGCCCGGCGCCCTTCGCGGTCTCCGGTACCCCGAAGAAGCCGAGAGCGGAGAGGATGTTGCCACGGTGCAGGAACAGCTGGGCGATGGCGGCGGACCACAGGCGGGTGCGTGCCTCTGCCGTCCGCGCCTTGGTCTGGCTCCACGCCGGCTCCTGCAGCGTCCCCCTGACGATCGGCCAGAAGCGCCCCGTGTCGGTGCGCGCGTTCGTCCGCTTCGGGGTCTCGGGCGGGATCTCGGGGAACACGAGCGCGGTGATAGCGCGCACCGCGATGTCACGGAGCACAGCCGGTGAGACATCGTCGCCCGCAGGCACGAGCGGCACCAGCGGGTCGAGCGGTCCGTTGGCGGTCAGCGCGTCGCGTACCCCGACCAGGTCGAGGAGGTCCGCGCCTCGCGCGTCGGGGAACGCCTCGGCGAGCGCGTCCGCGAGAAGCGATTCCCTGGCGTATGCGTCGACGAGCGTTGCGAACAGGGCGATCAGGCGTGCGTCCTCGTCGTAGGGCTGGATGCCGCGCAGGTGGTCGTTGACGTTCAGGGTCCGCAGGACGTGTTCCAGAGCCGCCGGCTTGGTGCAGCCGATCACGATCTCCGCGGAGACCGTGGCGATCTTTCCGGCCCGGACCGACGGGTCGGTCGCCTCCGTTTCCGGTTTGGCGATGGCCTCGTTGAGCCGGTCCGAGAGGCGGTTCAGGATCTCCCGCTGACTCAGCAGCAGCAGCTCGGGATCAGCCTTCTTGCCCTTCGGCATGGGCAGGAGGGACTGGGGCATCCCCGTGACCAGGTGTTCCGGCCGCACACGGAAGATGTTGAGACGGGCCAGTGCACGGTTGTTCCCGGTCACGGCGGCCAGCCGCCACAGCTTCGACACCGTGCCGTCGGGGCGGGTGATCTGCCACTGCTGCAGGACGTTCATGCCCTTGGAGAGCTGGCCCGCGTCTACGAGGGACTCGGCCAGGTCGTAGCCGCGGGTCTTCCCGGCGCGCTCCAGATTCTCGGCGGCGTACCGCTGCATGTGGACGGCCACGTCGTACGGCTGCTCGGCTAGAGCGAGCGCCGCCTTCGGCTCCCCGTCTTCCTCCGCCGCCCGGACCACAGGACGCGGCCGCCGGCCACCGAGGGCGGTCAGGAGGGCTTGGCGCTCGCCATCGAGTTCTCCCACTCGGCGGTCAGCGTCCTCGTGCTTCTGCGCGGCCGCCGCCAGCGCCTGCGCGGCGTACGTGTCGTTACCGGCCGCGCGGCGGCAGCTTTCCCGCTCCTTCTCAGCGGTCTTCGCGGTCTTCCTGGCTTCGTTCAGCGCCAACTCGGCGGCGATGAGGTCCTTGACGCGCTGGCTGGCCTCAGCAACGGGCGGCGACCAGCAGCTGACGGTGCGGTCGTTGAGGTCCCACGGGACCACTGCAGCACCATGAACGTCACACATCAGCAGGAGTACCTGCTCCTCGCCCGCCTGCACGAGACGGAACGCCGAGGGCTTGAGCACCTTCTTGCCGCTGCGGCTGGCGATAAGGCCCTTGATCTCGGTGTCCGGGAGAGCGGTGGCCAGTCCCTCGATGATCGCCTGCCGCGGAGGCGGTACGACCCCGAGTTCCGCAGAGGTGTTCTCGATAGCGTCCGCGAGGTTCCGGCCGTAGGTGTCGGTGCCGATGCGCGGGAAAATGCCGTCAGGTCGTTTCGCGACCATGGTGTTGTCCTTTCACCCGGCGTGCCGGGCGAGCACAGAGGCTCCCGTATCTCGGGAGCGTGTCACGCGCCCGAGCGCCGAAGCCTCGTGCCGACGAGGAACGGGCCAACACCCTGCGGAAGGGAGTATGGCGGTCCTCGCCCCGTACGGCCCACCTGCCAACGCCCGAAGAACGGTCAGCCCCAACAACGCCTCGGTGGCGTCTGGACATCTCGCTGCTTGCTCCTGCTCCGCCGACGGCGGCATGAGGCGGACGCCAGTGATGAGCCACCGACGTGCACCACGGAATCTGCCACCCGCTCCAGCGCAATGCCGAACCAGGACAGCGGAGTTCATGCGATCAGGTGAACTAACAGCCCAGAGTTCCGCCCGTAGGCCGATTTAAGGTAAAGCACGATGGCAACGAAGCGGCGTCAGGCGTAAGCCGGGCTACGCGGTTCTGGCTGCGGGCCGTTGGTGGTGCCCCGATGAGTAAGTCCGACCTGCGCGGACTCCTGGCTCAGTAGGCCCCCGAGGCGATCAAAGTTCGGTGAGAACGCTCAACCTTCGGTGAAACGGGACAACCATTTCGCCTCAGGTAGACAGGAAGGATCCCAAAACGACCGGTGCGCATCGGTGTCGGGTACGACGCGAGCTCGGCTGAGGAGCCGATGCCACGCGGAGGAGGGTCGCGAGGGACGTCAGGAGCCGCTGCGAGGGCCGCTTAATGCGCAGCGCGGGGGTTTGCTGGAGTCGCTCCCCCCAGCACCTACGCGGAACTGATCACCGTCGCTGTGCGGGCGACGCCTTTGGGGCGGGGGTGGTTGCTGCTGGCTGGGCGAGAGGAGCGGGGCGCTGTACAGCCCTTTGGGCTTGTACGGCGCAGCGGCTGGGGGCGTGGCGTTCACCGAGGCGCTGGATGCGCCAGGTGAGGACCTCCGCCGGGGAGAGGGCATCGTCCAGCGGGCGTGGCCCGGCTGCTTGTTGGAGCAGGGTGGTGGGGTCGTGGCCCGCGCGCTCGGCGTCCGCGAGCACGGCCGCCAGTGCGTCCCAGGCGGTCTCGCCGAGGACCTGCTCGGCGTAGGCGGGCACGGCCTTGCGCAGGTGCTCGGCGTATCGGCGCGTGACGTCGGACGGCGGCCTTCGTTCGGCGAGCCGCGACAGCGGGACCGGTGCGGCCTGCCCGTACACGGCCTGAAGGTGGAGCAGCGTCTGTTGAGCTGCAGCCACCCGCTGGTCGTGCTGCTGCAGAGCACTCCTGCGGCGCACGGCGATGACCACGAGGATGGCGGCGTCCACGAGCATGGCCACGAGGCTGTCGTCGGCGGGTTGGGAGCGCATGGTCTTCAGAGCGCCGCGCAGCGCGCGGGCATGCCGGTGGTCCACGCGGGCACGGGTGTTGACCGCGTACTCGAACGCGTAGGCCGCTTGGCGCAATTCGGCGCGGAGGTGAGCGGGGGCGAGGGCGGGCAGGGCGTTGAGGATCTCGCCGAATGCCACCAGGTGTGCCGAGGCTGCCGCCGGGTCGTCCTGGGCGAGGTGGTGGGGGATGCGGTCGATACCGGCGGTGGCCTGGTGCCATGGGTTCGGCCGGGGCCGGCCTGCTGGCTGTGGGACGGCGGGTTCGGTGGCGGCGAGGCGTTCTTGGATCTTGGGTAGGGACAGGTCGGTGGCGAGACTGGAGCCGGAGTACCAGATGGGCTCGAAGTCGGTTTTGGTGTCGTCAGCGAGGGCTACCTTGTAGCCCTTGAGGTCGCCGGAGGGCAGTGTGCGGGTTTCGACCTGCAAGCCCGCGTCGGCGAGCAGGTTGAGGAACTCCTCCACGCTGTGAGCGTGGGAGAGCGCGGTGCGCACCATGAGGCGCAGCTGCTCGCGCACGGGCCGGTCGCGTCCGCTGCGGGCGGCCTTCTCCGTCTCCGCCCGGGTGGGGCGCTTGGCGGCGGGCCAGGTGTCACGGTCGCGATTGACCTGGTGGAGGCCGAAGTCGGTCTCGATCTGGGTGAGTTCTGTCATGGCGCGGTGGTAGTCGTTCCAGTTGCGCGGCGGGCGCAGGTCCCCGCGCATCTTGGTGGCGACGATGTGGATGTGGTCATCCGCGTGACGTACGGCGATCCAGCGGCAGCCGTCCGGATCACCGTCTGGGGCGATGCCGGTGGCGTGCAGGACGCGGCGGGCGATGGTGGCCCACTCGGCGTCGGACAGGGTGCGGTCCTCGGGTGCGGCGCGGAGCGAGCAGTGCCACACCTGCCCCTCGGGGGCCTGGTCGCCGGCCTGCTTGACCCGCAGGTCGAGGGCTTTGACGAGCTGACCCATCCGTTCCGTGTGGCCTGGGCTGCCTTCGGGGCCGGGGTCTGGGGCGAAGCCGTCCCAGGAGGCGACGATGTGCTGGTCGGTGTGCACGGTCGCTGTGCCCGGCCCGAAGAGGTAGATCAGCACGCCCCGGGTGTAGCTGCCCGGTTTGACGATATTCGCGATCACGCTCGGCCCGCCTTCTGCCCGGCGGCCCGGAAAGCGGCCTCGTCCACGGCCTTCACCGCGTCCTGGGCGGCGGTCAGGAGGCGTTCGGCTCGCTCCAAGACGGCGGCGTCCACAGGGTGTGGATCGCTGTCGGAGTTGAGGCGGCGGGCGATCTGGTTGACGTTGGTGCCGATCCGGGCGATCTGGGTGCGCAGGGCGGCGAACTCGTCGATCGCGTCATCGTAGACCGTGCGCTGGTCGGGCAGGTGTGCCTCGCCGTTGACGAAGGCCATGACGACCGCGCCGACGAGGTGCGCGCCGGTGATGCCCAACGCCTTGGCCTTGGCAAGGATCTTGGACTTCTCGTCAACGCTGTAACGCACGTCGACGCGCTTTTCGCGGCGCTCGTCATCACGTTCTCGGCGACGGGCGACACGGTGGAGCACGGCTTCGTCGGCAGCGCGTACGACGACTGGCTGCTCTTCGGCGACAGAGTCTTCGCCCACCCCCTCCTGCTCCGGCGCGCCCTCGCGCCGGAGCCTCGCCTCCGCCACCCCCGGGGCGGAGGCGTCTGCGATGGACCGGCCCTTGGACGGTCCATCGCCATTGCTTGCTGCCGTCGTCGTGGGCGTGGTGATCTCCCTTTGGGTGTTGTGTAGTTCGAGGTGAGAGTCGTGCATTGAGCGGTCTTCCTCGGATGTTGGGTGGCGTCTCAGCGCGGGTGGCCGGCGGGCGCGGTCGGCAGCTCGGCTTTGACGGTGCGGACCACCTCTCCGGCGGTGTCGCTGGCCACGCTGTAGCCGTCCTTGCGCACGGCTTCCTCCAGCAGGTCACGGGAGAGACGTCCGTGCTCGCGGTAGAGGTCCTGGGCGTATTTATTGAGGAGGGCCCGTGTCGCGCGCGGTTTGGAGCCCGGGCGATTCGACTCCGCCCGCGAGGCCGTGCCTGGAGCGTCGCCCGGTGGCCCCTCGCCCGGGTCTGGTTCCGGGCTGACGGTGGTGCGGGCGGGCTGTTGCGGGCGGGCTGCCCGGTCGGCGGTGTCATCGCCCGCGACCTTGGTGGGCGGGCGGCCCGGAGTCTCTGCCCGTTCTTCTGCCGTGGCCCGCGGGCGGGCCGTCGAGGAGCCGCCCCTCGTGCGCGCGGTGGCATCGGGCCAGCGCACGGGCAGTGGCTTGGAGGCCAGGGCAGTGGCCTGTTGGCGGGTGGCGAGCTTGCGCAGCAGCAGCTCGTCTTGGAGTTCGTCGCGGTCGACGTCAGCCTGCTCCAGGGCCTGGTGCAGGCGGTGGGTGAGGCGCCGGCCTCGCCACTTGGTGCGTTTCGAGGGCGTCATGGCCTCTGCCCGGAGAATCAGTGTGACGGCCTGGTCGAGGGCGCGCTCGCGGATGATCCGGGCGGCGTCCGCGTCCCGGTCTGCGATCGAGAGCCGGGCGAGGAGCCGTTCGCGTGCCTGTCGGGCGAGGACGGCGGCCAGGCTGCGGGAGTCGGCGTGCGGGCTGTGGTGGCGCAGCTCGATGCCCATGGCCAGGTGCCAGAGCATGCCTGCCATGACCGGGCCGACGAAGGCCCGCACCGTTCCGCCCACGGGCCCGGATTCGGCGTAGGCGGGCAGGATCTGCACGGCGGTGATCACCCAGGTGAGGGTGCCGGGCAGGCCGGGTGCCTGCTTCGGGCCGTTGAGGTTCTGCCGGGCCAGCAGGGCGGTGGCGAACAGGGCGAGCTCAGCGGCGGCGAACATCGCGGCGCGCTCGATGGTGCTGCCCATGTCGAGGTAGTCGGCGGCGAACCGCCAGCTGGTGTCCGCGCTGTAGGCAGTGCAGCCGATCGCGGCGACGGCGGCGATTGGGATCGCGGCGGTGTTACGGCGGCGTCCGGCGTCCTGCTTTCGTCGGCGTTGGCGCAGGAGCCGTGCAGCAGACAGGGCGGCGACGAGTAGCAGCACCGCGATGGCCGCAGGGGCGGTGATCCAGTGCGGCGGGGCGGATGTGGATGTGCCGCTGCTGTTGGCGTTGATGAGCGTGGTGGTGCCAGGTGTCATGCAGAGGCTCTCCAAGGGGCCCTCACGTTCGAGGGCAGGCGGAAGCGCGGGCGGGCGATGCGAGACGGTGCAGGAGGGAGCGCCGGCCGGTCAGACGGCTTGCGCGGTGCGGCGTCGGTCGGGGCCGGTGAGGATGACGCGTTCGGTCATCTCGGCGAGGCGGGAGGCGACGCGGTCGCCGAGCGCGGTGCGCAGTTCGGCGGTGGGGAGGTTGGTGGTGATGAGGGTGGGGAGCATGTGCTCGTACCGGTGGTTGATGAGCCGGTAGGTGAGCTCCTCGGTCCACTCGCTGGTCTTGGCCGCGCCGAGGTCGTCCAGGAGCAGCAGCGGGCAGCGGGCGAGCGCCTGCAGATCCCGTTCGCCGTCGTGACCTGCGCGAGGGCGGAGCCGTGCGTGCAGGTCGGCGGAGGTGGTGGCCTCCCAGCGCAGGCGGACGCCTCGGCTCAGGAGGGCCCGGACAGCGCCGTACGCCTGGTAGGTCTTGCCCGTACCCGTGGGACCGGCGATCAGCAGCGACGGGCCCTCGGCGATACCCGGTCCGCCAGGGCCAGGGCGTCCTGCCCTGGCGATCTGGCCGGCCCAGGCGGTGATCTGGGAGTGGTCGGCCAGGGCACAGCGGTAGCGGGCCGGGATACGGGCATCCGCCAGCTCCAGGGCGGTGACCGGTTCGTGCTCTGGCTCCTCGGCGGCAGCGGCGGGGTCGATTCCGCGGTTGGTCAGGATGCCGTTGAGCCGGTCGGCGAGCGGGCCGACGCGCTGGGGTGCGCGGGTGAGGGTGGCGGTCAGAGGTCATCTCCGTAGGCGGCGACGATGTCGGTTGGGTTCGTCCAAGCCCTGTGGACGGCGGACGTGGCAGGGGAGGCGGCGTTCATGACCTCGTGGACGAGGCTGGGCAGGACGCTCGGGGACAGCCCCTTGGCCCGATGGCGTTCGAGAGCGGCCCGGAGGTGGGTCGGGGCGATGCCCTCGTCGAGCAGCTTGCGCAGCTGCCCGCCCAGATGGCTCAGGAAGGCGTCCGGCGGGCGGTGGTTGCACGCGGCGACGTACTCGGCAAGGAGCTGCTTGACCGAGACGGTGTCGCGCGCGGGGGCGCTTGCGCCCCCCGAAGGGGTACTTCCTAGATCCATGATCCTAGGTCCTAGATCCGGACGGTGATGCTTCACGGACGGTTCCGGGAGTCCTCCGTGAGCCCCCATGGAGGACTCCGCGAAGCCGTCCTGACCTGCTATTTCGTCATCGGTTCCCGGATTCACCGCGGGTTCGCGCATCTTCCGTGCGCCCTCACCCAGGGCTCCGTGAGGCGGCAGTGAGGGCTCCATGACGTCGACGCTGGCAGCTCTTGGCGTGACTCCGGCCGAGGTGCCGTGTCGGGGGCAGGCGGGAAGGCGGCTCTTGCTGGGCCGGTTGATCTTCTGGTGCTCGTGCCAGGTGACGACGTGCAGGTAGTTCTTGTCGCCCGGGCCCTTGTAGCGGCAGATCAGTTCGGCATCGGCGAGCTGGGCGAGGTCCTTCTCGACGTCTTCGGGCCCGTGGTTCGGACGCAGGACCCACAGCTGTCCGGCGATGATCGCGGCGTGGTCGCGGTGGCGGCCCTGGTCGTCGGCCTGGGTGAGCAGGCCGAAGAAGGTGCGCTCGGCGGCCAGGGAGACGCCGGCCAGGGACTCGGAGACGAAGGCTTCGGGCTTGATGGTGCGGATTCGGGCCAAGAGGTCGGTTCCTCACTCGGTTGCAGGTGGGCGGGCACCCACGGCTCACCGTCGATCGTGGCGATACGGGCTTCAGGGGCAGGGGAGTTGTCCGGTTTCGGGCAGCGAGGGGCACGCTGATGGCCGCTCTCGCTTTCCGGGGGTGTCGTCAACATAGCCACACCCAGGCCGTGCAAGTCCAGCCCTATCCAGCGCAATCTCTCACGGCAGAAAGGCTGCCCAAAAAGCAGGCAGCCAGAAAAGGGTAGGGCACGATTCGCGGTTGCCGAAATAGTTGCCCCGGCTGCCGAGCCAGAAGCATCACATCGAGAAGCCGTTGACCTCCTGCCGACGGGGAAGCTACAACACAACACCCCACGTCAGAGGGGCGATCGATGTACCGGTTTCCGACCCCTCTCAACCCGGGGATCCGCTTCGCCCGAGGAGCCGCGCGAGCGGAACATAGACCACGATCGCCGGTTAACCAAACCGGCGAATGGACGCTACAAATGGAGCCATGCCTGCACGCTCATTGGGAATCGGACCCGCAGGAATGCGGACGGCCCGCACCATCGAAATCCTCCGCACCGAACGCGGTTTGTCGCAGCGCCAGTTGGCCGACCGCATGACCCTGCTCGGTCACCCGACGTCCAACACCATGCTGTCCCGCATCGAACGTGCTCAGCGTCGATGCGACGTCGACGACCTGGTCGCAATCGCCGAAGCCCTCCGAGTCCCGCCCCTCACGTTGCTGCAGGGGCCCATCGCCACGTGATGAGCCCCGTCCAGAACCGCTGACCGAGACTCCCCCCAACCGAGAGAGGACCCGCCCTTCTTGCACCCCACCGCGATATCGCCCGGCCTCGTGCGCCACCGCCTCAGCACAGAGCCCGAAGCCCCCTTGCTGCGTCTCTACCGCCCCGAAGAGATCGCCGAAGCCCTTGGCTGTTCCGCCTGGTGGGTCAAGGACCGCGCCCGACGCGGCCTCATCCCGCACACCCGAGTCGGCCGCGCTTACCGCTTCACCGCCGAACACCTCGCCGGGATCGTCCGCCTCCACGAAGAGCGCCCGAAGCGATCCGTGAGCAATGCGCCGGCGGGTCCGACGGTCACAAGTCCTCCCACTCCACGAACCCGGGCCGCCCAGCCTCCTGGGCCGACTACCGCTCCGCCGACAGGGCGTCTGCGGGCCCGACCGCCTCGTCGTACCCAGTACGAGACCGTCGCGTAGCGCGCCCGCGCCCAGCCTCAAACCGAGAGCACAGGAGGAAGACGGAAGTTGGGCTTCGCGGAGAAGCGCGGGAACTACTGGCGCGGCCGGTACAAGACGGCGCCCGGCAAGCACCTCACGGTCGTCGACGAGAATGGCAAGGCGATCCGCTTCGCCACCAAGGGTGAGGCCCAGCGCGCCGCGAGCGAGGCCGAGAACAAGTACCGCCGCGGCGACTGGCGCGACCCGGCACTCGGCCATGAGACCTTCGGCGAGTACGCGAACCGCTGGTACGAGGCCCAGGACCTGGCCGCCTCGACCATGCAGAACTACAAGCGCCACATCGAGGAGCACCTGCTCCCCGACTTCGAGGGCAAGGCGCTCGCCGGCATCCTGCGCACGGACGTCGACCTGTGGGAGAAGAAGGAGAAGGCCGTCTACTCGGCCTCCAGCGTGAAGACCTGGCGCTCGACGCTCCACCTGATCTTCGAGGACGCGATCGACGAGGGCCTGATCACGTCCAACCCGGCCACCCGACGGCGCGGACGCGGCAAGCGCGCCGGCCGCTCCCGAGACCGCGGCCCGGAGAAGGTCGTCACCGACCCGCTCGGCATCCTGCTGACCGCCGAACGGGCTGCCCTGCTCTCAGGCCGCGACGACGAGTTCGTCGCCGTCGTCCTCAAGGGCTACACCGGCATGCGCTGGGGCGAAATCGTCGGCCTGGAGGCCGAGTTCGCCCGCCCCGGTGCCGTCCGTGTCGAGTGGCAGCTGTACGAACTCGACACCGGCGAGCTGGTGCGCTGCCCGCCCAAGGACGACAGCTACCGCACCATCGACGCGATGGACTGGCTGTCGGCCCTGGTCGCCAACCATGTCGCCCGCACGAAGCCGACACCCTGCCCGTGCCACGGCAAGACCTACGTCTTCCGGGGGCAGGGCGCGGCCCGCACCGGTGGCCACCAGGGCGCGAAGCTTGTCGACGTCGCGCGCCGTGCCGAGGTCTCCACGGGCACGGTGTCTAACGTCCTCAACCACCCCGACCGCGTCACCGAAGCCAAGCGGGTGAGGGTGGAGCAGGCCATCGCGGACCTGGGCTTCGTGCGCGGCGGCCCGGTGTCGCAGCATGCCGCCCACTGGCGCCGCAACGGTTTCGCGACGTGGCTGTTCACCCCGGCGGTCTCCGGCTGGTACCCGAAGAAGGCACCGCAGGAGGCCCGTCCCGTACCGCTGCTCGGCGAGCCGTGGCCCGGTGTCCCGGCCCGAGGACGCGGCGCCAGCGACCGGGCCGACGCCTGCTGGCTCCCGATCGCCAAGGGCCTCACACCCCACGGCCTCCGCCACACCCACCGGACCGTGATGGAGGACCTTGGCACAGAGAAGGTCCTTATGGACGAGCGCATGGGCCATATCGACGGCTCGGTCTCGGCACGCTACGCCCATGTCACCCCTGGTATGCGTAAGCGCCTCAAGCTTGGGCTGACCGAGCAGTGGGAGGCAGCGCTCGATGCCCGCTTGGCGATGAGCCCTCGTTCGCCGGTGAGCGTCCTCGACGCGCTGTTGCGAGTGCGCCGTGAAGCGGTGAAATAGCGGAGTGTTGCCCGAGGCGACGGAGCGGGAAACACATGCGAGCGCTGAAAGCAGCATGGGGAGCGATCAGCGATGCTTGGTGCGCCCAGTCCCTTGGTATCCGGCATTGGACACCGGGTCAGGCGGCGGTCGGGCGTGGGCTGCCGTGGAAGACCTGGCTCGTGTGCCAGGAGCGGTGGGCTGCCGCGATGGGTGGGGTGCCGGGTTGAGGGCCTATGAGTGGTCGGCCGGCGAGTGCGGTGACGTGCTCGCGGGCGGCGGGGCTGCGGCCGACGAAGCTCTGCGAGACCAGGATGCGGTGGCCGTCGCCTATGCCGAGGACGCCCTTGTCGAACAGCTTGTGGTGCAGCGAGCACAGGCACAGCCCGTTGTCGACCTTGTCCGGGCCGTCGAACGCCCACCAGCGCACATGCGCGGCCTCCAGCCCGACGGGCGCCGCGCCGATCATGCCGTCGTAGCCGCAGAAGGCGCACTGGTACTCGTAGGCGGTCAGCACCAGTTCCCGCATCCGCCGGTCCCGCTGCCGCCTCTCGGGTGCTGCCAGAGCGTCGGTCTCCGCGAGTTCCAGTTCGAGGCCGACCGTCTCGCACAGGTCCTGGTGCAGCGACGGCGGGAAGTGCAGGTCCAGCAGCACCCTTGCCATACGGCCCAGCAGCGACGGTTCCCGCCGCAGTGCCAGCCGCAGGTCCGGGGCCAGCCGCCCCGTGGCCCCGCTGGCCCGCAGCTCCCGTACCCCCGTGCCGGGGCTGCCGGCGCCGCGATCGGTCCGTACCTCCCACACCTCGTCGCTGACCAGATGGTGGAAGGGATAGGCGGGCGTGGTCCCACGCGCCGGGCCGTACTCCGCCAGCAGTTGCTTCAGATCGGCCTCCACCGCGGTGTATCGCAGCTCGTCCTCGGCATCAGCCTGAAACCGGCCCAGCGCGTACAGCAGCAGCAACGGCTTGTGCGGCGCCCGCACCCCGTCCCGGCTCCACTGCCTCAGCTTCGCCGCCCGCTCCAGCCAATCCATGACCGTGATCGTAGTGATGCTTGGCCGCGCATCATGCTGTCCGGGTGGCAACTCCTCCTGCGCCTGCGGCAGGCGCACCGGCTTCGCCGCCCGTGCGCCTGCCGGCCCGCCATTCCAGCGCCTGGGGTTCCTCGGTGAACTCGATCAGGTGCTGTCCGGCGAACCGTTGCAGTGCGTCGCGTACCTCCGCCGGGGTGGCGTAGAAGAACTCCTTGCGGGTGTTCACCTGGTTGACCCGCTTCGAGGCGAACTGCCGGTGGAGTTCCGTCTCCAGGCCGACCGCGTCCTTGCTGAAGATCAGCGCGTGCACGTCGAAGCGGAAGGGTACGGCCGCGCCGCTCAACTCGTAGACGCGCTCCAGTGGTTCGAGTCGACGCGTCATGCCGATCTTCACCATGCGATCGCCGAAGGCGCCGATGTTCGAGATGACGTACACGTAGCCGGCGCGGATGTTCGCCGCGCGGGACTCGACGTCCTGCAGAGCGTTCTCGATTTCGGCCAGTTTGGCCTCCATCTCCGCCACGCCCGCCTCGTCACCGCGCTCGCGCAGGCGGTCAAGTGCTGACTGATAGTGACCGAGTTCCTTGTTCAGCTTCTCGCGCTGCCGGTCGAGTTCCCGCTGGACCGCCGCCTCCTCGCGCTCCCGGGCGCGTACCTCGCGCTGGGCTTCCTTCTCCTCTTCCTTCTTCTGCAGGAAGTCGGCGGTGAGTTCCAACTCCCGCACGCGCGCGTTGTGGTACTCGTCGGTGATCCGGATGTGCATGGTGGCACCGAGCCGGGCGATCGTTTCGCGGCTCTTGTAGAGCCGGTCGACGAGGGAGCTCAGCCGGTGCGGCCGCATGGACCGCACGGCGTAGTCGGCTTCGGCGTTGTAGGCGCGCAGCATGAGCTTGGAGAAGTCGCGGACCATCTTCTGGCCCTCGCGCTTGGAGCCGTTGACCGTCCAGTCCGTGGCCGCCTGGACGGCGCGGCCCACACGGGCGAGCGCCTTGATCTCGTTCTGCAGCGTGTCCAGCCGGCTGCGGTAGGCGATCGCGTCGTGCAGCGCATGCCGGTAGGCATAGATCCCGGCCTCCTGCAGCATGGCGGTCTCGTCGGCGTTGACGATCTGGCCCTGCAGTTCGGCAAGCCGTCGCTCGGCGTCGAAGACGTCCTTGCGGTGCCGGTCGGCCTCCTTGCGGACCCGCTCGGTCTCCTTCGCTGTCCGGCGCGCGTCGGCAAGGATCTCCTTCGCCGTCTCGCGCGCGTCCTTGAGGATCTCCTCGGCCTCCTCGGCGGCTTCGGCGGATGTTCGCTCACGCAGTGCTGCGGCCTCCGCCTCGACCTGCCGCACAAGACCGGCGACCCGCGTGGCATCCAGCCCCTGTGTCCTTGTGATCCACGCCCGCAGCTCCTCGGCCTCGGACACCGCATCCGAACGCCGACGCCCGAACAGCCCTCCCTTCCGAGGAGCCGGCACCGCGGTCGTGCTCCCGGGAGCGGCCGTGGCCGGCACCGCAGAGGCTCCCGTGGCAGGGCCGACAGCGAGGGTGCCGGTGGTGGAGTCGGCCTCAGGAACCCACAGCTGCCATCCCGCCGGCATCGGGGGCCACAAGGGGTCGGGCCGCCAGTCCGGCGGCGGCATCCATCCCGCGGGTGGCACAGGCCAACCCGGCGGCGGATTGAAACGGTATGTAGTCATCCCCCACCCCCTCGCCCCTGAGACTCCCCAGCACACAGGGTGCCGGATATTCCCGGCAAACGTAGAGTGACATTTTCTTGGTGATCAGCCACTTGATCACCCGCACATTCCACCTCGTAATCATCCTGTGTCTATGCGTGAGGCTCTCGCTGAGGGAGGGATGCGACTTCCAGGTGGAACGCGACGAAGTCCCCGGCCGGGCGAACTGGCCGACGAGCCGATGAGTCTCGTACGCGGAGGGAGCGTCGTCCGGTGAGAAGTGCCACGGGGGGTAGCGCGGATGGCGGGCCGTGGGCTGTCCGCGACCGCCGCATGGATCCTGGTCTGCGCCGTGACCGTGCCGACGTCCTTCCTCCTCGCCGCCGGGCTGCGCAGGCTACCGGGGGTCCCGGCGCGTGCTGTGACGGCTGACGGGGCCGGCGGGCCGAGACGACTCGCTTCTTGCCGCCATCCCCGGTCTTCGTCGGCCGCCGGAAGGCGCCGGCGGGGCCTGCCGCATAATCCTCGCGTGTCCGAGACCCCTGTCCCGATACCGTCGGGATCCGTTCCCGCCGGTGCGGCCGCCTGGCTGTCCACCGGTGCCGAGGAGTGGGTGCGGTTGCGTCCCCCGTCCTGGGCTCGGCCGAAGTGGTCCGTCCTGGCCTTGATCGCCACCGTCATGTGGGCGGTTTCGGCGGAGCCGGATCTGCCGTGCAGCCAGGCGGCTCCGTGTGGTCCGGACTGGGGCGGCATGGTGCAGATGGGCCTGGCTCTGGGCTTGCTGTACTGGTTCGCCAAGCTCCCGGAGCTGGCCCTGGTCGCCGCGCCCGTCCTGGCGGCCATCGTGGCGCGGGTGGAACTGCCCGGTGCCGACCGGGTTTCCCAGGCCGCCAACCTCGCCGTGATAGCCGCCCTGGCACTCGGCTGGGCCGCAGCCCGGGCCCGGCTGACCGTACGGCGCAGACAGCGGCAACTCGCCGAGCGGCACGCCGGCACGCGACACCGCCTGCCGGAACCCGTCGGTCCGACGGTACGGGGAAGGGTCCCGATCGCCGCAGCGCTAATCCTGTTCGCTCTGGCCGCGGGGGCGGTCGCCCTGGGACTGCGCGGCATTCACGCGGACGAACACCATGCGGCCCGAGCCGTGCACACCACCGGGCGGGTGGTCCACCAGGGCGAGGACTCGCTACGTATCCGCACCGACGAGGCACGGAGCGTCACCGTCGGCGCGGACTACCCGGAGGACTACGACATCGGCAGCACGGTGACCGTGCTGGAGGACGGATCGTGGCGGCGCCTGGCCGCCGAGCCGTACGACGCCTTCGGCTGGCAGTCGCTGACCCTGGCCGCCGCTCTGCCTGGTCTGTCCCTGCTCACGACGGGTGTCCTGGCCCGTCGGCGGGCGGCGGCGCTGCGGCGCGCACCGGTGCCGGTCCTGCGGGTGCTGGAACGCTTCGACCGCGAGGGGAGAACCGTGGTCTATGCGGCCGACGACGACTCGGGCCGCACCCCGCTGCTCGAGTGCTACTGCGAGTCGACGAACCCGGACAGAGACGAGTCCTACGGCACAGGGGATACGGCGTACGACGACGAGATGTATGACGACAATGCGTACGACGAGGAGGGATTCCCCGCCCTCGACATGCAGTTGCGCGAAGCCGTCATGTTCGGTGCCCCGCACGAAGCGGGCGAACTGGTCTTCGTCACAACCGGCAAGGACGCGAACCCGGTGGTGATACGCACCGTCAGCGCGGTTCACCTGTCGGGAACGGACAAGGGTCAGGGCCCGGTACCGACACCGCCTGGCGCAACGAAGCCGCGCCGTCAGGAGCGCGTGGACCGGGTCGCCGCGACCCTGAAGCCCACCGGGCGGCCGATGCGCTGGGGCCCCAGCACCGTGGCCAGGGCAGTCGGCTCGGCAATCACCGTGGGCATCGTGGCCGGGGTCTGGGCTCTCACCCGATCACTGATGGCGGACGGGTTCGGCTGGGATGTCATTCCGGCCGTCGGGTTGATCACGCTGGTCGACCTGGCAGCCAAGTTGGTCAACTGGCGGGCCGCCGCGGACAGCTCCGGGGTGTGGCTGACCGGCGCCTGGAAGGTGCGGCACGCGCCCTGGGGTCAGGTGCGGGCAGCCGAGTACACGGAGGAAGGCAGCGTCGAGATCCGTCTCACTGGCGGAGAGATCTGGCATCTGACCGGACTGGGCTGGCCGTCGGCGGAGCGCCGCCTCCGCATCCGACCGTCGTACGTGCGCATGGCCGAGGAACTCACCGCACTGCACAACCATCCGGAACTGCGCCCCACCGAGCCCAGCAGACCACGCGACCACGGTCGGCCGCTGGGCCCCCTCCTGCTCCTGCTGACGGGCCTTGGTGCCCTGGTCGCGATCATCGCGTGAGCCCGACACGGCGCAGGTCGTGTCGCCCACCGTCCAGCAGTTGCGGAGTTCAGGGAGTGACCGCCACCCGCAGACGCTGCGCATCTGGTAGGGCTTGTTGGTCAGCCGGACCGCCTACCGGTCTTCCCTCGGCAAGACCCAGATGCCAGGAGAAGCACCACCGGAGACTGGCGCAGGGCGTTGACGCCGCGCAACGACGCTCTGCGGTGTCCCGCCGGTGGAAACCGTCAGCACCGACCGACATCCCGCTCGCCAGGACGTCGGCAAACTGACTCCCCATAACCAAGCTCAACTGGGCTTCCCCTGGGCGGACTTATTGATTTCCGATAATGTTGAGCCATACAGGCCGCGCGAGGTGAATGAATAGGGCTCTTGCCGAGTTCTTACCGATTGATCCACTTCTTCTTTCATTTCTTGGGAAAGTTTTGAAGTGCTCTCGGGAACCTTTTTACGACCAACATCGTCCCGCGTAAGCGGGATCATCTATGCAAAGACATGCAATCAGGGCACCTCAACGCGAGGGCCGCAGCGTGCACTCCTTAATGGACCTTGGTGATTTCGAGGGCCGGATTTGACCTTTCCGCTTTACGCCCTGAGAGCGCTGTGAACCTCCAGTGAAGATCAGTCCGTTTCTGTTGGCTCCGCGTTGCGGAGTGTCAGGGAGGGAGCTGATCGTGCGTCACAGACCTGTGGTCCATGACAGACCAAGAACAAGAAGGGGCCGAGCGTGCCAGGCGCGACGGCTACGGCAGATAGCCATTGGCGTGGTGATGCTGTTCGCGGCCGAGGCCGCGCTGGTGTCGCAGGACACCGGCATCGCGTTCGCCACGCCGGCTTCCGGCGCAACGGTGGAATCTGCCCAGTCGGACGCCACCAAGACATCGGGGCCTGCGGAAGCGCAGGACGAGGCGTCGGCGGTACTCATGGCACGCCTGCAGGACCGGAAGATCGAGGTGCTGTCCGCCCGGACGGCGGACTCGACGACGTATGCACTGCCCAGCGGGGAGCTGGAGACCGAGGCGTACGCGGGGCCGGTCCGGGTCAAGCAGGACGGGATCTGGAAGGACATCGACACGTCGCTGTCCGACACCGGTTCCGACCTCACGCCGGCCGCGGCGGCCGCCGACGTCGCTGTCTCCGACGGTGGTGACACGGATCTGGCGTCGGTGGCCAAGGGCACGGAGTCGTTCGGGCTGGGCTGGGAGGACAAGCTGCCCACCCCGACCGTCAAGGACAGCACGGCCTCCTACGACCTCGGCAGCGGGCAGACCTTGTCCGTCACCGCGCTGGCGCAGGGCTTCTCGGAGAACATCAGGCTGACGCAGCAGCCTGACGGGGACGCGGTGTCGTACCGGATTCCGCTGAACCTGGACGGGCTGAAGCTGTCCCAGGCCGATTCCGGCCACCTGCTGCTCAAGGACAACGACGGCAAGCTGGTCGCTGAGGCACCAGCGCCGATGATGTGGGACGCGAGCAAGGACCCTGCGTCGGGTGAGTCCGCGCACCAGGAGCAGGTGGCGACGAAGGTCGAGACCGCGGACGACGGCTCCCAGACCCTGGTCCTGACCCCGGACAAGGACTTCCTGGCCACCGCGACCTATCCGGTGACCGTCGACCCCACTTCGACGCTCGCGGTGACCACGGACACGTGGGTGCAGAACCCGGACTACCCCGACTCCCAGGTCTCCTCGCAGGAGCTGAAGTCGGGTACGTACGACTCCGGCTCGGACACGGCGCGCTCGTATCTGAAGTTCGACGTGTCGAAGTTCACGGGCAAGCACATCACGTCGGCGACGATGTCGCTGTACTCGTACTACTCCTCCAGCTGCTCCAGCACCGCGGTGACCCAGGCCAAGCGGGTGACCTCCACCCTGAACACCACGACCCTCACCTGGGGCGCGCAGCCGTCGACCACGACGACCAACATGGCCACCAACACCGGCCACTGGGGCTACAGCTCCTCGTGCCCGGCGAACTGGTCGAACTGGACACTGACTGGCATGGTCCAGGACTGGGCCAACGGCACAGCGAACAACGGCATCCAGCTGCGCAGCTCGGACGAGACGGATTCCACGAACTGGCGGCGCTTCCGCTCGGCGAACTACACCACCTCCGGGTACGCGCCGAAGCTGGTGGTGACCTACAACTCGTACGCCACGACCAGCTCGCTGGCGATCTCGCCGAGTTCGGTGAACGCGTACAGCGGCAAGCGGTACGTGACCACCTACACGCCGACGCTGTCGGCGAAGGTGACGGACGCGGACGGCTCCACGGTCAAGGCGCAGTTCGAGATCACCAATGACCCGTCGTACAGCGGCGAGACCTCGTACTCCTACACCGGCACGTCCTCCTCGGTGGCCTCCGGTAGCACCGCGAAGCTGACCATCCCGTCCGCGAGCCAGCTGGCCGCGTCCCACCTGCGGATGCGGGTGCGCGGTTACGACGGCACGGACTACGGCTCGTGGTCGTCGTACATCTACTTCGTGCCGAACGTCGCCAAGCCCAACGCCCCGACCATCAGCTGCGACCAGTACACGCAGGACACCTGGACGGCGAAGGCGTCGGGTTCGGTGACCTGCACGCTGGACACCTCCTCCAGTGACGGTCAGGGCTACCTGTGGGGCCTGGACGACTCCACCACCCCGAAGTCGGTGTACGACACCACCGATGGCAACGGCGGTGACCCGCTGACCATCTCGATCGCCCCAAGCGAGGACTGGCACACGCTCTACGCCAAGACCATCGACTCCGGCGGAAACCTTTCTTCATCCACCACCTCGTACACGTTCGGCGTCGGCGATGGCGCGGGTCTGCTCACCCCGGGCGACGGCGACAGCGCCGCCCGCCGGGTCAGCCTGACCTCCACTGGCAAGAGCACCTACACCGGCGTGACCTACCAGTACCGGCGTGGCGAGACCGACTCCTGGACCGACATCCCGTTCGTGGACGTCACCAAGTCCTCCGACGGCTCGGCGATCCCGGCCTGGCCCATCGCGGTGTCCAGCGGTGCCCCGGCGGCGTTGACGTGGAACGTCACCGACTCCCTGTCCCAGGACGGCTCCCTCGACATCCGGGCGGCCTTCACCGACGGTACGACGACGGCCTACTCCTCGGCCCACACGATCACCGTGGACCGCAACGCCGGCACCGCACCGAGTGCGGACGTCGGTCCCGGTTCGGTGAACGCGCTGACCGGTGACTACACCCTGTCCGACACGGACGCCTCGGGCTTCGATCTGTCCGTGTCGCGGACCGCGTCCTCCCGCCGCCCGACGGCCGGTGCGGACGCGGAGGGCCAGGTGGCGATCTTCGGTCCGCAGTGGACCTCCGGCACCACGGCGGAGATCACCGACTCCGACTGGGCCTACCTCCGCAAGACCTCCGGGACCTCGGCGACCACGGCGACCTCGGTGGCACTGGTGGACGTGGACGGCGACGAGACCGGGTTCACCGCCACCAACTCGGGCGGCTGGAAACCCGAACCCGGCTCGGAGGACCTGACCCTGACCGGCTCACTGACCGGGTCGTTCACGCTCAAGGACGACCAGGGCACGACCACCACCTTCGCGAAGGTGGACCCGGCGGCGACGACCTGGCAGGTCTCCAGCACCTACCTGCCCACCGACAACTCCACCACCAAGGTGGTCTCGGAGGTGCCAACCCCCGGCAGCACCCTGGCCCGCCCGAAGTACGTCATCGCGCCCACCTCGGCTGTGTCCTCCTCCACCTGCGAGACCACGCCGTCGACGGCGGGCTGCCGGATGCTGGAGTTCGTCTACGCCACATCCACCACCGCCACCAGCTCCTCCTTCGGCGACTACAACGGTCAGGTCAAGCAGATCAAGGAGTGGGCGACCGACCCGGGTGCCTCGGCGGCGACCGCCACGGTCGTGTCGCAGTACTCGTACGACACCAGCGGCCGACTGCGCGAGCAGTGGGACCCCCGGATCAGCCCCGCGCTGAAGACCGCCTACACCTACGACAGCGCCGGCCGTATCGCCACCCTCACACCTCCGGGCGAGCTGCCGTGGACGTTCACCTACGGCACGGCGGGCAATGCGGCCACGGCCGGTGCGGGCATGCTGCTGTCGGCGTCTCGCCCGAACCTGACGGCGGGCACGAAGAGCACCACCGACGGCACGACCGCGACCACCAGCGTGGTCTACGACGTTCCGCTGACCGGCTCGAAGTCGCCCAACCCGATGGGCACGTCGGACGTCGCCGCCTGGGGACAGACGGACGTACCGTCGGATGCGACCGCGGTCTTCCCGGCCGACTCGGTCCCCACCTCCAACTCCGGCTCGGACCTCGCGGCCTCGGCCTACACTCGGGCGACCATCACCTACACCGACGCGTCCGGCCGTGAGGTCAACACCGCCACTCCCGGCGGGCACATAGCCACGACCGAGTACGACCGATTCGGCAACGCCGTCAGAGAACTATCCGCCGGCAACCGTGAACTGGCGCTGACCTCGGCCACCAGCGGCGACGCCTACGACGAACTGGCCCTGCTGCACATCGCCGGCGACCAGAGCGCCGACCGCGCCGACCTACTGTCAACCGTTTCCACGTACTCCAGCGACGGCCTGCGGATGCTGGACGAGAAGGGCCCGCTGCACCTGGCCACCCTCACCTCGACCCTCTCCGCCGGAACCGGCGGAACCGACGTACCCGCCGGAACCTCCTGGCCGGTCCGCCAGCACACCGTCAACACCTACGACGAGAACCGCCCCACCGACGGCACGGCCACCGTCGCCAACCAGGTCACAACGGCCAAGGTCGGGGCATGGGCCGACGCCTACCCCTCCGACGCCGACGTACGCACCACAACCACCGCGTACGACTGGGTCAAGGGCCTGCCCACGGACACGATCACCGACCCGAACGGGCTGGCACTGGAGACCAAGACCTCCTACGACTCCCAGGGCAGGGTCACCAAGACCCAGCTGCCGAAGTCGTCCGGCACGGACGCCGGGGCCACAGTGACCACCTACTACTCGGCCACCGGCACCGGAGCCTGCAACGCCAAGCCCGAATGGGCCGACCTGGTCTGCTCCACCGGCCCGGCCGGCACCATCACCAACGGCGGCTCCAACCCCACCCAACTGCCCACCAGCACCATCGAGTACGACCGCTGGGGCAACACCGCCAAGACGACCGAGACCGCGAACTCGGTCACCCGCACCACCACCAACACCTACGACGCCGCCGGCCGTCTCAGGACGACCGTCGTCAGCGGCGGCGTGGGCACGGCGGTGCCGGACACAACCACCACGTACGACACCGACAGCGGTGACGTGGCCACGGTCACCTCCAACGGGCAGACCATCACCCACGCCTACGACCAGCTCGGACGGGAGATCACCTACAACGACGGCGCCGGCAACACCGCGAGCACGCAGTACGACGCGCTCGGCCGGCCGGTGAAGACCACCGACTCCGCCCCGTCCACCACCACCTACACCTACGACACGGCCAAGGACCCGCGCGGTGTGGAGACCTCCCGCACCGACTCGGTCGCCGGCACCTTCGCCGCCACCTACGACGCGGACGGCGACCTGACCACCGAGTCCCTGCCCGGCGGCTACACCCTGACCGTCGGACAGGACGAGACCGGCGCCGAGACCTCCCGCATCTACACCCAGGACAGCGACAGCAGCGTCGTCGCCTCCGACACCACGGACGAAAGCGTCCAGGGCCAGGTCGTGGCCGACGCCGACACCGCCGGGCAGAGCCGCAGCCGCGCCTACACCTACGACGCGGCAGGCCGCCTCACCCGGGCCGACGACACCGACCCGGACGGCGCCTGCACCCGCCGCGACTACACCTTCGACAACAACACCAACCGCACGGCCCTCGCCACGTCCGTCAGCGATGTCGGCGCCGCCTGCACCTCCACCGGCGCCACCACCACGTCGTACTCCTACGACAGCGCAGACCGACTCACCACGTCTGGCACGGTCTACGACGCCTTCGGCCGCACCACCACCCAGGCGTCCGGCGCCACCATCGGCTACTACGCCGACGACCTCGTCCGCCAGCAGACCTCCGGCAACAGCCGGCAGACCTGGAGTCTGGACGCGGCCGGCCGCCTCGCCGCCTGGACCACCGAATCCAACAGCAGCGGCACCTGGACCCAAACCGCGTCCAAGACCAACCACTACGGCTCCGACACCGACAGCCCCGACTGGATTCAGGAAACCAGCAGCACCCTCACCCGCAACGTCCAGGGCACCAGCGGCAACCTCGACGCGATCACCAGTGCCACGGGTGACACCGTCCTGCAGCTCACCGACATCCACGGTGACGTGACGGTGCAGCTCCCCCTGGACACTTCCAAGGCGCCGACCGCCCTCGCCTACGACGAGTACGGCAACCCGGAGTCCGGCACTGCCACCAGCCGCTACAGCTGGCTCGGCGGCAAGCAACGCTCCAGCGAGACGGTCACCGGCGCCACCCTCATGGGGATCCGCCTCTACGACCCCACCACCGGACGCTTCCTGTCCGTCGACCCCGTCCCCGGCGGCAACGCCAACGCCTACGAGTACTGCAGCAGCGACCCGCTCAACTGTTACGACCTCGACGGACGGTTCGGTTGGGGCAAATGGATCGACCGGGTAGGCACCGGACTCGCGATAGCCGGCATGTTCGGTTGCGCGGCCTGTTCCGCCATCTCCGCGGGGATCTCTGTCGCTCGCGGGGCCTACAAGGTCTACCACGGCGACCGGAGCGGCTGGATGGATATAGCCGGAGGCGCCACGTTCGGTGCTGGCAAGGGATTCCGCTACTTTGGAAGACTCTCGAAGAGCCGCAGGATGGCCCGGTTTGCGAAGGGAGCTCGCGGCCGCGGCAGGTACAACAAGCGGATGCGCAGCAGAGCAGCCAAGGCGAACCGCCGATACCATCACCGCTACACGCGACGCGCGGACGCAATCGACAGGTGGTACGGCGGAGCATCCATGGCGTACGGGCTATACGGGGAGTACCGCTCCTACCGACAGCAGGGATGGCGACGTTGGCTGCGGTGATCAAGAATCGAGTGCGGATCCTGCGAGCCTGTGAGACCCGCCTGACCACCTTGGTGTTCCTCGTTTCCGAACGAGGGGATCGGCGGGAGGCGGCGATCGCGGCCGCTGAAACCGACGAGGCCGTGGCGGATCTGCTCAAGCTTCGACCGGGAAAGATCCGTCGGAAGGACGAGAACGGCGTTTGGTACCCCGCTTCCGACGTGCTGGCGTTTCGCTCATGGCTGTGGTTCGTGATCGCGGTCTTGATCGGAGTCGGAAATCTCCTGCTGGTCCCGGGTGATTCAACGGCAGAGCAGTACGCGCGGATCGCACTTTCTCTGGTCGCCGCGGTGCCCAGCGCGCTGTTCGCATCACGCCAGCTGGGTCACGCCCTGACTCGCCGGGCCCTGCGAACCGGGATGGCCGAGCAGAGCACTCTCGTCTGGATCAGGCGCTGGCTCAGCGAAAGCGCAGTTCTGATCCTCACCCTGGGAATGTGGGCACTCTGGATGACAGTCCTCGTCCTCTAGGCCCCTCCACTCCTCGGCCCAGCGATGCGGGGCGCCGGTCATCCGGCGCCCCGCATCCGGCATGGCGGCGCAGCCGCCGAGCAGCATGCCGCACCAATACGTGTACCGGGGGTGCTGTTGCCGCCAGCGAGTCAGCTCTGCTGCGTCCATGGCAGGATCACCGCAAGATCAGAGTCCTTGTGGCCTACGACGGCGGTCTGTATGCGTCGGTGGTCCTCGGACATTACGGATGTAGTCATCAAGGAGGGCAGGTCACGGGCCGGCGCCGGGGATGGCGGGCAGGCGGGGCCTGCCGGTCGGGCGCGTGGGCTGCCATTGAGCGGCCAGCAGAGCGTAGGCGCGTTCGGCCTGTTCGGCGATCTCGCGTTCGTGGCGGCGCAGTTGCTTGTTGTTGTAGTCGTAGCCCGCCCCGCGGCGGGCGATCCGGCGTTCGGCGCCGGCGGTCAGCTCGAGCTTGCGGCGTTTGAAGGCGACCAAGCTCGGGCGGGCGAAGGCGTAGTCCTGCTCCTTGGTGACCAGGTGCCAGGCGATGACCGTGATCTTCCGGGCGACCGCGACGATCGCGATCTGCATCCCGTGCCGGGCCGCGATCCGCTGGTGCAAGGCCCGCAGCGGGCCCGGGGCGCGCAGCGCGGCGAACGCGGCCTAACGGCATCGTGTGGGCTCTCCGGCGGCGGGAAGCGGGCGGGATACAGCCCGTACAAGCCATGGTGCCCAAGAGGACCTACGGCCGACACCTGTTCTGAGGCGGACAGGTCGCTGGCGGACTCCCGGAGTCCGCCCTCTCTGGGGCCCGTCCCGGGAGCCGGGTACCGACGTCGGCTCCCAAACGGCTCCCAAAATGGCCCCAGAAACCGCTCAGGGGCCCGACCCGCGAAGCGGATCAGGCCCCTGACCTGGTGTTTCGGCTGTCGGGGTGGCGGGATTTGAGCCCACGACCTCTTCGTCCCGAATGAGGTCCGACCATGTTGCGCACCTGCCGAGGCGGGCATCTGCGCAGGTCAAGGCGTTGGTCATGGTGGGTCTCAGGTGGTATCGCTGGGGATCTGGGAGAAGATCTTCTCCCAGATTTCTCCCAGGAGGGCCAGCCTGCAGGTCCTGCGACGGGCATCGGGTGCATTGCTTGAGCAAGTTTGCAATGTGTCGGAGGTGAGCCCAGGTCAGCTGGCTTTCCTCTTGAGGTCTCCGGCTTGACGGATGTCGAAGAGGGTGTGGTGCAGCGAGCAGGGGCACAGTCCGTTCTCGACGTCGTCCGGTCCGTCGAAGGCCCACCAGCGTACGTGTGCGGCCGAGCCTGCCGTCATACCCGCAGAAGGCACACCGGTACTCGTAGGCGGTCGGCCTCGGTGGAAGCAGCGGCCATCGCCCCGGTGGACGCGCGGGCGCAGGACCTCGCGGAATGTGGCGTCCTGGTCCAGCCGCCTGGCCTTGAAAGACTTCGGCGAATGCCCGATGGCGGGTCCAACAGACCTGGCTCAATAGGCACATGGAGATTGGCGAGCACTGGGCATACCGTGCGAGGCCGAACGCGCTGGGCGGCGCGGTTCGTCAGGTGGAGGTCCTTCGAGTCGGCGGCCCCGGCAGGTCCGGCCGGATTCATGTCCGGTTCCTCGGAGGCGACGACGCCGGTCTGCAGGAATGGGTCAGTCCCGGGCGTCTCGTAGCACCGTGGGTGGACGTCGATACATTCCGGGCGGATGACGCGGCGGATTGGGCTCCCAGCCGCTGTACAGCATGCACCAGAAGTGAGGCGGGGCCGCGTTCTCCTTGCTCAGCGCGAGATCGATCATGGGGAGCGCCGGCCGTTCCGCTGTGATCTGGCGGCTCATGAGGAACGGTACGACGGCGCTGTCGATGTATTCCGGTTCGAAGGTCGGCGGGAGCAGACCGACCAGCTCCTTAGGCGTGATCATGCCGGCGTCCTCCAATGATCTCGTTGTTCGGGACGGCCCGTGCCTCACCGAGGTCTCCGACGAGTCAGCGGCCTTCCCAGTGGGGGGAGCGCTTTTCGGCGAAGGCGTGGGCTCCTTCCTGCGCGTCGTGGGACGCGAGGACCGGTGCGACGAGTTGGTCCTGCTGGCGGAACGCGTCCTGATCGCCGTATGCGGTCCGCTCGTTGACCGCGCGTTTGACGGCCGCGATGGACAGCGGGGCGTTGCGCGCGATGCGGTGGGCCAGTTCCACGGCCTTGGTGAGCGTCTCGCCGGGCGGGGTGAGGTGGTTGACGAGGCCGAGCTGATGAGCGCGTTCGGCGGGCAGGGGGTCGCCGGTGAGGAGAATTTCCAAGGCCATGTTGCGGGGGATGCGTTCGGGCAGCCGTACGATTCCTCCTTCGGGGGGAACCAGGCCGAACGTCACCTCGGTGAGGCCGAAGGTGGCGTTCTGGGCGGCCACGATCAGATCGCAGGCGAGCGCCATCTCGGTGCCGCCGCCCAGGGCCCAGCCCTCGACGGCGGCGATGAGCGGGGTGTGGAGCTGGGTTCGGGTGAGGCCGGCGAAGCCCCGTCCGAGGATGACCGGGGTGTCTCCCTTCGCGAATGCCTTGAGGTCCATCCCTGCGCTGAAGATGCCTCCGGTGCCAGTGAGTACACCGACCAACAGGTCGTCCCGGGCGTCGAGTTGGTCGAAGGCTTCGGCCAGCGCTCGCGCGGTGGCACCGTCGATGGCGTTGCGTACCTTGGGCCGGTCAATGCTGATCACGAGGACGCCGTCGTCTTCTTCGGTGCGCACGGTGGGCGCATCCGCGATGGGATTGTCGGTCATGGTGGGGTTTCCTAGTCTTTCCCGCGGTGTGGGTCGTCTGCCGTTGACGGCGGAGGACTCCTCGGGGGGGCGGTGCCGGGGTGTTGTCTTCGGGCCACTGCTAGCCGGGGATCGCTCCGCCGGTACGCAGGGACTCGATGTCGTCGGCACCGAATCCGAGTTCCGTGAGGACCTCCTCGGTGTGTTCGCCCAGGTCGGGAGCTGGGCGTGGCGGAACCTTCGACTCCTGGTCCAGATGCACGGGACTGTTGACGGTCAGGTGTGGTTCGCTGCTGCCGTCATCGATCGGCACCACGATCTGGTTGGCCAGGAGCTGGGGGTCGTGGGCGAATTCCTCCAGTGTCTGGACGACCCCGTAGGTGAGGCCGGCGGCGTCGAGGATCTCGCGCCATTCGGCCAGGGGACGGGTGGCGAACCGCCTGTCCAGCAGAGTGACGATGTCGGCGGCGTGGGCGCGGCGGCTTGCGGTGTCGTGGAACCGGGGGTCCTCGGCGGCCTCGGTCTGGCCGATGGCCTTGAGGAAGAGAGGGACCTGCTTGTCCTCGTTGGCGAAGGCCAGGAGGATCCAGCGGTCGTCCGCGGTGCGGTACACGTTGGCCAGGGCGTTGGGCGGGTCGGAGCGGTCGACGGGCCGGGGAGGCTTCCCGCCGAGCAGGGCGGCCTGCAGCCACATTCCCGCAGCCCAGGCACCCTCGGCGACCAGTGACGCGCTGACGCGTGCGCCCTGGCCGGTCTTCTCGCGTCGGTACAGGGCGGTCATGATCCCGGCGAACAGGGTGATTGCGGTGGGGTGATCGCCGGAGCCGAACGCGTTGATGGCAGGGGCCGCGTCGCGCTGGCGGGTGAAGTCCATCAGGCCGCTGCGTGCCCAGAAGGCCGTGACGTCGAAGCCGGGCAGGTGTGCGTCCGGGCCTTCCTCGCCGAACCCGGTGACATCGGCATAGACCAGCCGGGGGTTGATGGAAGCGAGATCGTCGTAGTCCAGGCCGAGCTTGTCCCGGGTGCGGGGCGGGAAGTTGGTGACCAGGACATCGGCCCATCGCACCAGTCGTTCGAGTACGGACCGGGCGTCGGACGACTTCAGGTTGAGCTCGATGCTGCGCTTGTTCCGGTTGTCCAGCTGCCAGGGGTAGTTGACCCCTTCGACCTGGGGGTTGGGAGGCATCCGGCTGAGGCCGCGGTAGCTGTCGCCGGTGTGCGGTGGTTCCACCTTGACGACGTCGGCGCCGAAGTCGCCGAGCATCGTGGCCGCGGCCGGTCCGGCGATGAAGCTGGCGATATCGACGACGTGCAGTCCCTCCAGCAAGGGCGTGTTCTCCATAGCAGGTTCCTCTTCCGCGGGGTTGTCCGGCGGACGTGGAGGTGTCCTCGTCGCCGGCGCCGCCTGCGCGCGGGCCGCCAGGGGATGCGTACGGCGGGCGGCTCGGCGAAGCGGGTACCGGCGTGGCCGGTTGTGCAGGCGCAGGGCCAGGCCGTGTGCGCGGGGTGCGATCGCGCGCCGGTGCTAGTGCCGGCCGTTGGGGGCCATGGGCACGAAGGCGTTGTATCCGGTGATGTCGCGGCCGACGATCAGCGCCTGCACGGTGTCGGTGCCTTCGTAGGTGTCGATGGCCTCGATGTCGCACAGATGCCGGGCAACGTGGTAGTCCAGCAGGATTCCGTTGCCGCCGAGCATGTCGCGGGCGTCGGCGAGGATGGCCCGGGCGCGTTCCGTGTAGTGCATCTTGGCCAGCGCGACCCGTGGCATCGACATCTTGCCCTCGTCCATGAGCTGGCTGAGCCGGTAGTTCATGCACACCATGTCGGTGACATCCGCCAGCATCCGGGCCAGCCGGTACTGGATGAGCTGGAAGGACGCCAGCGGTACGCCGAACTGCTTGCGCTGCTTGGCGTAGGCGAGGGCGGTCTCGTAGCCGGCGATCGCGGCGCCGACGGACTCCCAGGCCACACAGAATCGCGAGGCCAGCAGGACCTTCTCGGTGTCGCGGAAGGTGTGGCACTCGGTCAGCCGGTTCTCGGCGGGCACCCGTACGTCCTTCAGGGAGATCTGTGCGTTCTGTACGCAGCGCAGGGCCGTCTTGCCCCCGATGAACTCGGGATCGAACCCGGTGGTGCCCTTCTCCACGATGTACCCGCCGACATGACCGTCGTCGCCGCGAGCCCAGATGATGACGTAGTCGGCGAAGGTCGCGTTGCCGATCCACCGCTTGTGGCCGTTGAGTACGTAGGAGTCGCCGTCCCGGTGCGCCGTGGTCTCCAGCTTGACCACGTCCGTTCCGTGAGCGGGCTCGGTCAGACCGAAGGCGCCGATCTTCTCCAGACGCGCCATCTGCGGCAGGAAGCGCTGCTTCTGCTCCTCCGAGCCCAGCAGGTCGATCGACATCATGGCCAGCGCGGAGTGCACCCCCATGAAAGTGGACATGCTCAGATCACCGCGGGCCAGCTCCATGATCACTACACCGGCCGTCACGTTGCTCATCCCGGGCGAGCCGTGTCCGGGAATCTGGAAACCCGCGATGCCCAACTCCGCCAGCTTGGGCACCAGCTCATGCGGAAACTCCGCGCGCTCCCAGTAGGGGTTGATGACGGGGATGACTTCCTGGTCCATGAACTCACGTACGCGCTGTCGCAGTGCCTGCTGATCGTCCGTGAGCAACTCGTTCAGCAGGTAGTAGTCCGTATGCTCGGGACCGCCCAGCACGGGCGGCTGCACCACTGGCTGACCGTTCCCGGAGCCGACTGTGGTGACGTCGACAGGCATTATCGTGTCCTGGCGCTTCGCGTTCATCCGTCCGGCGCTCCCTTTTGGGTCGACCTGGGTCCGTTCTCCCCCATGAAAAGGAGGCTACGGGCCGGCCGCGGAGAAACCATCGGACGCGGAGCACGAACTCCCCGAAGGAATTCGTGCCCGTGACCCGATGAACTCGGTGTGACTGCCTCCGCACAGAAAGACGCCCGCGCCGGGGAAATGGGCTGTTGGAGGGCTTGCCGGGGTGTGCTGGATGGCGCTGCCGGGACCGTCGCGATAGCGTGACGATATGGCCGTGGGCAGCGTCGAAGCGGGAAAGTGCCTTTCCGTCGTGGCGTCGAGGGTCGCTGTGTACATGCCGGAAGTCAGCCAGGACGTGTGGGAGTTCGTTATTGCCGAAATACCGCAGCTGAGAGGCGACGGAATAATTCTCAACACGCTCAAGGCGAGCGTCGAGGAGAATATCGCCACAATGCTGCACGGTTTTGAGAACGATATGCCGCTGGCCGACGTCGAAGGACCTGCGGCCGCATTGGATTATGCACGGCGACTGGCCCAGCGCAATGTTCCCGTCGGCTCGCTCATCAGGGCCTACCGGCTCGGCCACTGCCGTTTCCTGCGGTGGTGCATGGACGAACTCCGTCGTCACGGACCCGATGAGGATGTCTGCGCGGCCACCGCGCGCCTCATGCTGGAGTTGAGCTTCGGATACATCGACCGCGTCAGCGAACGAGTGATCGAGGTCTACCAACTGGAACGGGACCGTTGGCTGCTGGGCCAGACCGGCGTACACGCCGTACGTGTGCAGGAGATCCTTGCAGGGAAGCACATCGATCCCGACTCGGCGGAATCGGCCCTTCGTTATCGCCTACGCCAAACCCGTCACGTGGGGATGCTTCTCTGGCTGCCCGAGGCCCCCCTCGGCGGTGAGGGGCTCGACCGGCTCGACCGGCTGACAAGCCGGATCGGCGAAGAACTCGGCTGCTCTTCCAGACCGCTGTTCGCCGCCCAGGACGAGACCCTGGCCTGGGTCTGGCTGCCCTTCGGCTCGTCCTGTGACCTTTCCTGGGACAGGCTGGCGAACGCGGTCGAGGACGGCGATCCCACCGCGAGGGCGGCCGTGGGGGACGTGGAACCCGGCGTCGAGGGTTTCCGCCGTACTCATCGCCAGGCTGTTCGCGCACAGGAACTGGCCATGGCGGCGGGGCCGGAAGCCCGGGTCACCGTCTACGCGAGGGTGGCGCCGATCGCATTGATGTGCACAAACATCGAGGACACCCGTGCCTGGGTGTGGAGCGTGCTCGGTGTTCTGGCCGTCGACGACGAGCACTGCGCACGACTGAGGGAGACCCTGCGGATCTTCCTCGCCACGGGCTGCAGCTACACTGCCACCGCCAGTCGCCAGATCCTGCACAAGAACACCGTGCAGTACCGCATCCGAAAAGCCGAGGACGCCCTGGGGCGTCCGTTGCAGGAAGGGCGCCGGGACCTGGAGATGGCGCTGCTCGCCGTCCAGTACCTCGGCTCGTCGTTCCTGCGCACCGACCCTGACCCGTCCTGACCGCGCACCTCGGCGATCCTCGTGGTCGTGGTGAACGCGAAGTCCGCTCATGGCCTGCCCAACGCGGCCGGCGGGACGATCTCCCGCTTGAGGATCTTGCCGGTGGACCCTTTCGGCAGCGCGTCCACGAGCCAGACCTGTCGCGGATATTTGTACGGGGCGACCTGGTGCTTGACGTAGTCACGCAGTTCCTGGGCTGTGGCGGTGGCGCCTGGCTTGAGCACGACGGCGGCGCCGACCTCCTCGCCGAGATCGGGATCGGGCAGGCCGACGACCGCGGCATCGGCCACCGCCGGATGCTCGTACAGAACGTCTTCGACTTCGTGGGGGTAGACCTTGTAGCCGCCCCGATTGATCAGATCCTTCTCCCGGCCGACGATCCAGAAGTATCCGTCCTGGTCGACCCGGCCGAGATCGCCGGTGTGGAACCAGCCCTCGCGGATCGCGGCGGCCGTGGCCTGCGGACGCCGCCAGTACCCCTTCATCACGTTGTGCCCGCGGATCACGATCTCACCGGTTTCGCCCTGCGGGACCTCATCGCCACTGTCGTCGACCACCTGCATACGGACGCCGTGGATCGGGGTGCCGATCGAGCCGGGCTTGCGTGGGGCGTCCAGGCGGCTGAACGAGGCGACCGGCGAGGTCTCCGACAGCCCGTACCCTTCGAGCACGACACAGCCGAACGCGGCCTCGAAGGCGCGTAGTACGGCGACCGGAATGGCCGCGCCACCGGAGACGGCCAGCCGGAGCCGGGAGACGTCGTGGGCGTCGCGGTCCGGCGTCTGCGCCAGCCTGCTGAAGATCGTCGGCACCCCGGCGAAGATGGTGACCCTGTGATCGGCCAGCATCCGCAGTGCCTGCTCGGCGTCGAAGCGCGGCAGCAGCGTCAGACACGCACCGGAGGTGACGGCGGCGTTGAGCGTGCAGCTCTGCCCGAACGCGTGGAACAGGGGGAGCCCCCCGAAGATCACGTCGTCCGGGGTGAGACGAATCAGGTCGGCCGCCACGATGTCGCAGTTGCGGGTGAGGTTGGCGTGGGTCAGTTCGGCACCCTTCGGCTCACCGGTGGTCCCCGAGGTGTAGAGGATCACCGCGGTGTCGTCCTCGTCTCGCTCGACCACGTCCTCGGCGAGTGGGGCGGACGCGAGCAGTACGTCGAATCCGCCGGGATCCACGACCACCGCATCGGCCTCGACCTGCTGCGCGCCGGTCCGTACCTCGTCGGCGAAGGCGGGCCGCGCGAACAGCAGCCGGGCACCCGAATCGCCGAGGTAGTAGGCGACCTCCCGGGCCTTGAGCAGGGGGTTCATCGGGACGACGACGCCGCCGGCGCGGAGCACGCCGAAGTAGGCGATGGCGAATTCCGGACTGTTGGGCAGCATGATCGCGACTTGGTCGCCCGGTTTGACGCCGCGGTCACGGAGCAGTCCCGCCATGCGGGCGCTGACCTGGTCGAGCGCGCGGTACGAGAGGATGTCATCCCCCAGGCGCAGCGCGGCGCGGTCCGGGTGGGCACCGGCGCTTCGTACGACCTTCGACGCGAGGTTCATGGCAGGGCACCCTTCAGCTGCTTGCCTTCACCGGCCGCGTAGCGTCAGCAGGAGTGGCGACATGACCCGCGCCGCCCTCGCGTCCGACGGAACCCGCAGATGATCGCGGTCCGGATCACCTCATTGGTTGTGGACCGCGTTCTGCGGCCTTCTCACGGGCGGCGTCGGCGGTCCCTAGCGGGCGGGGGCCCCACCGACGCACGGGGCACGGGCCCGACGAAGCGGCCCCTCGTCCACCTCACAGGGGACCGTGCGACCGGGCCGTCGGAGTCCTGAGTGGTCGCCGGCCGAATCCCGTCCGTGCACACGTGCATGCACGAAGGATCCGAGGTCCATTCTGCCGCACCGCCTGGGTGCCGCATCTCGGCTCACTGTTCACGGGTCTGACCCACCTACGGCTCCTCGGTGGGAATCACGGCATGGGCGATCCCGGTGAGGTTGCCCTGCGCGATGAGGATCTCTCTGCGGTTCGATCCGTCGAGATCGGCCGCGTAGATGGTCCCGGCCATGTCGGTCACGAACATGCGGCTGTCGTCCAGATCGAGAGCGATGCCGATGCCTTCCATCAGATGGGTCCAGAGGATCTCGGGCTCCCGCTGTCCGTTCGGCGGATCCACCGGCGTGCGGTTCACGGAGTTGCCTCGCGGCGGGTCCCCGCGGTCGGTCCAGTACAGCGTGCGCTCCGTGAGGTCGAGTTGCAGGTCGATCGGCTCCGGCAGCCCCTGGAGCAGCACCTCGATGTCGCTGCGGTCTGCTGCGGATTCACCGGCGGGCAGATCCATTCCGGCCCGCAGGATCTTCCCGAGTCCCGCATCGCTCGGGCCTTTTTGTGTCCAGTACAGGTGCCCGCCGCCGGGGTCGACAGCGATTCCGACGCACCATCTGGTCTGGTCGCGGCGGTCGTTGTCGCCCTGCCCCGTCTGTACGAGCGTCTCGACGTTCGAGCCGTCGAGGTCGCAGCGCATGACGCGCATCCCTTCGCGATCACCCCAGTACAGCTTCCGGCCGGTGGCCTCGAGGTGCAGCTGCTTCGGCGTGTACGTGCCACCGCTGGGAACGATCGTCGTCCGGTTGCTCCCGTCCATGTCGACGCGCTCGATCGATCCGTCGTTCACCGGCGGAGATCCCATGTTCGTCCAGTAGATGTGCCCCGCCTCCACATCGACGGCCACACCGTCGGGGAACCTGCATCCGCTGACGATGGTCTTCTTGTCGGTGCCGTCGGGCTTCACGGAGAACACGCGACCGTCACTGAGTTCGAGCACGAACAGTCTTTCCTGCCGTTGTGTCACCGTCTCTCCTCTCGGGTGGGAGCCCGCTGTTCCGGGGGCAAGGGTGCGGTCTCACGCCGACCGGCCGGCTGCGTTGCCGGGTGGGCCGGATGCGGCGCGCACGGCCAGCAGGCGGAGCAGCATCGCGTCGCGCTGGGCGGCCAGGTCGTCGACCGAGCGACCGTCCGCTTCTTCCAGGACGCCGTCGACGATGGTCTCCTTGAGTTCGGGCGTGAGTTCCGGGGTGCCCAGTTCCTGCCACATCCCGGTCAAGCGCGGCATGAGGGTGTCCATGAAATGCTGGATGCCGCCCTCGCCTCCGCCCAGATGCCACAGCAGACTCGGCCCCATGACGCCCCACCTGAGTCCTGGACCCCAGGACACCGCGTCGTCGGAGTCCGCGACGTCGAGCACTCCCTGCTCGATCAGGTGCACGACCTCGCGGTACAGCGCGGCCTGGATACGGTTGGCGACGTGACCAGGGAGTTCCTTTTTGAGGTGGATCGGTTTCTTGCCGATGGCGGCGTAGAAGGACAAGGCGTCCCAGATCGTCTCCGGGGCGGTTTTCGTTCCGCCGACGACCTCGACCAGTGGGATGATGTGCGGCGGGTTGAAGGGATGCCCGATGAGGGTGCGCTCCGGACGTCGGCACTCCGCCTGGATGACGCTCATCGTGATGCCCGACGAACTCGACGCGATGATCGCGCCCGGCGGCGTGGCGTCGTCGATGTCGGCGAACAACTTGACCTTCAGTTCCGGGCGCTCCGGTGCGTTCTCCTGCACGAAATCGGCGTCGGCCACGGCCTGCCGCATGTCGGTGGTGAATGCCAGACGGTCGGGTGAGGCTCCGGGTTGGGCCCCGAGTGTGGCCGCCGCGTCCCATGCGGCGTCCACATACGCCCTGAGGGCTTCTTCCGCACCGGGGCCAGGGTCGGTCGCTGTGACGTCGAAGCCCCGCGCCAGATAATGCGTCGCCCAGCTCGCTCCGATGGTACCGGTGCCGACGATCGCTACGCGATGGACGGGTTCGTGAGTGTTCATGGCTTGTCGTCGCTCCTGGTGTCGGGTGCCGGTGGGCGAGGGGAACCAGGCCAGGTGGCAAGAGGCCGCCGCCGGTCGGCCGGCCTGTCGTCGGCAGCCTTGTCGGCTCGCGCGCCGCTCGCGCTGTCCGTGGCGCGGCGCCAAGGGAGCCGGAGCTCACGGACACTGCGGTGCTCCTCTCGCGCGGGCGGTACCTGCGGCCCGAGCCCGTCCACCCGCCTCTGGCTCCTCGTCCAGTCGGGTCGCCTGGCGCGTGACCACTACTACGAGGGCATCCCATCGCGGCCCGTCCTGACTCGTGTGGCTCCGTTCCAGGGTGCGGCTCTCGCCCGCCCGGGGCATCTCGGGGACCATCGGCCGGAACACCGCCCTGACGGACACTCCGAGATGCCGGCCGTCGTCGAACTGTCGGCGTGATCCCTCATGAGCGACAGATGCAGCCCCACCGGTGAGCGGATCCCTAAAGAGACGGTTACTTCGGATTCTCGTCATTCATCTGCGGCGGCGTGTGGGCGCCGTGCGGGGCGGCTTCCTCGCTATCTTCGGCCTCGACATCCGACATCCGGAGTAAAAATGCCAAAAGCGGATGAAATGCTCGATGTGAGGGGCGGAGTGGCGACCGCGCCCGCCGCGCTACCCGGGCGACGTACCGTCCCGTGGCCGTGGGCCGCAGGCGTTGTCATGGTCGCCGTGGCGTTCGCCCTCGTGCTCGCCGGCACCCAGTGGCTCAACAGCCCCGCTGTTTCGGCCTGGCGCACCGTCTGTCTGGCCATCAGCGTCCAGGCGCTGCCGTTCCTTCTGCTCGGCACGGTCCTGTCCGGGGCGATCAACGCCTTTGTACCGGCGGACCTGTTCACCAGGATCCTGCCCAGACGCCCGGCGCTCGCCGTCCCGGTTGCCGGTGCCGCCGGGGTGGTCCTGCCGGGCTGCGAGTGCGCCTCGGTCCCTGTCGCGAACAGCCTGATCCGTCGCGGCGTCACCCCGGCCGCGGCCTTCGCCTTCCTCCTCTCGGCGCCCGCGATCAATCCCGTCGTGCTCACCGCCACGGCGGTCGCCTTTCCCGGCAGCCCGGCCATGGTCGTGGCCCGCCTGCTCGCCTCGCTCGCCACCGCCGCCGCCATGGGCTGGCTGTGGCTCTGGCTGGGGCGGGAGGAGTGGCTGCGGCCCAGCGTCCGCCACACCGGCCACCAGCCGGGTCACCACCGCTGGACGGAGTTCCGCCGTGGCTTCCAGCACGACTTCCTGCACGCGGGCGGCTTCCTGGTGCTCGGTGCGATGGCGGCGGCCACCTTCAATGTGACCGTGCCCCGTACCGTCCTCGACACCTTCTCCGGCTCACCCTGGCTGTCCGTCCTCTTCCTGACGGCGCTCGCCGTGCTGCTCGCGGTCTGCTCGGAGGCCGACGCCTTCGTCGCCGCCTCCCTCAGCGGCTTCTCGCCCACCGCCCGGCTGGCCTTCCTGGTGGTCGGCCCGATGGTCGACCTGAAACTGATCGCCCTCCAGGCCGGCACCTTCGGCCGGGCGTTCGCGCTCCGCTTCTCCACCGCGACCACGGTGGTGGCCGTGGCCACCAGCGTCCTGATCGGAGGCGCACTGCTGTGAAGCGCCCGGTCCAAGTCGTCCTGCTGGCCCTGACCGGCCTGGGTCTGCTGCACGCCGCCCTCTTCACGGACATCTACCTGCGCTACGTCAAAGAGGGTCTGCGTCCGCTGCTGATCGCATCCGGCGTACTCCTGCTACTGCTCGCCCTGGCGGGCGCGGCCCTGGACCGGAACGATCACGACCACGATCACGGCCATGAAAGCGCGCACGGCCACGACCACTCCACCGCCCCGCGCATCGCCTGGCTGCTGTTCCTCCCCGCGCTCAGCCTCCTCCTCTACGCCCCGCCCGCCCTCGGCGCCTACTCGGCCTCGCGCGCCACGGACAAGCTGGTGAAGAAGCAGAAGGAGTTCGACCCACTGCCCGCTGCGACCTCGCCCCTGCCCATGACGCTCAGCGAATTCACCGCCAGGGTCCAGCAGGACCGGGAGCTGAGCATCAGAGGCCGTACCGTCCGGATGACCGGCTTCGTCACCCCGGCCGGCCAGGGCGGCGGCTGGTACCTGACCCGGATCATCTTCACCTGCTGCGCGGCGGACGCCCAGTCGGTCAAGGTCCGTATGTACGGCACCGACGCCCTCCCCGCGAACACCTGGGTAGCCGTCACCGGAACCTGGCATCCCCAGGGCAGACTCGGTACGAAGTCCGCAGCAGCAGCCCTCGACGTGAGGCGCACCGAGCAGGTCTCTCAACCGGTCAACGCCTTTACGGACGACCTGCCGCTCACGCCTTCCTAGCGACTCTCGTGGTGAACACGTCAGTCACCGAACAAGCTGTCATGTACGTACTGCACGACAGTCGTGGGGAGGCGTTGAGCGTTGACCTGCCATGTGCGGTGTTCCTCACGACCGTTGGGGTGGCCCGCACGGGTGTTCCTGGTCGGCTACGAGCCCTGGATTCGCGAACGCGCAGGTCCGAGGGCGCGTGAGCGCCGCTCTTCGTGCGGCACCGGAGACTGCTCCCGGGAGAAGCCGACCAAGATCTTCTCCCAGATTTCTCCCAAGCGATCTCCAGGAACCACTCAGGGGCCCGACCCGCGATGCGGATCAGGCCCCTGACCTGGTACTACGGCGTCGGGGTGGCGGGATTTGAACCCACGACCTCTTCGTCCCGAACGAAGCGCGCTGCCAAGCTGCGCTACACCCCGGTGTCGCTGCTGTGCTGCTTGTCGCGGCGACGTCGTTTACTTTAGCCCACTGGTGGCTGGAGACGAAATCCGGTTTAGGGGCGTCGTCCGACGGGGTTCGGGCGGGTGTGGTCCAGGGCTACCAGGAGGACTGCCAGGGCGTAGCAGGCGAGGCCCAGGAGGAGGGCGTTGGCGAGGGTGGCGCGGTAGCTGTGCTGCTCGGCGTCGAGGAAGGGGTAGAGGTAGCGGCCCGCTGTGCCGGGGAGGACCAGCTCCGCCCGGACGAGGGTGAAGGTCAGGTAGGCCAGCGGGTACAGCATCCACGCCGGCGTGTGGCGGAGGTGGAGGCGGGCCGGGGGCGTGAGGACGAGCCAGTCCACGAGTGCTGCCGCGGGGGCCGCCGTGTAGAGGAGCTGCAGGGCCAGCCACTGGCCGTGCCACGCCACCGGAAGGTGCGTCGAGCCCGTCATCGAGAACGGCGGGGTCGTGTGGCCCAGGAGCAGGTGGTAGACCAGGGACGAGACCACGGCGTAGAGGAGTGCCGCGCCGGTCAGGAACGAGGGCAGGGGGCGGGCCGCCTGCCAGGCCCGGCGGGCCGAGGCGAGGCTCACCAGGGTCAGGAGTACCGCCGCCTGGACTCCGAAGTAGCTCAGGATCCGGTCCGGGCTGCCCAGCAGCAGCTCCAGCGCCACGCCCGCCGACGCCAGCACGGCCGTCAGGAGCCGGAACGCCGCGGTCACGGGGCGGGGGACGGGGGCGACCACCGCCGTCGCCGGAACGTACCCGGGCATGAGTACGGGCGTGCCCGGGACCGCGGGGAGGTCGGGGATGTCCCTGGGTATCGGAGGAGTCGTCATGCCCTCAAATTAGGGAGAAAGGGGCATGTCCGGCATGTTGGTCTAGGCCGGGTGGGTTATTCCGGCCATCGGGTCCCCGCGCGGGCGGGGACCCGCGGTCGAGTCCTCTTCTACTCCCGCCCCACCAGAGTCAGCAGCGTCGCCTCCGGCGGGCAGGCGAAGCGGACCGGGGTGTAGCGGTTCGTGCCGCAGCCCGCGGAGACGTGCAGGTAGGACGTCCGGCCCTCGGCCGTGTGCGTGGACAGGCCCTTCACGCGGTCCGCGTCCAGGTCGCAGTTGGTGACCAGCGCACCGTAGAAGGGGACGCAGAGCTGGCCGCCGTGGGTGTGGCCGGCCAGGACCAGGGGGTAGTTGTCCGCCGTGAAGGAGTCCAGGACCCGCAGGTACGGGGCGTGCACGACGCCCATCGAGAAGTCCGCCGTACCGGACGGACCGCCCGCCACCTGCGGATAGCGGTCGCGCTTGATGTGCGGGTCGTCCAGTCCCGTCAGCTCCACCGAGACGCCCTCGATCTTCAGGGTGCCCCTCGTGTTCGTCAGGTTCAGCCAGCCCGCCCCGTCGAAGCCGTCCCGCAGCTCCTCCCAGTCCAGGTGGATCGCGCCGACGACCGGCGGGTTGCCGTTCAGGCCGTGCTTGCCGCTCACCTTCTCCAGCAGGTAGCGGGCGGGGTTGCGGGGCTTGGGGCCGTAGTAGTCGTTGGAGCCGAAGACGTACGCACCCGGGAACTCCATCAGGGGGCCCAGCGCGTCCAGGACCTCGGGGATGCCCTCCGGGTCGGACAGGTTGTCGCCCGTGTTGATCACGAAGTCCGGGCGCAGGCCCGCCAGCGACTGCAGCCAGCGCTGCTTCTTGCGCTGGCCGCTCACCATGTGGATGTCGGAGACCTGGAGCACGCGCAGCGGGCGCATCCCCGGCGGGAGGACCGGGACCGTCACCCGGCGCAGGCGGAAGGAACGGGCCTCGAAGCCGGCCGCGTACAACACACCCGCGGCGCCGAACGCCGCGATTCCCAGGGGTACTCCGTATCGAGCGCGCATACGACCATCGTGTCAGACCGAGCGAGCGCTCAGAGACCGGGCGGTACGTGAGGTGGGTAAATGGGCGGGCGTCGGGCGTGCGGCACCTGCGACAATCGGTGCCATGACCACCACGCTCAAGTCGAAGCTGCAGGACGACCTCAACGCCGCGATCAAGGGACGCGACGAGCTCCGCTCGGCCACGCTCCGGATGACGCTCGCCGCGATCACCAACGAAGAGGTCGCGGGCAAGGAGAAGCGTGAGCTCTCCGACGACGAGGTGCTCAAGGTGATCGCCAAGGAGGCGAAGAAGCGCCGCGAGGCGGCCGAGGCCTTCACCCAGGGCGGCCGTGCCGAGAGCGCCGAGCGTGAGAAGGCGGAGGGCGAGGTCCTCGCCGGTTACCTGCCGAAGCAGCTCAGCGACGAGGAGCTGGAGGGGATCGTCGCCCAGGCCGTCGAGGAGGCGAAGGCGGCGGGTGCCGAGGGGCCGCGGGCCATGGGCGCCGTGATGAAGATCGTGAACCCGAAGGTGGCCGGCCTGGCCGAGGGCGGCCGCGTCGCCGCCGCGGTGAAGAAGCGGCTCCAGGGCTGAGAGAGCGGCAGGCGGTACGACGGTGGGGCCCCACCTCTTCCGAGAGGTGGGGCCCCACCGTCGTACCTGGTCGGAGCCGGATCGGACCGGGAGAGGATCAGCCCCGGTTGCCGCCGTTCCCGTTGCGGCCCCCGTTCGTGTTCCCCTGGATGAAGCCGTCGGGGAGGGAGAAGGTCGGGGTCGGGTTGGTGCCGCCGTCCGTCGTGCCGCCGTCGGTGCCGCCGATGAGACCGCCGATCAGGCCGCCGTTGTCATTGCCGCCGTTGTCGTTGCCGCCGTTGTCGTTCCCGTGGCCCCGGTTGTTGTCCTTCTCGTCCGGGATGTCGACGAGGTTGAAGTCCTCGGACTGCTTGCCCTCCAGGGCGCCCGTCATGGCGTCCTTCCAGATCGGGCCCGGGGTGTCGGCGCCGAAGACCTCGGAGTGGTAGACGCCGCCGATGGTGATGTTGGTCATCTCGATGTTCTGCTTGGCGCTGCCGACCCAGACCGCGCCCGCGAGGTTGGGCGTGTAGCCGACGAACCAGGCGTTCTTGCGGGAGTCCGTCGTACCCGTCTTGCCCGCGCTCTCCCGGTCGTCCAGGCCGGCCTGCTGACCGGTACCGGAGTCGATCACACCGCGCAGCAGGGTGTTGATCGTGTCCGCGGTCTTCTCGCTCATCGCGCGCGAGCAGGTCGACTTGGGGACGGGGATGGACTTCTGCTCGTTGCCGACCTTCTGGGTGATCGACTCGATCGCGACCGGCGTGCAGTACATGCCCCGGTCGGCGAAGGCGGCGTACGCGCTCGCCATGGTCAGCGGGGAGAGGCCGATCGCGCCGAGGGCGATGGCCGGCGTCTGCGGGAGCTTCGAGCCGTCGCCCTGGTGGACGTGGAGCGAGTCGGTCATCTTGACGACCGGGCACAGGCCGATGTCGGAGATCAGCTGGACGAAGTAGGTGTTGATGGACTTCGCCATCGCCTTCTTCATCTGGTACGGCCCGACCTCGGACTCGTTCTCGTTCTCGACCTCCTCACCCGTCGTGTTGACCCACTGCTTGCCGTCGCACTGCTGCACGGGGCTCGGGTAGTTCATCTTGTACGGCGACGAGTACTCCTGCGTCGCCGGCTTGCCGCCCTCGATGGCGGCCGCGGCCACGAACGGCTTGAACGTCGAACCCGTCGGGAAGCCGTAGTTGGAGCCGCCGTAGTCCCGGTCGACCGAGAAGTTGTACTCGGTCTCGTTCTTGTTGTAGCCGTACGGCTTCGACTGGCCCATCGCCAGGATCTTGCCGCTGCCGGGCTCCACGAGGGTGGCGGCGGCCGCGACCGAGTCGGACTTGTAGACGTGGTCCTTGATCGAGGCCTGCACCGAGTCCTGGGCCTGCGGGTCCAGCGTCGTACGGATGGTCAGGCCGCCCTGGTTCCAGAGCTTGGCGCGCGCCTCGCGGGTCTTGCCGAAGGTCGGGTCGGTCAGGAAGACGTTCTCGACGTACTTGCAGAAGAACCCGGCGCCCTTGACGGCGGTGATGCAGCCGTTCTTCGGCTGGGTGACGTGCAGGCCGAGCGGCGCCTCCTTGGCCTTGTCGGCCTCCGCCTGGGAGATGTCGCCCAGTTGGGCCATGCGCTCCAGCACGACGTTGCGCCGCTTGGTGGCCTCGGCCTCGTCGTTGACCGGGTCGTAGCGGCTCGGCGACTGGACGATGCCGGCCAGCAGCGCGGCCTGCGGGAGGCTCAGGTCCTTGGCGTGCTTGGAGAAGTAGCGCTGGGAGGCGGCCTCGACGCCGTAGGCCTGCTCGCCGAAGAAGGTGATGTTCAGGTAGTTCTCGAGGATCTTCTTCTTGCCGAGCTTCTCCTCCAGCTGGATCGCGTACTTCAGCTCCTTGACCTTGCGGCCGAGGGTCTGCTGGGTGGCCTCGGCGACCTTCGTCGGGTCGTCGCCGGCCTCCTCGATGAAGTAGTTCTTCACCAGCTGCTGGGTGAGCGTGGACGCGCCCTGGGCGACCCCGCCGCTCTGCGCGTTCTTGTTCAGCGCGCGCAGCACGCCCTTCAGGTCGATGGCGCCGTGCTGGTAGTAGCGCGAGTCCTCGATCGCGACGATCGCCTTCTGCATGTAGGGCGAGATGTCCTTGAGGTCCACCACCGTACGGTCACGGGAGTAGACCTGGGCGATCTGGTTGCCCTTGCTGTCGAGGATCGTGGTGCGCTGGCTGAGCTGCGGGCTCTTCAGGTTGGCCGGGATCTCGTCGAAGCCCTGTACCGACCCCTTGGCCGCGAGCCCCAGGGCCCCGGCCGCGGGCAGCGCGATGCCCGCCATCACGGCTCCCGCGAGCACACTGACACCGAGGAACTTGGCGGCCTGCTGCGTGGTCGACAGACCGCCGCCCGAGCGCTTCTTTGGCATGGGGGCAGCCTAATCCGTAGGGATGAGCATTCCGGGAGAGCGGGCTGCTCTCGGGATGTTCAAGTGCCGGATCGTGACATAGAGGGCAGCCCGGATCACCCTGGCCGACGGCACGACGACATGAACGGTCTACCTTGCCATTCGCCGGACACGCGTACAGGCCTTGGCCTAAGCTGCTCTCAACTGTCACAGCAGTGCGGCCACGTATCAATACGTCCGGCGACCCCGAATCGTTTCGGAACCTGCCCACTTTTTTTCGGGTGAGGTGTTGATGGCGTGTCCGAATCCGCCTCGTGTGTCACTCGGCGTCCGTTGTGACGCACCACAGCTGTCCGGGTTTGCCGCGATCATCACGCATGTCGTCAGCTCACTCCCGCGGGTGATCTGCCGCTTACCCATAGTCCGTTCGGGCCATTCAAGATTGGGCCCGAAGGGGGTGTTGCGCTGTGCCCACCTTCCGTAACGTCCTCAACTGGCGGCGGTGAATATGCCGCTGCCGCCGTGGGGGAGCCTCGATTCGGGAGAGGACGGCGCCGGTATGGGCTGGGTAACCGACTGGAGTGCGCAGGCTGCCTGCCGCACTACCGATCCGGATGAACTGTTCGTTCAAGGAGCAGCGCAGAACAGGGCCAAGGCGGTGTGCACCGGATGTCCGGTACGCACCGAATGCCTGGCCGATGCGCTGGACAATCGCGTCGAGTTCGGCGTGTGGGGAGGCATGACGGAGCGGGAGCGTCGCGCACTGCTGCGCAGGCGGCCCACCGTGACCTCCTGGCGCAGGCTCCTGGAGACAGCGCGCTCGGAGTACGAGCGGGGGACCGGAATCGTCCCCCTCGACAGCGACGAGGTGTACGAGAACTACGCGGCCGTGAGCTAGTCCGGACAGGTCTACGACAGGTCTACGGCAACTCCGGTCGGCCGGCCGCGAGCCGGTCACCGATGTCCCGCAGCCCCGTGAGGTCGTGCACGTCGCCGGGCAACGCGGCCACCTCCACCACGGCCACCTCGGGGTGGCGCGCGGTGAAGCGGTCACGTGTGCGCTGCTCGCGGGAGAGCAGCTGCATGCGCTCGGCGTGCAGCCTCAGCAGGCCTGCGGTGAGCTGGTCGACGGTGCGGTCCGGACTCTCTGACGAGGGGGATTCGTCAGTCGTGTCCGCGATGGTGTCCGCAGTCGTGTCTGCAGTCCTGTCCGCGGGCCCTGACGAGGGGGATTCGTCGGGCCGGGACTCGGACGGCGCGGGCGCGGGTGATTCAGAACTGCCGTACGTGTCGGGAGAGTTACGAAGTCCAGCTTTCCCGCCCCCCTGATCCACAATGCGGGGCTCCTCAAGATTTTCCGCGGCGGCGAGCGCACGCTCGGCCGACAGCCGGGCGGCGCCGCTGCCATGGACCCGGTTGAGGACCAGACCGACCAGCGGCATGTCCTCCGCGGCCAGCCGCTCCACGAAGTACGCGGCCTCGCGCAGCGCGTCCCGCTCCGGAGCCGCCACCACCAGGAACGCCGTACCGGGCGCCTGAAGCAGCTTGTACGTCGCGTCCGCGCGCGTGCGGAACCCGCCGAACGTCGTGTCCATCGCCGCCACGAACGTCTGTACGTCCTTCAGGAGCTGCCCGCCGAGCAGCTTGCCGAGCGTGCCGGTCATCATCGACATGCCGACGTTCAGGAAGGCCATGCCCGCGCGGCCGCCGAGCTTCGCGGGGGCCGTCAGCAGGCGGATCAGCCGGCCGTCCAGGAAGGAGCCGAGCCGCTTCGGCGCGTCCAGGAAGTCCAGGGCGGAGCGGGAGGGCGGGGTGTCGACCACGATCAGGTCCCACTCGTCCCGGGCCCGCAGCTGGCCCAGCTTCTCCATCGCCATGTACTCCTGCGTGCCCGCGAAGCCGGCCGAGAGAGACTGGTAGAAGGGGTTGGCCAGGATGGCGGCCGCCCGCTCGGCGTCCGCGTGCGCCTCCACGACCTCGTCGAAGGTGCGCTTCATGTCGAGCATCATGGCGTGCAGTTCGCCGGGGCCCTCGGTGCCCTTCACCCTCCGCGGCACGTTGTCCAGCGAGTCGATGCCCATGGACTGGGCGAGCCGCTTGGCCGGGTCGATGGTCAGCACCACCACCTTGCGGCCGCGCTCGGCCGCCCGCAGGCCCAGGGCCGCCGCGGTGGTGGTCTTCCCGACGCCGCCCGAGCCGCAGCACACCACGATCCGGGTGGCCGGGTCGTCGAGCAGCGGATCGACGTCGAGCGCGGGCGCGGGCGACAGGCGACGGGCGTCGTTCTGCGCCTCGGCCGGGTCCGGAGTCATGACATCCCCTGTTTCCGCAGTTCGCGGGCGAGTTCGTACAGGCCCGCCAGGTCCATCCCCTCGGCGAGCAACGGCAGCTCGTGCCGCTCCAGGTCCAGCTCGGCGAGGACCGCGCGCTGCTCGTGCTCCAGCGCGTACCGCTCGGCGTACTCGGCGGCCTGCGCGAGCAGCGGGTCCACCAGCTGCTCGGCCTTCCCGCCGCGCCGTGCCCCGCCGAGCCCGGCCGCCGACAGCGTCTGTGCCACGGCGCTGCGCGGCACGGTCCGTACGAGTTCCAGATCGGCGGCGTCCAACACCTCCGGCCGGACCATGTTCACGATGACCCGGCCCACCGGCAGCCGCGCGGCCCGCAGTTCGGCGATGCCGTCGGCGGTCTCCTGGACCGGCATCTCCTCCAGCAGCGTGACCATGTGCACGGCCGTCTCCTTGGACTTCAGCACCCGCATCACGGCCTGCGCCTGATTGTGTATCGGGCCGATCTTGGCGAGCCCGGCCACCTCGTCGTTGACGTTGAGGAAGCGGGTGATGCGGCCGGTCGGCGGGGCGTCCATGACGACGTAGTCGTAGATGAACCGCCCGGCCTTGTCCTTCCTGCGCACCGCCTCGCACGCCTTGCCGGTCAGGAGCACGTCCCTGAGGCCGGGCGCGACGGTGGTGGCGAAGTCGATCGCGCCGAGCTTCTTCAGCGCCCGGCCCGCCCCGCCGAGCTTGTAGAACATCTGGAGGTAGTCCAGAAGGGCCAGTTCGGGATCGATGGCGAGCGCGTACACCTCACCGCCCCCCGGCGCTACGGCGATCTTCCGCTCTTCATAGGGCAACGCCTCCGTCTCGAAGAGCTGGGCGATGCCCTGCCGGCCCTCGACCTCCACGAGAAGCGTCCGCTTCCCCTCGGTCGCGAGGGCCAGCGCGAGTGCGGCGGCGACCGTCGTCTTTCCGGTCCCGCCCTTGCCGCTGACGACCTGGAGCCTGCTCACATCTTCGAGACTAACCAGTCGGCCGGACACTCACGCGGGAGGCTGTGGATAACCGTGCGTGCGGTGGGCCACGTGTCCCGTCCGTCACAGCGGATACAGTCGGCCACATGACGAAGTGGGAATACGCAACCGTGCCGCTGCTCGTCCATGCCACGAAGCAGATTCTGGACACCTGGGGCGAGGACGGCTGGGAGCTCGTCCAGGTGGTGCCCGGGCCCAACCCCGAGCAGCTCGTGGCCTACCTGAAGCGGGAGAAGCCCTGATGAGCGCCGTGGAGGCCAAGCTGGCCGAACTCGGTCTCGCGCTGCCGGCGGTCGTCCCGCCGCTCGCCGCCTACCAGCCGGCCGTGCGGTCCGGTGCGTACGTCTACACCTCAGGCCAGCTGCCGATGGTGGACGGCAAGCTCCCGGTCACCGGCAAGGTCGGCGCCGAGGTCACCGCCGAGGAGGCCAAGGAGCTGGCCCGCACCTGCGCGCTGAACGCCCTGGCCGCCGTGAAGTCCGTCGCCGGTGACCTGGACCGGATCGCGCGCGTGGTGAAGGTCGTCGGCTTCGTCGCCTCCGCGACCGACTTCACCGGGCAGCCGGGCGTGATCAACGGCGCCAGCGAGCTGCTCGGCGAGGTCCTCGGCGACAAGGGCGTGCACGCGCGCAGCGCGGTGGGCGTCGCGGTGCTGCCGCTGGACGCGCCGGTCGAGGTCGAGGTCCAGGTCGAGCTGCAGCCGTAGCCCGCCGAAGCCCCCCTCGAACATTCGCTCCCTACGGGATAGCCTCCGGTAATGGCCGATGGACAGTGGTATCCCCCCGAGTGGCCGGACCGCATCCGCGCACACGCGGAGGGCACCCTCGTGCCGGTGGCCCCGAAGCGGGCGGCCACCGTGCTGCTCCTGAAGGACACACCGGACGGTCCCGCCGTCCACATGCTGCGCAGACGCGCCTCCATGGCCTTCGCCGGAGGCGCGTACGCGTATCCGGGCGGCGGTGTCGACCCGCGCGACGACGACCACCAGGTCCGCTGGGCGGGCCCCACGCGCGCGTGGTGGGCCGACCGGCTCGGCGCCGACGAGGCGGGCGCCCAGGCGATCGTCTGCGCGGCCGTCCGGGAGACATACGAGGAGGCGGGCGTCCTGCTCGCCGGACCGGCCCCGGACGCCGTCGTCGGGGACACCACCGGGGACGACTGGGAGGCCGACCGTGCGGCCCTGGTCGCCCGTGACCTGTCCTTCGCCGAGTTCCTCGACCGGCGGGGCCTGGTGCTGCGCTCGGACCTGCTGGGCGCCTGGACGCGCTGGATCACCCCGGAGTTCGAGAGCCGCCGCTACGACACCTGGTTCTTCGTCGCCGCCCTGCCCGCGGGCCAGCGCACCCGCAACGCCTCCACCGAGGCCGACCGCACGGTGTGGATCCGCCCGGCGGAGGCCGCCGACGGCTACGACAAGGGCGAGCTCCTGATGATGCCGCCCACCATCGCCACCCTGCGCCAGCTCCTGCCGTACGCCACGGCCGCCGAGACGCTCGCCGCGGCGCCCGCGCGGGACATGACCCCGGTGCTGGCCCGCGCCCGGCTGGCGGACGGTGAGATCGTCCTGACCTGGCCGGGCCACGACGAGTTCACCAAGCACATACCGACCGACCTGACGACCGGTGGAGCCTGACCATGACGGACGCAGCAGCCCTGCCCGGCCAGCCGCGCGGCGGAGTCCTCCCGGGGCCCGCCACCGCGCGGGCCGTCAACGTGCTGGCGCCCAACGCCTCCGTGATGACCCTGGACGGCACCAACACCTGGATCGTCGCCGAGCCCGACTCCGACCTGGCCGTGGTGATCGACCCGGGCCCGCTGGACGACGGCCACCTCCAGAACGTCGTCGACACGGCCGAGAAGGCCGGCAGGCGCGTCGCGCTCACCCTGCTCACCCACGGCCACCCGGACCATGCCGAGGGCGCCGTACGGTTCGCGGAACTGACCGGCACGCGCGTGCGTGCGCTCGATCCGGCGCTGCGGCTCGGCGACGAGGGCCTGGCCGCCGGTGACGTGATCACGACCGGCGGGCTTGAGCTGCGGGTCGTACCGACCCCGGGCCACACCGCGGACTCCCTGTGCTTCCACCTGCCGGCCGACCGCGCGGTCCTGACCGGTGACACCATCCTGGGGCGCGGCACGACGGTCGTGGCGCACCCGGACGGCCGTCTGGGCGACTACCTGGACTCGCTGCGACGGCTGCGCTCACTCACGGTCGACGACGGCGTCCACACCGTCCTGCCGGGCCACGGACCGGTCCTGGAGGACGCCCAGGGCGCCGTCGAGTTCTACCTGGCCCACCGCGCCCACCGGCTGGCGCAGGTCGAGACGGCCGTGGAGAACGGCCACCGCAGCCCCGCCGAGGTCGTCGCCCACGTCTACGCCGACGTGGACCGCTCCCTGTGGCCGGCGGCGGAACTGTCGGTACGCGCCCAGCTGGACTACCTGACCGAGCACGGGCTGATCCAGTCCGAGATCTAGCGTCGGGTCCGGTTCGAGATCCAGCGCCGGATCTGGTTCGCGCTCCAGGGGCCGGACGACCGCTAGTCCCAGCCCTCCGGCCGGGGCGCCTTCACGCCGTGCATGCGCGCGTACTCGGCCGCGAGCCACGGGCCCAGGTCGTCGACGTACGAGCGCAGCACCGCACGGTCGCCGACCGGCTCGTACCCCGACTCGGCGGCGCGGCGCAGCTGCCCGGCCCGCTCCGGGTAGTAGCCGGCGAACGCCTCGGCCATCTCCCGCAGGTCACTGGTCCAGCCGTTCCAGCGGGGCATGACAAGGGTGAAGCCGGTGCGGACCAGGTGCCGTGACATGAAGCGCACCAGGGGCCGCAGGGCCTCCTCGGTGTCGCCCGCGGCCGCGATCCGCTCCCGCCAGCGCGGCAGCAAGCGGGCCAGGTCGCCGTTGGTCTCGCGGGCGAGCAGCGAGTCGAGGCGGTAGCGGGGCAGGAACTCGGCGAGGTCCTCGCCGAGCAACGGGGTGCACTGGCAGGCGACGAACCAGCCGATGTCGTAGCGCTCCACCTCGCTGAGCACGCGCGCGCGGGAGTAGAGCAGGGTTCCGACCCCGTCGATCTGCGGGAACTCCTTGTCGACGGCCTCGCCGAGGGCACGAGCCGCGTCCCGGTCGGCGTCGGCCGGCTCCTCGCGCAGGACGGCCACGAGGTCCAGGTCGCTGTGGCCCGGCCGCGCGGTGCCGCGCGGGATGGAGCCGTAGAGGTAGGCGCTGTCCAGCCGCGCCCCGAAGGCGTCCAGGAGCCGGTCGCGGGCGGCGGCGACGACGGGGCGGAAGAGGTGCGGCACGCGCGCGTGCGTGCCCTCGCGCTCGATGAAGCCCAGGGGGTCGAGACCTCTGGACGGGACCGTTTCGGGCATGGACCAACCGCATCTGAGCCTGTCCGGTGACTGAGGACGAGGCCGCAGGCCGACAAACGGGGTCCGGGGGCAGCGCCCCCGGAGACGGTGTTTACCGGGAGCGCTTCGCCAGACGCTCGACGTCCAGCAGGATCACGGCCCGCGCCTCCAGCCGCAGCCAGCCGCGCTGGGCGAAGTCCGCCAGCGCCTTGTTCACGGTCTCGCGGGACGCGCCGACCAGCTGGGCCAGCTCTTCCTGGGTGAGGTCGTGGACGACGTGGATGCCCTCCTCGGACTGCACGCCGAAGCGGCGGGAGAGGTCCAGCAGGGCGCGCGCGACCCGGCCCGGCACGTCGGAGAAGACCAGGTCGGACATGGCGTCGTTGGTCTTGCGCAGCCGGCGGGCGACGGCACGCAGCAGGGCGGTGGCCACCTCGGGACGCGCGTTCAGCCAGGGCTGGAGGTCGCCGTGGCCGAGGCCCAGCAGCTTGACCTCGGTCAGCGCGGTCGCGGTCGCGGTGCGCGGGCCCGGGTCGAACAGCGACAGCTCGCCGATCAGCTCGCCGGGGCCGACCACGGCGAGCATGTTCTCGCGGCCGTCGGGGGAGGTGCGGTGGAGCTTGACCTTGCCCTCGGTGACGACGTAGAGCCGGTCGCCCGGGTCGCCCTCGTGGAACAGGGAGTCGCCACGCGCGAGGGTCACCTCACTCATGGAGGCACGCAGCTCCGCGGACTGCTCGTCATCGAGCGCCGCGAAGAGCGGGTTGCGCCGCAGAACGTCGTCCACGAGTTCTCTCCTTGTCGACCTGCTCAGGGGATCTTGCTCCCCCTTGGTACCAGGGGACCGTGCTCCCCATTTTGCCGGACCGTCCAAACAGTGTGATCTGTCACAAGGATGCCGCACAGGTGTGCCGAGGTAAGCGGCAGGGGTCCAATCGGGGGCTGATCTTCCGGGTCCGGGGCGGATGTCGGTGCCGGGCTTTAGGCTGGCCGGGTGTCCAAATCGCCGGTGAGAGCACAGGCCAAGGGGGCTGGGCGGGTGGTTGTACGAGGTGATTCCGCTGTGGGCGAACAAGGGTCCGATACCGCCTCCGGTGAACCGAAAAAGGCGACAAGAGCGGCGAAAGCTGTGAAGAAGGCGGCGGTGAAGAAGACCGCCGCGAAGAAGACCGCGGTGAAGAAGGCGGCGCCGGCGAAGACCGCGGCCGAGCGCGTCGCGCCCGAGAAGGCCGCCGCCAAGAAGGCCGTCCCCAAGAAGTCCGCGGCCAGGAAAACGGCCGTCGAGAAGGCCGCCGTCGAGCAGCCGCAGTCGGCCGGGAAGCCCGAGTCGCCGACCGCCCTCGTCCGCCGGGCCCGCCGGATCAACCGCGAGCTCGCCGAGGTGTACCCGTACGCCCACCCCGAGCTGGACTTCGAGAACCCCTTCCAGCTCCTGGTCGCCACGGTGCTGTCCGCCCAGACCACCGACCTCAGGGTCAACCAGACCACCCCGACGCTCTTCGCGAAGTACCCCACTCCCGAGGACCTGGCCGCCGCCAACCCGGAGGAGGTCGAGGAGATCCTGCGGCCGTGCGGGTTCTTCCGGGCCAAGACCCGGTCGGTGACAGGGCTCTCCAAGGGGCTGGTCGAGCAGTTCGGCGGTGAGGTGCCGGGGCGGCTCGAAGACCTCGTCAAGCTGCCCGGCGTCGGCCGCAAGACCGCGTTCGTCGTGCTCGGCAACGCCTTCGGGCGCCCCGGCATCACCGTGGACACGCATTTCCAGCGCCTGGTCCGGCGGTGGCGGTGGACCGCGGAGACCGACCCCGACAAGATCGAGGCGGCCGTCGGCGCGCTGTTCCCCAAGAGCGACTGGACCGACCTCTCGCACCACGTCATCTGGCACGGCCGCCGGATGTGCCACGCCCGCAAGCCCGCCTGCGGGGTCTGCCCCATCGCGCCGCTCTGCCCGGCCTACGGCGAGGGCGAGACCGACCCGGAGAAGGCGAAGAAGCTGCTCAAGTACGAGAAGGGCGGCTTCCCCGGCCAGCGGCTCAAGCCGCCGCAGGCGTACCTGGACGCGGGCGGCCGGCCGGCGCCGCCGCTGGGCGCCGTATCAGGGACATGACCCAGGGGCCTTCTCAGGGACGGAGAGCGGAACGATCAAGGAGACTTCGGGCGTTGGAACGGGCAGGACGGGGGAGCAGGGCGGGACGGGGGATGCCGTGACACACAGCAGCAGGGCACAGACGGGCGGTCCGCGCGGGGACGTGGCGCTCAGCAAGGACGGCCTGCCCGAGTGGCTGGGCCCGGTGGTGCGGGCCGCCGAGACGGTCCAGCCGCTCCAGCTGAGCCGCTTCCTGCCGCCGGAGAACGGGGCGGGGCGGCAGTCGGCCGTGCTGATCCTGTTCGGCACGGGAGAACAGGGGCCCGAGCTGCTGCTGATGGAGCGGGCCGGTTCGCTGCGCTCGCACGCCGGGCAGCCCTCCTTCCCCGGTGGTGCCCTCGACCCCGAGGACGGCGATCCGAAGGCCGACGGGCCGCTGCGGGCCGCTCTCCGCGAGGCCGAGGAGGAGACCGGGCTGGATCCGGCCGGTGTCCAGCTGTTCGGGGTGCTGCCCAGGCTGTACATCCCGGTGAGCAAGTTCGTGGTCACCCCGGTGCTGGGCTGGTGGCGCGAGCCGACGCCGGTGGGCGTGGTCGATCCGAACGAGACGGCGCGGGTCTTCACGGTCCCCGTGGCGGATCTCACGAATCCGGGCAACCGGGCCACCACCGTGCACCCCAGCGGTCACCGAGGTCCGGCATTCCTGGTCGAATCGACCCTGGTGTGGGGGTTCACGGCCGGGGTGATCGACCGACTGCTGCACTATGCGGGATGGGAGCGCTCCTGGGACCGCGAGAAGCTGGTCCCGCTCGACTGGCGGTCATGACAGGGTGTCCACCGTGAATGTGCTGGACATCCTGTTGCTGGTCGCCGCCGTGTGGTTCGCGATCGTCGGCTACCGCCAGGGGTTCGTCGTCGGCATCCTGTCGGTGATCGGCTTCCTGGGCGGCGGACTTGCCGCCGTCTACGTCCTGCCGGTGATCTGGGACGCGGTGACCGGCAACGCCGAGGTGGGCACCACCGCCGCGGTCGTCGCCGTGGTCGTCGTCATCGTCTGCGCCTCCGTCGGCCAGGCCCTGACCACCCACCTGGGCAACAAGCTGCGCCGGTACATCACCTGGTCCCCGGCCCGCGCCCTGGACGCCACCGGCGGCGCGCTGGTCAACGTGGTGGCGATGCTGCTGGTCGCCTGGCTGATCGGCTCCGCCCTCGCGGGCACCACCCTGCCGACGCTCGGCAAGGAGGTGCGCAACTCCAAGGTGCTGCTCGGGGTGTCCAGAGCGCTGCCCAAACAGGCCAACACCTGGTTCGCCGACTTCTCCACGGTCCTCGCGCAGAACGGCTTCCCGCAGGTCTTCAGCCCCTTCGCCCACGAACCGATCACCGACGTCTCGCCGCCCGACCCGGCCCTCGCGAACAGCGCGGTGGCGACCGGCGCCAAGCAGTCCATCGTCAAGGTGACGGGCACCGCGCAGAGCTGCGGCAAGATCCTGGAGGGCACCGGCTTCGTCTTCGCCGACCGCCGCGTCATGACCAACGCCCACGTGGTCGGCGGCGTCGACGAGCCCACCGTCCAGATCGGTGGCGAGGGCCGCAAGTACGACGCCAGGGTCGTCCTCTACGACTGGCAGCGCGACATCGCCGTACTGGACGTGCCGGACCTGCGGGCCAAGGCGCTGAAGTTCTCCGCCAAGGACGCGGCGACGACCGACAGCGCGATCGTCGCCGGGTTCCCGGAGAACGGGTCGTACGACGTCCGGCCCGCCCGGGTGCGCGGCCGGATCACGGCCAACGGCCCGGACATCTACCACCGCGGCACCGTCCGCCGTGACGTCTACTCGCTGTACGCGACCGTCCGCCAGGGCAACTCCGGCGGCCCGCTGCTCACGCCGCAGGGCAGGGTGTACGGGGTCGTCTTCGCGAAGTCGCTGGACGACGCCGACACCGGGTACGCCCTCACGGCCCACGAGATCCAGGTGGACATCGCCCGGGGCCGTGCCGCGAGCCAGCAGGTGGGCACCGACAGCTGCGCCCTCTAGAGGCCCGTGCGGGCTCTGAGGGGGTCAGCCGCGGGTGTGGCGCAGACGTACCGAGACCCAGCGGGCCCGGCGGCGCAGGATGTGCGGAATCCCCACCCTGAGGTCCGTGCCCGGCAGCTGCGGGGCGCCCCCTCGGTAAGGGTTCGGGCCGCCTGTCGTACGGCGGTTGCGGGGTGCGTCACTGTAGTCGTGCGTCCAGCCCATACCCCGACGTCTGCCCCTGCCCCAAGGTCGATAACCTCCCGCACGCTCCCCAATCGGCCTATGCGCCGGGCATGTGGCCGTTCGTAGAACAGGTGTACAGATCCGGATACCGGGCGCATCGGCGCGGTCACCGATCGGGTTCGGGGTCTTTCAGCCAGTTGACCAGCTCGGCGGAGAACGCGACCGGATCCTCCTCGTGCGGGAAGTGCCCGAGCCCGTCGAACAGCCGCCAGCGGTACGGCGCTTCGACGTACTCGCCGGAGCCGGCCGCGCTGCGGGTGCGGGTGACGGGGTCCAGGGAGCCGTGCAGATGGAGGGTCGGGACGCGCACCGGGCGCTTCATCCTGCGGTTGAACTGGATGCCGTCCGGGCGCGCCAGCGAGCGCACCAGCCAGCGGTACGGCTCGATCGAGCAGTGCGCGGTGGACGGGATGCACATGGCCCGCTGGTACGTCTCCACGGCCTTGTCGTCCGGCAGCCGCGGCCCGGACCAGTCCCGGATCAGCCGGCCGACCAGCGCGCCGTGGTCGGCGGTGAGCTGCCGCTCGGGGATCCAGGGCCGCTGGAAGCCCCAGATGTAGGAGGCGGCGGCGGTCTGCCGGCGGTCCCGCAGCATCGCCGCGCGCCAGCGCCGCGGGTGCGGCATCGACACGACGGCGAGGCGCCGTACCAGCTTGGGGCGCATCGCGGCCGCCGTCCACGCCAGGTAGCCGCCCAGGTCGTGGCCGACCAGCGCGGCGTCCGGCTCGCCGAGGGAGCGGATCACGCCGGTGATGTCGAGGGCGAGGTTCGCCGGGTCGTAGCCGCGCGGCGTGCGGTCGCTGCCGCCGACGCCGCGCAGGTCCATGGCGACGGCCCGGAAGCCCGCGTCGGCGAGCGTGACCAGCTGGTGCCGCCAGGCCCACCAGAACTGGGGGAAGCCGTGCACGAGCATGACCAGCGGTCCGTCGCCGAGCTCGGCGATGTGGAAGCGGGCGCCGTTCGCGGCGACGTCCCGGTGCGTCCAGGGGCCCTCCAGCCGTACGGCCGAGGGAGCGGGGTCCGTCATGACGACGAGCGTCCCACAGCGGCCTCGATGGCGCGTACGTCGTCCCGGGGGAGTTCCGGGCGCGGGTGCGGCTTGGCGTTCTGCAGCACGCCCGCCGTCTCCTTCATGGACGCGGCCACCTTCTGCGGGCCCTGACCCTTCTTGGCCTTCTTCGCGAAGACCACGCCGACCAGCGCGAGGACGACGGCCACCAGGACGTTCGCCGCGAAGGAGAGCAGGAAGCAGATCGCGAGATTCCAGTGGCTCCAGGTCCGAATGCCGTACGCCAGCGCGAAGTTGAGCATCGGCAGGGAGAACAGCAGCAGCACCCCGGCCGCCGAGAACGCGCCGCCGCTCGTCGCGCCCCGCTTGACGTCCTGCTTCAGCTGGGCCTTGGCCAGCGCGATCTCGTCGTGCACCAGCGCCGACATCTCGGCCGTGGCCGAGGCGAACAGCTGGCCGATGCTGCGTTCGGCACCGACCGGGCTGCCGTCGGGTGCGCTCATCGCGGTCTCCCTCTGCGTCTTCGTCGTCGTCTTCTGCACCGGTCTCTTGGTACCGGCCCTTTTGCGCCGGTCCTTTTGTACCGTCTCGTCAGATCATGCCGGACGGTCGCCCTGCCCGCCTGCCCCGCCCGGCACTTCGGCAACCGCGTCCCGCCCGCCGACCCCCTAGGAGGCGGCTTTCTCCTCCGCGATCCTGCGGTGCTCGGCGGCCTTCCGTTCGTAGATCTCCGCCATCCGCAGGTGGTACGCCGGGTCGTCCTGCTCGTACACGTCCGGGATGCCGTCGAGGTCGTCGTCCCGCTCCTCGGCCTCGACCAGCCTGCGGTAGCGGGTGTTGCGTATCTTCAGCAGCACCGTGGCGCACAGGGCCGCGATGAGCGAGCCGGTGAGGACGGCGGCCTTCACCTCGTCGGTGAGCACCGCGTCGCCGGCGAAGGCGAGTTCGCCGATGAGCAGCGAGACCGTGAAGCCGATGCCGGCCAGCGAGGCCACCGCGAAGACGTCCGCCCATTCGAGGTCCTCGCTGAGCGAGGCCCGGGTGAAGCGGGCGGTCAGCCAGGTCCCGCCGAATATCCCCGCCGCCTTGCCGACCACCAGGCCGAGGACGACCCCGAGCGTCTCCGGCTTGGTGAAGACGTCGCCGAGCGCCCCTGCGGACACCTTCACGCCGGCGCTGAAGAGCGCGAACAGGGGCACGGCCAGCCCCGCCGACAACGGCCGCACCAGATGCTCGACGTGCTCGCCGGGGGAGTGCTGCTCACCCTCGCGGGTGGTGCAGCGCAGCATCAGGCCCATGGCGACACCGGCGATGGTCGCGTGCACGCCGCTGTTGTACATCAGCGCCCAGATCACGACCGCGAGCGGGACGTACACGTACCAGCCGCGCACGCCCCGGCGCAGCAGCAGCCAGAAGACGGCGAGGCCGAGGACCGCGCCGCCGAGCGCGGCGAAGTCGATCCGCTCGGTGAAGAAGATCGCGATGATCAGGATGGCGAACAGGTCGTCGACGACCGCAAGGGTGAGCAGGAAGGCGCGCAGGGCGCCCGGCAGCGAGGTGCCGATCACCGCCAGCACGGCGAGCGCGAAGGCGATGTCGGTGGCCGTGGGCACCGCCCAGCCCTGCGTGGAGCCGCCGCCCGTGAGGTTGGTGAGGGTGTAGACGAGCGCCGGTACGGCCATACCGCACAGCGCGGCGATCACCGGGAGGACGGCCGCCTTCGGGTCCCGCAGGTCGCCCGCCACCAGCTCCCGCTTGAGTTCGATGCCGGCGACGAAGAAGAAGACGGCGAGCAGGCCGTCGGCGGCCCAGTGGGCGACGGAGAGGTTCAGGCCGAGGGCCCCGGGGCCGAAGTGGAAGTCGGCGACGCTCTCGTAGCTGCGATGGAGCGCGGGTATGTTCGCCCAGACCAGCGCGGCTATCGCGGCGACGAGGAGCAGTACACCGCCGACGGTCTCGGTCCGCAGCGCGTCCGCCACGATGGTCCGCTCGGGCAGCGAGAGCCGCCCGAGGACCTTCCGGACGGGTGCGGTGCGGGGCGCGGACACGGGGAACCTCCGGTCGGTGGGCAGGACAGGGCTACTTGCCGACCAGACTTCCCGGCACACCTTTGGATCACGCTACTTTGCTTAGTTTACCTAAATGTGACGGGAGTTGCCAGGTGAGTCTCACGGTAGGTGCAAAAAGGGCGCCCGGCGCGTTTCGCGCCGGGCGCCCTGTGAGGGCCGTGCCGGTCGGGGTCAGTCCTCGCTGGGCGCCGCGGGCAGCTTCGCCTGGATGAGGTCCATGACCGTCGAGTCGGTCAGGGTCGTGACATCGCCGAGCTGCCGGTTCTCCGCGACATCGCGCAGCAGCCGGCGCATGATCTTGCCGGAGCGGGTCTTCGGCAGCTCCGCCACCGGCAGGACCCGCTTGGGCTTGGCGATCGGGCCGAGCGTCGCGCCGACGTGGTTGCGCAGGTCGGCGATGAGGTTCTCGTCCTCGGCGTTCGCCGTGCCGCGCAGGATCACGAAGGCGACGATCGCCTGACCGGTCGTCTCGTCCGCCGCGCCGACCACGGCCGCCTCGGCGACCGACGGGTGGGACACCAGCGCCGACTCCACCTCGGTCGTCGAGATGTTGTGCCCGGAGACGAGCATGACGTCGTCCACCCGGCCGAGCAGCCAGATGTCGCCGTCGTCGTCCTTCTTCGCGCCGTCACCGGCGAAGTACTTGCCCTCGAACCGCGACCAGTACGTGTCCAGGAACCGCTGGTCGTCGCCCCAGATCGTGCGCAGCATCGACGGCCACGGCTCGGTCAGCACCAGGTAGCCGCCACCGCCGTTCGGTACCTCGTGCGCCTCGTCGTCGACGACCGTCGCCGAGATGCCGGGCAGCGGGGTCTGCGCCGAACCGGGCTTGGTCGCGGTGACGCCCGGCAGCGGCGAGATCATCATCGCGCCGGTCTCGGTCTGCCACCAGGTGTCCACGATCGGCGTCCGGTCGGCACCGATGTGCTTGCGGTACCAGATCCACGCCTCGGGGTTGATCGGCTCGCCCACCGAACCGAGCACCCGCAGGCTGCTCAGGTCGAACTTCGCGGGGATGTCGTCGCCCCACTTCATGAACGTGCGGATCGCGGTGGGCGCCGTGTACAGGATCGTCACCCCGTACTTCTGCACGATCTCCCAGAACCGGCCCTGGTGCGGGGTGTCCGGGGTGCCCTCGTACATCACCTGCGTCGCGCCGTTGGCCAGCGGCCCGTACACGATGTACGAGTGGCCGGTCACCCAGCCGACGTCGGCCGTGCACCAGTACACGTCCGTCTCCGGCTTGAGGTCGAACACCGCCCAGTGCGTGTACGACGCCTGGGTGAGGTAGCCGCCCGAGGTGTGCAGGATGCCCTTCGGCTTACCCGTCGTGCCGGACGTGTAGAGGATGAAGAGCGGGTGCTCGGCGTCGAACGCCTCCGGCGTGTGCTCGGCCGACTGCCGCTCGACGATCTCGTCCCACCAGACGTCCCGCGAGGCGTCCCAGGCCACTTCCTGCCCGGTGCGGCGCACGACCAGCACGTGCTCGACGTTGCCCGCCTTGCCGACCGCCTCGTCCACCGCCGGCTTGAGCGCGGACGGCTTGCCGCGCCGGTATCCGCCGTCGGAGGTGATGACGACCCTGGCGTCCGCGTCCTGGATACGGGTGGCCAGCGCGTCCGCCGAGAAGCCGCCGAAGACGACGGAGTGCGCGGCGCCGATCCGGGCGCAGGCGAGCATCGCGATCGCCGTCTCCGGGATCATCGGCATGTAGACCGCGACCCGGTCGCCCTTCTGAACTCCGAGCTCCAGCAGGGCGTTGGCCGCCTTGGAGACCTCGTCCTTCAGCTCGGCGTAGGTGATCGCGCGGCTGTCGCCGGGCTCACCCTCGAAGTGGATGGCGACCCGGTCGCCGTGCCCGGCCTCCACGTGCCGGTCCACGCAGTTGTACGCGACGTTGAGCTCGCCGTCCTTGAACCACTTGGCGAACGGCGGGTTCGACCAGTCCAGCGTCTCGGTCGGCTCCTTGGCCCAGGTCAGCCGGCGGGCCTGCTCGGCCCAGAAGCCGAGCCTGTCAGCCTTGGCCTGTTCGTACGCCTCGGCCGTGACATTGGCGTTCTCGGCCAGGTCAGCGGGCGGCGCGAAGCGTCGCTCCTCCCTCAAGAGGTTGGCCAGGCTTTCGTTGCTCACGACATCTCCCTTTCGAAGGGTGTCCGTTGTGTCCCAGGCCACAGCTCATCAGACCTGGGGCCCCGGTGACAAGGGCCGCCGAATAATTGGTTTAGACCTATCAGGGTGCGGCGAGGCGGGGTGCGGCGGGGGTGCCGCGGTCGGGTGTGCCGAGCCTGCCGGTCTCCCGTGCACCGTGGCACGCCGGATCCGCCGGTGCCGGCCCGTGCGGCACCGGCAGGCCCGGCGGTCCTCTCGCTCACGCCGGGCTGGGCAGCTCCTCCGTACCGGGTACCCCCTGGAACACCCCTCCCTCTCCGTCCGCACCGCCAACGCTCAGCAGGTACGCCTGCGCCTCGCCCACGTGGAAGTACATCCCGTGCAGCTCCAGCGCGCCCGCCGCCAGCGCCCGCGCCACCGAGTCGTGCGCCCGCAGGTGCTCCAACTGCTGGACGACGTTGGTCAGGCACAGCCGCTCCACCGTGTCCGCCGCCGCGCGCCCGGCCAGCCGGGTCCCCACTCCGCCCTCGTCGGCCAGCCGCGCCAGGCTCGGCAGCCCGTGCCGCAGCCACCGTCCGAGGGGGGTCGCCGCACCCCCGGTCCCGGAGCCGAGCAGCGCCTGCATCGCCCCGCACCCGGAGTGTCCGCACACCGTGATGGACCGCACCTTCAGCACGTCCACCGCGTACTCGATCGCGGCCGCCACCGAGTCGTCGCCGTTCTCCTCACCCGGAAGAGGGACCAGGTTGCCGACGTTGCGGACCACGAACAGGTCACCCGGACCGCTGGAGGTGATCATCGAGGTGACGAGCCGGGAGTCGGCGCAGGTGAGGAAGAGCTGCGACGGCCGCTGCCCCTCGCGCGCCAGCCGGGCCAGCTCCTCCCGCACCAGGGGCGCGGTGTCGCGCTGGAACGCGCTGATCCCGCGGGCGAGTTCATGACCCGCGCCGGCCGATCTCCCGAGCCGGTGCCTGGGACCACCACGGTGGCTCAGGTGCGGCTCGGGGCGGCCGTGCTCCGGCCCGTTGCCGTACTCCGGTGAGCGGACGCCCGCGCGGCAGCCGGTCAGTTCGGCGGAGCCGCCCTGGGCGGTGTGGGCCCGGCGCCAGTCCCGCAGTGACTCGTACGCCGCGTGGTCCATGAACGAGCCGTGCAACTCCACGACGGCGTGGGCGCCTCGGGGCACGAGATGCAGGACTCTGCTGAGCCGGGGCACCGCGAGGAACGTCAGCTGTCCTCTTACGTGTACGTGATGGACTCCTCCCTCTTCTTCGTGGGTGATGCGGGTGCGGGCGAGGCGGTGCAGGGCGACGGCGACGGCCACGCAGACCCCGAGGACCACGCCCTCCAGGACGCCGAGGAGAACCACCCCGAGGGTGGTGACGGCGTAGACCAGCACTTCGCGGTGGCGGGTCACCGTGCGGATGTGGTGCAGGGACACCATCTGGATGCCGACGGCCATCACCAGGGCGGCGAGCGAGGCGAGCGGGATGAGATCCAGGACCGGGACCATCAGCAGCGCGGCGACTACTACGAAAACGCCGTGCAGCATCGTGGAGTTCCGGCTCACGGCACCGGATTTCACATTCGCCGAACTGCGCACCGCCACCCCCGCGACCGGCAGTCCGCCGAGTGCCCCCGACACGACGTTGGCCGCACCCTGGCCGAGCAGCTCCCGGTCCAGGTCGGAGCGGCCGAGCCGGGACTGGGGTCCGGTGCGGCCTGCCACCAGCTTGTCGACGGCGACCGCGCCCAGCAGCGACTGCACGCTGCACACCAGCGTGGTGGTGAGCACGGCGGCGACGATGCCCAGCACCGGCCCCGCGGGCAGTCCTGCCAGGGCATGGCTGCTCCAGGACGGCAGGTCGACCCGGGGCAGGGCGAGACCGGTGAGCGAGGCGGTCGCGGTGGCACCGGCGACGGCGACCAGGGCGGCCGGAACCGTGCCGAGCAGACGGCCCGCTCGGCCCGGGATCCGGGGCCAGCCCAGCAGCAGGGCCAGGGTCAGCGTGCTCATCGCCACGGCGGCCGGGTGCAGGTTCGCCAACTGGGCGGGCAGCGCCCGGACGTTGGCGAGGACTGAGCTCTGCGGGGTGCCGCCGAGGACGATGTGCAGCTGGGCGACGGCGATGGTGACGCCGATGCCGGCGAGCATGCCGTGCACCACCGCCGGGCTCACGGCGAGCGCCGTGCGGGCCACGCGCAGGCAGCCCAGGCCCAGTTGGGCCAGCCCGGCGAGAACGGTGATGCCGCAGGTGGCCCGCCAGCCGTACCGGTGGATCAGGTCGGCGGTGACCACGGTGAGTCCGGCGGCGGGGCCGCTGACCTGGAGCGGGCAGCCGCCGAGCCGTCCGGCGACCAGTCCGCCGACGGCCGCCGCCACCAGGCCGGCCTGGAGCGGGGCGCCCGTGGCGAGGGCGATGCCGAGGGAGAGCGGGAGGGCGATCAGGAACACCGCGACGGACGCGGACAGGTCGGCGCCCGCGAGGGGGAGGCGGCGACGCGGGGGTGAGGGCGGGTGGTGCGGCCGGTCAGTGCCGGTGACGGCGGGGGGAGTTGTGGCTCGGGCGAGGCCGAGGCTCTCGGGGTGGGTGGGTACGCAGGCTGACGACATGTTTCCCGTCTCCTCCGGGGCAGCGCGGTCGCGGATCTGGGCGGGATGAATCAACGTTCAGTAAACGAATCGTAATGCAGAGTAAAGATCAGACATGGATTTACTGCGCAAATGGGGTATGTGCTCACCTCAATGGGTGAAGTGGGCAGTTCATCGGCTTGTCGTATTAATCCCTCTCTCGGTCCTATGCGATCTTGGCCGCGCTGTCGGCAGATACCCGGCACATCGCCATGAAACGCCGTCATCGGCGTTAGCCGAGAGAAGGAAGAAGGTGAGCGGAATTGGCCGCCACCCAGAGGATTGCGGTCGGTGCCGTGGCCGCCGCGGCCTGTGCCGCGTCGGTCGCCGGTTGCGCGACCGGTACCAACTCCGAACAAGGGGCGTCCGGACCGCAGAAGGGAGCGCCGGCGCCCCAGAGCGTGGTCCGTCTGATCGGCGACGGGTCCACCGCCTACACCGGGGCGCAGCCGCATCTGCCCCGGCCCGAGCGGCTCAAGGCCGGTGAGAAGCCCCCGCAGTTCGTGGTGTTCTCCTGGGACGGCGCGGGCGAGGACAGCCAGAAGCTGTTCTCGCACTTCCGCAAGGTCGCCAAGGACAACCACGCGAACATGACGTTCTTCCTCAGTGGCGTCTACATGCTGCCCGAGGAGAAACGCGACCTCTACCGGCCCCCGCAGCACTCGCCCGGCAGCTCCGAGATCGGCTTCAACGACGAGCAGGGCATCACCGACACGGTCAGACAGCTACGGCTGGCCTGGCTGGAGGGCAACGAGATCGGCACCCACTTCAACGGGCACTTCTGCGGCCCCGACGGCGGGGTCGGCGAGTGGTCGGTGGCCGAGTGGAAGAGCGAGATCGCCCAGGCCAAGCAGTTCGTGAAGACCTGGAAGACCAACACCGGCATGAAGAACGCCGCACCGCTGCCCTTCGACTACGACAAGGAGCTCATCGGCGCCCGCACCCCCTGCCTGGAGGGGCAGAAGAACTTCGTGAAGGCGGCGAGCCAGCTGGGCTTCCGCTACGACACCAGCGGTGTCAACGACCAGATCTGGCCCAAGAAGAGAGAAGGGCTGTGGGACCTGTCCATGCAGCTCGTCCCCTTCCCCGGCCACACCTACGAGCAGCTGACCATGGACTACAACTTCATGGTCAACCAGTCCGGCACGTCGACCCAGGGTGACCCCGACAAGTACGACTACTGGGGCGACCAGATGCGCGACGGGCTGCTCCAGGGCTTCAACCGGGCCTACAACGGCAACCGCGCACCGCTCGTGATCGGCAACCACTTCGAGTCCTGGAACGGCGGCACCTACATGCGTGCCCTCGACGACGTCGTCCAGAACGTCTGCAACAAGCCCGAAGTGCGCTGCGTCTCCTTCCATCAGCTGGCCGACTGGCTGGACGCCCAGGACCCGCAGGTACTGGCGAGGCTGCGGACCCTGAACGTGGGTGAGGCTCCGCGGCAGGGCTGGGAGTCCTTCCTCTCCGGCCGTCCTGCCCCGGCACCGAAGGGGGTGCCCGGGGCGCCGGCCGTCAAGTCGTAGGCGCAGGGCCGGAGTCGGCCGCCCTTCAGGCAGGGGCGGCCACTCCCTCGCCGAGCACGAAGCCGGGGTCGATCTGCGCCGCCAGGTCGGTCCCGGTGCGCTCGTTGCCCCACGACAGGGCGTTCTTCAGGTGGAAGTGGACCATCTGCCGGGTGTAGCGCTCCCAGTCCCGCAGCTCGTACGTCGCGTCGGTGGCCACCTTGAGGGCGCGCAGGGCGCGGGAGTTGGCGTTCTCCAGGAGCTCGAACCGGGGCGGGCGGCCCTTCTCCATGGCGCGCACCCAGTCCGAGTGGCCGACCGTGACCAGCAGGTCGTCCCCGACCTCCGAGCGCAGGAAGTCGATGTCCTCCTGCCCCTGCACCTTGTTGCCGACGACCTTGAGGACGACGCCGAAGTCCCGGGCGTACTCCTTGTACTGGCGGTAGACGGAGACCCCCTTCCGGGTCGGCTCGGCGACGAGGAACGTGATGTCGAAGCGGGTGAACATGCCGGAGGCGAAGGAGTCCGAGCCCGCCGTCATGTCCACCACGACGTACTCGTCGGGGCCGTCGGCGAGGTGGTTCAGGAACAGCTCCACCGCTCCCGTCTTGGAGTGGTAGCAGGAGACCCCCAGGTCGGCGTCCGTGAACGGCCCGGTGACCATCAAACGGACGGCGCCGCCGTCGAGTTCCACCGGCCGCGCGCAGGCGTCGTAGACCGGATTGGGCTCCCGCACCCGGACCAGCCGCGACCCCTCGCCGGGCGGAGTGGTCTTGATCATGGTCGCGGCGGAGGCGATGCGCGGGTTGTGTCCGCGCAGGTAGTCCTTGATCAGGGAGAGCCGCTCGCCCATCGCGGGCAGTGCCTCCGCCTCCGTCTCGTCGAGGCCGAGCGCGGTGCCCAGATGCTGGTTGATGTCGGCGTCGACGGCGACGACCGGTGCGCCGGCGGCCGCGAGGTGGCGGATGAACAGGGAGGAGAGCGTGGTCTTGCCGCTGCCGCCCTTTCCGACGAAAGCAATTTTCATGTTCACGAAGGGTAGTCGGTTGGTAGCTTTGCGTGGCACATGGAGTGAAGAAGACCACTCCTTCGTGGAGCCTCGGGGCGGGGTGCGTACTGTCGTACTCATGAGTACGACAGGTGCGACCGCCGATCCGCTCGCGGCCCTGGGCTCGCTGCCCGGGGTGGCCGAGTCCGTGGAGTCCGTGCGCAAGGCCGTGGACCGGGTCTACGGGCACCGGGTCATGCGGCGCCGGAGCAACGCCGTCACTTCGGAGGCCGCGCTGCGGGCCGCCCGGGGCAGCGCCGCGCTGTCCGGTGCCGACTGGGCGCTGGAGGAGGTGCGGCGGCGCTCCGACTTCGGTGTGGACGACGACGCGCGCGTGGTCGGGGCGGCCCTGCGGCTGACCGCGGAGGCGGGCCAGCTGCTGTCGATCTGGCGGCAGTCGCCGCTGCGGGTGCTGGCCCGGCTGCACCTGGTGGCGGCCGCGACGGGCGGCGACGAGGTCGGCAGGCCGCGCCGGGCCGGCGAGGGCGTCGACGAGCCGCTGGTGGAACTGGAGCTGCCGGACGCCGGCGAGGTGTCGGGGCGCCTGGAGGGGCTCTGTGAACTGATCGTCGCGGGGAGTGAGGCGCCCGCGCTGGTGACGGCCGCCGTGGTGCACGGCGAGTTGCTCGCGCTGCGGCCCTTCACCTCGTGCAACGGGCTGGTCGCCCGCGCGGCCGAGCGGATCGTGCTGATCGGCAGCGGCCTCGACCCCAAGGCGATCTGCCCCGCGGAGGTCGGCCACGCCGAACTGGGCCGTGCCTCCTACATGGCGGCGCTGGACGGCTATGTCTCCGGCACTCCGGAAGGGATGGCGGCCTGGATCGCGCACTGCGGGCGCGCGGTCGAGCTCGGCGTGCGCGAGTCGACGGCGGTCTGCGAGGCGCTGCAGCGCGGGGCGGCGTAGAGCCCGGGCGAGGAGCGGCGGAGGTCCCGGGGAAAGGGTTGCGGCGGTACGAGTTCTCGTACCGCCGCTGGCATGTTCACCGGGTTACCAAGCGTCCTCGATATGTCGCCCATCAGGTCGGGTACTTTGCCCGTCACCTGGTGCGGCTGGCCCGTAATCGACGGGTCGACGTCGCGTGGGTGCTCAGTGTCCATGCTGGGTCCGTGGGGCCAAATGCGTTTTAAAGGTGATCCTCGCGGATGTCCTTCGGTCTCGCGGGCCGCTAACCCCTTTGTACTGCAAGCCCGGAGCAAGCGGAAGTCCTGCCTACGGTTCTTTACTTTTAGGTTCAAAGACGTACCAAAGGGGCGCCTACCGGCCGAACGGGTGAATGGGGCCGGGGTGGCCGGTTCAGGCGACCGTGCTCCGGCGCCGGCTCGCGTACCAGACCAGGCCGGCGGTGGCGGCCGCCGCGCCTATGGCCGCCGCGGCGACCAGGGCCGGGCGCGGGGGTGCGGAGATCCGCTGCTTGAGCCGTACCGGCCGGTTGAAGTTCAGGATCGGCCACCCGCGGGCGAGGGCCTCGCGGCGCAGCGCGCGGTCCGGGTTCACGGCGTGCGGATGCCCGACGGCCTGGAGCATCGGCACGTCGGTCGCCGAGTCGCTGTAGGCGTAGCTGCGGTCGAGGTCGTACCCCTCGGAGGCGGCCAGCTCCCGGACGGCCTCGGCCTTGGTCGGCCCGTACGCGTAGTACTCCACCTCGCCCGTGTAGCAGCCGTCGTCGCCGACGACCATGCGGGTGGCCACCACCCGGTCGGCGCCGAGGAGCGCGCCGATCGGCTCGACCACCTCGGCGCCCGAGGTGGAGACGATGACGACGTCCCGGCCGGCCCTGTGGTGTTCCTCGATGAGGGAGGCGGCCTCGTCGTAGATGATCGGGTCGATCAGGTCGTGCAGGGTCTCGGCGACGATCTCCTTGACCTGCTGGACATTCCAGCCACGGACGAGACCGGACAGGTACGCGCGCGTGCGCTCCATCTGGTCGTGGTCCATACCGCCGACCAGGAACACGAACTGGGAGTACGCGTTGCGCAGCGCCGCCCTGCGGTTGATCAGACCGCCTTGGTAGAACGACTTGCTGAACGTGAGCGTGCTCGACTTCGCAATGACCGTCTTGTCCAGGTCGAAGAAGGCTGCTGTGCGGGGCAAGGAGTGGCTTTCCACGCCCCTGAGCATAGGCGCCCACCATTCGGCGTAAGGTGGGGCGCGTGGGTTTGCCTGAGAGGGCTCTCGGGTACACCATGGAAGTCACGGATCGTTCGCGACCGTGCTAACCCGGTCCGGCTCCTCCCCCCCCGAGTCGGCCGTGGAGACGACCCCCACTCTCCCCCCCGGTGGGGGTCGTCGCATGTCCGGACGGGTTTTTCCTCCTCTCTCGCGGGCCGTGAGGCCTTGGTCGGGCGGCTTCGCCCGTCTTCTCGCCTGCCCATGATCCGTCACTGCGGGTAGTCGTAGCGCTGCGCTGTGGAAGTCGCACAGAGCCCAGAACGGGCCTCACCGGTAAGGGTGACGGCGATATTCACAACCATCGAGTTGTCCACAGTTTTGGACCAAGATCCACACGATTTCCGGGTTCGCTGCACCGTGATTCCAGCGCGCTCCGGCGGCGGCTAGTTCATGGCCGGTTCCGTTTGTCGGACGCCATGGGCCGGTTTCTGCCGGCCGTGCATATGGAGCCGCTTGCCGGTTCTTCACACGTTTGGGAATCGCGTGGCCGCAGGGGCCATGCGGGAGAACGCAGCCAAGGGGGAAGCTCACGTGGCCGGAACTGTCACCCAGGACCCGCCGTCCGCCGCCTCGGGACGGCCCGGACGCCCGATGATCGTCACCGAGGACGCCGAACTCCTCGACGACCTGTTGCGCCTGTGCGCGGCGGCCGGTGCCAAACCTGAGGTCCACCACGGTCCGCCGGAACGCGGCGGCGGCTGGGAGTCCGCCCCGCTCGTCCTGGTCGGCGACGACGCCGCACGACGGGTGCGCGGGGCCGCCCGCCGACGCGGGGTGGTGCTGGTGGGCCTCGACCAGGACGACCCCGACGTGTGGAAACGGGCCGTGGAGATCGGCGCGGACCATGTCCTGATGCTGCCCGACGGCGAGCAGTGGCTCGTGGACCGGATCGCCGACGTCGTCGAGGGCGTGGGCCGCCCGGCCCTCACCGTCGGCGTCATCGGCGGCCGGGGCGGGGCCGGCGCCTCCACGCTGGCCTGCGCCCTCGCCGTCACCTCCGCGCGGGAGGGACTGCGCACCCTGCTCGTGGACGCGGATCCGCTGGGCGGCGGAATCGACGTACTCCTCGGCGGTGAGACCGCCGAGGGTCTGCGCTGGCCCGCCTTCGCCGCCTCGCGCGGCCGGCTCGGCAGCGGCGCCCTGGAGGAGTCCCTGCCCGAGCTGCACTCGCTACGGATCCTCAGCTGGGACCGCGGCGACTGCGTGGCGATCCCGCCACCTGCCGTCCGCGCGGTGCTCGCCGCCGCCCGGCGGCGCGGCGGCACGGTCGTCGTCGACCTGCCGCGCCGCCTGGACGACGAGGTCGCCGAGGTCCTCACCCAGCTCGACCTCGCCGTCCTGGTGGTCCCCGCCGAACTCCGCGCCCTCGCCGCGGCCGGACGGGTGGCGGCCACCGTCGGCATGGTCGTGCGCGACCTCAGGGTGGCGGTACGGGGGCCGTACCCGCCGGGACTGGACGACCGCGAGGTGGCCCGGCTGCTCGGCCTGCCGCTGGCCGGCGAGGTACCGGCCGAACCAGGCCTGTCCCGCCCCGACCGGAAACCGCCGGGGTCCGTCGCACGCGGACCGCTGGCCCGCTTCTGCAAGGGCTTCTGGGAGCGCACGCTCGTCGAGGCGGGCGGTGTCGCATGAGGCCCGGCACCACGGGCGCGGACGGCCCGGCCCTGCTCGACGGGGTACGGCGCTGGCTCGCCGAGAGCGGCGCCGAACCGACACCCGCGCGGGTGGCACAGGCCCTGCGCGCCCAGGGGCGGGTCCTGGGCGACGCGGAAGTTCTCGGCGCGGCCGAACGACTGCGCTCCGAACTGGTCGGCAGCGGCCCCCTGGAGCCGCTGCTCGCCGACCCCACCGTCACCGACGTCCTGGTCACCGCACCGGACCGGGTCTGGGTGGACCGCGGCGGCGGCCTGGAACTCACCCCGGTCGCCTTCCCGGACGCGGCGGCGGTACGGCGCCTCGCGCAGCGGCTGTCCGCGGTGGCCGGCCGGCGCCTGGACGACGCGCGTCCCTGGGCGGACGCCCGGCTGCCCGACGGTACCCGCCTGCACGCGGTCCTGCCTCCGGTGGCCGTCGGCTGCACCTGCCTGTCCCTGCGGGTGGTCCGTCCGCGGGCGTTCACCCTCGGCGAACTCGTCGCGGCCGGGACCGTGCCCCCGGGCGGCGACCGGATCCTGCGGGCCCTCATCGCGGCCCGGCTCTCCTTCCTGGTCAGCGGCGGCACGGGTACCGGAAAGACGACCCTCCTCAGTGCCCTGCTCGGTCTGGTCGGCCCGGGCGAGCGGATCGTGCTCGCCGAGGACTCGGCGGAGCTCAGGCCCGAACACCCGCACGTCGTACGGCTGGAGACCAGACCCGCCAACCAGGAGGGCGCCGGCCTCGTCACCCTGGAGGACCTGGTCCGGCAGGCCCTGCGGATGCGGCCCGACCGGCTCGTCGTCGGCGAGGTCCGCGGGCCCGAGGTGGTCCATTTGCTGGCCGCCCTCAACACCGGCCACGAGGGCGGCTGCGGCACCGTGCACGCCAACGCGGCCGCGGACGTACCGGCCCGCCTGGAGGCCCTCGGCACGGCCGCCGGGCTCGACCGGGCCGCCCTGCACAGCCAGCTCGCTGCCGCGCTGTCGGTGGTGCTGCACCTCGTACGGGACCGCGCGGGCCGGCGGCGGATCGCCGAGGTGCACGTCCTGGAGCGGGACTCCTCCGGGCTGGTGCGGACGGTGCCGGCGCTGCGCTGGGACGCGACGGCGTTCGCGCGGGAGCAGGGGTGGGAGCGGCTGCGGGAGTTGCTGCGCGGTGACGCGGGTGAGCCGTGAGCTCCGGTCCGAAGTGACGACAGTGATCCATGACTTGAAAGGGGTGCGTGTGATGGGTGAGACGACGATCGGTGCGGCCGTGGTGTGCGGTGGGGTGATGGCCTGGCTGCTGGCCGAGCGGCAGCGTGAGGTGCGGCGGACGCGGCAACTGCTGGCCTGCGGCGGGGTGGTGACCACCGGCCCACCCTCCTGGGAGCAGGCGCTCGGCGAACTACGGCGGCTGCGCGGCCGTTGGCGGGGGGAGTGGTGGGCCCTGGCCGCCGGCGTCGCGCTCGCCCTCCTTGCCGCCTCGGTCCTTCCGGTCGTCGCGGGAACGGCCGGGGTGCCGGTGCTGCGCCGGGTGCGGCTGGCCCGCCAGGCGCGGCGGACCCGGCAGGCGCGCGCCGATGCGGTGATCGCGTTGTGCGGGGCGCTCGCCGGTGAGGTCCGCGCGGGACGGCAGCCGGGTGAGGCGCTGCTGCGGGCCGCACGGGACTCCGGCGGGCTCGGTGAGGCCCGGCCGGCCGTGGTCGCGGCGGCACGCTTCGGCGGGGACGTGCCGGGTGCGCTGGCGCTGGCGGCGCGGCAGCCCGGCGCCGACGGCCTGCTGGGGCTCGCGGCCTGCTGGCGGGTGGCGGTCGACCAGGGCGCCGGACTCGCGGCCGGCCTCGACCGCCTGGACGCCGCCCTGCGCGCCGAACGCGACCAACGCTCCGACCTGCGGGCCCAGTTGTCGGGCGCCCGGGCCACCGCGGTGATGCTCGCCGCGCTGCCCGCCCTCGGCCTCCTGCTCGGCTCGGCCATGGGCGCCGACCCGCTGCGGGTGCTGCTGCACACCGGGGCCGGCCTGGGCTGCCTGGCCGTCGGCGCGGTGTTCGAGGGAGCCGGGATGTGGTGGGCGGCCCGGATCGTGCGGGGAGCTGAGGCGGCGTGAGCGCGGAGGTTGTCCACAGGCTGGGGGCGACGGTCGTGGTGCTGGCGGCCGTGGGCTGGCCGGCATGGCGGCTGGAGCGGGCCAGGCGCAGGCGCTGGGCCCGGCGGAAGGTGGCCGAACTGCTCGGGCTGGAGAGGCTGGAGCAAGCGGAGAGGCACTCCGCCGTCGGCGGTGCCGTCCGCAGGTGGCTGCCGCTCGGCGGGGTGGTGTGCGGCGGCTGGGTGCTGGTCGGCGGGGTCGTCGGGGCGCTGCTGGGGCTGGGCGTCGCGGTGGGGCTGTGGCGGTGGCGGAGCCGGGCGGGCGACGGAGACCGGGCGGTCGAGGCGGAGGCGGCCGAGGCCACGCGCCAACTCCCGCTCGCCGCCGACCTCCTGGCGGCCTGCATCGCTGCCGGGGCCGGTCCGGTGGTCGCGGCCCAGGCTGTCGGAGAGGCCCTCGGCGGACCCGTCGGCGAGGGGCTGGCGCGGGGCGCGGCGGAGGTGCGGCTGGGCGGCGAACCGGCAGCCGCCTGGCGGCGGTTGGCCGGACTGCCGGGTGCCGCCGCCCTGGCCCGGCTGCTGGAACGCGCGGACGAGTCGGGGATGCCGGCGGCCGCGCCCGTCGCCCGCCTCGCCTCGGACGCCCGGGCCGAGTGGGCAAGGAGCGCGACCGCGCGGGCACGACGGGCCGCGGTGCTGATCTCGGCGCCGGTGGGGCTGTGCTTCCTGCCCGCGTTCATCGCGGTCGGTGTACTGCCCGTCGTGATCGGACTCGCGGGCGGGGTCCTGAGAGGGGGTGGTGGATGAAAGGCGCGATAGCGGGCCGCGGACAGGAACCGAACTCAAATCCAAGCGAATCAAAGGAAGTCGAAATGCGCGAGATGTGCTGGAAGATGTGGAAGCTCGTACGCCGGGACGCCGGAATGGTCACCTCCGAGTACGCAATGGGGATCATCGCCGCCGTCGGGTTCGCGGCGGTCCTCTACGCGGTCGTGACGAGCGGGCAGGTCAGCGCGGAGCTCCAGGCCATCGTGAAACGAGCCCTCAGTGCGCGGATGTGAGCGCGGGCGCGGGGCGGACCGGGGGTTCGTGACCGCGGAGGCGGCAGTGGTGCTGCCGGTGCTGGTGGCGTTCACGATGGCGCTGGTGTGGGGGCTGCTCGTGGTGGCCACCCAGATCCGGTGCGTGGACGCCGCCCGCACCGGGGCCCGGGCCGCGGCGCGGCAGGACGCCGAGGACGCGGTGATCGCGGTGGCGAAGGAGGCGGCGCCGGACGGGGCGGCGGTGACGGTGGGCCGCGAGGGCGACGAGGTACGGGTGACGGTGGTGGCGAGGCCGCCGGTGCTGGGCGCGTTGCCGTTCGAGGTACGGGAGTCGGCGGTCGCCTTGGCGGAGGGGCCGACGGAGGCCGGGCCGTGAGGGGGCGTGCGGTGGTCGGGTGGCTGCCGCTGCGTGGGGGCTGGTCGCGCAGTTCCCCGCGCCCCTTCGGGGCGCGCTTCGGCGGGGCGCGTGATCAGGGCTCTGCCACTGTGTGGAGCGTCGGGGCGATCGCCGTGCTGTGCGTGGCGTTCGGGGTTGTGCTCGGGCTGGGGCAGGCCGTGGTCGTCCGGCATCGGGCGGCGGGCGGCGCCGACTTGGCCGCCCTCGCCGCGGCGGACCACTGGGCCGAAGGCAGGACAGCCGCCTGCGCCCTGGCGGACCGTGTGGCACGGGCACAGGGCACGCGGCTGGCGCGGTGTGTGATCGTCGGTGACGTCTCGGATGTCTCGGCGGCCTCGGTCGGCGGGCCGTTCACGGCAGAGGTCCGGGCCAGAGCCGGTTCTGCTGCAACGAGCCCCTGGCAACGCGCCCCGAAGGGGCGCTGGGGGCACCCCCGGCCGAAGGCTGGGGGAGGAACTGCGCGACCAGCCCGCGGCCGAACGACTACCCCGCCGGCGCCCCCCTCAACAGCACCGTGAGGAGTCGCACCGCCCCCCGCTTGTGCAACGGCTCGTTCCCGTTCCCGCACTTGGGCGACTGGATGCAGGACGGGCACCCGGCCTCGCACTCGCACGCGGCGATCGCCTCCCGGGTGGCCGTCAGCCAGGTGCGGGCGGTGTGGAAGGCGCGTTCCGCGAAGCCGGCGCCGCCGGGGTGGCCGTCGTAGACGAAGACGGTCGGCAGGAGCGTGTCGGGGTGCAGCGGGATCGACACGCCGCCGATGTCCCAGCGGTCGCAGGTCGCGAAGAGCGGGAGCAGGCCGATGGAGGCGTGCTCGGCGGCGTGCAGGGCGCCGCCGAGGATCTCGGGGTTGATCCGGGCCTCGTCGAGCTGGTCCTCGGTGACGGTCCACCACACCGCACGGGTGCGCAGGGTGCGAGGAGGGAGGTCGAGTTTCGTCTCACCCAGCACTTCGCCGGTGATGAGCCGGCGGCGCAGGTAGGAGACCACCTGGTTGGTGACCTCGACGGAGCCGTAGCAGAGGCGGCCGTCGCCCCAGGGGATCTCGGTGTCGGTCTCCAGGACGGAGATGGCCGTGGTGTCGCGGGCGACCGTGGAGTACGGCGGCTCGGCCTGCTCGACCAGGGCCACCGAGTCCTCCAGGTCGAGGGAGCGTACGAGGTAGGTGCGGCCCTGGTGGAGGTGGACCGCGCCCTCGTGGACCGTGGAGTGCGCGGCGCTCGCGTCCACCGTGCCCAGCAGGCGTCCCGTGCCCGTCTCGACGACCTGCACCGGGCGGCCGCCCTCGCCGCGGATGTCGGTCAGCTCGGCGGCCCGCTCCCGGCGGGTCCAGTGCCAGGCCTTCGTCCGGCGGCGCAGCAGCTTCGCGGCCTCCAGCTGCGGCAGCAGCTCCTTGCAGGCGGGGCCGAAGAGGTCGAGGTCGTCGTCGGTGAGCGGGATCTCGGCCGCGGCGGCGCACAGGTGGGGCGCGAGGACGTACGGGTTGTCGGGGTCGAGGACGGTCGATTCCACCGGTTGGTCGAACAGGGCCTCGGGATGATGGACGAGGAAGGTGTCCAGCGGGTCGTCGCGGGCGACCAGGACCGCGAGGGCACCCTGTCCGGCGCGGCCCGCCCGGCCCGCCTGCTGCCACACAGAGGCCCTCGTGCCGGGGTACCCGGCGATCAGTACGGCGTCCAGCCCGGAGACGTCCACGCCCAGCTCCAGGGCCGTTGTGGCGGCAAGTCCGAGGAGTTCCCCGGAGTGCAGCGCGCGTTCCAGGGCGCGCCGCTCCTCCGGGAGGTAGCCGCCCCGGTAGGCCGCGACACGCCGGGCGAGGGAACGGTCCACCTCGGCCAGCCGTTCCTGGGTGATGACGGAGATCAGCTCCGCGCCGCGTCTGGAGCGCACGAAGGCGACCGAGCGCACGCCCTGCACGGCGAGGTCGGTCAGCAGGTCGGCGGTCTCGGCGGTGGCCGTACGGCGGACGGGGGCGCCCTTCTCGCCGTGCAGCTCGGTCAGCGGCGGCTCCCAGAGGGCGAACACCAGCTCGCCGCGCGGGGAGGCGTCGTCGGCGATCTCCACGACCGGCAGGCCGGTGAGGCGGCCGGCGGCCACGGCCGGCTCGGCGGCCGTCGCGGAGGCGAGCAGGAAGACCGGGGAGGCGCCGTAGCGGGCGCACAGGCGGCGCAGCCGGCGCAGCACCTGGGCGACGTGCGAGCCGAAGACGCCCCGGTAGGTGTGGCACTCGTCGACCACGACGTACTTCAGCGACTTCAGGAAGGAGGACCAGCGGGCGTGCCCGGGCAGGATCCCGCGATGCAGCATGTCGGGGTTGGTGAGCACGTAGTTGGCGTACTGGCGGATCCACTCCCGTTCCTCGTACGGGGTGTCGCCGTCGTACACCGCGGGGCGCACCGAGTTTCCCAGGGGTTGTGAAAGTTCCTTCACGGCACGGCACTGGTCGGCCGCGAGCGCCTTGGTGGGCGCCAGGTAGAGGGCGGTGGCGCCGCGGCCGTTGGCGGCCTCGGAGCCCTCCAGGAGGGTGGACAGGACCGGTACGAGGTAGGCCAGGGACTTGCCGGAGGCGGTGCCGGTGGCCACCACCACCGAGTCGCCGTCCAGGGCGTGCTCGGCGGCCAGCGCCTGGTGCTCCCAGGGATGCTCGATGCCGCACTCCTGCACGGCCGCGACGACCTCCGAACGAATCCGGTCAGGCCAGACGGCATGCCGACCCGCACGCGGGGGCAAGTGCTCCGTATGAGTGATGCGCGAAGCCCGGCTCGGCCCGGAGGCGAGCCGGTCCAGGACCGTGCCCGGAGAGAACCCGGACCCGGCCGGAACCGGCGGTCGATCGGATCGGTGATTTATGGCCATCGGGACCGAGTGTGTCACTGGCATGGCGGACAATGGGGCCAAGGCGTCGTGCACGCCTGCCGTAAGTGATTGAATGCCATCGCGGCTGGCGAACCGTCCCGGGGGCCGCAAGCCGAGGTGTCCCAAGGGGCGACCGCTCGATAGCAAGGTGCTGGAGGATCCGTGGACCTGTCCCTGTCGACTCGTACAGTCGGCGATCGTACGGTCGTCGAGGTCGGTGGCGAAATCGACGTATATACCGCGCCCAAGCTGCGCGAGCAGCTGGTCGAGCTGGTGAACGACGGGAATTTCCACCTCGTCGTCGACATGGAGGGCGTGGACTTCCTCGACTCCACCGGGCTCGGCGTGCTGGTCGGCGGCCTGAAGCGGGTGCGTGCCCATGAGGGCTCGCTGCGCCTGGTCTGCAACCAGGAGCGCATTCTGAAGATCTTCCGTATCACCGGCCTCACCAAGGTGTTCCCGATCCACACCTCGGTCGAGGAAGCGGTGGCGGCCACCGACTGACCCCGGGCCGGCCGACGTACCCCGGACCGCCGATCGGTCCGTGCCGTCCGGCCGGCCCTCGGCACGGGCCCGTACGCGTCATGCGCCGTACGGACGTCCGTGCCAACCCCCGCCCGTTCGGGCCCGCGTGCCCGTTCCGGCAGCCGTGTACGGGCCGCAGTGCCCGCGGCGGACGCAATTCATCGGGGGGTTCCGGGTTCTTCGGCTGCCCGGCCCCTCACCGCACGCCCGTAGTTCCGAGGGGGACGTATGGCCACCGTTGAACTCCGCTTCAGCGCGCTGCCCGAGCACGTCCGCACCGCCCGACTGGTGGCGGCGGCGGTGGCGCGCAGGGCCGGAGTGGACGAGGCCGTCCTGGACGAGGTCCGGCTGGCCGTCGGCGAGGCCTGTTCCCGTGCCGTGGGCCTGCACCAGGCCGCCGGCATCACCGAGCCGGTGCGGGTGGCGCTGGTCGAGGAGGAGAAACAGTTCTCCATCGAGGTCGGCGACGAGGCACCCCGTTCCGTTCCCGGCGACCGGGCGTCCGGTGGCGCGGCGGACGCGGACGTGGAGACCGAGGAGGACGAGATGGGCCTCGCGGTCATCAGCGGCCTCGTGGACGACGTGGAGGTCACGGCAGGGGAGCACGGCGGGCTGATCCGCATGACCTGGCCGACGACCCCGCCCGGAGTCGCGCTCACCTGAGAGCCCCCCACGCGCTCATCCTGTACGTGTGCCGAAGGGCCCCCTGAGTGGGGCCCTTCGGCATGTCCGCACGTCCGCCGCCCGTATCGCCCACGGCCGGTCGTACAGTGATCTATTGCTATGGGTTTAGTGAATTCATTCACGATCAATCAGGCCGTAATTCGATCAAGTAAACGCCGTCGTCAACGCTTTTAGGGCATTACCGCTTTCGGGTTCCCCGGCGTGACCTCGATCATTTGCTGAAGAGCACGAGAAGGCTAATTCCGTTTACCGTCCCCTGTTTAGATCACTCGCGGGTACCTAGAATCCGTCCACATCTTGAGCTCAGCCCAAGCGTCAAGGAGGACGAATGGCGGGGCTTTCTACCCCTCATCAGTTGGGCCACCACCCCACAACCCTGGCAGCCGCAGTCCTGACCGACGACAACCGGGTCCTGGTGGCGGTCATCGCCGCCGTGGCGCTGGCCGCGCTCGTGGTCGCCTGGATCCTGGTGCGCCAGGTACTCGCGGCGGGCGAGGGCACCGACAGCATGAAGAAGATCGCGGCGGCGGTCCAGGAAGGCGCCAACGCCTATCTGGGCCGGCAGTTGCGCACCCTGGGCGTATTCGCCGTCGTGGTGTTCTTCCTGCTCCTGCTGCTGCCCGCGGACGACTGGAATCAGCGCGCCGGCCGATCGATCTTCTTCCTGATCGGCGCGGCCTTCTCGGCGACCACCGGTTATATCGGCATGTGGCTCGCCGTACGCAGCAATGTGCGGGTCGCCGCGGCGGCCCGGGAGGCCACCCCGGCGGAAGGCGAACCGGAAAAGGATCTCACCGCCGTCTCGCACAAAGCCATGAAGATCGCTTTCCGCACGGGCGGCGTCGTCGGCATGTTCACGGTGGGGCTCGGCCTGCTCGGCGCCTCCTGTGTGGTGCTGGTGTACGCGGCCGACGCGCCGAAGGTGCTTGAAGGATTCGGCCTCGGCGCCGCCCTGATCGCCATGTTCATGCGTGTCGGCGGCGGCATCTTCACCAAGGCCGCCGACGTCGGCGCCGACCTGGTCGGCAAGGTCGAGCAGGGCATTCCGGAGGACGACCCGCGCAATGCCGCGACCATCGCCGACAACGTGGGCGACAACGTCGGCGACTGCGCGGGCATGGCGGCCGACCTCTTCGAGTCGTACGCCGTGACCCTGGTCGCCGCGCTGATCCTCGGCAAGGCGGCCTTCGGCGACTCCGGACTGGCCTTCCCGCTCCTGGTACCGGCCATCGGCGTGCTCACCGCGATGATCGGCATCTTCGCGGTCGCCCCGCGCCGCAGCGACCGCAGCGGCATGAGCGCCATCAACCGCGGGTTCTTCATCTCCGCGGTGATCTCGCTGGTGCTGGTCGCGATCGCGGTCTTCGTGTACTTGCCGGGGAAGTACTCCGATCTGAACGGCATCACCGACGCGGCCATCCGGGCCAAGGACGGCGACCCGCGGATCCTCGCGCTCGTCGCGGTGGCGATCGGCATCCTGCTCGCGGCCGTCATCCAGCAGCTGACCGGCTACTTCACCGAGACCAACCGGCGTCCCGTCATGGACATCGGCAAGACCTCGCTGACCGGTCCGGCCACCGTGGTCCTCGCCGGTATCTCGGTCGGTCTCGAATCGGCCGTCTACACCGCCCTGCTGATCGGCCTCGGCGTCTACGGCGCGTTCCTGCTCGGCGGTACGTCGATCATGCTCGCGCTGTTCGCGGTGGCGCTGGCCGGCACCGGCCTGCTCACCACCGTCGGAGTCATCGTCGCCATGGACACCTTCGGGCCGGTCTCCGACAACGCCCAGGGCATCGCCGAGATGTCCGGCGACGTCCAGGGGGCGGGCGCGCAGGTGCTCACCAACCTGGACGCCGTCGGCAACACCACCAAGGCCATCACCAAGGGCATCGCGATCGCCACCGCCGTCCTCGCGGCGTCGGCGCTCTTCGGGTCGTACCGGGACGCGATCACCACGAACGTGCAGGACGTGGGCGTCAAACTGAGCGGTGCGGGCTCGCCGTTGACCCTGTCGATGGACATCTCGCAGCCCAACAACCTGGTCGGCCTCATCGCCGGCGCGGCGGTCGTCTTCCTCTTCTCCGGACTGGCCATCAACGCCGTGTCGCGGTCGGCGGGTTCGGTGGTCTTCGAGGTGCGGCGGCAGTTCCGCGAGCACCCCGGGATCATGGACTACACGGAGCAGCCCGAGTACGGCAAGGTCGTCGACATCTGCACCAAGGACGCCCTGCGCGAGCTGGCCACGCCGGGACTGCTCGCCGTGATGGCGCCCATCTTCATCGGGTTCACGCTCGGTGTCGGCGCGCTCGGTTCCTACCTCGCGGGCGCGATCGGCGCGGGCACCCTGATGGCCGTCTTCCTGGCCAACTCCGGTGGTGCCTGGGACAACGCCAAGAAGCTCGTCGAGGACGGCCACCACGGCGGCAAGGGCAGCGAGGCCCACGCCGCCACGGTCATCGGCGACACGGTCGGCGACCCCTTCAAGGACACCGCGGGCCCCGCGATCAACCCGCTGCTCAAGGTCATGAACCTGGTCTCCCTGCTCATCGCCCCCGCGGTGATCAAGTTCTCCTACGGGCATGACAAGAGCATCGGCATCCGGATCCTGATCGCGGTCTTCGCGCTGATCGTGATCGTCGGCGCGGTGTACGTCTCCAAGCGGCGCGGAATCGCCGTCGGCGACGACGAGGACAGCGCCGAACGGGTGGCCAAGCCGGCCGATCCCGCGGTGGTCTCGTAGGCGGTCTTACGACGCCCACCGGGGCGCTCGCGAGAGGTCCCGGACAACGAGCGGGCGGATGGCGCGTGTTGACGCGCCGTCCGCCCGTTTCGTGTTCTCGGGGCCGGGCACGACTCCCGCCCTTCGCACCCAGTGCCCGATTCGTAGGGTAAGCGTCCCGTGTGCGCTGTTTCGTCGTGAGCCTTCTCTCCCCTGAGCAAAACATCCTAAAAGCGGACTAAAAGGTGCCGATCGTGAGGGTGGAGGCCGTCCGCCGTGTAGATTCCGGGGGCCGAGAGCCATGGAAGGGACCGATCCGGTGAACAAGAAGCTCGCGGCCGCACTGTCCGGCGGTGCGGTACTGGCAGGGGCGCTGTCCGGGTGCAGCAGCGGTGACAAGGGCCCCGACCCCAAGCTGATCGCCTGGGCCAAGACCGTGTGCGACGCGGTGCCGGCGCAGGACGCGAAGATCAAGGCGGCGAACGAGGCGATCTCCACGACGGCCTCGGACACCACGAGTTCGGCCGCGACCATCCAGAAGACCGACTCCCAGGCCTTCCAGGACATGTCCGACGGCTACAAGGCGCTCGCCGCGGCCATCAGCAGCGCCGGCGCGCCACCCGGGGTGGACGACGGCGCCAAGCGTCAGCAGAACGTCGTCACGACCCTCAACAGCCTCTCCGCGTCCTACGCCGACCTGAAGAAGAAGGTCGACGCGCTCAACACCAAGAACCAGGCGAAGTTCGCCTCCGGTCTGCAGGACATCGCCTCCCAGACGACGCAGCTGGAAGCGCAGAGCAAGAGCGGCACCGCGGCGCTGAACGCCCTGGAGCAGGGCGAGGTCAAGGACGCGATCGCCGAGCAGGCCAGCTGCAAGAAGGTCTCTTCGACGACGTCGACCGGGGCTTCGGCTCCGGCGTCGACGGCTTCGTCGTCGGCCTCGTCGACCGCGGGCTGAGGCAGGGGCCGAGCCTCGGTGGCCGGGGCGATGCCGGTTCCGGTGGCCGGTGGCCGGTGGCCGGTGGCCGGTGGCCGTGCGCCGGGCGGAGTTCGGTGGCCCGCGGCCGTGTGCTGAGCCCGTGGTCGGGCCCGGCCGCGGGCCACAATGGAGGGCGTGACTGACTCCGGCCTCGCCACCCTGCCCGCCTCCGACCGCCCCGACGTCGCCGCCCGGCTGCGCACCGCCCTGCTGGGCTCCTCCTTCACCGCCGACGGCCTGCTCGACCTGCTCGGCGCGCCCGCCTACGCGGCGCTGGCCCGCAGCGAGACGGTGCCCGCGCTGCGGGCGACCCGCGGGGACACGCCCCTGGAGACGCTCGTCCGGCTGTTCCTCCTCCAGCAGCCCGTGCCGCACGCGCGCGTGGCCGGCGTCCTGCCCGTCGACGACCTCCTGGACAGCGGCTGGCTGACCCGGGTGGGCGGCGACGAGGTCGCGGCCACCGTGGACGTACGGCCGTACGGCGGGCCCGACGGTGAGGACTGGTTCATCGTCTCCGACCTCGGATGCGCTGTCGGCGGTGCGGGCGGCATCGGCCAGGGGCACGAAGGAGTCGTCCTCGGGGTCGGCGGCGCGTCCACGACCCTCGCCGGCATCACCGTCCGCACGCCCGTCGCCGCCGCCCTGGACCTCGGCACCGGCTCCGGGATCCAGGCACTGCACGCCGCCCAGCACGCCACGCGCGTGACGGCGACCGACCTCAACCCGCGCGCCCTGCACATCACGGCGCTCACGCTGGCACTCTCCGGCGCACCGGCGGCCGACCTGCGCGAGGGCTCGCTGTTCGAGCCGGTCAAGGAGGGGGAGACGTACGACCTGATCGTGTCCAACCCGCCGTTCGTGATCTCTCCGGGGGCCCGGCTGACCTACCGGGACGGCGGGATGAGCGGGGACGATCTGTGCCGGTCGCTCGTTCAACAGGCCGGGGAGCGGCTGAACGAGGGCGGGTTCGCGCAGTTCCTCGCCAACTGGCAGCACGTCGCGGGGGAGGACTGGCAGGACAGGGTCAGGTCGTGGGTGCCGCGCGGCTGCGACGCGTGGATCGTGCAGCGCGAGGTGCAGGACGTCAACCAGTACGCCGAGCTGTGGCTCAGGGACGCCGGCGACCACCGCGGAGACCCGGCGGAGTACCAGGCGCGGTACGACGCGTGGCTCGACGAGTTCGAGGCGCGCAAGGTGAAGGGGGTGGGATTCGGCTGGATCACGCTGCGCAGGACGGGCGCCGCCGTGCCCTCCGTCACCGTCGAGGAGTGGCCGCATCCGATCGAACAGCCGCTCGGCGAGACGATCCGCGCGCACTTCGACCGCCTCGACTACCTCCGTGACCACGACGACGCGGACCTTCTGGAAGGTCACTTCAGGCTCGCCGTCGAGGTGGTCCAGGAGCAGGTCGGGCTGCCCGGCGCGGAGGACCCGGAGCACGTGGTGCTGCGTCAGCACCGCGGGATGCGCCGCGCGACCAAGGTGGACACGGTGGGTGCCGGGTTCGCAGGGGTGTGCGACGGCACGCTGAGCGCCGGTCGGATTCTCGACGCCATCGCACAACTGACGGGCGAGGACCCGGTGTTGCTGCGCGACCGCACGCCCGCGCAGATCCGGCTGCTGGTGGAGCAGGGATTCCTGGAGCCGGCGGTCTGACGGACCGGAAGGCACGCCCGGCCGGGGGAGGACCCATGGGCGGGCCTGCGGGACACGCCGGGAGAAGAAAAAGGCCGGAAAAATCTGGCGGGAACGTTCGCCCCGCGGTCCATCGCCGGTCGACCGCCGGTCGACCACTGGTCCACCGCTCGTCCGTCGATCGAACGTTCGAGGAGGTTACGGCCGCCCGTTCACCTCGATTTCGCCCGTCGGCCTCCCGCCCGCCGCCCGTGCGTGCCACTCTCCGGGCGCTGGGCAGTCACGGGCGGCAGGGAAGGGGCGCGCGGGCCATGGAGAGCGGACCGGCGATCTTCGCGGGGGCGGTGTTCGCCCTGTTCGGAGGCGCGCTGCTGGTGTGGACCGGCGTCCGGCTCCGGCGTGGCGAACCCGTCGCCCAGGGTGTGAGTCAGGTCGCATCGGCGACCCTCGCGAGCGTCGCCGCAGTGATCTCGCTGGGCCTCGGTGCGTACTGCCTGACCCGCCTCTGAGGATGCCCCTCCGGTAATCGGAGCGTCACGCTCCGGACAGGGCCCAGAAGGGCGACCGGGGACTCCGGGCGGCAGGAATGGCGGTAGTCGGGTTACCGTTCGAGTGGCCGTTGTGAGCTTTTCCCGTTTGACACGGGGGCGGGATGTACCGTCACACTCCGCAGCGTCACCAAGTGAGCGGGCATCCGTGCCCGTGCCACGACCCCGGGAGCAAGGCCTGGGGAGGCCCCAGCGTCGACCGGAGAGAAGAGCGAAGTTGTCCCCGACCAGCGAGACCGCACAGGGCGGCCGCCGACTCGTCATCGTCGAGTCCCCTGCCAAGGCGAAGACGATCAAGGGCTATCTGGGCCCCGGATACGTCGTCGAAGCGAGCGTCGGGCACATCCGTGACCTTCCCAACGGCGCCGCGGAGGTGCCCGAGCAGTACACCGGCGAGGTCCGGCGACTCGGCGTGGACGTCGAGCACGACTTCCAGCCCATCTATGTGATCAACGCCGACAAGAGGGCGCAGGTCAAGAAGCTCAAGGACCTGCTCAAGGAGTCCGACGAGCTCTTCCTCGCCACCGATGAGGACCGCGAGGGCGAGGCCATCGCCTGGCACCTCCAGGAGGTCCTCAAGCCGAAGATCCCCGTCAAGCGGATGGTCTTCCACGAGATCACCAAGGACGCGATCCGGGCTGCCGTCGCCAACCCGCGCCAGCTCAACCAGAAGCTCGTCGACGCCCAGGAGACCCGCCGCATCCTCGACCGCCTCTACGGCTACGAGGTCTCGCCGGTCCTGTGGAAGAAGGTCATGCCGCGCCTGTCGGCCGGCCGTGTCCAGTCCGTCGCGACCCGGCTCGTGGTGGAGCGGGAACGCGAGCGCATCGCGTTCCGGTCCGCCGAGTACTGGGACCTGACCGGCACCTTCGGGACCGGCCGGGCAGGCGACCCGAGCGACCCGTCGTCCCTGGTCGCCCGCCTCCAGGCCGTCGACGGCAAGCGCGTGGCCCAGGGCCGTGACTTCGACTCGCTCGGGCAGCTGAAGACCGCGAACACCCTCCACCTCGACGAGGCGAACGCCCGCGCGCTCGCCGCCGCCCTGGAGAACACCCGGTTCGCGGTCCGCTCGGTCGAGTCCAAGCCGTACCGCCGCTCGCCCTACGCCCCGTTCCGTACGACCACGCTCCAGCAGGAGGCCTCGCGCAAGCTCGGCTTCGGCGCGAAGGCCACCATGCAAGTGGCCCAGAAGCTGTACGAGAACGGCTACATCACGTACATGCGTACGGACTCCACGACGCTGAGCGACACCGCGATCACGGCCGCCCGCGCCCAGGTCACGCAGCTGTACGGCGCCGACTACCTGCCCTCGGCCCCGCGGACGTACGCCGCGAAGGTCAAGAACGCGCAGGAGGCGCACGAGGCGATCCGCCCCTCGGGTGATCGTTTCCGCACTCCCGCCGAGACCGGCCTGACCGGCGACCAGTTCAAGCTCTACGAGCTGATCTGGAAGCGGACGGTCGCGTCCCAGATGAAGGACGCGACCGGCAACAGCGTCACGGTGAAGATCGGTGGCACCGCCGCCGACGGCCGGGACGTCGAGTTCAGCGCCTCCGGCAAGACGATCACCTTCCACGGCTTCCTCAAGGCCTACGTCGAGGGCGCCGACGACCCGAACGCCGAGCTGGACGACCGCGAGCGCCGGCTGCCCCAGGTCAGCGAGGGCGACGCGCTCAGCGCCGAGGAGATCACGGTCGACGGGCACGCCACCAAGCCCCCGGCCCGCTACACCGAGGCGTCGCTGGTCAAGGAGCTGGAAGAGCGCGAGATCGGCCGCCCGTCGACGTACGCGTCGATCATCGGCACCATCCTCGACCGGGGCTACGTCTTCAAGAAGGGGACGGCCCTGGTGCCCTCCTTCCTGAGCTTCGCCGTGGTCAACCTCCTGGAGAAGCACTTCGGCCGGCTGGTCGACTACGACTTCACCGCCCGGATGGAGGACGACCTCGACCGCATCGCCGCCGGCCAGGCCCAGGCCGTGCCGTGGCTGAAGCGCTTCTACTTCGGCGAGGGCGGCGAGGACACGGCCCCCGGCGGCGCGGCCGACGCCGGCAACGGCGACGGGGACCACCTCGGCGGCCTCAAGGAGCTGGTGACCGACCTGGGCGCGATCGACGCGCGCGAGGTGTCGTCGTTCCCGGTGGGCAACGGCATCGTGCTGCGGGTCGGCCGCTACGGCCCGTACATCGAGCGCGGCGAGAAGGACTCCGAGGGCCACCAGCGCGCCGACGTGCCGGAGGACCTGGCCCCCGACGAGCTCTCCGTCGAGCTCGCGGAGGAGCTGCTCGCCAAGCCGAGCGGCGACTTCGAGCTGGGCGCGGACCCGGAGACGGGCCACCAGATCATCGCCCGGGACGGCCGTTACGGCCCGTACGTCACCGAGGTGCTCCCCGAGGGCACCCCGAAGACCGGGAAGAACGCGGTCAAGCCGCGCACGGCCTCGCTCTTCAAGACCATGTCCCTGGACACGGTCACGCTGGCGGACGCGCTCAAGCTGATGTCGCTGCCGCGCGTCGTCGGCGCCGACGCCGAGGGCCAGGAGATCACCGCGCAGAACGGGCGCTACGGGCCGTACCTGAAGAAGGGCACGGACTCGCGTTCGCTCACCTCCGAGGACCAGCTCTTCACGATCACCCTCGAAGAAGCGCTGCAGATCTACTCTCAGCCCAAGCAGCGCGGCCGGGCCGCCGCCAAGCCGCCGCTGAAGGAGCTGGGCACCGACCCGGTCAGCGAGAAGCCGGTGGTGGTGAAGGACGGCCGCTTCGGGCCGTACGTCACCGACGGGGAGACCAACGCGACGCTGCGCTCCGGCGACAGCGTCGAGACGATCACCCCGGAGCGCGGCTACGAGCTGCTCGCCGAGAAGCGGGCCAAGGCGCCCGCCAAGAAGACGGCCAAGAAGGCGCCCGCGAAGAAGACGGCGACCGCCAAGAAGGCCGCGCCGGCGAAGAAGACGGCGGCCAAGAAGACCGCCGCCAAGAAGACGACGACGGCCGCGAAGAAGACGGTCGCCAAGAAGGCGACGGCCTCCAAGACTGCCGCGGAGGACTGAGAGCCGGCCACGGAGGACTGAGAGCCGGCCGTGAATGACCGACCCGGCCGTCCAGAGACGGCCGAGGCGCCCTCAGGTCCTCACATCGGCTTCGCATTGTGCACGCCCCGGCATCAACTTGGTGTCGGGGCGTGCGTACCTGTGGACGGCCGCCGCGGGCTGTCGGCGGCTGCCGATAGGCTGAAAGCATGACGCGAGCCGAGCAGCCAACGGCCCCCCAGACAGATCCGGACGACGCGCTGGTAGCGGATTCCCGCGAGCGCGCCGTCCGCTCGCTGCTGCGCCGCCCCGAACTGAGGCGGTTGTGGAGCGCCCAGCTCGTGAGCGGGATCGGCGACAGCCTGGCGTTGCTGGTGCTTGTCGTGCTCACGCTCCGGGCGGCCGTGGCCCAGGGTTCGTTCGGCGGCGGCTACCGCGGTGCGGCGCTCGCGGTGTCGGTCGTCTTCGGGGCGCGCATTCTCGCCACCCTGCTCTTCGGCGCGGTCCTGCTGGGCCCGCTCACCACACTGACCGCGCAGGGCGGCCCGCTCGACCGCCGCTGGACCATGGTCGGCGCCGACGGCCTGCGCACGATTCTGCTGATCATCGCGCCCCTGTGGATCGACTGGACGCCGGCGAACGCCCTGACGCTCGTCCTGGTGACGGCCTTCGTCACCGGAGTCGCCGAGCGTTTCTGGACCGTGTGCAAGGAGAGCGCGGCCCCGGCGCTGCTGCCCGCCCCGCCTCTGGAGGGCGCCACGGTACGACCGCTGCCCGACCACCTGGACGCCCTGCGCCGCCTCTCGCTGCGGACGACGTTCCTCACGGTCCCGCTCGCGGCCGCCGCGCTGGTCGTCGCGTCGCTGGTCAACAACCTGTTGGGCACGGGCATCGCCTGGTTCGCCCAGCACCAGGCGGCCCTCGGCTCGTACGTGGCCGCCGGCCTGTTCGCCGCGTCCCTCTCGGTGCTGGTCTACCTGGAGGTGCCCGGCACCCGCACCCCGCGCGCCCGGTCGCCGCTGGAGGGCCTGCGCCGCCCCAGGACCGCCGCCGGCACCGACACGGGCCGCACCGGCGCCATCCCGCTCCTGGTGCTGGCCTGCGCCGCGGTCGCCGGGGCGATCTCCGCCGCCGTCGCCGTCTCCGTGCTGCACGCCAAGGACCTGGGCGGCGGCCCCGTGCTCTACGGCCTGCTGGTGCTCGCCCTGACCGGCGGGGTCGCCGTCGGCATCCGCACGGCGCCCTCGCTGCTCCCGACGCTCTCCCGCCGCCGGCTGCTGTCGCTCGCCATCGCCTTCACCGGCATCGCACTGCTGGCCGCGGGTCTGGTTCCGGACGTCACGAGCGTGCTGCTGATCGTCGCGCTGGCCGGCATCGGCGCGGGTGTGGCCGCCAACACCGGGCACACCCTGCTCGACCAGGAGACCGAGGACTCCCGCCGGGCACGGACGACCGAGCACCTGCACGCGGTGGTCCGGGTCGCCATAGCTCTCGGCGCGCTGATCGCCCCCCTGGTGGCCGCGCTGATCGGACCGCACCGCCTGGAGAACGGCAAGTTCGTGTTCGCGCACGGCGGCGCCGCGTTCACGCTGATGCTGGTCGGCGCGCTGCTGCTGCCGGTCGCTGCCCTGGTGCTCGCCAAGGTCGACGACCGCGCGGGCGTACCGCTCCGCCACGACCTGCGGGACGCGCTGCTCGGCGGCGACGACCCGGCGCAGGCACCCACGGCCAACGGCTTCTTCATCGCCCTGGAGGGCGGCGACGGCGCCGGCAAGTCCACCCAGGCCGAGGCCCTCGCCGAGTGGATCCGCGCCAAGGGCCACGAGGTCGTCCTCACGCGCGAGCCGGGCGCCACGCCGGTCGGCAAGCGGCTCCGCTCGATCCTGCTCGACGTCTCGTCCGCCGGTCTGTCGCACCGCGCGGAGGCCCTGCTCTACGCCGCCGATCGCGCGGAGCACGTCGACACCGTCGTCCGTCCCGCCCTGGAGCGGGGCGCGGTCGTCATCTCCGACCGGTACATCGACTCCTCCGTCGCCTACCAGGGCGCGGGTCGTGACCTGTCACCGACCGAGGTCGCCCGCATCAACCGCTGGGCGACCGCCGGACTCGTCCCGCACCTGACCGTCCTGCTGGACGTGGACCCGGAGACCGCCCGCGAGCGGTTCACCGAGGCGCCCGACCGGCTGGAGTCCGAGCCCGCCGAGTTCCACGCGCGCGTACGGGCCGGTTTCCTCACCCTCGCCGCCTCCGACCCCGGCCGTTACCTGGTGGTCGACGCCGGTCAGGAGCCCGAGTCGGTCACCACCGTCATCCGGGCCCGGCTCGACACCGTGCTGCCGCTGTCCGAGGCCGAGATCAAGGCCGCCGAGGAGGCACGCAAGAAGGCCGAGGAGGAAGCCCGCCGCAAGGCCGAGGAAGAGGCCGCGCGCAAGGCCGAGGAGGAGCGCCTGGAGCGCGAGCGCCAGGAACAGCTCGCCAAGCTCCGTGCCGAGGAGGAGGAGCGCAAGCGCCGCGAGCTGGAGGAGGCGCAGCGCCGCGAGGCCGAACGGCAGGCGGAGGAGGCCCGGCTGCGGGCCGAGGAAGCGCGTAAGCGGGCCGAGGAGGAGCAGGCCCGGCTGCTCGCCGAGGAGAAGGCCCGCGCGGAGGCCGAGGCCCGCCGCAAGGCCGAGGAGGAACAGCGCCGCAGGCAGGCCGAGGAGGAGGCCCGGCTGCGCGCCGAGGCCGAGGAACGACGCCTGGAGAAGCAGCGCAAGGCCGAGGAGGCCCTGCTCAAGGCCGAGCAGGCCCGGCGCGCCGCGGCGGAGGCGGCGGCAGCGGCCGACGTGGCCGCCCAGCAGTCCGCCGCACGGCAGCCGACGGCTCCCGGCGTCACACCGGAGGCGACGACCATGCCGACGCCGGTGGTGCAGCCGGCCGCCCGGGACGACGAGACGAAGGTGCTCCGCCCGGTGCGGGACGAGCAGGCGCCCGCGGCCCAGGAGTCCGACGCCGAGGTGACCGCGGAGCTGCCGCAGCCGCCGGTGCGGCCTGCGGGGGCGGCCGACGAGACAGCGGTGCTGCCGCCGGTGCCGCCGGGCGCCGTCGACGAGACAGCGGTGCTGCCTCCCGTGGGCGCGGCCGACGAGACCGCCGTCCTGCCGCCCGTGCGTGACGACGCCGAGGCGCCCACCGACGCCCCGGCGGACCGGATGCCGCCCGGCTTCTTCCGGGACGAGCGGGCGGGCGGGAACCCCGACGGCTCCGAGGACCGCACCCGCGAGATGCCCCAGGTCGACGTGGACGCGGACGCCGGCGCCGACGGCCCCGCCCGGCGCCGGCGCCCCCGGCCCGACTGGGCCGAGGAGACCCCGCTGGACGACCTGCCCTCGCTGGCGGACGAACTGCTGGGGTCCTACGAGGAGCCGGGGTACGACGACGAGCGGGGCCGCCGGGGTCGCGGTCGGCGCGGCTGACAGCGCGGCCGGAAGCTCGGGTGCGGCGGGGGCGGTGCGGGTCGGGGTCCGGCCGGTGCGCCCCCGCCGTTGTCAGTGGGCACCCGCACAATGGAGACCGGACCACGGAACCGGCGCAGTCCGGACCACCGGAATCCTCGAACCGGTACGTATGGCGAAAGGGCGGCGTGACCCATGACCGTGTGGGACGACCTCGTCGGGCAGGAGCGGGTGAGTGAGGTGCTCACCGCCGCCGCCCGGGACGCCGACGCCCTCGTCACCGCCGCCGCGACCGACCAGCCGCCGCCGGAGGCGTCGAAGATGACGCACGCCTGGCTGTTCACCGGCCCGCCCGGCGCCGGCCGCAACCAGACGGCGCGGGCCTTCGCCGCCGCCCTCCAGTGCGTGAGCCCCGACCGCGCCCTGGGCGGCGCCCCCGGCTGCGGCTTCTGCGACGGCTGCCACACCGCGCTGGTCGGCACCCACGCGGACGTCAACACGGTCGCCGCCGTCGGCGCCGAGATCCTGGTCAAGGACATGCGCGACACGGTCCGCAAGTCGTACACGGCCCCGGCGACCGGCCGCTGGCAGATCATCCTGGTCGAGGACGCCGAGCGGCTGAACGAGAAGTCGGCCAACGCCGTCCTCAAGGCCGTGGAGGAGCCCGCCCCCCGCACGGTCTGGCTGCTCTGCGCGCCCTCGCTGGAGGACGTGCTGCCCACGATCCGCTCCCGCTGCCGCCACCTGAACCTGCGCACGCCCTCGGTGGACGCGGTCGCCGACATGCTCGTGCGGCGCGAGGGCATCGAGCCCCAGCTGGCCGCGGCCGCCGCCCGCGCCACCCAGGGACACGTCGATCGGGCCCGCCGACTGGCCACCGACCCGGCCGCCCGGGAGCGCCGCGCGGCCGTACTGAAGCTGCCGCTGCGGCTGGACGAGATCGGCGCGTGCCTGAAGGCCGCCCAGGAGCTGGTGGACGCGGCGGCGGAGGACGCCAAGCAGCTCGCCGAGGAGATGGACGGCAAGGAGACCGAGGAGCTGAAGGCGGCGCTCGGCGCGGCCCAGGGCGGGCGTCTGCCGCGGGGTACGGCGGGTGTGATGAAGGACCTGGAGGACATGCAGAAGCGCCGCCGCACGAGGACCCAGCGCGACAGCCTCGACGTCGCCCTCACCGACCTGACCGGCTTCTACCGCGACGTCCTCGCGATCCAGCTGGGCTCCAGGGTCGCTATCGCCAACGCGGACGCCGAGGACTCCCTGGAGCGACTGGCCCGCGGTGGCTCGCCCGAGGCCACGCTGCGCCGGATCGAGGCGGTCGCCGCCTGCCGGGAGGCCCTCGACCGGAACGTGGCGCCGCTGCTGGCGGTGGAGGCGATGACGATGGCGCTCAGAGCGGGCTGAGCGACGGCATCCGGGGCCCCGGGGTGCGTGGCGTTGACCGGGGTCACCCGTACGAGCCACAGTCGTCGCGCACGGCACGGAGATCATTTTCCGGCGTTACGCTCGATTGATGCACATCAGGCGAATCACCCGCCGGACCCCCATTCGACCCCGGGCTCACACCCGGACGATGGCTGCCGCCCTGCTCTCGGCCGCCGCGCTGCTCGCCTCCGCGTGCTCCTCCGCGGGGAGCGCGTCGACGGCGACGTCGGCGTCCACGTCGGACGGCACCGCCCAGCTGGCCGCGCTGCCCCGCTCGACGCCGTCCGCGCTGGCGCCGTACTACGACCAGAAGCTCACCTGGCGCGAGTGCGGTGTCCCGGGTTTCCAGTGCGCGACGATGAAGGCCCCGCTGGACTACGCCGAGCCCGGCGCGGGTGACGTCCGGCTGGCGGTCGCCCGCAAGAAGGCGACCGGCAAGGCGAAGCCACTCGGATCGCTGCTGGTCAACCCGGGTGGGCCGGGCGGCTCGGCGGTGGACTACCTCCAGCAGTACGCGGGCATCGGCTACCCCGCCGAGGTGCGGGCGCGCTACGACATGGTCGCCGTGGACCCGCGCGGAGTCGCCCGCAGCGAGCCCGTCGAGTGCCTGGACGGGCCGCAGATGGACACGTTCACCGAGACCGACATGACCCCCGACGACCAGAAGGAGACGGACCGGCTGGTCGCGGAGTTCAAGACGTTCGCGGAGGCCTGCGGCAAGCATTCGGCGCAGCTGCTGCGCCATGTCTCCACCGTCGACTCGGCGCGGGACATGGACATCCTGCGGGCGGTGCTCGGCGACCAGAAGCTGAACTACGTGGGGGCGTCGTACGGCACCTTCCTCGGCGCGACCTATGCCGGCCTGTTCCCGTCACGGGTCGGCCGGATGGTCCTGGACGGCGCGATGAACCCGTCCCTGTCCGCGCGCGAGCTGAACCTCCAGCAGACGGCGGGGTTCGAGACGGCGTTCCAGTCCTTCGCCAGGGACTGCGCGAAGCGCACCGACTGCCCGCTCGGCGCCAAGGGCAGCACGCCGGCGCAGATCGCCGACAACCTCGGGACCTTCTTCCGGAAGCTGGACGCGCACCCCGTCCCGACCGGTGACCCCGACGGCCGGAAGCTGACCGAGTCCCTCGCGACCACCGGCGTGATCGCGGCGATGTACGACCAGGCCGAGTGGGAGCAACTGCGCGACGCCCTGCACACGGCGATGAAGGACAACGACGGCGCGGGCCTGCTCGCCCTCTCCGACAGCTACTACGAGCGGGACTCCGACGGCCGCTACTCGAACCTGATGTTCGCCAACGCCGCGGTGAACTGCCTGGACCTGCCGCCCGCCTTCACCGGCCCCGAGGGGGTCGAGAAGGCGCTGCCCGAGTTCGAGAAGGCGTCCCCGGTGTTCGGCCCGAACCTGGCGTGGGCGTCGCTGAACTGCGCGTACTGGCCGGTAGGGGCGACCGGGGAGCCGCACCGGATCGCGGCGAAGGGCGCCGCCCCCATCGTGGTGGTCGGCACCACCCGCGACCCGGCGACCCCGTACCCCTGGGCCCGGTCCCTGGCCGGCCAGCTCTCCTCGGGCCGCCTCCTCACCTACGTCGGCGACGGCCACACCGCCTACGGCCGGGGCAGCACCTGCATCGACTCCGCGATCGACACCTACCTCCTCGACGGCACCCCACCGGCGAAGGGAAAACGCTGCTCATAGCCCCTGCGGCCGGCCCCGGAGCCCCCGCTCCGGGGCGTGTACGGAGCACCCCCGGAAACTGTGTAGACTTACCGACGTCGCTGATCGCACCATAGTGCGGGCGACGCGCCGCTTTAGCTCAGATGGCCAGAGCAACGCACTCGTAATGCGTAGGTCTCGGGTTCGAATCCCGAAAGCGGCTCCGGCAAAGGCCAGGTCACATAGCCCGTGACCTGGCCTTTTGTGTTGCTCGGGGCATGACGCGTCACAGGGCCGGGGTGCCGCGAGATGGCTTGCGTGAGCGATGCGTGAGCGGAGCGGTCCGGTGCCCTACTTCTTGGGCTTCTTCCGCCTGCCCTTCTTCTTGGCCCTGGCCTCGGCTTTCGCCTTGTCCTTGGCCTTCTTGGCGGCCTTACGGGCCTCCTCCGCCTCGGTCTTCCGCTGGAGCGGGACCAGCTTGGCGGTGGCCTCGGCCGCGTTCTTGCCGACCTGCGGCAGGACGCTCTGGTAAATGTCCCGCGTGATGCGGGTGTCGCTGTGCCCGAGCGTGTCCGACACGATCTTCACGTCGATGCCGGCGGCGAGCATGAGCGTGGCGGCACCGTGCCGGAGGTCGTGCAGCCGGATCGGCGGGAGGCCGGAGGCGGCGACGAGGCGCTCGAAGAGGTCGGTCAGCTTCCCGGGGTGGAGCCAGGAGCCGTCTTCCTGGGTGAAGACCATGCCGGTCTCGACCCAGGCTGATCCCCACTCCTCGCGGTCCGCGTCCTGCTGTTCGCGGTGCCGCTTCAGGACGCTGACGGTGTCGTCGTCGAGCGCGACAACGCGAAAGCCGCTGTCCGTCTTGGGCTCGGAGGTCTCGACCTCCCACCCGTCCTGGACGAGCTGGGCGGAGACGGTCAGCGAGTGGTTATCGAGGTTGGTCTCCGACCAGGGTTGCGCGCATGCCTCGCCCCGCCGCAGGCCGCGGAAGGCGATCAGGTGCCACATCGCGTACAGCCGGTCCTCCGCGAGGAAGTCGAGGAACGCGCCTGTCTGTTCGGGCGTCCAGACCATCACGGGCGAGGGCTTCTCACCCGTCTGCTCCCACCTGGCGACCCGAGCGTCCGTCCACACCAGAGCCTTCGGCTTGCGCACAGGATCGAGCTCGACGTGCGCCGCCGGGTTGAAGGTGAGGATCTGCTGGCCGATCGCGTCGTTCAACGCAGACCGCAGCGTCGCCTTGATACGCAGCCGGGTAGCCGGACCGGTCACCCGCCGGAACGGCGGCATGGCATCGATCGCCGTCTTCATCACCTTGCGGCGGGCACGGTTGCCCGCGCCCTTCCACGGCACGGTGGCCAACTCCTCCACCGCGGCCCGGCGCTGGGCGTTCTGCTCCAGGATCTCGGCATTACCGTCGGCTATGGCCGTGAACATCTCGCTGAGATGGCTCACGCGCAGGCGGTCGAGACGGTGGTGGCCGATCCGGGGCTTCAAATGGAACCGGATATCGGTCTCGTAGCGGGTGAGCCCCGACTTGCGGATGCGCTTGCCGTCGAGCCACCGGTCGAGCCACTCGCTGACGGTCAGACGGCCGATCAGGTCCTGACCGGACTTCAGGCGCCGCCGGGTCTCCTCGACATCGGGCAGCGGCGACTTCTCATCGCCGACCTCCTCCAGCATGGCGGCGATCAGCGCCATGCCCTCGGGGTCGTCGGTGTCGGCGAGGCCGAGCAGCGCACGTATGTGGTCGAGGTCGGCCTGGGCCGCCTTGAGGGAGTCGTAGCCGGCGCGGCTGAAGGAGCGGCGGGTGCCGTCTTCGCGGGGCGGGAGTTCCTGGCGAATGGAGTACGAGCCGTGCTTGCGGCTGGAGAGCTTAGGGCACTGCTTACCGAGCGGCTTCCCGGTGTGGGGGTCGCGGCAGTAGCAGCGGCGGTGGGTGGAACCCTTCAAAGATCGTTCTCCTCTGTGGTGTCGTCGACGGGTGGGTCGACGTCGGCGAGTTCTGGTGGCAGGTGCGGTGGTGTGCCGCCGTCTTCACGGATGAAGGCGCGGGCGCTGCGGAGCCGGTACTTGGCTTCCAACAACCTTTCGGCGTAGTCGGCTTGGGCGAGTACGGCTTCCTCGCGTTCGGCCTGGTTGGGCGCCGTCTCGGCCTTCCAGCGCTCGTGCTTCTCGCTCTTCAGAGCGGCCAGGGCGGCGCGCTGGTGGCTGACGTGGGCGCGGAAGGAGCGGAGCATGTCGTCTTCCATGCCGAAGTCCTCGCTGTCGCCGGTGAACCAGCGCATGGCGTCCCAGGTCGGATCGGAGTGCTGCAGGGGAAGGCGCTGGACTCGGTCGACGTAGCCGACGGGGTAGAGCAGGCAGATCGGGTAGGTCCGCAGGGCTTCGGCGAGGACAAGGACGTCGACCAGGGGCAGGCTGGCGCGGCGGCCGGATTCCATGTTGGCGATCACGTTGCGCGGGATCGGATGGCCGATCTCCTCGCAGCGGTCGGCCAGGTCCTGGGCGCTCATGCGCAGCTCCTTCCTTCGTCTGCGGACCTCGGCGGCCACCGTGGCCATCACCTGATCCACCCACTCCGGGACGTCGTCCTCGTCATCTCCAGGATCAAAACCGCGTTGTGTCATGGAGACACATTAGCTTCCCGATGATGGTTAGTGATCGCCTGGAGCCGGACGTGATGCCGCGTTCGCCGAGGGCTCACTCATGAACGGAGCACTGGATGCGCGACAACGAGACTGCGGAGCAGCCCAAGGGTATGACGCGGGCGGAGCTGCTGGCCCTGCCTGCCGCCGTTGACCTGGACACCGGCAACCGGGCGCTCGGATTGGGGCGGAGCAAGGGTTACGAGCTGGCCAAGCGGGGCCAGTACCCCTGCAAGGTCCTGCGGCTGGGCAAGGCGTACCGCGTCGTGACCGCCGACCTGTTGAACCTGCTCGGCCTGGCCGCATGACCGCCCGAGCCCATAGCAGACGCTTCTGCGCTGAGCTGACACAGAAACGCTGGACTGTGTCGGGGCGTGGACGTACTGTCCGTGTTCCCTCGCCCCGGTCAGGGAAGCGAGAAAGCCCCCGGCGCGCCAACGCCGGAGGCTCCGCACACTCCACTGCCCGCATTCCAACGAACGACCTGCGTGAGTCGGGCCTGCATGCCCGACGTCACCGGATAAGGAGCTGCCCTGTGCAACCTACGACACCCGAGCCCTATTCCGCACCCGGCAAAGCGGTATGGCCGACGGTCGCCGTGCCTGGCCGGCCCGGCCACGCGCCCGAAGCCGCCCCGGCGGCCGACGGCGGGGCACCGGATACGGTTCCGGTGGATCAGCCCGCCGAGGAGGCGGTGCCGGAACCCGAGCCGACGTACGGCTCCGAGCTGCTGAGTGAACTGCGTTCCCAGATAGCCCAGTTCGTGATCCTGCCCTCCCAGCAGGCGCTACACGCGGTCACGCTGTGGGTGGCGGCGACGCACTTGCAGCCCGCGTGGCAGCACGCACCGCGCCTGGCGGTGGTCGGGCCGGCGAAGCGGTGCGGCAAGTCACGGCTCCTGGACGTGCTGACCGAGACGGTCCACGAGCCGATGCTCACCATCAACACCACGCCCGCGGCCATCTTCCGCTCCATCACCGACGAACCGCCCACCCTGCTGGTGGACGAGGCGGACACCATCTTCGGCACGCCGAAGCAGGCGGAGAAGAACGAGGAGATGCGCGGCCTGCTCAACGCCGGCCACCAGCGCAACCGGTACGTCACCCGCGTCGTAGGCAACGACCACACCCCGCACCGGTTCGCCACCTTCGCCATGGCAGCGCTCGCGGGCATCGGTGACCTCCCGGACACGATCATGGACCGGTCGGTGGTGATTCGGATGCGCCGCCGGGCCGAGGGCGAGAGCGTCAAGCCCTTCCGCTCCCGCCGCGACACCCCGGCCCTGCACGACCTGCGCGACCGCATCGCCGCATGGACACGGCCGCTGCTGGACGAGGCCGCCGACATGGAACCGGTAATGCCGGTGGAGGACCGTGCCGCCGACACCTGGGAACCCCTCGTGATCGTCGCCGATCTCGCCGCCGGCCCCTGGCCACGCCTCGCCCGCGCGGCGTGCGCGCAGATGGTCAGGGCCGAAGCGGAGGCCGAGGAGGACCACCCCAGCTCAGCGCGGATCCTGGCCGACATCCGCCGGGTCTTCGTAGCCCAGCGGGAGGTCGACAGCCTCTCCACGGACGAACTCCTGCACCACCTGCGCCAAGACCTGGAAGGCCCGTGGGCGGAGTGGGGTCGCAAGGGACTGGGCCCGCGTGAGCTCGGCTCGCTGCTGCGCGCCTTCGACATCAGGCCCGGCAACGTCCGCCTCGCCGACGGCACCCAGCGCAAGGGCTACACACGCAACAAGTTCCTCGACGCATGGCGGCGCTACTGCCCGACCGTCCACCCAGTCGACACCGGCCCCGCGCGCAGCGAGGGCTGAGACCCACCCAGTCCCCGGTTGCCGTCCTTGCCGTCCCTGCCGTAATCCCGCAGGTCAAATGGCATGCAGGCAAGACGGCAACCGGGGCCAGGACGGCAACACGATCATGACCGACGTTGCTGCCCGCCGGGACGCCGCCCACATCCGTCTTGTGCCGTCCCGGACGTCCCCGCCGTATCACCGCAGGTCACAGCACATGCGGCCGGGACGGCAAGACGGATGCGAACCGTCCGCAGCCACCGAACCGCAGCACCCGCCGCCCGTACGTGCCCCCAGGACGCGCCGACGCCGCCAAGACGGAACACCGACCCCCCTGCCGTACCGGCCCTGACCTGCGCTTGCAACGGCCGGGACGGCAAAGACGGACCACGCCACAACCCCAGGAGAACCCCGCTTGACCACCCTCTCCACACCCACCCACCGGGACCATCGCCCTGGCGAAGGACGGCCGATGACGAGCAAGCAGGCCGCTGAGCGGTACGCGCTCGTCGCGGCGGGCGTTGTCATCGTGGCGCTCACCGTCGGCGGATTCTGGCTGTCGTACGCGCATCTCGCAGAGGTCGCCGGACAGCACGGCCTCAAGAACTCCCCAGTCCGCCAGTGGGCCTGGCCCGCGACCCTGGACGCCTTCATCGTCGCGGGTGAACTCCTCATGCTCCGCGCGGGTCTGCGCCGCGCCGCCGACGGCTGGGCCATCGCCCTCACCGCCACCGGATCGATCGGTTCCATCGCCCTCAACGTGGCCGGGGTCAACGGCACGGGCAACGCCAGCGCCGTGCCTCTCCTCGACTACGTGGTCGCCGCGGTTCCCCCGACAGCCGCGCTGCTGGCCTTCGGCGTCTTGATGAGGCAGATCCACCAGCTCGTCGCCGACCCACCCGACGCCACCGAACGCCACAACGGTCTCCCGCAGCCAGCCGGTCTCGACGTGGCGGACGGTCAGGCCGACGTGGCTCGGGGCTCTGCCGAGGTGGCGCAGGGCGCCGCCACTATGACGGAAACCTCGCAGCCTTCCGCCGAGCCGGAAGACCAGAAGCCCAGCGCTGTGTCCGACGAGTACCTCGCGATTGCCCGTACCGCGCCACTGGGACGCGGAGACCGTGCCTCGCGCCGCCACATCGAAGCGACGATCCGCGGCAAGGGCCTCCCGATCGGCAGGGCCGACGCGGAAAAGCTCAAGGACGTCCTGCAAGCCGAACTCGATGAGGCCGCCTCTCAGCGGCGGGACGACCTCGGCATGACTCCCGCTGGCGCTCCCTGAGCCCCGCGCTCCCATCGCTCCGGCGCAGCTCGCATCGCTCGTCCCCGCGCAGGTCCGCGGGGACGAGCGACCGCAGCAACGAGTCAACCCGACACCGCCGCTCCATCCGTCCTTGCCCTGACAGGTATGGGACGAGCTCGACCGGTCACTGACTGGCCATCAACACCCCATGGAGAACCACCTCATGCGCAATCAGCACCACGAACCCCCATCGCACCAGCAGGAGATGACCACCACCCCAGCCACAACGCCAGCAAGGTATCCCGCTGGACCGTCCAAGGACGGCCGCAACGGGGAAGTCTCCGCCCCGGGGGTGGCGGAGGACCTCGGGCGCCAGGGGGCACCCGAGGAGGAACAGACCGCCGACACTGCCGCCGCTGTGCAGCTGCCGCGTGCTGCCGAAGCCGCTGCACTGCACCGTGTCGCCCGACGCCGCAAGCCCGACCCGAACGGCCAGCGCAAGGAGCGTGTCGACGCCCGCTACAGCATCGACGAGAAGACCGAGATCCGCGCCATGGCGCGGTCACTGAACATCGCCGGCGCCCACTACGTCGGCGCTGTCGTCATGGCCCATGTTCAGGGCGACCTCGGCCTGCCCGGCCAGCGCACCCCGCTCGACGACTACATCGACGAGCTGACCGCTCTGCGTGGCGAGGTCGCGAGGATCGGCCACAACATCAACCAGATCGCCAAGAAGCTGAACTCTGGCGGCCATCCACAGCCTGGGGATACCGCCGTCCTGGCCCAGGCCGAATGCACCCTGACCGCGGTCGGCGCCACCGTCCGCCACATCGCGGCAGCTGCGAACCAGGCCGTCACCAAGAAGGCCGCCCGATGATCGCGAAGATCCGCAGCGGCAAGGAAACCGCCGGGCTGATCCGGTACCTGTTCGACACGAAGAAGGCCAAGGACCACACCGACCCCCATCTGGTCGCCTCATGGGACGGCTTCGCCCCCGACCCCGGCCGCGCCGACGACTTCGACGCCACCAGGAAGCTCCTCGTGGCCGATCTGGACCTGCACGTCAAGCAGGCCCGGAGGCTCGGCCGCGCGCCCGAACAGCACGTGTGGCACTGCTCGATCCGCGCCGCCGAGAGTGACCGCATCCTCAGCGACGAGGAGTGGGCCGACATCGCCCGCCGCGTCGTGGCGGCCACCGGCATAGCACCGGAAGGCGATCCGGACGGATGCCGCTGGGTCGCCGTCCGCCACGCCCCCGACCACATCCACATCGCCGCCACCAAGGTCCGGGCGGATCTGCGCACTGCACGCCATTGGAACGACTACCACACCGCAGACCGTGAACTCGCCGCCATCGAGAAGGAATACGGCCTGCTGCAAGTCGTACGCGGTGACCGCACCGCTGCGAAGCGGACCACCCGCGCCGAGCAGGAGAAGGCCCGCCGCGCCGGCCAGGACAAGCCCGCCCGAGAACGGCTGCGCGCCACCGTGCGCACCGCCGTAGCCGCCGCCACCAGCTTGGAGGAGTTCGTCCACCTGCTCAGCCACATCGACGGCGTACTCGTCGAGATCATCTACTTCCCCGCGGGTGACGTGCGCGGCTACAAGGTCGCCAGCGAAGACACCACCACCGCCGACAACGAGCCCGTCTGGTTCTCCGGCTCCAAACTCGCCCCGGACCTTTCCTTCCCCAAGATCCAAAAGCGCCTGGAGAGCATCGACCCACAGCCCGCTGGGAAGTCAGGTCGGCGCAGGCCCAACCCCTGGCACCAGGCCACCGCCGCCACCGAACGCATACCCCACCACCTCGACCAGACAGACGACGAAGCCTCCCAGGCCCACCTCGCCGCCTTCGGCGAGGCACTCGACGCCCTCCCCCTCCTCGCACCCCAGACCTTGCGGCCCCAACTCCGAGAGGCAGCAACAGCGTTCGAGCGCGCCACCCGCTCTCGCATCCGGGCCGAACACCACCACGCCCGCGCCCTGCGCGGCGCAGTACGCGCGATGGTCCGCGAGCCCGCCCCCAAGGACGGCGCCGTCCTGGCGATGTTCCTGGACGCGGCGATCCTCGTAGTTGTTGCCGCTGCCCGCTGGCACCAGCTCCGCCACCACGACCAGCAGGTCGCCGCCGCCCACCAGACCCTGCTCCACCTCCAGGCCGCCTACGACCAAGCCGCAACCGCACCCCTGGCCGCCCTCGCGCAGCGCCAGCCACCCCAGCAGGCCGTGGAACGGCAGATCCGCCGCCTACGCCAAGTCGTGCCCGAGCACGCGGAGCAGATCATCGAAGACCCCGCTTTCGCGGCTCTCACCACCGCCCTCGCCGAGGCAGAAGCAGCAGGACACGACCCGGAACAGCTCCTCCAGCAGGTCACCGACCAGCGCGCCCTGAACGACGCGCGCCGCCCCGCACGAGTCCTGGCCTGGCGCATTCAACGCCTCAGCGAAAGGTCGGCACCCAGCGCACAAGCCCGCGCAGCACAAGCCCACAGCCCAGCCTGGGCCGACAGCGCAGCACGGCGCCCCGACGCTCCAGAGCACACGGCAGCAGCCGCCCCGGCCCCGCAGCCGTCACAGGCACGACGGCGCTGATCTCGATCTCAGCTGCGTGCGGTGACGCGTTGGGAGACGCCAGAACAAGGCACCGCAGCACGAAGCCGGGCTCCCCCAACTGGGAGGCCCGGCTTCACCGCGTGGGAGGCCCTGGAACTGCTGGAGCGCCCAGGAGCCGGTCGAATGTGCCCTCCGACAGCACCCGGCGCAGCACCCGTGCAATGGAACTGAGGGAATCGGCGAACATGGCGACAAAGTCATGCGCGCCGGCGCCGAACGACGCCGACAGGGAGGTCACAAGGCTGCCTGCGCCTTGTCGAGCGCCTTCTCCAGGTTGGCGTCCACAAGTCCCGGCGCGCCCGACACGAGCACCAGGACGTTGCCGATTCGGATCGCCGTCTGCTTGACGACGCTTCGCTGTTCACCGATCGAGTAGGTGAGCAGCTGGCTCCAATGCTCGTTACCCAGGTCGGGGGCGGGCGTCACCTGCGTGCCCACCGTGACGACGGTGTTGCCCGACACCACCTGGTACGTGGGGCAGGAGACCATCGCATCGAAGATCTCTCCAATGCCCTTGGACAGCTTCGCCGCGGTGTCGCTGTACAGCTCCTCGGACAGATCGGAGTTGCTGCCGCCGGCGTAGGTGAAGGACGCCTTCGCCTTGCGGGGGAAGGCGAGGCTTGTGCCGGTCGCGGTGTCGCCGCCGAGTTTCTCCATGGCCGGGCAGCCCACCACAGCCACGTCGTCGTGCGCCGCGGGGCGCTGTGGCGTGCGGGTGTAGCCCCCGCCGAGGTCGCTCTCGTTCAAGAGGAGCTTGGCCAGCGCGGTCGAGGACAGTGAGGCGAGCGCCGGGGCACTCTCGCCGTCCGGGTGCACCGGGACGGTCGGGGAGGACATCGGACCGGAAGCGGCGGCGCTGCCGTCGGAACAGCCCGCCAGGGCCAAGATAGCGAGGGCGCTGAGGCTGAGGACGGTCGTGGCGTGAAGGCGCATCGGAAACCCCTTTTTGGCCTGTTGTGGCCTGCGGAGCGGACGGTCTGACCAGGCCGGCCCTCCGGGCGCCGGCGGTGCGAAGGGGAGTGGGGGTTTCGGGAGGTCAATGGCCGAGGTGGCGCAGGCCCTCTTCGAGAGTGGAGTGGAACTGGTCGACGGGACCGGAGTGGCGGTTGAACCAGACCGCATCCAGGCCGGGCTCCTTCGTCTCGTGGCCCGCCCGGCAGCGCAGCCATATCGAGTCGTCCCGCGTGCAGAAGACGATCCAGTCCCGGTACGCGCCGCACTCGGGGCACGTACGGACCTCGCCGTCGACGACGAGCGGCTGCAGCCAGCGCATCATCACCCCGGCCACCTCCTGGCACGACGGCACCCGCAGCTCCGGCGGCAGGAAGTCGGGCACAACCCCTTCTCCTGCGGTGGGGGCTTGTGAGGTCGGCTCGGGGAAGTTGGGCCACGGCTGCGTGGCCTGCAGCCGCAGGAGCAGCGCGTGGCCCGCACGCTGGGCTTCACGGAACGCGCGGTCCGCGCGAGCGCGTCGGAACAAGAGCAAGGCACACTCCTTCTCTGTCATCTGGCGGGCGCGGTGGCGCGCCTCGTCTGACTTGCTGCCACTCGGGAGATCGGCGACGAGCCGTTTACGACAGCGGCTCCTCTGGGCGGGCGCTGTCAGTTGCGGCGGAGGACGGTGAGCCGCCCTTCGGCGCTCGCAGGGACGGTTCGGCGGGGCACCGGGACCGGTGAGGCGAGCGAGGAGGCGAATGCCGCCACGAGCTCATGGGGGACGCTGGTGCTGAAGCTGGCACACCACAAATAGGGGGCGCTGACGACGGGTTCCGCCCATGCCTGCCAGCCCACCAGGTCGGGGCGCGGGTCGGCGTCCTGGATGAGTGGCGGCAGCATCTCTAAGGAGACGCTGCAGGAGAATCCGGGGTCCGTGGCGGTGGTGCGGGGGTGGTCCACGTCGCGGAACCAGCCTTGGGCACTCAGTGCGTTGAGGACCGTCCCCGGCGCCTCGGAGCCGACGTCGGGCGCCTCGCGGGTGTCGATCGCCACGAGGAGATCGGCGAGCGCTTCGTACGGGACGCCGGCCGTGAAGTACGCGTTCCACGCAGGCACCACGGAGGTGGCATCCGGGCGGGCGCTCAGCTGCCAGGCAACCGGGAGGCCGCCCAGTTCGAACGGGTAGGCCGCGAGGGTCCATTCGGCACCGCGCAGCTCATCTGGGCTCACATACAGCAGGGTGTGGCGGGAAGTAGGCCACATGCGCCAGCCGAGGCCAGCCAGGGTGTCCCCGATCCGTTCGGCGAGGGCCCCGTCGTCACCCGCCAGATGGCGCGGGGTGACCCAGTACACCGGGTCCGGCGAGTCGGGACGGGAGGGATCGGTGGGGTGGTGCGGGTGCAGGGGCGCCTCCGTGGGATCGGGGGGAAGGATTTCGTCGGGGCGTTGTACGTTGGCATGATTTGCAGCAGCACGCGAGTGCTTGCGGGATCTTTCCTGTCTGCCCCCGGCGAACTTTCTCTCCCTTTGTCATTCAAGCGACGCGTGCGACAGCGAACCCAGCCGTTTCGTCGTTTGTGACAGCAAACCTAGTCGTGAGGGGTGAGCACGCTGGGACCACGCCCCGTGTGTATCTGCCGTACGGGGGAACACGCACCGAGTGCTGCCCTCAAGCGCGCGGCCTCGGGACGGCCATTCGCAACAATCGCCGCTATGACGTCGATGACGCAGACCTTCCGCCAGGCCCTGCAGACTGAGCTGGCCAGCCGGAAGACGGTGAGCATCCGCAGCACCCTGATCGAGATGCTGGAAAGGGATCCCTCCAAGGCAGAGATCTCGGCAGCCAACAGGGTGGCCCGAAGGATCGCCGAGGACGGGGACGCGGTCCTCATCTCCCTGCTTCCCGACCAAGCCGGCGCCGACGCGTACGTGCCTACGGCCCGTGGCGGCAGGGGACGTGCGTCGAACTACCTGACCCTGGACGAGAAGATCATCAAGGACTTGCCCTGCCGCGTCGAGTTCGCCACAGAGAAGTGGGACGCGCTCATCGACGAAGGCATGCGGTCCACCCAACAGAAGATCGAAAGCGACCCAGGTCTGTCGGCGTTCCTGCCCGACTGGAAAGCCGAACCGCGTGCCGAGAAGCGGGCCCGCCTCATGGCGGAGGCGGCAGAAACCAGCTGACCCGCTGTTCAGCGTGCCTTTCCGACACTGGCCTGCATCACCGCATCGGTTCAATGAGCCTTTCCCAACCTGACTGTGAGCGCCATTGCCTATGCCTGGCGGAGCGTCTGGGGCACGTGCCTGACTACAGCTCCGCGGGTCATGACTGCGGCCCGGACCGTTGCGTTCAGCCGTCAACAGGTTCCTGACCAGCACAGACGTGAGGTTGGAAAAGACTCAATGGCGTCTGCCTGGATCCGGGCATCGGGCCGTCCACAACCCGGGGAAGGTCCTCCTGGTCGGTCGCCCTCGCGGTCGCTCTGGGCGGAGCTGCCTCGTCGATGTGGGCATGCTGCGGGCGGAGCCAGCCGTGTTCGGGTTGGTGGCCTCCGACCCGACGGTCTCCCGCCTGATCGGCCAGCTGGCCGCCCGCCAGATAGCTAATCCCACGATGCCAGAGCATCGTTTACCGAAGGAGCGTTCTTCGCCAGTGTCGTCCGCCAGTCAAGGTGACCGCGGTGCTGCAGGTGACCGACGATAACGATGCGCGCCACGCCAAGCTCAACGGCCACCTGATTGACCCAACGCGCACCGATACGATCTGGGACGTCAGGAATGCCGTGCGGGAAAACCCACTCTGCGGCCTCCGTGTCTGCGTCCTTCTCCCATTTCGTTTCATTGCCTTGAGTCTCATCGAGACCCTCGACGATGAGGTGTTCAGCGTCGACGTGATCAAGCAAGATATGCGCAATCTCATGCAAAAGAGTAAATAGGATCTTGTCGAGTCTTTTGCCGCGACCAGACAAGCCAATGACTGGATATCCGTCGACCAGCATCGAGCACCCGTCAATCTTGGCACCCGGAAGCGATTCGACATATACCAGACGCACGCCAACTGCACTAAAAAGGTCAGGCAGGTCCTCGAAGTCAGCGGCCGACTTGAGTGTGCGCGAAAGGGTGCCTGCAAGCTCCCTCAGACGTTTCGCGCAGTATCTCTCCTGAGGCGGAAGCTTACGCGCTTCCCTTCTGATACACGCGACCCATGCTCGCTGCAGCGAGCTGATATCTTCGCTACGGTTGGCTCGTCTAGCAGCCGCTGCGAATCCGGGCTCGTCATCAAGGGAATCCAGCTCGAAAAGTTCCTTCACCTCGGCCTCGAGGGCATCCAAGGTAGCGCCGGTGAGAAAGCCGCGCCTCTTCAGTAGCTGAATTGGCCCTTTGTCGTTTAGGCGGGCGCGCCGACGCACCTCGTCCAGCTTGACCTGGGCGTTCTCATTCTTGAACTGCTCGGCGAGTAGGTACTGGTCCTGAAGGTTGAGCCAGTACTCAGCTGTATGACCAAGGGCCGCGCCGATCTGCGCCGCCGACTCCCTGGTGATCTCCTTTTTGCCGGTGACGATCTCGGAGACGAACTGAGTCGGGCGATCCAGAACCGCAGCGAAATCAGCCTGAGACCAGTCCCTGGCCTCGAGCTCCCTCCCGAGGAGTTCGCCAACCGGCACCTGGGCGATCGGCAGCGGGTCGTGTGGAGGGGTGCTCATCGCGAGGCTTCCATCTCTGGAGTCAATAGCTCGAAGATCACGGCACTGTGGCTCTCTGTGCTCTTGAACGTCAAGTTGATAACGCGGCCTGAACTCAACTTCGCCCGCGCCTTGTTCAGGTCATGGGTGTCACCGGGGTGGATGCGCAACATGCGCGAGTTCCGCAGGTCGGCGTCGAGCCGAGCTGCACGCGCGCACTGAACGAGGACGCGAAAGTCCGAGACCTCCCGGGCGCTCCAACCTTGCGGCCGGAATCCGGGGTCCGTAGCGAGGCGATGCAACTCCTCATCCATGTACTCCCGGTCCACGTGCGTGTTCTCCATCACCCATCGGCTGATGACGCTTCTACCTACTTGGCGCGGATTCTACAGGCATCACCGAATTTCTGGGCCGCCAACCTCGCATCTACCCCATCACCCATGGGGTGATGATGTTGATGCTACACTCGCATCCGAGCCCGTCGATCAGCGGAGGGCGCCATGGAAGGGGACTGTCATGACTGCACCCAGTGACGAGCAGGAGCATGACAAGAGGGATAAAGGGTTCGAAGTGATCATCAACGGCACAATGGTCACCCTCGATCACGACACCGTGACCTATGACGAACTTGGGCAGCTCGCGTACCCCGGCCACGACCCGCAGGCGATGTTCACCGTCACCTACAAGAACGCCATTGCACCCCATGGCGGGGACGGCATCCTGGTCGCCGGCGAGTCCGTGAAGGTCAAGAAGAAGGGCACGTACTTCCATGTCCGGCTCACGACTCGTTCGTAGTAGCGCCGACCTGGCCCGTCTGGTGCAAGACGGGTACTCCGTCCGCGTCGTCAACGGGTTCCTCGTAATCGACGACATTCCGTTCGTGGACGATGCCGCCCAGGTTCAGTGGGGATCCTTCATCTGCCCGCTGGATCTGAGCGGCGACACCGCGACGGCTCCGAGTAGCCACGTTATGTGTTTCGTTGGCGGCGTACCCCGCAATAAGAATGGCGAGCCCATCGACGGGCTCGTAAACGATGGCGTTCAGAAGTGGTCTGCCAGCCCGGAGCTCACCGCGAGCTGCGGCTTCTCCCAGAAACCCGCGGGCGGCTATCCAGATTATTACGAAAAGGTCACCCAGTACGCCGCGATGGTCATCGGGCCAGCCCAGGCCATCGACCCCGAGGCGACCCCGCTGACCTTCAAGCCTGTCGAGACCGACGAAGACGATGGTGTGTTCCGCTACCTCGACACGTTCTCCAGCAGGGCTGGCATCACCGAGGTCAACGCGCGCCTCGCGCTGAAGAAGGTTGTGATCGTCGGTCTCGGGGGTACTGGCGCATACCTGCTCGACCTGCTCGCCAAGACCCCGATACACGCGCTTCATCTCTACGACGGCGACGTCCTCCGCACGCATAACGCCTTCCGGGCCCCCGGTGCCGCGAGCCTTGCGGACCTACAGGAGGGCCTGAAGAAGGTCGAGTACTTCACACGGATGTATTCGCAGATGCGTCGTCACATCGAGGCTCACCCGGTGAACGTCACCTCTGAAAACGTCGGCGAACTCCTCGACGCCGATTTTGTGTTCCTTGCGATGGACACGGGCCCGGACAAAAAGGCCATCATCGAGGCGCTGACCGTCAACGGTATCCCATTCATCGATACTGGTGTCGGGGTCAGCAAGGACGCCGAATGCATCGACGGGCAAATTCGCATCACGACGTCTCTTCCGGGTCGCGTGGAGCATATTGAGCGAGATGGGCTCATCTCGTACTTCGCCGGGGAGGGCGCCGAGTACGACACCAACTTGCAGGTAGCCGAGCTGAACTCCTCCACTGCGAACTTGGCAATCTTCCGGTATAAGAAGTACCTCGGTTTTTATGCTGACACCGAGAACGAGCTGCACACCGTGTATGCGGTCGGCTCGAATGATCTCTACAACCGCTACGGCACCTCTACCAACCAAGACGAGGGCATCGGACTGGGCGCCGAGCCGGTCCCGGCCAGCGCTGATGCTGGGGACGGGTCGGAGGCCGCCGCGTGAAAGCTCGATCCTTGATGCCGGTGTTCATCGAGCACATCCCGGCCGAACCCGAGCCGGGTAAGCTGTACATCTCGATGCAGTTCGAAACCGCAGTCCATCTGTGCGCGTGCGGATGTGGTGCGAAGGTCGTCACACCATTCGGACCGAACGACTGGACCCTGACCTTCGATGGCACCGTGTCCCTGCGACCGTCCGTTGGAAACGGACAACAGCGGTGTAGGTCGCACTACTACGTCCGCAGCGACCGTATCGACTGGTTGCCGCGAATCTCAGCGGCAGCCACTCGAGTCGCTAGCTCCCGCGACCGCGCCGCGCACATCGAGGCCATCCCTCAACCTCTGGCGGGACAAGCGTCTTGGTGGCGCCGGATTTGGAACCGAATGCGACGCTCCTTTGGCACCAGCCGTAGCAAACGGGATGAATAAATCGTCCCAGCGAGCTGGGATAACGTCTGAAGAATCGATGCCAAGCACGTCGTTGCAACGACCAGGAGCTTTCAGCACCAGACGGTCTTGCATAACAGCACACCGTCTCTCCGGGTGTGCCCTGGCCGCCCACACCTCCGAAAGCAACACTCCTCCACGGCATCGCCCGCCATCAGCGCCTCTCCAGGATCGCGCGGCTGGCGGGTCGCATCGAGCGCAAACAGAACGGCGCCGACTCACGCTGGTGAGTCGGCGCCGCGCCTGATCTCAGACGTCGATGCGGGCGACCTTACGGCCGACCTTCAGGTACAGCTCGGCACCTTCGAGTGCCCCAACCTCGCTCACGACCTCACCGAGCGTCTGCTGCACGGACGTCTCGGTGAGCGGCGTAGGTGCCTGCTCTCCGTCCGCCTCAAGGATCAGACGAAGACCCTTCTGCTGAGCCACACGGCGCACGGCGGAGATGCTGGGAGCGAAGTCCAGCGTGCGGCTGATCAGCGCCCCGAGTGTGTCCTGGCCGTGGTCCTTCAGGGAGATGACGGGGAGGTTCTGGGTGTCCGCGAAAGAGCGCTTGGAGAAGCGCGCCGTGAACTCCGCGCGAGCGGCGGCAGCAGCGTCCAGGCCGTGGAGGGCGGCCACCACCTCGCCGGCGAGGATGCGCTTGATCGCCATAGGGTGCGCGGTCCCCTCCTCCAGGCGCTTGGTGACCACGCGGATCTCGTCGTCCGTCCACTCGGTGAGCAGCTGGAGGTACGGCTCGGTCAGGTGGTCGGGGATGGACATCAGCCGGCCGTAGACGTCATCAGGCGACGCCGTCAGGCCCACGTAGTTGCCCTTGCTCTTGCTCATCTTGGTGCCCGTGCCGTCAGTGCCCTCGATGAGAGGAGTGGTGATGACGACCTCGGGGTCCTGCTCCGAGATCTCCATGACCTTGCGGCACATCTGGAGGTTCAGCAGCTGGTCCACTCCGCCGAGTTCGACATCGGCGTCGATGGCCACGGAGTCCCAGGCCATGACGACGGAGTAGACGAACTCGGCGACGGACAGCCCATGGCCATCGGCGAGCCGGGTGCGGAAGTCCTCGCGCTGGAGCGACATGGAGACCGGCACCCGGGCAAGAACCCCGACGAGCTCCGGCAGGGTGACCTTGTTCAGCCACTCGCCGTTGAAGCGCAGGTCGGCACGCTCGAAGTCGATGAACGGCGTGACCTGCTGCTGGTAGCCGCTCAGGTTGCGGGCGATGTCCTCGTCGGTGAGCGGCGGTCGGTCCGAGGACCGTCCCGACGGGTCACCGATCTTGGCCGTCACGTCACCGATGATGAAGACGACGTGGTGGCCCATCCGCTGGAACCGGCTAGCGATGATGATCGGTACCGCGTGGCCGAGGTGGACGTCGGGCGAGGTCGGGTCGATGCCGTACTTGACGACGAACGGGCGTCCGGCGGCCTGCGCGGCCGCGATCTTCTCGGCGAGCACCGAGGCCGAGGGGATCAGGTGGTTCGCCCGCCCCTCGACCAGTGCGGCCTGCTCCTCGGGGGAGAGGTCGGAGAGGTCCAGGGAGCGCCGTGCCGTTGTCTCGCTGAGCAGCTGCGCGGCCGTATAGTCCGCGCCCAGGTCCGCCCCATCGAGGATGTGCATGACACGGGTGACAGACTCGCTCAAACGGCTCATGGCGCTTATACGCTCCTGGGTCGGACAACTGGCCTGACCAGTAGGGATTGGAAGCGGCGATTTTATCATCGCCACCCCCCTCGCATCACCGAAATGATCACGGTTCAGCCCGCTCTCCCTGGGGCGTCGAGAGCTGTACCAGCGGCCGGCCCACGATCGCACTGGAGAGGGAGCGGAGCCACGGGGCTATTGGGTCTCGGGCTCGGAGCGTGGCGATGAGCATCCCCGGAAGGAAGATCATGGCGGGGAGGTGCTTCTTTCGCTGCAGGGCGGATTCCACTCTGTGCCCGGAAGCGAGTACGCGGAAATGCTGGGAGATCCTCCTGAGCTGGCGAGTCGTCGCCCAGGCGGGAGGGTTCCTATCCATCATGCGGAGCCGATCCGAGAGTCCCAGACACACCTCGGCCCGATAATCCTGCGACAGGCCGGGCGTACTTCGGTCGGTCATGCTGTGTGAGTGGACCCGATAGAAGGTCAACGGGTCCTGGAGGACGGCGCCGCGGCCGGCCTCCCGCAGCGAGTGGAAGAAGATCTCGTTGCTCACCGGAAGGAGGCTGAGAGCGGCCTCGCGATGGACCACCAACGTGCTTGTGTTTCCGCCCGGGTGCGGATCTTTCAGCTTGGGGTTTCCGTTTGAGTCGACGACGTTTTCCCAGTGCTCGATGAACAGCGTTTCACCCGTCATCGCCTCGGCGCACGTACGGAGCTTCGATGGGTGGAACCAGTCATCGGCGTCGAGCGGAGCCACCCAGTTGCCTGTGCTGAGGAGAAAGGCGTCGGTCAAGGTTTGGCCGAAACCTTGCTGGCTTCTCCGGATGGCCTTGACGTTCTTTTCGTGACGACGGCATACCTCCTCAGTTTCGTCGTTGGATCCGTCGTCGATGACGATGATTTCGTGAAGGACGAAGTTTCCAGGCTCCTGTTCCAGACAGCTTGTTATGGCCTGGTCGAGATATCGGCCGTAGTTGTGGCACAGGATCACGCACGAAATACGCGGAATGGCGCTCACCGGTCACCCCCGTACACGCGGGCGTAGTCGTCGAGGATCGTCCTGTGTTCCTGGGTCCTGTAGTCGAGGAACTCGCGGTCGAGGCGGCGGGGCCTGGAGCCGAGCCGTGCTGCCGCGTTCTCCAGCGCGGTCAGGAACTTCTCTCCGAAGAGGTTGGGATGCCCCTGCGACCAATCGAACCATTCGGGTTCCTCGACGAATCCCTTGTGCCGCTCGTACTGCTCGGGCAAGTGCCCTGTGAGGGAGCAGACCGGAAGCAGGTTCAGGTCGAAGGCCAGTTCCAGCTGCCCGGAGTGACTCCCCCAGAGGTACGGCAGCAGCAGGGAGTCCGAAGCCAGCCCGGCTCTGACCACTTCGTCGTCCGTGGGATACGGGCGCATGGTGAGGCGGATACGCGGATCGTGCCGGGCCGTCTCCAGAAGCAGCGGGGCGCGGCCGGCGTCAGCGAAGTCCGCAGGGCTGAACGCGCGCAGGAGGACGTGGAGCGTGCTGCGGGGATCCGTGATCCCCAGGCTCCAGTTGGCCATGGTGGACAACTGGTCCCGGCTGGCCCGGGAGGCACCGAACATGAGGTACCTGGTCCCCGGGCCCCTCGCCTCGCGCTCCAGGTCAGCCAGCGACTCCGGGGCAGCGACGTATCCGTGGGGGATGACCGTTGCAGGGACCCGCTCGCCGAGGACCTCCGTCAGCCTCGTGACGGATCCCTCAGTGAGACAGACCCAGCTGACCTCTGCAGATCGGAGCAGCCGCAGCCGCTCGACGAAGCCTTCGGCGTTGCCGACCATGGGCCGGGTGTCATGGGCGGTGAAGACCACGTTGACCCCGTAGCCCAGGCACGCGTCCAGCAGGCGCTCCAGGGTGGCGATGTCCTCGAAGTCGATGTGGTGCAGGTGCAGGACGTCGAGCCACGTGAGAGGGCCGTGTTCGAGGAGCCATGCGGCGCTGACCGCCTCTGGCACAGTCTCGCCCGTGGGAATCTCCGTCCCGTTCAGGATGTGGAAGTCAGGGCTCTGGAGCTTCCACGCGTACGGGGTACGAGCCGGCAGGTGAACGACACGCAGGCCCCTGGACCGGGGAACCGCCGTCACTGCTCTCCCACCTCCGTCGCTCCCACACCGACGAGGAGCAGCTGGGTGGACAGACCGTTGGAGGCGTCGTCGCTTCGGGTGAGGCCCGCGTAGTGGATCTCGAATCCGGATTCCCGCAGCAGCGCCTGGAACTCGTCGCTTGCCCACTCCCGCACATGGCTGGGGTTGCGCGGCGGTCCAGGGGTGTCGTAGCCGCTGCGGCACTCACGGGCCGGTGTCGACAGGACGGCAGCGGCGCTGCCCTCCCGCAGCAGGGCCAGGATGAGGGACAGGGCCGGGGCCGGGTCCACCAGGTGCTCGATCACGTCGGAGCAGATCACCACCGACCGGCGAACGAGGTCCGGGTCGAGCGGCAGCCGCTCTGCTGATTCGAGGTCCGCCTCCACCCACTGTCCGAAAGGGTGGTTGTCGTGGCACCAGCGCAGGTTGTCCCCGAAGTCCACGCCGACGAAAGTCCAGTCGGGGTGCGCGACGGCGAGCGAGGCCAACTTGCCCGCCTGCCCGCAGCCGATGTCGATCACGACGTCACGGCCGAGCTCCTTGGCCCGTTCGGCGGCGTAGGGGTACACGTCGGGCTGCCAGGTGACGGTGTCGTCCGTCTCGTCAAGGAAGTACTCGACCTCGCTCCGGCTGCGATAGCCGCGGCGAATGAAGAAGGTCTCGGGGCCGCCTATCGGCTGCGAGGACTCGGAGAGGGCCGGGGGCTGCGGGGCGTCGGGGCCGGTCAGGGGCTGTGATGTGGTCGTGGTGTCCGCGTGCACAGTCAGACTCCTTGCTTGCTCGGGTGTGTGGTGCGGCAGAGGGCACACGGCCTGCTACGGCCGCGGGTTCGGCGCTCCCTCGGAGGGGCGTCTGCTACTTCGGCCAGCAGGAGAACAGCGTGATCAGCCGTTCGACGAGCGCCTCTCGGATCACACGCCACTCCCGGTCTCCGGCGCGTCGCGCGGCGGAGGCGCGGTCGTACTCCGCCTGGCCGACCTCGGGCAGACACGCGTACATCTGGAGCAGGGCCGACCCGTCGTCGGAGGGTGCCGAGTCGGTGTCCGCCGCCAGCAGGGCCCTGATGTCCTCGGCGGGCATGGAGCCGTCGATTCCGGAGCCGGGGATGCTCTTACTCATCTTCGGCAGGCCCCCGAGGCCCGGGATCATCTTGGTGTAGATGCCGGCCAGCCGGTCTGCGGGCAGACCCCAGCGTTCCGCCCCGCGCCGGGCGAGGGCGACGTACTTGTGCTCGTCGACGCCCAGGGACACCAGCACGTGCCGTCCTTCGCGAAGCAAGTGCACGAAGTCAGCGGCCATCAGCAACGTGGCCTGCTTCATGCCGTAGTTGAGGTGGTCGAAGACGCCGTGGTTGCGGTAGAGCCCGGCAAGGTCCTCCTCGGCCCAGTGGAAGTCGTCGTCGTCCAGATGGCGGGAGAGCAGGAACGCGGTGGCCATGACATCGGTCTCACCCTCCTGCCGACGCAGTACTCCGCGCCCCGGGTCGAAGCCGAGCCCAAGCGCGAACTCCTCGTACTGGTCGGCCAAGCGGCGCACCGCGTCCAGCGGTGTGCGACGCGCGTTGTAGGAGTCGAGGTCGCCGAGCACGATCTGCACGTCGAGTCCGCACTGCTGGAGCTTGACCGCGCGCAGCAGCTGGAAGAGGGTGCCGGCGTGCGGCGGGCCGCCGAGCCCGACGCCAGTGGTGACGATCGCCGGCCGACCCCCAGAGACGGCGTCCGCGAACTCCCGCGCACCGGTGTGGCACACCCACTTCGTGTGCAGGTCGCCGGGGCTCATCCCCGCGAGGGCGAAGTCGATGGTGCCGAGGCCAAGGTGCTCGTACTGGTGCTGGTCGATGACGCTCTCGTAGTACGCGGTGTCGAACTTCATGCGATCCCCTCCAACTGAGGCTGCTCTCGTAGGGCGAAGGCCCGGCGGACCAGCGGCTCGAAGCCGTCGGCCAGCAGGTCCCCGATCACGGCGTTGCGAGGTGCGGCGACGCTGCCGAGGTCCGCGGTGACCGTTCCGTCGGCGAGGACCCAGACGCGGAACGGGTACGGGTCCTCGGGCGCCCGCGTGGGCTGGGCGAAGATCTCCACCGGGGCGACGGCGTCGCGCACCCCGTCCACGGCCCGGACGAAGTCATCCCGCTCGAAGCCGTAGAGCTCCGCCTTGCCCGCGCTGGCACGGCCGATGGGCCTGTACTGGGAGATCAGCCAGTATTCGACCTCCGTGCGGTCAGCGATGCTGGTGACGAACTCCGCGAGGCGCGGCAGCTCCCGCACGGACGCGGCCGTGGTGAACGTGTTGAAGGCGAGTCGGCGCCGGTCGGAGACGAGGAACTCGACGTTGGACCGGAACCGTTCGAAGTAGCCCTGCCCGCGGAACCAGTCGGCCGAGTCCGCCTCCGGACCGTCGATGGCCAGGGAGTAGAGGGTCACGTGGTCGCGCACCCCCGCGTAACGGTCGCTCAGGAGCAGCCCGTTGGTGTGGAGATTGGTTTCGAAGCTGGCTTCCTGCGCGTGCCGGAGGGCGACCTCCAGGTGGTTGTCGTAGGGCATCACGGGGTCGCCACCGGTGAACACGACCCGGTGGGCTTCGGACTCGGCGCGGACCTGGTCGATGACCCTCCGGACGGTGTCCGGGTCAGTCTTGACCCTGTTGCGCTCCCGGTAGCAGAACCGGCACACACCCGGTGAGGCGCTGGTCGGTGCCAGGTCCCAGGCGTTGCAGTCGGTGTTGAGGACCAGGTGAACGATCGCGAGTTCGTCGTGCGTCAGCATGGGGCCTTCTCCTTGTTGCCAGGGCTGACCAGGAGGGCTGTCGGGGAGACGGGCCGAAGGAGCGAGCGGAGCTTGTCCGGGGCACCGCCGGAGAGGCGTACGAACTGCTGCAACGTGTCCAGACCCGCGCCGGCGTCGATGATGGTGAGTGCCCTGTCGATGCCGGATTGGACGGTGGGCACCGCCTCGGACATCACCATGAGCAAAGCCGCGTTGAGAGCGACCGCGTTCCGCGCCTGACTGGTGTCATGGCCTGCCAGTACGCGTATCGCGGCGGCGACGTTCTCCCGAGGGTCCTCGTGCTGGGTGACGGACATCAGGTCCTGCGGCATCGAGGACGCGCCCTTGCGCACCTCGTCATTGAAGGTCAGGTCCTCGTCGCCGGCGTTGATGCGGCAGGCCCGCACGGTGCTTCCGGGGATCAGTTCGTCGACCTGGACCGCCTTGCCAAGGCTGGAGTTGATGACCGTCACGTCGGGCAGGCCGAGTCTGGAGAGCAGCCGGGCGGAAGCGCCGACCGCGGGGTGCGAGAGGCCGTACACGTAGGCGGGGCAGGTGACCGGGCTGAGGAGGGCGGGGAACGCCAGACTGAGGGCGTGCACGGCCTGGAACCTGCCGCCGTAGCGACGGTCGAACTCGGGCACGCGGTTCTCGATGGAGAAGAACCCGAAGCCGGTCTCCGCCGTGATGTCGACCATCTCCTGGTGCGGCACCGTGTCGCTCGTCGCGCCCACGAGGTCGATGAAGTCGCGGGACCCGGTCTTCGACGACGCACTGCGCGATCCGAGCTTCGCGACGTGTGCTCCCCCGGTGGCCGCCACCAGCGCGGCGGCAGTACTGAGGTTGATCGTCTTGAAGGTCTTCTTCCCACTGCCTGTGTAGCCGACGAACCGCACGCCTTCCGGCGGCTGATGGAAGTCCCAGCCGCTTCGGTCCAGGGCGGTCGCGGCCTGGACAGCGGCCTCGACCTCCTCCAGCCGTGGCCCCCGCAGGAGCAGTCCCGTCAGGACGCTTCCCAGCATCACGTCGCGCGTGTGGCCCTCCGGTAAGGCGAGGATGCGCGTGATCCCGTCGTGGACGTCCTGGGGTGGAATGTCGGCCGGTGAGTTGATCTTGTGGGCCAGCAATGGCGTTGTGACCGCCATGGCGTGGGCTCCTTCCGTCACGTGTCGGATGTGAGCAGGACCTTGAAGGGGCGATGGCGGGCTTCGTCGTTCAGGGCCGCCAGTCCCTGCGGCAGTTCGCCGAGGGGAAATCGGTCTCGGGTCATGAGGGCGGCCCAGTCGCCGCCCTTGGCGATCACGTCGATGGCGTCTCGAAAGTCGTCGTGGCCGTCCGCGCGGCAGTACGAGAAGGAGCCGCGCAGGGTGATCGAGCGACGGAAGACATCCCGTAGGGGGACCGAGAGAACGACGCGGGGCGCGTAGGCGTTCTGGACGAGAACCGTTCCCCCGTCACGAATAGCCTTCAACGCGTGGCGTATGGGGGCGTCGCTGTGACCAGACGCGGCGTCCACGACGGCGTCGCACGTCGGCAGCTCGGCAGAGTGGAGAATGATGTGCCGGTCGAGAACGTAGCGCAGTTGATGCGACCGTGAGGGCTCCCTGACCAGCATGTGCACGTCCCACCCCGCCTCTGCCGCGCAGATGGCCGTGCACACCGCAAGGACGCCGCCCCCGATGATGCCGAGCCGCCCCATGGGCACATGTAGCCCGCAGCGGACTCCGTGCAGGGCCACCGCCATCGGATCGGCGAGGACTCCGTGCGCGGCATCGTGCAGGTGGCGAAGCGGGACGATGTTGTCGCGGGGCGCCCGTACGCAGCCGGCGAGACCTCCGGGAAGATCCCACCCGATGCGCTGGAGCCGTGGGCAGAGGTGGACATGGCCGCGGTCGCAGTAGTGGCACGAGCGGCAGGAGACCAGCGGGTCGATTGCGACCCAGTCACCCGTCTCCGTGTCGACACCGACGATCTCGTGCCCGGGGTACCACGGTTCCGGCAACTGTCCTTGCCAAGGGTGATTGAGCTTCGCGACGTCGCTTCCGCACAATCCTGAGAAGCGTGTCTCGACGAGCGTCGTGTCGCGTGCCGAGGACATGGCGACCGGAGCGGGGAGTCGGCAGAGGACTCCGTTCTCAACTGCCCACGCGTACGGGCCGGTCATCGCTTCCCCCATCTGTCCAGCAAGGTGGGGAGAGCTTCCACGTCGGGTATCGCCCTGCCGGGCCAAGCGGTCTCGCCGAACGCGAGGCCACTCGGCCCGCCTCGACGCTCCACGCGCACGGCACGCATGCCGGCCCGCTCTGCGCCGGCAAGCTCGTCACCGCCGCCATCGCCGCAGTAGAGGGCCTGCTGCGGGGCAACACCGAGGTCTCGGAGGACCGCGCGGAAGAGCAGACGGTCGGGCTTCACCGCACCCGCCCGGCAGCTGAACACGACAGCGTCGAAGTGTGGCGCGAGGTCGCTTGCGCTCCACGCTTCGGCGATGTCCGGGGACGCGTCGCTGAGGACGGCCAGTCTGGCGCCACCGCGCCGAAGCTGCTCCAGCGCCCGGAGGAGAGAGGCATCGGCCTGGAGACGGACATGGGCGAGCCGGGCCAGGAGCGCTTCCAACTCATCCACACAGGCCGCAGAGGCGTCGCAGCGGGCGACGAGGTGAACCGCCACCTCGGTGGTGGACGCCATCTGCCCGTCGTGCCTCGCCTGCCAACTGTCGGACAGCACCGACTCGGCGACCGCCGGGGATACGCGCAGGATCGCAGCGAACTGGGCTGCGGCAGCCCTCCGCTCGACCACAGTCGGGGCTGCGACGAGCGTGCCGAATAGATCGAGTATCACTGCGGTCGGGTGTGGAGCCGGAACAGCAGAACTCCGCTGCGGTGAAGGGCCAAGCAGTACGTCGCCCACTGGATGTGGGGCGGGCGCGGACAGACTCGTCGACATGGAGGTGCTCGTCGGCGGATAGCGCATGGTGAGGCTCCATCGGTAGATCGGTGATCTCGTGCAGAACCGAACTCTCCGGCTGGCTGGGCTGCGGCCAGATGACGCCTTCTCGGGCGTCCGACAGATGAGGAAGGAGGACTTGACTGTCACCAGGTCGAGGCCACGCTGGGTCGCCAGGGCCCGGTGATGCCGTCGACGCGCTCACAGCCGTAGCCCTGACAGCAAGCCGGCGACCGACGCCGTGACGTCCTTCACGAACGGGCCGACGGTGTGGGTCCCGGCGAGATACAGACCGAAAACCGAGCACACAACGGCGTGACCCGCTTTGAGCCCACCTCCGCGGCACAAGAAGACGATCACGATGCCGAGGAGCAGCAGGACAGCAACATCGACAGCCACCGCGGAGCCCCCTTCGATCTCGGACGAATAGTGGAGACCGAGGCGGGTACTGGGACGACCGCGTCGGTGTGACCATGACAGCGGCTCGGAGCTGTGCGGAGTATCACAAGCCGTTCCTGAAGCTGCTCATCAGCAGCTCATGGCCGGGCGATCTGACTTTTCAACATCCGCTTACACACGGGTTCATGACAGGCAGACTTAGGCTCCGGATCATGACCAGGCATGGGCAGGCGGTAGGCGCGGTGGGTAAGAGTCGTCCGGGGTGGCGCCCAGACAAGCTGAGACAACAACGCGAAGCTCACGGCCTGACGCTCGAAGGCGCGGGCGAACAGGTGCGTGAGGTGGCCCGGGCCGCGGGGCTCACGGTGCCAGCCGCCAACTTTCAGACTCTGTGGCAGCACGAGCAGGGTGAGGTCTATCCCGGACCGCACTACCGTCGCGCGTACTGCCTGCTGTACCGCGCGACCGAGCCCGAGCTCGGCTTCCGCAACGCTTTGCCCGACGAGGCCACGAAGCTCAAATTCACCGCGTCGAGCGAACCGCAGAACGGCGCCCATGTCCTGGCCGTGGAACGGGCGTTGCACCAGCTGGCACCGAGCGCGGAGGACGCCGACGGCCTGGGCGTCCAACAGCGGATCCTCGATGCTTGGAAGCGGCGTCACACCGGCGGTGATCCGAACCGGCCGACGCTGATGATGGTCGGCGGCTACGCGGGCAGCGGGAAGTCGGAATTCGCCCGCTTCGTATCGCAACTCACTGGATGGCCCGTCCTCGACAAGGACCCGATCACGCGCCCGCTCGTCGAGCGCCTCCTCGTCGAGATGGGCAGCGAGCCCAACGACCGGCACACCGACCTCTACCGGGAGAAGGTCCGCCCGCTGGAGTACCAGTGCCTGCTGGAGACCGCGTACGCGAACGTCGACTGCGCGATCAGCACCGTCCTCTCCGCGCCCTTCATCGCCGAGACCACAGACCCTCGGTGGATGCGGCGCCTGATCAACCGCTGCGAAGCGCGTGGCGTCACCGTCGCTGTCGTCTGGATTCAGTGCGACCTCGACACGATGCACGAGTACATCAGCTTCCGGTCCGCCGCCCGCGACAGCTGGAAACTCCAGCACTGGGACACGTACGCTGCCGGGATCGATCTTGAGCTGCGGCCCGTCGTGCCGCACTTGGTTGTCGACAACCGGCTCGGCTCCGCGATATCGCTCACGGACCAGGTGCGCCAGGTCTTCGGGACGGTGTTCCAGTGAGGCAAGGCATCCTGCTGTACGGGCCGCCGGCGGCGGGCAAGGACACGATCACGGCGGCGCTCACCGAACTCGACGCGCGGTACGTGCCGTTCACCCGGCTGAAGATCGGGACAGGGAAGACCCAGGGCTACCGGATGGGCACACCGGAACAGTTGGCCGCCCTGGAGGCACGCGGCGATGTCATCTACCGCAACGACCGGTACGGCAACATCTACGTCGTCGACCGCCCCAGCCTCGACCAGGCCATGGAGGGCGGCAAGACCCCAGTCGTCCACCTCGGCCAGCTGGCGGGGATAAAGCAGGTAACCGCTCTTTACCCGGCGCGCTGGGTGCGCGTTCTGCTGTGGTGCTCCAAGGAGACCACCGCTCGACGCTCACCACAGCGCGGGGACACCGACACGGCGGCCCGGCTGGCCGCTTGGGACGCCACTCAGGCCGACCTTGCGGCTCACCCACGGGCCCAGTGGGAACTGCGCGTGGACACGGACGCCACGGCACCCCATGAAACCGCACAGAGGATCGACGACATCGTCCGCACCACGCCACCTCGCTCCTGACGCCAGGACGTCAGCGCCCCAGCGGATGCGACCTGCTCAACTCGGGTTGTCCGGGTCCCGCTCAAGACGCAGAGCTTCCAGGGCCTCAGCGATATCCAGCCGCTCGTCTCTGTTCCCGTCCCACCGGGCAAGCGTCGCGGCAGCCGCGTGCATAAGGGAGTCCGGCAGCCCGGCGTCGGCGAGAAGGGCCGCCGCATCCTCAAGCTCTGGGCCCCAACGCCAGGCGCGGGCGGCGGTCTTGGGGATGTAGTCGGTCTCCACAAGGTAGCTGCGGGTGCGCTTGGCCGCGATCACCAGTAGTTCGTCCGCCACCCCGTACGTGTCCGCCGCCCCGTAGGCCACGGCAGCCAGAACCCGGGAGACCTTCTGGTAGCTGGAGTACGCGAGCTTGAGTGCGGAGGCTTTACCGATGATGTCGCCCAGGATGTGGGTCCGCACATCGGTGCCGGCGAAAAGTTCGGCGATCCGGTCGGCCTGCTCGACGGCGCCGGAAAGGTAGAGGGTCGGCGACTTGCCGCCCACCGGAGGCGATCCGACCACCGCGGCATCCATGACCGGCATCGGGGCCAGGCGGTCGGCGATGTTCACCACGCGCGACGGCGAGACGGCGTTCGCATCGACATAGATCGTGCCCGCTTCGGACATGCCGAGCTCGGCTACCTGGCCGGCGGTCTCCTCCGCTGCGGCGGGAGGGCATAGAGAGAGCAGCACATCGGAGCGGGAGACAAGCTCGGGCAGCGCCGCAGCTTCGAGGCCCGCGCGCTCGGCCCGGCGGCGGGTTGTGTCGCTGCGTCCGTCGGGGCACCACAGCACGATGTGGCCTCTCGCGCGCAGCTGGGCGCCGAAGGCGGATCCCATACTGCCGGGGTGCAACAGCCCAATGGTGCTCGTCATGCCGCGGTCCTTGTGTGGTCGAGGGAGTGCAAAAGCAGCAGGTCGATGGCGGCGCGTGCATGCGGCACCACGTGGTCCGGCCTGGGATCGTCCGGCGGCCAGGAACGGCCGTTGCCGATCCAAATGGTGCGCAGTCCTGCGGAGCGTCCGCCGCCGATGTCGTTGACCGGGTTGTCCCCGACCATCCAGCCACCGTCGCCCAGCACGGTGCCGCAGCGGGCCGCCGCCAGGGCGAAGTGCCGGGTCTGCGGCTTGCGCGCGTCAGCCTCCTCGGAGACGAAGACGCCGTCCACGCGTTCGGAGATACCGGTGGCCCGCAGCTTGGCGCGCTGGATGTCCGCCGCACCGTTCGTCGCCACCCCCACTCGCCAGCCAGCCGCACGCAACTCGTCCAAGCCGTCGAGGACCCCGGCCTGGCACGACACCGAGGCCGCGATGTCGGTGCAGTACGTGTGCCACAACTCCGCAGTCGACACGGGCAGTCGGTAGCGGGTGCGGATCGTCTCAAAAGTGGACGGATAGGCTCGCTCGGCCACCATGTCTAGGACGTTCGCCTGATCTTCGTCCTCCAGGCCGTGCTGAGCAGTGAACTCTGTGGCCCAGCCGGCGAGCGTTCCCCGCCGGTCCACGAGGGTGTTGTCGAGGTCGAAGAGAACCAGAGGGTGCTGCACATCCCGCACCCTAAGGCGCGAGGATCAAGCTCTGCACCTCGGCCTCCGACCGCACCCGTATGGCGATCACATCGCTCAGCCGACGTCGGACGAAGATCCCGCCGGTTGCGCCGATGTCGACGGAGCTGGCAGCCGCGGAGATCGTCACAAGGCTTAACAGGCACCGCGTCAGCGGCCTGCACTAGGCTTTGCGCCATCGAGTTCGTTTTGTCGGACCGGTGTCCCGGAGGGGGAATGCATTGAAGGTCGTGAGCAACCGGGGTGGCGACCGATTGATCGATGCGGTGCGGCCGAGTCTGCAACCGGGCGGTGCATTGGACCTCGCCTCGTCGACCTTCTCGGTATACGCGTTCGAAGAGCTCCGCGACGAGCTGGCCAAGCTGGAACAGGCTCGACTTCTGCTACCGAGTGTAGGCGCCGATCTGCACCTACTGGGCGGCGAGCATGATCGCGCTGCCCGCAACCGCCTGTCGAGCCGCTACCTTGCCGCGTCGTGCGCCGAGTGGCTGGCTCGGCGGGCCGAGGTGCGACATGCGGCGTTTCATGCTATTCCCCAGGGTGTTCTGGTTGCCCGAGCGGCCTCGGGGGAAGTGATTTCGCTAGCCCAGGGCTCTTTCGGCTTCGATCGTGCCGGCCTCGGCCTGGCCCCTGGTAATCCGTACACGTCGATCCTGCGCTCCGACAACGAGAGCGAGGCGGCCGCTCTCGCTCCTGCACTCTTCGAGGCGATGTGGGAGAGCACGCCCGCTTCTCTTGAAGCAGGCCCGCTCCTGGAGCAGATGCGTGCCCTCGGGCGCTATCGCGACCCGGAGCGCATTTACCACCTCATGCTCCACCATCTGTTTAGCGCTGCTGGCGGGGAGCTGGACGAGGACACGGTCATCGATGCGAAGACCGGCATCCACGACACCGTGGTGTGGGGAAAGCTGTACAAGTTCCAGCGGGACGGCGTCATCGGTGCGATCGACAAGCTGAATCGCTACGGCGGCTGCATCATCGCGGACAGCGTCGGCCTGGGGAAAACCTTCGAGGCGCTCGCCGTGATCAAGTACCACGAGCTGCGCAATGACCGGGTACTAGTGCTCTGCCCGAAGCGGCTGCGAGACAACTGGACGATGTACACGGCGAACGACCGCCGAAACATTCTCGCTGCAGACCGCTTCAACTACGACGTGCTCAACCACACCGATCTGTCCCGTGAGTCCGGCAGATCGGGCGACATCGACCTCGGGCACGTCAACTGGGGTAACTACGACCTAGTGGTCATCGATGAGTCGCATAACTTCCGCAACGCCAACTCTCCGAAGCAGAACGGCGAGACTCGCTATGACCGCCTGATGCGCCAGATCATTCAGGAGGGCGTGAAGACCCGCATCCTGATGCTCTCGGCCACCCCGGTCAACAACCGGCTTGCGGACCTGCGCAACCAGATCGCCTTCGCTACCGAGAACGACGACACGGCCTTGGCGCCGTACGGTATCGCCAGCATCGCCGAGACCGTCCGCGTCGCGCAGCGCCAGTTCAATCGGTGGCAGGAACTTGGCCCAGAGGGGCGTACCCCAGCCCTGCTCGTGGACATGCTGGGTTTCGACTATTTCACGCTGCTCGACATGCTGACCATCGCCCGCTCGCGCAAGCACATCGAGAAGTACTACGGCACTGCCGAGACTGGATCCTTCCCCCAGCGCCTCGCGCCGCTCAACGTGAAGTCGGATATCGACACACAGGGCGACTTCGGCGCCATCGGAGAACTCAACGACCAGATCCGCAAGCTCAATCTGGCCGCTTACTCGCCCATGCACTACCTGCGACCGGACAAGCGGGCTGAGTACGCCGACAAGTACGCCACCCGCCTGAAGAGCGGCAAGGGTAGTTTCCAGCAGGCCGACCGAGAGCAGAGCCTGGTCAACCTGATGAGGGTGAACATCCTCAAGCGGCTGGAGAGTTCCGTCCACTCCTTCCGGTTGACGGTGAGCCGGCAGCTGGAGCGCATCGACGCGCACCTGGGTGCGATCGACCGCCACGAGACCTACTACCGCCCCGACTCTCTCGACGAGGAGGAGCGCGACGACCTGCGCTCGGACGAGCTGGCGATCGGTGGTGGCAAGATCAGGGTTCTCATCGCGGACATGGATCTGATCCGCTGGCGCCAGGACCTCCTAGAGGACCATGAGCGCCTCTCCGCGATGCTGTACCGGGCCAAGCAGGTGATACCGGAGCGTGACGCGAAACTAAGCCACCTTAAGCGGCTAATCGCGGATAAGGTTCGCAACCCCGTCAACCCGGGCAATCGCAAGGCCATCGTCTTCACTGCTTTCGCGGACACCGCCGCCTATCTGTATGAAGAGCTCGCCGAATGGGCGCGGGTCGAACTCGGCGTCGAGGCTGGCTTGGTGACAGGATCCGGGAACAACCGCACCACGCTCAAGCTGCGCCGCGATCTTCCCGCCATTCTTTCTGCGTTCTCCCCACGCTCGAAGCAACGCCCGGACGACCTGGCTGGAGAAGGCGAGCTCGACCTGCTCATTGCCACGGACTGTATCTCCGAGGGCCAGAACCTGCAGGACTGCGACTGGCTCGCGAACTACGACATCCACTGGAACCCGGTGCGCATCATTCAGCGCTTCGGCCGCATCGACCGCCTCGGTTCGCGCAGCACTCGGATCCAGCTCGTCAACTTCTGGCCGCAGATGGACCTGGAGGAATACATCGGCCTCGAGCAGCGAGTCACGGGCCGCATGGTGCTCCTCGACATCTCCGCCACCGGCGAAGAGAACGTCATCGAGACCAGCGCCGGCGACCCGATGAACGATCTCGAATACCGGCGCGCACAACTCCTCAAGCTCCAGGACTCCGTCCTCGACCTTGAGGACCTGTCGACCGGCGTGTCCATCGCTGACCTCACCCTCACCGATCTGCGCATCGACCTCGCCGATTACGCCAAGCGACACCCCGGCGAGCTGGATGCGGAGCCACTCGGAGTTCACGCGGTCGCGGACACCGATGGCGACGTCCCACCCGGACTGATCTTCTGCCTACGTGCCGAAGGCCAGGCGGCCGATCGGGCCGTGCAGGCCGGCGACCCACTTGCCCCTCACTACCTCATCCACGTCGGGGAGGAGGGGGTGGTGCAGCTCAGCCATACCCAGACCAAGCGCATCCTCGACCGGGTGCGCAGGGTCAGTGCCGAGCAGGGCCGGGTTGACCCGGGGCTCACCGCGCTGTTCGACGCCCGGACCCGGCGCGGCGCCGACATGGGGGCAGCCCGCAAGGCCCTTGCCGCCGCTGTACGCTCCATCACTGGCAAGGAGGAAGAGCGCGCGGTCGCTAGCCTGTTCAGCCTGGATGGCACCCAGGCCGCCGCGGCAGGAGGCTTCGCCGGGACCAATGACTTCGAAGTACTCGCCTTTCTCGCCGTTTTGCCCCAGGTCGACGCCGAACCTGTCGGACGCGCTACACACGACGACCAAGAAGCCCAGCGATGACTCCGGACGACGTGGTCGACGCGCTTCGGCTGCCTGCCGACTGCGCCGTGGATGTCCGGGTGCCCAAGACTCAGTTGCAGGCGCACTCCGACTTCAGCGCCGCTGATCGGCGGTTGCTGCAGGATGGCATCGACACCCTGCGCTGGGCCGCCGCGATACGCCCTGATGCCGTGGGAATCCCTGCCTACACGGCCCCGGACGGCAGTCGGCGCATTCCCGAACTCCACGTCATGACTCTGCGGGCCCGGACCGGAACCAAGCTCACTCGCCTGGAAGAACTCCTCCATCGAGCCGTGCCATACCCGATCCTGCTCGTTAGCGAACAGGAGTCCGGGCCCCGTGTCTCGGTTGCCCTCAAGCGCATGTCACACGCGCGGAACGATGAGGTCGCATTGGACAGTCCGCCTGTGACCGCTTCCGTCGGAGACGTCCCCGCGCCGGTGGGCGATGCTTTCCTGAGCGCGCTGCCGCTCGACCGACAACCGCGCAGCGACCTCAGCACGGTCTACGAGGGTTGGCTGGCCTCCACGGTTGCCTTGCGTGTCGCTGCGACGATCGGAGAGTTTGCGCTCGCGGGCACCTTGGATGCGTCACAGACCCAGCTGACTGCCCTGACGGAGAGCAGCCGACTCGAGGCAGAGATCAACAAGCTGGTCGCCCAGATCAAGAAAGAGAAGCAGATCCCTCGCAGGATCGAGCTACAGGATCAGATCAAGGTGAAGAGGATCGCTTTGTCAGCGGCGCACGATAAGTTGCGTCTGGCGTAGTAACGCAGCAGGTACGAAGAGCACGGTCAAGAAGAGGGCACCGGGTGAGCCGGACGGTGCCGTAGTGAAGCAGGGGACGATCAGGGTGACGATGCACACGGTTGAGCCGGGGGACCCGGAGACCCACTCCAAGGACCTCGTGGCGGAGAACCTCGAACAGCTCCGGAAGATCTTCCCGTCTGCCTTCACAGAGGGCAAGGTTGACTTTGAAGCGCTGCGCGAGCTGCTTGGCGACGCCGCCGATGACGGCGACGAGAAGTTCGGGCTGACCTGGTTCGGCAAGCGCAATGCCCGCCGCATTGCCCTCAAGCCGAGCACAGCGACCCTCTTGCCGCGCCCGGATGAATCGTTGAGCTGGGACAGCACCCAGAATGTCATGATCGAGGGCGATAATCTTGAGGTCCTGAAGCTCCTGCAAAAGAGCTATGCAAACCAGGTCAAGCTCATCGTCATTGACCCGCCATACAACACCGGCAAGGATTTCATCTACCCGGATAGCTTCCAGGACAGCGTCCAGAACTACCTTGAGCTCACAGGCCAGACTGGCGCAGATGGAACACGGCTGAGCAGCAACTCCGAGACCTCTGGGCGTTACCACAGCGCCTGGCTGGACATGATGTATCCCCGCCTCTTCCTCGCTCGACAGCTCCTAAGCGAAGACGGCGCAATTTTCATCTTTATCGATTCCACCGAGGTGGCCAACCTTCGCCTTATGTGCGATGAGATCTTCGGTGGTGATTGCTTTGTCATCGACCTGATCTGGCGGAAGCGTGATGGGGCCCCCAACGATCGAACTGTTGGCTCCGTGCACGATCATATCCTGGTGTATGGGAAGGCGTTGGCGCCTAATTCAACACGAACACTAGCCGAAGAGCGTTTCAATCTCATGCCGCGCACGGCCAAGGCAGATGCGCAGTACCAGGTTTTTCGTGAGCCGGGTGGCCCGGATCCGCGAGGCGCCTTCCGTAAAATTGACACGACGGCTAACGCCAAAGGGGGGCGCGACGTTGCTTCACTCCACTATGGCCTAACTAACCCGCATACGGGAGAGGTGGTCTACCCTCGCGAAGGCACTTGTTGGCGCCATTCGCAGGAAGAAATGGAGCGACTGCAGGCTGATGGGCGACTTTATTGGGGTGTTAATGGCACAGCCACCACCCCTATGCGGAAACTGTATCGCTCTGAGGCTAAAGATGGCATGACAACCCCTTCGATCCTCCCGGACATGCCATTTAATCAGCATGCTGCCCGAGAATTGGAGGTGCTATTTGGGAGAAAGTCCATCTTTGATACGCCCAAGCCTGTGGATCTCCTGCGTCTACTGATCCGCATCGGTAGCAATCCCGGAGATATTGTCATGGATTTCTTTGCGGGATCTGGATCGACGGGTGAGGCGGTACTGAAGTCCAACTCTGAGGGTGCCGGAGACCGCCGCTTTATTCTTGCCCAGCTTCCGGAGCCGACGGGTTTCGGTGACTTCCCCACGATTGCGGATATCACGCGTGCTCGTTTGCGGTCGTCCTCTCAAGCGGCCGCCAGCACTTCGAGTACGGCGGACACCGGTTTTCGGTCATTCTCGCTGGGTGCAGGAAATATTGTTCGTTGGGATACCTCCCGGCAAGATTTTGAGCAGCAAGCGTTCGAGCAGATCGATAACATCCGTGAAGACCGTGCGGAATGGGACGTGCTTTTCGAGCTGCTGCTGAGTCAAGGACTCGATCTCGCTTCGTCCGTGGAATCGCGCGTGTTTGCCGGCGCCCAGGTATTCGCGACTGGCGGGGGCCTGCTCTTCGCTTGCCTTCCCCCCGCCGGTTCAATTAATACAGGTAATTCAGAGGAGATTGCCAAGGGCATCATTTCTTGGCGTGACGAGCTGCAACCTGAGGCGGACGTGACTGTCTTCCTTAAGGACGCAGCCTTCGACGACGACATTGCCAAGGCGAACCTCGTGGCGATCCTCGAACAGCACGAGTCCCCCTTCGTCGTGAAGAGCCTGTGAGCCGAGGGGACGTCAAGATGAAAAGGCCCAAGCTTCATTTCGATTCCGAGCTGCCGCATCAGAAGGCGGCCGTGGATGCGGTGTGCGATCTATTCCACGGACAGGAGAGCGGACACAGCCTGTTCACTGTCAGCGGAGACAACGACGACCTGTTCACGCCCGCGGCCGGCGTCGGGAACCGGCTGCGAATTCTTCCTGATCAGGTGCACGCGAACCTGAACGAGGTCCAGGAGCGTAACGGTCTGCCGCTCTCCCCGCTGTCTGATCTGGCGGACGAGCGCGACCTGAACTTCACGATCGAGATGGAGACCGGCACCGGCAAGACGTATGTCTACCTGCGCACGGTCTACGAGCTGAACAAGCGTTACGGCTTCACGAAGTTCATCGTTGTCGTGCCGTCCGTGGCGATCAGGGAGGGCGTCTACAAGTCGCTGCAGATCATGGAGGACCACTTCAAGGCCCTCTACGACGGCACCCCACTGCACTACTTCCCCTACGACTCGGCGCAGCTGGGCCAGGTGAGGAACTTCGCTTATAGCTCCAGCATCGAGCTGATGATCGTGACGGCCGCCGCGATCAACAAGCAGGCGACCGCGAAGATCTATCAGCCCAGTGAGCGGACCGGTGGCGAGGCGCCGATCGAACTGATCAAGCAGGTGCGGCCGATCCTCATCGTGGACGAGCCGCAGAGCGTGGACGGCGGTCCCCAGGGCCGGGGTCGGCAGGCGCTGCGCACGATGGCCCCGCTGTTCAGCCTGCGCTACTCGGCGACGCATGTCGACGTGTTCAACATGGTCTACAAGTTGGACGCCATTGACGCCTACCAGGCGGGATTGGTCAAGCAGATCGAGGTGGCCGGCGGTACCGTGGAGCACGCGCACGGCCGACCCTACATCCGCCTTGAGAAGGTCAGTACGCGCAAGGACGACTACACGGCGACCGTGGAAGTCGACGTGATGAGGTCCGGGCGCGTCGTGCGCCAGACACAGAGAGTCAACCCCGGAAGTGACCTTGGGGCGATCACCGACAACCGTGTTTACGAGGGCCTGTTGGTCGGCGACGTCACGAAGAACCGTGGCAGGAGTGAGCCGGGGTTCATCCAGATCCATGGCGGCGGAATCGACGAGTACCTCAGGGAAGGCGAGGCTTACGGCGATATCCCGGTGCTCGAGCGGGCACGGCATCTGATCAACAAGACCATCCGGGTGCACCTTGATCGGGAACTGGAGCTTCGCTCCAGGGACATCAAGGTGCTGAGCTTGTTCTTCATCGACCGGGTGGACCGCTACCGCGCCGAGGATTCGGATGGCGTTCCGGTCCCGGGCGAGTACGCGAAGATCTTCGAAGAGGAGTATGCGCGGCTCCAGCGCAACCCCCGCTACTCGACCCTCTTCGGCGGGGTGGATCTCGACTCCGAGCCGAGCGCCGTCCACGAGGGCTATTTCGCTCGCGATGCCAAGGGCAAGCCCAAGGACATCAAGGAGGGAGCGGCCCAGGACGGTGCGGACGCCGAGCGCGCGTATGACCTGATCATGCGCGACAAGGAGCGCCTGCTCAGCCTTGACGAGCCGGTGAAGTTCATCTTTTCCCACTCGGCACTTCGAGAGGGCTGGGACAATCCGAACGTCTTCCAGATTTGCAGCCTGCGTGAGATGGGCACCGAGCGGCAGCGTCGGCAGACCATCGGTCGTGGTCTACGTCTCGCTGTGAATCAGGAGGGTCAGCGGCTCCACGGCTTCGACGTAAACACCCTTACGGTCGTTGCGACTGAGAGCCTGGAGCAGTTCGCCACCTCTCTACAGACCGAGTACGAGCAGGACGCCAAGGTCAGTTTCGGTCGAATCGAGCCGCATCAGTTCTCCAGCCTCCTCCTTCCCGACGGTGAAGGAAAGCGCCTGGGCAGCGAGGGCTCGCAGCGGCTCTTCGCTGCTTTGCAGGAGGCCGGCTACATCCAGAGCAACGGCAAGATCGACGCGCAGCTGCTCCAACAGGCTCTCGCAGAAGACACGTTCACGCTGCCTGAAGAGTTCGTCGGCCTGGAGACTGCAGTGGTGGAACGGCTCCAGCAGCGCGCCAAGGGCGTCACAATCAACGACCGGGATGAACGACGCACGGTCAAGGTCCGTAAGCAGGTCTTCGAGAACCCGCAGTTCCACGAACTGTGGAACCGCATCAAGCAGAGGACCACCTACCGGGTGGACTTCGACACGGAGAAGCTGATCGCGGACGCAGCGGGGGCTCTAAAGGAGGCCCGTCAGATTCTGCCTGCTCGCATGGTGTGGACATCAACGACCTTGGCCATAAGCGAGCGTGGCATCGAAACCGGCGCTGCGGCGACCTCGGCCCCGCAGCTGGTCGACCAGGGAGACATCCCGCTGCCAGATATCCTCGGCGAACTGGCTGAGCAGACCAAGCTGACCCGACGCACCATCCATCGGATCCTTTCTGAGAGTGGCCGCTTCCGGGATTTCCAGCGCAACCCGCAGGAGTTTGTGTCCCTCGCCGCCGAGAAGATCACGGAGGCTCGGCGTGCGGCGCTTGTCGACGGGATCAAGTACGTCAAGCTTGGGGAGAGCGACGTCTACGCCCAGGAGCTCTTCCTTACCGAGGAGCTGCACGGCTATCTCGGCAAGAACCTGACCCCTGCGGCGAAGAGTGTCTACGAGGAAGTTCGCTACGACTCCGAGACCGAGCGGAAGTTCGTCGAGGATCTGGAGTCGGCGAGCGACGTCGAGGTGTACGCCAAGCTCCCGTCCTGGTTCAAAGTCCCCACTCCGCTCGGCACATACAATCCGGACTGGGCTATCGTGCGTCGCCTTCCCGACGGTGAGCAACGCCTCTACCTGGTGATAGAGACCAAGGGCACCCAGCAGGAGAGCCTTCTCCGACCGGAAGAGCTGGGAAAGATCAAGTGTGGGCGCAAACACTTCGAGGCCCTGGGTACCAATGTCACCTTCGAGCAGACGGACGTCTGGCGCCACGTGACGTTCACCGCATGAGAGATGCCCTGTGGTGGGACGGGCCTCCGTCCCACCACAGGCACCTCAGCTTGCAGCGCGCCACAAGGATCTGCGTGAGCGCTGCGTGAGCGGATGGGGTGGCACGGGATGGACCGGGTGGCACGCACATCTCGGCCACACGCTTCTGAACAGGGGAAATGAGAGCCCATGGCATAGACCAGCACCACCCGAGACGATCATGCATGCTCTCGTAATGCGTAGGTCTCGGGTTCGAATCCCGAAAGCGGCTCCATCGGAACCCCAGGTCGGAACTTCTCCGGTCTGGGGTTTTCTCGTTCGTCTCTGGTCGCGGGGCGTTCGTTCGCCGCATCGGTGACGGGCCGTCCCGGCGGGGCGCTGGAGCCGGGGTTCGTCCCGCCCAGGGAAAAACACCGTAAAAGGCCTGCAAACTAAACCGAAGCCAGGACTACGGCCACACCTGAGGCAACATCGTGGTGAACGGCGAGTGTCGCTCGGTCAGGACGCGAGCACCGCCGTCGGCCGGATGGGGTGAGGGGCGTGGCGGAGCCGAGGCTGGGGGTCGCCGTGGTGACCATGGGGAACCGTCCCGACGAGGTCGACGCCCTGCTCAGGTCCGTCGCCAAGCAGGACCTCGCCCCCGCCCGGATCGTGATCGTCGGCAACGGCTGTCGGCTGCCCGAGTTCGCCCGCCGTCTCGACCTGCCCGGCGAGGTCACCACCGTCGACCTCGAGGACAACCTCGGCTGCCCCGGCGGCCGCAACGTCGCCCTGGCCGCCCTGCGCGCGTTCGGCGACGTGGACGTCGTCGTCGAACTGGACGACGACGGCCTGCTCGTCGACGTCGAGGTGTTCCGGCAGGTACGGGATCTGTTCGCCGCCGACCCCCGCCTCGGCATCGTCGGCTTCCGTATCGCGGACGAGCGCGGCGTGACCCAGCGGCGGCACGTGCCGCGCGTCGGCAACGCCGACCCCATGCGCGGGGGGTACGTCACCGGGTTCCTCGGTGGCGGGCACGCCCTGCGGATGGCCATGCTCGCCGAGACCGGTGACTGGCCCGCCGAGTTCTTCTTCGCGCACGAGGAGACCGACCTCGCCTGGCGGGCCGCCGACGCCGGCTGGCGGATCCTCTACGCGCCCGAACTGCTGCTCCAGCACCCCCGCACCTCGCCCGCCCGGCACGCCGTCTACTTCCGGGTCACCGCCCGCAACCGCGTCTGGCTGACCCGTCGTCGGCTGCCCCTGCCGCTCATCCCGGTCCACCTCGGCGTCTGGATACTCATCACGCTCCTGCGCACCCGTTCGACGGGCGGCCTGCGGGCCTGGTTCGCGGGCTTCGCCGAGGGGTTTCGCGAGCCGGCCGGGGAGCGCCGCCCGATGCGCTGGCGCACGGTCTGGCGGCTCACGCGGCTCGGGCGTCCGCCCGTCGTCTGAGGGGCGGGGGAGCGTGTGATCCGCTCGGGAGACGGGACGAGGGCCCCGGTCGTTCACCTCCGACGACCGGAACCCTCTCGCGTCCCCGGACCCAGGCCTGCGGCGGCACTCCCCCGAGTCACGCGATCCACGCGTGCGCCGTCGGACCCGGTCCGATACGAAGATCACATCAGGGCTCGCCAACGGATCGCTAACATGTGGCCAGCGGTTCTCCTGGAGGTCGCGAACCGGTTGGCGCGAAGCCGTCGTACGACTCCGGGAACAGGCCGGAAACCCAGCGGATTCCGGCTCCGACCGGCACCGAGAAGGTGGCGGGAACTCATCCCCTACGGGATGCGATTCCGCCAGGACCCAGGATCCAGGGCCGGCGGGCACCTCCGCCGTGCGGGGAGGCGAGGGGTGGAGTGATGCGGCGGTACGAGCTGCGGTTCGGACTGCTGGGACCTCCGGTTCTCTACGAGGCTGCCGACGTGCGCCCCATCGGCAGCCCCAAGGTGCGGGCACTGCTCGCCGCGCTGCTCCTGGAGGCCGGGCGGGTCGTCTCCGTCGAGTCACTGACGGAGGCACTGTGGGGCGGGGCGCCCCCGGTGTCGGCGCGCGCCTCGTTGCACAACCACGTCACTCGGCTGCGCCGGCTCCTCGACGCCCCGGAGCGGCTGCGGGCCGTACCGCCCGGGTACCTGCTCCGTGTCGACGAAGGGGAGCTGGACGTCGACGTGTTCGACGCCCGGGTGGCCCAGGCGCGCGCGGCGCACGGGCGGCGGGAGTGGGCGCCGGTGCTGCGCGCCTGCGGCGACGCGCTCGCGCTCTGGCGTGGCAGCCCGCTCGGCGGTCTCCCCGCCGAACTCGGCGGCTTCGCATTCGTGCAGCGCCTGGAGGAGGCCCGGCTGCTGCTCCTGGAGTGGCGCTACGACGCGGAGCTCGCCCTCGGCGGACCCCGGCTGGGCGGCGTTGTACCGGAGTTGGCCGCGCTCGTCGCGGAGTACCCGCTCCGCGAGGCCTATCACCGCCAGCTGATGCTCGCCCTCCACCGCGGCGGCCGGCAGGCAGAGGCCCTCGCCGTCCACCGTGACCTGCGCAACCGCCTGCGAGAGGAACTCGGCGTCGAGCCCGGCCCGGCGGTGCGCCGCGCCCATGTGGAGGTGCTGCGGGGGAGCGGCGCGGTGGGGGAGGCGCTCGCGCCCGAGGGTGCGTCGGACGAGGGCGTGCCGGGAGAGGGTGCCTCGGGTCGTGGGGCGGATGCGGGTGCGTGGGGGCAGGTCGCGCAGTTCCCCGCGCCCCTGAGGGGCGCGTCACCCGACCGTCGGCAGAAAGCCGAGGGCGCTGATCCCGACCAGCCCCTTGACCCAGGTTCTGGGCGCGACGACTCCCTCTTTCTCCGCCCCGCCCAACTTCCCCCTCCTCCAGCCCACTTCACGGGGCGCACCGCCACCCGCGCAGAACTGACCCGCGCCCTCACCTGTCCGCCCGCAGCCGCCGACGGGAACGTAAGGGCCGAAGGCGAAGTCGAGGCCACGGCCGCCCCCGCCCTCGTCGTCCTCAGCGGGATGGCGGGCGTAGGCAAGAGCGCGCTCGCGCTGCACGTGGCGCATCAGCTGCGGGAACGTTTCCCCGACGGCCAGCTCTACGTCAACCTGCACGGCGCCACCCCCGGCATGCCCCCGCTCGCCCCCGGCCAGGCGCTCGCCGCGCTGCTGCGGGACCTCGGCGCCGACCCCCGGCACATCCCCGAACACCCGGACGCGGCCGCCGCGTTGCTGCGCTCCCTGCTCGCGCCGACCCGCACCCTGCTGCTCCTCGACGACGCCGCGAACGCCGCCCAGGTGCGGCCGCTGCTCCCCGGCGGCCCCGGGTGCGCGGTGATCGTCACCAGCCGTTCGCCGCTCGCCGCGCTCGACGGTGCCCGCCGCTTCCCGCTCGGGCCGCTGACCGGTGAGGACAGCGCGGCGCTGCTGCGTGCGGTCAGCGGGCGTGCGGAGATCGACGCCGGTCACCCGCTCGTCGGCCTCACCGGACGGCTCCCGCTCGCCCTGCGCGTCGTGGCCGCCCGGCTGGCCGCGCGCCGCGCGCTCACCCCCGAGGTGCTGGCCGGTCAACTGGCCGCCACCGAGGACAGGTTGCACCACCTCGAATACGACGACCTCAGCGTCCGGCGCTCCCTCGCCGTGGCCCATGACGCCCTCGCCGGCTCCGACCGCGCCCCCGACCGCGACGCCGCCCTCGTCCTGCGCCACCTCGGCGCCCTCGACCTGCCCACCTATGGCGCCCCTCTGATCGCCCGGCTCACCGGCACCGACGAGCGCCGCGCCGAGGCCGCCCTGGACCGCCTGGTCGACGTCGCCCTGCTGGAGGAGACCGCGTACGGCCGCTACACCCCGCACGACCTGGTACGGGACTTCGCCCGCGAGCTGGCCGAGGGGGCCGACGGCACCGACCGTACCGACCGCACCGAGGCCGCGCTCGCCGCCCTGCGCTGGTTCGCCGCCGTCGCCGATCACGCCCTCCTCGCGATCCTCGAACCAGGGCGCGACCAGGCCGACCGCCGCCGGCCCACCACCGCGCAGCCACCCGAGCACCAGCCGTACGCCGCCGCCCTGCCGCCCTTCGAGTGTGCCGAGCACGCCTTCGCCTGGGGCGACATGGAGCTGGAGAACATCGTCGCCCTGGTGGAGCGGTACGCCGACAGTGCCGACGCGCGGATCAGCGCCTGTCTCTCCACGCTCGTCCGGCTGCTCTACCCCTACGTCCTGCGCAGCGGCCGGGTCGCCGAGATGGAGGTGCTCGGCACCGCCGCCCTGGCCGTCGCCCGGCGTCTCGGTGACGAGCCCGCCGAGGCCTACGCCCTGGGCGACCTCGCCGGCCTGCGCTTCCTCACCGGCCGCCAGCGGGAGGCCCTCGCCCTGACCGACGGGGCACTGGCCCTGTGGCGACGGCTGGGCATGGTGTCCTGGATCCGGCGCGGCCTGAACAACCGGGGGCTGCTGCTGGAGGGGCTCGGCCGGTACGACGAGTCGGGCGAGGCGCTGCGGCAGAGCCTGGACTACTCCCGGCAGCTGAACGACCCCTACGGCGAGGCCGTCACCCACAGCCATCTCGGCAACCTCTACGAGCACACCGACCCGCGCGCCGCCATCGAGCAGCACCGGCGCTCCCTCGCGATCGGGGACGCGATCGGCGCCGTGATCCTGCAGCACTCGGCGCACTGCAACATCGGCTACGCCCAGCTCCGCCTCGGTGAACCGGCGGCCGCCGCCGCGCACTTCGGGGAGAGCCTGCGCATCCTCGGCGGCCACGGCGACTGGCACGGCGAGTCCCAGACCCGGCTCGGTCTGGTCCGCGCGCTGCGCGCCCTCGGCCGGACCGACCGCGCCCATCACGAGTGCGCCGAACTCCTGCGCCGCGCCGACGCCCGCGCCGACCGCTACAGCGGCGGTCTCGCCCGCCACCAACTCGGTCTGCTCCTGCGCGGGCAGGGGCGCACCGACGAGGCGTACGACGCCTGGCGCGCGGCCCTCACCGCTCTGGACGGCACGGACGAGTCCGACGTCCTCGCGGAGCTGCGCGACCTGTTGGCGCCCGGCGGCTGACCAGACCGGTCACTTCGCGTCGGCATAGCACTCCACCACCGCCGTCGTGAACGGGAACCGCACCGGTGTCTGCCCGAACGTCAGCCGTCCGGCCAGGTCGGCCGCGTCCCGGATCGCCGCCACGACCGTCTCGGTCTCCTCCTCGGGGCAGTGCACGATCACCTCGTCGTGCTGGAAGAAGACCAGCTCGGCCGCCAGGTCCGCGCAGGTCCGGCGCAGCGCCGCGAGCATCAGCAGGGCCCAGTCGGCGGCGCTGCCCTGGACCACGAAGTTGCGCGCGAAGCGGCCTCTGGCCCGGGAGTTGGTGGAGGCGTAGCCCGGCACCCAGCCCTCGGCGGCCTGCTCCTCCGGCTCCTCCTGGGGCATCCCCGCCTCCTCGGTGCCGTCGCCCGCGCCGCTCGCCGGCGGGCAGGTCCGGCCCAGCCAGGTGCGCACCAGCCGGCCCTCCTCACCCGCCCGCGCCGCCTCGTCGACGTAGGCCACCGCCTTGGGGAAACGGCGTCTGAGCGCGGCCAGGTTCTTCAGCCCGTCGCCCGAGGTCTGGCCGTAGACCGCGCCGAGGACGGCCAGCTTGGCCTGCGCGCGGTCGCCGGAGAAGGCGCGGTCGGAGACGGACTGGTAGAGGTCGGTCTCCCGCCCGGCGACCTCCATCAGCCCGGGGTCGCGGGAGATCGCCGCCAGCACGCGCGGTTCCATCTGGTCGGCGTCGGCCACGACCAGCCGCCAGCCGCGGTCGGCGACCGCGGCCCGCCGGATCACCTTGGGGATCTGCAGGGCGCCCCCGCCGTTGGTCACCCAGCGCCCGGTGACCGTACCGCCCGCGTGGAACTCGGGCCGGAAGCGGCCGTCGCGCACCCAGTCCTGGAGCCACGTCCAGCCGTGCGCCACCCAGATCCGGTACAGCTTCTTGTATTCGAGGAGTGGTTTCACGGCCGGATGATCGATGCCCGAGAGCTCCCAGCGGCGGGTGGACCTCACCTTGATCCCGGCCTGGGCGAAGGCCTTGATCACATCGGCGGGCAGATCCGGGCGCACCCGCCTGCCGAACGCGGCCGACACCTCGTCGGCCAGCTCGGCCAGCCGGCGCGGCTCGCCACCGCCCGCGTACCGCTCGCCGAGCAGTTCGCGCAGCACCTCGCGGTGGACCTCGGCGCTCCAGGGCACGCCCGCGCGGTTCATCTCGGCGGCGATCAGCATCCCCGCCGACTCGGCGGCGGTCAGCAGCCGCATCCGGTCCGGGTGTTCGGCCCGGTCGTGCCGGCGCTGCTGCTCGGCGTAGACCGCGAGGAGCTCGTCGAGCGTCAGGCGGGTGGTGCCCTGTGGCTCGAACAGCGGGGACTGCGCGCCCGGTTCGGCCGCGCGCTGCGGCGGGTCGGGGGGTACGGGGCCGCCGCGGAGGCGGGCCAGGGCGGCGGCGGCCGAGTGCGGCTCGCCGGACCGTCCCTCGTGGCCCAGCAGAAGTGTCTCGGCGTCCTCGATGTCGTAGCACCGCTCCACTCGCACCCCCGTGGCGAGCAGACGCGGGTAGACCTCGGCGGTCGACCGCCACACCCAGCGCGTTACCTCCGGGCGGCCCCTGACCGCCCCGGCGAGATCGGGCTCCCGCCGCACCGGCCCGGCGGGCAGCCCGTCCGGACCGAGGGGGGCGACGTCCACGCCACCGTCCTCGGTCGGAGCGAGAGCCCACCGGTCGGTCATGCTGCGAGTGTGGCACCCGCCACTGACAATCGCCCTGACCTGCGGTTTCAGCGCTGGGAGAGGCGTTCAGCCCGCCTCGCCCCCCTTCGGCTCGTCCGCCGCGGCCTGCTTCTGTTCCAGCAGCAGCCCGAGCGCCTTGGCGATGTACTCCTCGGTCGCCGGCTTGGTGATGCCCAGTTCGCTGAGGACGCCGGCGCCGTTCTCGTGTTCCAGGAGGGCCAGCAGCAGGTGTTCGGTGCCGATGTAGTTGTGGCCGAGGCGGAGGGCCTCGCGGAAGGTGAGTTCGAGGGCCTTCTTGGCCTCCGGGCCGTAGGGGACGAGGTCGGGGACGTCGTCCGAGGCCGGCGGCAGTGCGGCCGTCGCCGTCTGGCGCACGGTGTCGAGCAGGACGCCCTGCGCGAGGATCGCCTTCGCCGCGATGCCGTCCGGTTCGGCCAGCAGGCCGAGGACCAGGTGCTCGGGGCGGCCCTCGGGGTTGCGGGCCGCGAGTGCCTCGTTGTGGGCCGCCATCACCACGTTCCGCGCGCGGGGGGTGTAGCGGTCGAAGCCCTGGCCGGGGTCGAGGGCGGCGGACTCCTTCGGCACGAAGCGCTTCTGGGCCGCCTGCCGGGTCACGCCCATGCTCTTGCCGATGTCGGTCCAGGACGCGCCAGAGCGTCGGGCCTGGTCGACGAAGTGGCCGATCAGGTGGTCGGCCACGTCGCCCAGGTGGTCGGCGGCGATCACCGCGTCCTGGAGCTGGTCGAGGGGTTCGGGGTGCACCTTCTTGATCGCCGCGATGAGGTCGTCGAGGCGTACGGATGCCGTGATGTTCGGGTCGGTAGCCATGTGTCAACCGTAGGTTGACACTCCATGCCTGTCAACCGTTGGTTGACACTTCGCCCGCCGGGTGAGTCCCGTGGCCGGGGGCCGGGGCGTTGTCCACAGGGTGTGGACGGCCGGCGACCGCTGTCGGCGCCGCGTGGCACGATCGACACGTGACCAGCAGCCAGCCCAGCACCGTCGACCGAGCTTTCCAGAGCGCCCTGTACGACGACACCGACTCCGGCCTCGACACGGGCGCGTCCCTCCTCGCGGCCGACTCCGGCGCCGACGCGGAACTCGCGCACCGGGGCCGGGAGTTCGTCGCGGCGGCCTGGCGGCGCGGCTGGCAGCCCGCCGACGTCGTACGACTGGTGCGCCGCGAGCTGGACGACCCGCACGTCCGGCTCGCCGCCGGGCTGATCCGGGCGCAGGCGCCGGACGACCGGCCGCGGGGCCCCCGCTGGCGGGCGCAGCTCGACGCGCTGCCGCAGGCGGACGGCCACGCACGCATGGGCGACCGTTTCTCGCACGCCACCGCCGTCCTGGAGCTCTACCGCCTGCTGGTGCGGCTGCCCGCCCTGGAGCCCCTCGACGAGCCCCGGCCCGCCGCGACCGCGCACCGCCCGGAGTCCGCCCGCATGCTCGGCCGGATCCGCGCGCTGCTCGCCAAGGCCGAGGCGACCGGCTTTCCGGAGGAGGCGGAGGCGCTCAGCGCGAAGGCACAGGAGCTGATGGCCCGGCACAGCGTGGACGAGGCGCTGCTCGCCGCGGGGGCGCCCGCGCCGGACGCGCCGGGTGCCTGCCGGATCGGTGTCGAGCCGCCGTACGAACAGGCCAAGGCGGTGCTGCTGGACGCAGTCGCCACGGCCAACCACTGCCGCGCGGTGTGGAACGAGCCGCTGGCCTTCTCCACGGTCGTCGGCTTCGAGGCGGACCTGGAGGTGGTCGACCTGCTCCACACCTCGCTGCTGGTGCAGGCCACGCACGCGATGACGAAGGCGGAGGCGGCGCAGCGGGCGGGCGGCCGCAAGCGCACGAAGACCTTCCGCCAGTCCTTCCTGGCGGCCTACGCCCACCGGGTCGGCGACCGCCTCCGAGCTGCGGCCCGGTCGGCCGTGGCCGAGACCGGGTCGCCCCGGGACCTGCTCCCGGTCCTGGCCACGAGAGAGCTGGCCGTGACCGACCGCATGGAGCAGATGTTCCCGGAGACCACGACGACCCGCCTGCGCGGAGTGACCGACGAGGCAGGCTGGACTGAGGGCACAAAAGCAGCCGACCAGGCCCACGTCACCTCACACACCCCACTCCCCTGAACCGCAACACACCCTGTCAGAGACGCGCGGAACTGCACGAGAACCCCGACGCCGCGACCCGTATCCACGGCGCGGTCGGCCCCGCCAGGGGCGCGGGGAACTGCGCGAGAACCCCGAACGTCGCGGCCCGTATCCACGGCGCGGTGGGCCCCGCCAGGGGCGCGGGAGACTGCGCGAGAACCCCCACGGTGCGGCACGGATCCACGGCGCTGAACCGCCCCTCTCAGGGGCGCGGGGAACTGCGCGAGAACCCCCACGGTGCGGCACGGATCCACGGCGCTGAACCGCCCCTCTCAGGGGCGCGGGGAACTGCGCGAGACCCCCCACCGGGGGTCGGCCGAAAGGCGACCGCACCGCCCCCGAATCAGTCCCCCGCCTGCTGGAACGCCCCCACCGAGGCATTCGGCTTGTCCGCCGTCCCGTTGCCCGCCACCGCCCCGTACTTCCACGGGAAGCTCTCCGTCGCGTCGCTCCCCGGCAGGGACACCGTCACCGAGGTGGCCGCGAGGCTCGCCTGGTCGCCGTCCTTGCCGCGCACATAGCTGATCGAGAACGTCGCGGAGTCGCCCTTGGCGAGCTTGAGCTTCTGGCTCTTCGCACCCGACTGCGCGCCGACCGTCGCCGACGTACCGCCCGCCTTCAGCGTGACGCCGGCGAAGCCGTCCAGCGTGCATGGCGCGCTCTGGTTGGTGAGGGAGACCGGCACCTCGCCGGTGTCCCCCGCGGCCGGCGCCACGCTCGCGGAGCCGACCTGGACCGAGACCTTGCCGATCTCGCAGGCCGAGCTGTTCTTGCCGCTGGAGCCCGAGCCGCCGTCATTGCAGGCGGTCAGGGCGAGGGCCGCGGCGACGGCGGTGACGGTGAGCGGAATGGCGCGCATGTGCAGATCCCCATCGAGGTTGTGACGGTGTCCCAGCATCATCACGCCCCGGCCCGGGCCCCGCGCGCCCGCCCCCGCTTCCGGAGGTCGCACGGCGTGTTCCCGCCGCCCCGCCCAGGCCGTCGGGAACGCCGCACGGCGGTCGGACGCGGCCCTACTGCCCAAGGCTCGCGGTCGGCAGCCCCGACGGCAGCTTGCCGCCCTCGGCCCTGGTGTAGGTCTCCTCGCCCGATTTTCCGGACCAGGTGACCTTCATGCCGCTCTTGCTGACCGAGTCCACCATTCCGGTGACCCGGTCCTTGCTGCCGTCCGTGCAGGTGAGATGGATCATCCGCATCCCGGCCTCCTCGCCGGCGGTCCCGCTGCACACGGCCCCACCGGTCTCGAAGAGCCCGGCCTGCTTGCCGGTGACGACCAGGGCGACGATCTTGCCGCCGCTCGTGGTGATCCAGCTGCCCTGCAGCGCGTCGGAGGAGGCCGTGGAGCCCTCCGAGCCGGCCGTGGCGGCGGCGCCGGCGGACGACGTGCCCGACGGGGTGGCCGAGGATCCGCTGCCGGACCCGCCGCCGCTGCACGCGGTCAGCGCGAGCGCGCCCGCCAGCCCCGCGGCGGCGGCCACGACCCGCAGAGCCTTCCGCGCGGCCGATGCACCGTGCCCCACAGCCGTGGGCGTGACCGAAACCGCCGCCGTCTCCATACGCGTCGTAGCCGTACTCGCCGTAGCCGTGGTCACCGCAACGCTCCCGAGCTCTAGGGGTCGGCCGCCCGGCCGCCGGACGACAGCCGCAAGCTACCAGCACTCACCAGGAGGACTGGCGCATGCCAGGTAGGTATCCGCTGTGGGCCTGGTCCCGCAGATTCAGCCGGGACAGGCCGAACGTACGGAAGCAATCGCGCGGGCGGCCGTCCACCCGGTCGCGGTTGCGCACGCGCGTGGCGCTCGCGTCGCGCGGCTGCCCGCGCAGCTCACGCCCGGCGGCCAGGCGCTCCGCCCCGGTCGAGGACGGCCGGGAGGATCTCCTTCAGCTCGGCCCTGCGGGCGGCGTACCGCGCGACGACCGCCTGCCGCCGCTCGTTCTTCGCGATCTTGCTCTTCTTCGCCATTTCGGTGCTTCGCCCCCGTCAGACCTTCACGCCCCGCGCGCGATGCGTGCCACGGCCGCCTCCACTCCGACCGTGCCGACGGTCTTCACGGCGCGCGCGCTCAGCCGGAGCCGTACGTGCCGGTTCTCGCTCGGCGTCGTCGACCTGCAGGTTCTCGCCTACGACAGGCAGCGGATGCCGTCCCTCCGGAGGTGCGATCCGGATCCGGCCAATCTCGCTCACCGGACCGTCACACGAGCGATGGAACACCAGGGCCGAAGTAAGCGTCTTTTCTTTGTGCATGAAGGATTCGATCCGGGCGATCCCGCGCAGATCACGGCGCGTGATCATGGACGGGGGCTGGCGGTCGCATGTCCTGCGGAGTCTGGGGCAGACGCTGGAACGGGTTGAGTAAAGCGGACGTCAAAGCTGTAACCGCAGGAACACCCCGCGTGCACGTGCATCTGCTCATGCATCTGCACGTGAACAAGGTTATGATCCGGGTCAGTTGACCGCTGCATCAATGGTCACATCAGCCAGTTAGTGCACCACCGGGGAGCGACCTGTGGACCTCGACGTTGACGGCGTGTACGGGGGGTTTGACGTGTACAACGGCATGGCTGCCACGCAGCTGGACGGAGTGGCCTGGCAGAAGAGCAGGCACAGCAACTCGCAGGGTTCCTGCGTGGAGTTCGCCCGGCTGCCGGGCGGCGAGGTGGCGGTCCGCAACTCGCGCTTCCCGGACGGGCCGGCGCTCGTCTACACGCGGGCCGAGATCGAGGCGATGCTCCTCGGCGTCAAGGACGGCGAGTTCGACCACCTGATCACGAGCTGACGGCGGCCGCATCCGGGGCAACCCGGTGCGTTCGGTGCACAACGCCCGGGTAACGCGCGTAGAAACCCGGCGTCCGAAGACGCCGGGTCCGTCACTCGGCGGCCTGCAGCCGGAACAGCGCCCACACGACCTTGCCGCTGAGGGCGCCCGCCAGCGGGTGCCAGCCCCAGCCGTCGCTGAACGAGTCGACCAGGAACAGCCCGCGGCCCGACTCCGCCGAGAAGTCGTCCGAGTCGCGCGGGACGGGCGTCTCGTGGCTGGGATCGCGCACCGCGCACACCAGCCGTCCGGTCCACCGCATCAGGTGCAGCCGCACCGCCGGCCCCTGGGGTGCGACGAGGTAGTCGGTCTCACCGGGCACCGCGTGCCGCAGGGCGTTGGTGACGAGCTCCGACACGACGAGGCAGATGTCGTCGAAGCGGTCGCCGACGTCCCACTGGCCGAGCGTTCTCCGGGTGAACCGGCGGGCCTCGCGCACCGCTTCGTAGCGGGCGGGCAGGGCACAGGAGGCGGCGTTGGACGCGGCCGCGGGATCAAGCGGCGGAAGGCCCTGCCGTAATGGCTTGAGCATGGTCGATCCATTCGTCCCCATGCGAGGCACTCCCGGGAATTCGCGGTCGTTGCGATGCAGCGGTGGCGCGGGACCATGGTTTCGGATGCGCAGAGCAGATGCAAGGGCAGATGCACGTGCACGCGACCGAATTGGACCCTCCCGTACCGCTTGTTGGCCATTTTTTCCGCCAACTTGCCGCCCTTGGCTTACTACCTGCTTGCAAGTTCCTGTGCTTAAACTTTGGCCGCTTGCCGTTTCCGTAACCGGACGAGTACTGCTCGAAGTGTTTTAGTGGCAGACTGCGGGCCCTGAAGACGGTTGGGGAGGCTGGCGAACGTGAGCGCGGGAGAGCCCGGATCGGTGGTGCGGCGAATGCTGCTCGGCTCGCAACTCAGGCGGCTGCGCGAGGCCCGGGGGATCACGCGGGAGGCCGCGGGGTACTCGATCCGCGCCTCGGAGTCGAAGATCAGTCGCATGGAGCTGGGCCGGGTGAGCTTCAAGACCAGGGACGTGGAAGACCTGCTGACGCTGTACGGCATCACCGACGAGGCCGAGCGTGAACAGCTGCTCTCTCTCGCCCGGGAGGCCAACGTGGCCGGCTGGTGGCACAGTTACTCCGACGTCCTGCCGACCTGGTTCCCCACCTATGTCGGTCTGGAGGGCGCGGCGCACCTGATCCGCGCCTACGAGGTGCAGTTCATCCACGGCCTGCTGCAGACCGAGGAGTACGCGCGCGCAGTGGTGCGGCGCGGCATGAAGGGGGCCGGCGAGGCCGACATCGAACGGCGCGTCACGCTGCGCCTGGAGCGGCAGAAGTACCTGGTGGCCGAGAACGCACCCGACTTCCACATCGTCCTGGACGAGGCCGCCCTGCGCCGTCCCTATGGCGACCGCGAGGTGATGCGCGGCCAGCTCCAGCACCTCGTCGAGATCTCCGAGCGGCCCAACGTACGGTTGCAGATCATGCCGTTCAGCTTCGGCGGGCACTCCGGGGAGGGCGGTTCGTTCACCATCCTGAGCTTCCCCGAGTCGGACCTGTCCGACGTGGTGTACCTGGAGCAGCTCACCAGCGCGCTCTACCTCGACAAGCGCGAGGACGTCGCCCAGTACGAGCAGGCGCTCAAGGAGCTCCAGCAGGACAGCCCGGGACCGGACGAGAGCCGGGACCTGCTGCGCGGGCTGCTCCAGCTGTCGTAGACATGTCGATGCCCCGGGGGATTCCCCTAGATCATCGAACTGATGCCCCAACTGTCGTGTGACGCAAGTACGATGACGCGTGATCAGACCGTGATGTGGATGCGGACCGGGTGTCCGCGTCGACTGCCGTCGCAGCAGGGGATCGAGGGATCACATGTCGTCCTATTTCACCGACCTGGCCCAGCAGTACATCGACGGTGAGTGGCGCCCGGGGACCGGTTCCTGGGACATCATCGACTTCAACCCGTACGACGGTGAGAAGCTCGCGTCGATCACCATAGCCGCGGTCGAGGAGATAGATCAGGCCTACCAGGCCGCCGCGCGCGCCCAGAAGCAGTGGGCCGCCACCAATCCCTATGCCCGCCGCGCCGTCTTCGAGAAGGCCCTGCGCCTCATCGAGGAGCGCGACGCGGAGATCACCGAGGCGATCATCGCCGAGCTCGGCGGCACGCATCTGAAGGCCGCCTTCGAGCTGCACCTCGCCAAGGAGTTCCTGCGCGAGTCGATCCAGTGGGCGTTGCGCCCCGAGGGCAGAATCCTGCCCTCCCCGGTGGACGGCAAGGAGAACCGCCTCTACCGGGTGCCGGTCGGTGTGGTGGGCGTGATCAGCCCCTTCAACTTCCCCTTCCTGCTCTCGATCAAGTCGGTCGCCCCGGCGCTCGCGCTCGGCAACGGGGTGGTCCTCAAGCCGCACCAGAACACCCCGATCGTCGGCGGCACCCTGGTCGCGAAGATCTTCGAGGACGCGGGCCTGCCCGGCGGCCTGCTCAACGTCGTCGTCACCGACATCGCGGAGATCGGCGACGCCTTCATCGAGCACCCGATCCCGAAGGTCATCTCCTTCACAGGCTCCGACAAGGTCGGCCGGCACGTGGCCACCGTCTGCGCCTCGCTCTTCAAGCGCTCGGTGCTCGAACTGGGCGGCAACAGCGCGATCGTGGTCCTCGACGACGCCGACATCGACTACGCGGTCGACGCCGCGGTCTTCAGCCGGTACGTCCACCAGGGCCAGGTCTGCATGGCCGCCAACCGCGTCCTGGTCGACCGCTCGATCGCGGACGAGTTCACCGAGAAGTTCGTCGCCAAGGTGCGGACCCTCAAGGCCGGCGACCCGAGCGACCCGGAGACCGTGATCGGCCCGCTGATCAACTCCCAGCAGGCGGAGTCGATTTCGTCCACCGTCGAGCAGGCCGTCGCCGAGGGCGCCACCGCCCTGCTGCGCGGCACGACCACCGACAACCTGGTCGAGCCCTCGGTCCTCACCGGCGTCCCCGCCGACTCCGACCTGCTCCGCCAGGAGGTCTTCGGCCCGGTCGCCTTCCTCATCCCGTTCGACGGCGAGGAGGAGGCCGTACGCCTCGTCAACGACACCCCCTACGGCCTCAGCGGCGCGGTCCACACCGGGAACGTCGAGCGGGGCGTGGCCTTCGCCAAGCAGATCGACACCGGGATGTTCCACGTCAACGACGGCACCGTCCACGACGAGCCCGTCGTCCCCTTCGGCGGCGAGAAGCACTCCGGGATCGGCCGCCTGAACGGCGAGACGACCGTGGAGTCCTTCACCACCCTGAAGTGGATCTCGGTACAGCACGGCCGGAGCGGCTTCCCGTTCTAGCCGAGGGAGTTCGGCCACCCGGGCCCTTTAGGACGCGAGCTGTCCTAGAGGGCCCGTAGCTTCGGTCAGGTCAGGGCAGCACAGACCGAGGAAAGGCGGCCGGACATGGTCACTCACGTTCCCGCGGAAGCACAGGGCGACGAGCGCGGAGCACTGCTCTCCTTCATCGAGGAGCAGCGCGGCGGCATCCGCCGGGCCCTGCTCGGCCTGACCGACGAGCAGGCCGCGAGCAGGCCGAGCGCGAGCGAGCTGTCCCTGGCGGGCCTGCTCAAGCACTGCGCCGAGGTCGAGCAGAGCTGGATCGCGCGGGCCAGGCAGGAGCCGCCGGCGATCCAGCGCGACCAGTCGAACTGGCACGAGACCTTCCAGCTGGTCAGGGACGAGACGGTGGCCTCCCAGCTCGCCCACTGGGAGCAGGTCGCCGCCGAGACGGAGAAGTTCATCCGCTCCGTCCCCAGCCTCGACGACACCTTCCCGCTCCCGCCGCAGCCCTGGTTCCCGCCGGAGGGCCGGGTCTCCATGCGTTGGGTCTGCCTCCACCTCATCCGCGAGACCGCCCGGCACGCGGGCCACGCCGACATCGTCCGCGAGTCGCTGGACGGGAAGACCGCCTTCGAACTCGTGGCGCTGGAACAGGGCTCCTAGCTCCTTGAGCGCCCCGCGCCCCGAAAGGGGCGCGGGGAACTGCGCGACCGGCCACGACGGCGCTGCAGAGGGCAGACGGCAGGCGGCAGGCGCCACATCGCGGCGCTCCCAGCGGAGCGCTCAGTGATGGAAGCTGGTGGCCGCGTCCTTGTCGTGGGTCAGCGGATGCGGCTGCCGGCGCAGTCCGGGCAGCAGCCGGGACAGGTCCTCGACGAACAGGTCCGCCAGGTCCTTCGAGAAGCCGTTTCGGCACACCACCCGCAGCACCGACAGGTCCTCCCGGTTCGCCGGGAAGGTGTAGGCGGGCACCAGCCAGCCGTTCTCACGCAGCCGCCGTGACACGTCGAAGACGTCGTACGCGGTCACGTGGTCGGCGGTGGTGAAGGCGAACACGGGCAGCTCGTCGCCCCGGGTGAGGAGCCGGAAGTCGCCGAGCGCCTCGATGCGTTCGGCGAGCTCGGTCGCCACGTCCCGGGACGCCTGCTGCACCGCGCGGTAGCCGTCCCGGCCCAGGCGCAGGAACGTGTAGTACTGCGCGACCACCTGGGCGCCGGGGCGGGAGAAGTTCAGGGCGAAGGTGGGCATGTCGCCGCCCAGGTAGTTGACCCGGAAGACCAGTTCCTCGGGCAGTGCCTCCCTGTCCCGCCACAGCGCCCAGCCGACGCCCGGGTACACCAGCCCGTACTTGTGCCCCGAGGTGTTGATCGAGGCCACACGCGGGAGCCGGAAGTCCCACACCAGGTCCTCGTCCAGGAAGGGCGCGACCATTCCGCCGGACGCGCCGTCCACGTGGACCGGGACGTCGACCCCGGTGCGCTCCTGGAGGGCGTCCAGGGCCGCGCAGAGGTCGGCGACCGGCTCGTAGGACCCGTCGAAGGTGGAGCCGAGGATGGCGACGACCCCGATGGTGTTCTCGTCGCAGAGGTCGGCGGCGGCCTGCGGGTCCAGGTGGTAGCGGTCGCCGTCCATGGGCACGAACCGGGGCTCGACCTCCCAGAAGTTGCAGAACTTCTCCCAGCAGACCTGGACGTTGATGCCCATGATCAGGTTCGGGCGGGCGGTGCCCGGATAGCGGTCGGTGTTGCGCTTCATCCAGCGCCGCTTGAGCGCCATCCCGGCCAGCATGCAGGCCTCGCTGGAGCCGGTCGTCGAACAGCCGATGGTGTTCGCCGGATCCGGCGCGTTCCACAGGTCGGCGAGCATGGCCACACAGCGCCGCTCCAGCTCGGCGGTGCGCGGGTACTCGTCCTTGTCGATCATGTTCTTGTCGTCGCACTCCGCCATCAGGATCCCGGCCTGGGGCTCCATCCAGGTGGTGACGAAAGTGGCCAGATTCAGCCGGGCGTTGCCGTCCAGCATCAGCTCGTCGTGCACCAGTTGGTAGGCGGTCGAGGGCGGCAGCGGGCCGTCCGGCAGCCGGTGCGTGGGCGGGGCCTCGGCCATGCCGGCGACCGGGTTCGCCTCGCCGAAGAACGGGTTGACGGACATGGGTCGCTCTTGGTGCTTCTGGGGACCTTTGTGCAGCGGCATGAGGAGTGCCTCCTGGGCGACGCGAACGATATAGGCGATGTGTGCGATGTGGACGACGCGAGGGAATTCACAAGGATCAGCGCAGGGCCGTACCGTCCGCCCGCAACTGCATTCTCGGCCGCCCGGTCACGAGCAGCCACGCGGGCAGCGACGCGATGCACAGCAGCGCGAGGATGCTCGTCGACGCCACGAGCACCGCGGCCGTGAACAGGCTCACCCAGCCCTGCCGGGTGATCGCCAACAGCATGCCCAGTACCCCCGCCGCCACGCCCACCGAGGGCTGGACCGCGGGCACCAGGGCGTGGGCGCACAGCCCGAAGGCCGCGCCGATGAACACCGACGGAAAGATCCGGCCACCGCGGAAACCGCAGGCGGAGGCCACCGTCAGCGCGGCCAGTTTGACGACCGTCATCACGGCGTACTGGCCCGCCGACCAGCCCGCCGGATCCTTCGCGAGCTCCGCGACCTCGTCCAGCCCCTTGAAGAGCGTCAGATGGCCGCCCAGCGCGCCCAGCAGGCCCAGTACCAGGCCGCCGACCGGAAGGGCCACCATGGGGTGTCCGAGGCGCCGGAAGGCGCCGTGGACGTACGGGAAGGCGTAGACGGCGCACATGCCCAGCAGTGCGGCCGCGGGGGCGATCACCAGGGCCGCCACCAGGTCGGGCCAGCGCGGGTGGCCGAGTGCGGGCAGTCCGAGGTCCAGGGTCGGGTGGGCCACCAGCGCGGTCGTCATCGCGCCCGCCCCCGCGGCCATCAGCGGCCCGAAGAGGTTGTCCCACAGCGCCCCTTTCAGCGGCTTCCCGGCCAGCGCCTCGGAGATCACGAGGGCCGCCGCCACCGGTGTCCCGAACAGCGCGCCGAGCGTGGCCGCGTCGGCCAGCGCGGGCCACAGCGAGCCCGGCAGCCGGGGCATCGCGAGCCGCCCGAGCCACAGTGCGAGCCCGACGTTGACGGCGATGAGGGGGCTCTCCGGGCCGAGGCTCGGGCCGCCCGCCAGCATCAGCACGGTCGCCAGCGTCAGCCCCGGCAGCACCACGGGCGGCAGCGCCACCGCCTCCAGGCCCAGGGTGGCCGGATCGGGCCCCGCGTGCCCGGGCACCTTCCACACCACCAGCCCCACCGCGATCCCGGTGGCCGTCAGCATCACCAGCATCCACAGCACCGAGTACCGTCCGACGCCCAGGGCGTCCGGAAGGTTGTTCCACAGCACGTGCTGCAGCCGTTCGGCCAGCGAGCTCACCAGCAGGAACAGCAGGCTGCTGCCGACCCCGACGACGAGGGCGGGCAGGATCAGCGGCAGCAGGGCGCGCGCGGGGGCCGAGGGCGGGATGGGGAGCGCCTGCTGCGCGGTGTCCTGGGCCACGGGCTCACGATAAGCGGGCAAAACCGACACAACATCCCGAACTGTGCGGCGAAAGGCGTCCGAAGGTCTCCGTGCGGAACGGGCTTGCACCTCACGTGACGTGAGGCCCCAGGGTGGAGCACGGAAAGGAGCGGAAGTGAACTACTCCGTAGGACAGGCCGCCGGGTTCGCCGGCGTCACCGTGCGCACCCTGCACCACTACGACGAGATCGGCCTGCTGGTGCCGGGCGAGCGCAGCACCGCGGGGCACCGGCGTTACGGCGACGCCGACCTCGACCGGCTCCAGAAGATCCTGTTCTACCGGGAGCTCGGCTTCCCGCTCGACGAGGTCGCGGCCCTGCTCGACGACCCGGACGCGGACCCGCGCGCACACCTGCGCCGCCGGCACGAACTGCTGACCGCCCGGATCGAGAAGCTGCAGAGGATGGCCGCGGCCGTGGAGCACGCCATGGAGGCACGCAGGATGGGCATCAACCTCACCCCCGAGGAACGCTTCGAGGTCTTCGGCGACAAGGACCCCGAGCAGTACGCCGAGGAGGCCGAGCAGCGCTGGGGCGGCACCGAGGCCTACGCCGAGTCCCAGCGCCGCGCGGCCCGCTACACCAAGGCAGACTGGCAGCGCATGAAGGACGAGGTCGACGACTGGAGCGAGCGTTACGCCGCCCTGGTGACCGCCGCCGAGCCGCCGGCCGGCGAGCGGGCCATGGACATGGCGGAGGAACACCGGCGGCACATCTCGGCCTGGTTCTACGACTGCCCGCACGAGATGCACCGCTGCCTCGCCGCGATGTACGTCTCCGACGAGCGCTTCAAGGCCTTCTACGACGCGATGGCCCCGGGCCTGGCCGAACACCTCAAGGAGGCGATCGAGGCGAACGCGGCCCGGCACACCGCGTGACCCGGGTCCGGACCTGCTCCCTGTCGATCCGGACCTACTCCCTGTCGATGACGACGGCGGTGCCGTACGCGCAGACCTCGGTCCCCGCGTCCGCCGCCTCGGTCACGTCGAACCGGAAGGCCAGCACTGCGTTGGCCCCACGCGCGCGTGCCTGCTCGATCAGCCGTTCCATGGCCTGGTTGCGGGTCTGGACGAGCGTTTTCGTCAGCCCCTTCAGCTCGCCGCCGATCATCGACTTCAGACCCGCGCCGATCTGACTGCCCAGGTGCCGGGAGCGCACGGTCAGCCCGAAGACCTCGCCGACGACCTCCCGCACCCGGTATCCGGGGATGTCGTTCGTGGTGACGACCAGCACATCGGCCTGCGGTCCCTGACCGCCGCCGTACTCTTCGATACCCATGTCCACAGCCATTCCCCAGGCCGGGCACAGTCCATCCAGGTTCCACCGGTGGAACCTGGGGCGGACACATTACGTTGATAGCTTTGTGCGCCCGCACAAGGAACCCGACGTGCCTTCCCCCTTCAGGAGCCCGGAACCGTGATGACGCTCGCCCTCGGCCCGAGCTGGCTGGATCCGAACCAACTTCTCGACTCGTTCGGCATCTGGGGCCTGCTCCTGGTGGTCTTCGCCGAGTCCGGCCTCCTGATCGGCTTCTTCCTCCCGGGCGACTCCCTCCTCTTCACCTGCGGCCTGCTGATCACCTCGAACCAGCTGGACTTCCCGCTGTGGGGCGCCATAGGCCTGATCTGCCTCGCCGCGATCCTCGGCGACCAGGCGGGCTACATGTTCGGCAAGAAGGTCGGCCCGACGCTCTTCAACCGCCCGGACTCCCGCCTCTTCAAGCAGGAGAACGTGGCGAAGGCGCACGAGTTCTTCGAGAAGCACGGCCCGAAGTCCCTGATCCTGGCCCGCTTCGTGCCGGTGATCCGCACGTTCACGCCGATCATCGCCGGCGTCAGCGGCATGGCCTACCGCTCGTTCCTCACCTTCAACGTCATCGGCGGCGTCCTGTGGGGCGCCGGCGTCACCCTGCTCGGCTCCTGGCTCGGCAAGATCGACGTCGTCAAGAACAACATCGAGGCGATCCTGATCCTGATCGTCCTGATCTCGGTCGTCCCGATCATCATCGAGTTCCTGCGGGCCCGTGCGAAGGACAAGAAGGCGGCGGCACAGCAGCCGCAGCCGGTGCCGGTTCCGCAGCACCCGGCACCCCCGGTGATGGACGACGCGACGACCCAGCTCCGCAGGATCGAGCCGACGTACACCCAGCAGCAGTACGGCCAGCCGTCCCAGCCTCAGCCCCAGCAGCAGTACGGTCAGCCGTCCCAGCCTCAGCCCCAGCAGCAGTACGGTCAGCCGTCCCAGCCTCAGCCCCAGCAGCAATACGGCCAGCAGCAGCCGTACTACGACCAGGGCGGCTACGGCCAGCAGCAGTACCCGTACAACGAGGAGCAGCAGTACCGCCCCTGAGGGGCGCTGGGGGTACCCCCGGCCGAAGGCTGGGGGAGGAACTGCGCGACCAGCCACGACGCACCCGCAGTCGTCGTCGCACCTGAACCCCCACCCCGGTGGGCGCTCAGAACCCCCTGGTCCGCTTCGCGGCCCGACGCTTCCCGGCCGACCCCACCCGCAGGGTCAGCCGGGAGATCTCCGACCCCAGATTGACCCCGATGGCGATGGCCATCGCGAGCGACGCCGCCTTGGCCAGCGACACCAGCCCCTTGTCGACCTCGTTCTGAGCCATCGACAGCAGCCCGAAGTAGGTCGCCGACCCCGGCAGCAGCGGCCCGATCGCCGCCGTCGTGTACGGCAGCGCGGACGCGAACCGGTACCGCGACAGCAGCTGCCCGAACAGCCCCACCAGCCCGGCCGCCACCGCCGTGGAGGCGACCGGCGAGATCCCCCCGGCGTAGCGCATCGCACCGTAGACGCACCACGCCACACCTCCGTTGAGGGTGACGGCCAGCACGGTGGATCGTTCCTGCTGGAGCAGGACGGCGAAGGTCAGCGACAGCACCATCGAGGCGGCGATCTGCAGCAGCGGCCGCTCCGAGGTGATCAGCGCCGCGTCGGGGTTGAGCCGGCCGCCCAGCTTCACGCCGAAGTACAGGACCGTCAGCACCCCGATGACGATGCCGACGAAGAAGTACATGACCTCCAGCAGCCGCGCGGAGGCGGTGATGTAGAAACCGGTGAGCCCGTCCTGGACGCCCGCCACGAGGGCCCGCCCGGGCAGCAGCGCGAAGAGTCCACCGGTGACGACGGCGGACGCCGCGACGTCGACGTGGGCGAGCGAGAAGGCGACCCCGATCGCGGCCGGCGGCATCGCGGCGATCATGAACTGGTAGAACTCCGGCAGCCCCCGCCCCGCGCACAGCCACGCCAGCCGGTCGCCGAGCATCGCGCCGATCGCCGCCGCCACGAACACCAGCAGGTCACCGCCGACCAGCACGGAGGCGGCCCCGGCGAGCAGCCCGCTCGCGGCGGTCAGCGCCCAGCCGGGGTACGGGTGCCGGTTGCGGCGGATCTCCGCGAGCCGCCGGTAGGCCTCCTCCAGGGAGACATGGGTCTCGGGGTCGGTGAGGTCGTCCACGAGGCGGAAGACGGCGGACAGGCGCGTGTAGTCGGTCCCGCGCCGCCGCACCGTCCGGGAGGCGGTCACGGGGTCGTCGACGAGCGAGGGCTGGTACGAGATCGCCAGCAGCGTGAAGGTGACGCCCGGCTCGCACCGGTCGAGCCCGTACGACCGGCAGACCGCGAACATCGCGGCCTCCACGTCCTCCGCGCCCTCCCCGCCGGCCAGCAGCAACTCCCCGATGCGCAGGGTCAGGTCGAGCACGCGCGGGACGGCGGGAGCGCCCTCCTCGGCCTTCTGCACCGGCTCCACGGCCGGCCGCTCCGCCACCGGCATGCGCAGCATCGTGCGCATCCGGTCCTGCCAGGGCGCGTCCTTGACGAGGCTGACGGCCGGGAACCCGGAGGCGGGCGTGAAGACGGGCGGGGCGTCCTGGGCGCTGTAGGTGCTCGGCGGGCTGAACGCCGACCCCTCCGGCCCGGCACCCGCCGGCTGCGGTGCCGCGAGTCCCTCCGGCACCGCGAACTCGGACGTCGTCTCCGGCTCACCGCCACCGCTCTCAGGGACCTCGATGCCCCGGGGGACGGCGAACTCGGACGTGAGTTCCGGGTCGTACCGCGCCTCGTCCGACCTGGGCTTGCGGTCCTCCGCCTCCGTCACCGTCGTAACGCTCCCTGAACGACACCTTCACGACAGCCTCAGTATGCGCGTGACCACACAGCGGACACGAAAACCAGCCGTGAGGGAGATCACGCAGACACGAAAAACGGGCCGCACGCGTGCGTGCGGCCCGTTTCCCGGTGCTGGCACACCGGGGTGGTCTCAGTGACCGCCGGTCTCCTTGAAGCGCTTGTACGACCGCTCGATCTCCGCCTCGGCGTCGGTGCGGCCGACCCAGTTGGCGCCCTCGACGGACTTGCCGGGCTCCAGGTCCTTGTAGACCTCGAAGAAGTGCTGGATCTCCAGGCGGTCGAACTCCGACACGTGGTGGATGTCGCGCAGGTGCTCCACGCGCGGGTCGGTCGCCGGGACGCACAGCAGCTTGTCGTCGCCGCCGGCCTCGTCCGTCATCCGGAACATGCCGATGGCGCGGCACTTGATCAGGCAGCCCGGGAAGGTCGGCTCGTCCAGGATGACCAGCGCGTCCAGCGGGTCGCCGTCCTCGCCGAGGGTGTTCTCGACGAAGCCGTAGTCGGTCGGGTAGGCGGTCGAGGTGAAGAGACGACGGTCGAGGCGGATCCGACCGGTCTCGTGGTCCACCTCGTACTTGTTCCGCGAACCCTTCGGGATCTCGATCGTGACGTCGAACTCCACCGGTGGCTCCTCCATGATCAACACATAGTTCTGATGGTTAAGTGTCCCCCACGCAGGTGTGTGATCGCGAAAGGGGCTGGTGGTCGTGCCAGAGCTGAGGCCTTGGCAGTCCGCGAAACCGCGTGTGCGGAAGCTCGTGGGCGCCCTACGACCGCGGCTGGTGCACCTGGTGAACGCCACGAAACCGCAGGTCGCGCGGTTGCGGCGGGCAGTCGGACCGTGGCTCGCACGCGTCACGCGCGCGACGGGACCCCGGCTGGCCACCCTGGTCCGCCCCCCTCGACCTCGGTCCCGGACCCTCAGGACCTGGCAGTACACCGCGGGCGCCGCCACGGCCGGGCTCGCGCTGGCCGCCGGTGCGGTGACCGCGGCGGGCCCCTGGGACGCCGACGGCCAGCGTACGGCCGAGCGGGACCGGGCCGCCGCCCTGGAGCGGACGGGTGGCACAGATCACGGCTCCGGTGCGGACTCCGTCACAGCCGACGGCAGGCCCAGCCCCGCACCCAGCGCCGGGCCCGTCCTGACGGGGCTGGACGGTGCCACCAACACCGTGAAGTCGGCGCCCGCCGGAAAGTCCGTCGGCATCTTCGGAACGGCCGTCACGAACCTCCTGGGGCCCCTCCTGAAGGCCCCGGCGCTCGGCAGCACCCGTGCCGCCGTCGTCGTCGACGTGGCCACCGGCAGCCGCCTGTACGGCTCCGGCGCCGACACCGCCATGACCCCCGCCTCCACCACGAAGATCGCCACCGCCGTCGCCGCCCTCTCCGCCCTCGGCCCCGACCACCGCATCACCACGCGCGTGGCCCTCGAACCCGGCACCCGGGAGGTCGTCCTGATCGGCGGCGGCGACCCCACCCTGACCGCCCGCAAGGACGCGGCCGGCTGGGCCAGCCTGCGCACCCTCGCCACCGAGACGGCGAAATCGCTGACCGCGCGGGGCATCGGACAGATCACGCTGTCGTACGACACCACGCTCTACTCCGGCCCCGACCTGCACTCCATCGGCGTCAACGACAACCTCGCGCGCGTGAGCCCCCTGACGGCCGACGAGGGCCGCACCAACGACTCCACCGAGGGACCCGCGCTCCGGGTGGGCGACCCGGCGGCCGACGCGGCACGGAAGTTCGCGGGCTTCCTGGCGGACGCCGGCATCAAGACCTCGTCGCCCGGCACCTCCAAGGCGAGCAGCCGGGCCGAGACCCTCGCCACCGTCTCCTCGCCGCCGCTCTCCTCGATCGTCGAACGCATGCTGACCAACAGCGACAACGACATCGCCGAGGCACTCGCCCGCCAGACGGCGCTCGCGAGCGGCAAGGTGGCCAGTTTCGACGGGGGAGCGGCCGCGATCGACGCCCAGCTGACCAAGCTGGGCCTGCCGATGGCGGGAGCCTCCTTCCACGACGGCAGCGGCCTGAACCGAGACGACCGGGTGACGGCGAACCTCCTCACCGCCCTCCTCGTCAAGGCCGCCGACGTGGACCGGCCGGGCCTGCGCGCGGTCCTCACCGGCCTCCCCGTCGCCCACTTCACGGGCACCCTCGCCGGCCGCTACACGGACGGCGCAGCCGGCGTCGTACGCGCCAAGACCGGCACCCTCACCGGGGTCAACACCCTCGCGGGCACGGTCGTCGACAAGGACGGCCGCCTCCTGGCCTTCGCCTTCCTCACCTCGAACACGACCAACCCGCCGGCGGCCCAGGCGGCCCTGGACAGGACGGCAACGGCCTTGGCGGGCCTGTGACCAACCGCCCCCTGCCCACGCAAGCCCCCAACCCGACCCCACCACACAAGTCACGCCAACCTCACCAACCGCCACGGCCTGCCCCAAGCGGTAGCGCTAACGTACGGTTGACGCATGACGAGCATCGGTGGCGCTGCTTCTTCTGGGATGGTCGACTGGAATCTCGCGGTGGCGACCGCGACCCGGCTCGTGCGGCCGGGGCCCGAGGTGAGCCGCGACGAGGCCCGGGGCATCGTCGCGGAACTGCGGCGGCACGCGAAGGCCTCGGAGGAACACGTCCGGGGCTTCACTCGTATGGGGACCGACGACATTCACGACACCCCCGTTCTGGTGGTGGACAGGCCCGGCTGGGTGAAGGCGAACGTCGCCGGTTTCCGTGAACTCCTCAAGCCGCTGCTCGAGAAGATGCAGGAACGGCGCGCGGGCACTCCCGGCGGCTCGGTCCTCGGCGCGGTCGGCGGCAAGGTCACCGGCGTGGAACTCGGCATGCTGCTGTCGTTCCTGTCGTCCCGGGTCCTCGGCCAGTACGAGACCTTCGCCCCCTCCTCCCGGGACCTCCCGGCGGACGAGAACGGCGGCGGCCGGCTGCTGCTCGTCGCCCCGAACATCGTCCACGTGGAGCGCGAACTCGACGTCCGGCCCCACGACTTCCGCCTGTGGGTGTGCCTGCACGAGGAGACGCACCGCACCCAGTTCACGGCGGTGCCCTGGCTGCGCGCCCATCTGGAGGGCGAGATCCAGTCGTTCCTGTCGGAGACGGACGTCGACCCGATGACCGTCCTCGAACGCATCCGGGACGCCGCCCAGTCCCTCGCCGGGAGCCGCCCCGAGGCCGAGGAGGACGACGGCGGACGGTCGTTCGTCGAACTCGTGCAGACCCCGGCCCAGCGCGAGATCCTCGGTCGGCTCACCGCCGTCATGTCCCTCCTGGAGGGCCACGCCGACTTCGTCATGGACGGCGTCGGACCCGCGGTGGTGCCGACCGTCGCCGAGATCCGCGAGAAGTTCCAGCAGCGGCGCGCCAAGGGCGCCTCCCGGCTCGACATGACCCTGCGCAAGCTGCTCGGTCTGGACGCCAAACTCCGTCAGTACCGGGACGGCGAACGGTTCGTGCGGGCCGTCGTCGAGCAGGTCGGCATGGACGGCTTCAACCGGGTGTGGACCTCCCCGAACACCCTGCCGACCAAGGCGGAGATCGCCAAACCGGCGGACTGGGTCGCGCGGGTGCACCGCAAGGCCGAGTCGTGAACCGACGGATGTGTGGTGAACGGAAACCGGCCGACGGCAGGCGAACGCCCCTCCAATCACCCGTCCGAGGGACCGTGAGCGATGGGTAGGCGTGCGATGCTCGGGGAACGGCCCGTTTCTGTCACCATCTACACACTCTGAGTGACCGATCTCGGGTTCACCCCCCGACAACTTCATGAAGGGAACCGGACATGGGTCCCCATCCTGCGGTCGCGGCGATACGCCTGGCGGTTCGCCGCGTCCTCCACGACATCCTCACCGACGACAGCCGCCACGCCCGCACCGCCGGCGAGCGCGCCGGTGGGCGCATCGGCGTGCGCCTCGCGCGCCATGCCGGCGGCCTCCCCGAGGCCCCGGAGATCCCGGAGCAGACACCGAACGAGCGGCCCCCCTCCCCGCTCGTCCTCGTCGCGTGCTCCGGCGGCGCCGACTCCATGGCACTCGCCTCCGCCCTCGCCTTCGAGGCCCCCAAGCTCGGCATCCGCGCGGGCGGCATCACCGTCGACCACGGCCTGCAGCCCGGCTCCGACCTGCGCGCCGAGGAGGTCGTCCTGCGGCTGCGCGAACTCGGCCTCGATCCGGTCGAGTCCATCACTGTGGCCGTCGGCCGCGACGGCGGACCCGAAGCCGCCGCCCGGGACGCCCGCTACGCCGCCCTGGACGCCGCGCTCGAACGGCACGGCGGCGCCGCGATCCTGCTCGGCCACACCAGGGACGACCAGGCCGAAACCGTCCTGCTCGGCCTCGCCCGCGGCTCCGGCATCCGCTCCCTGTCCGGAATGGCCGCGGTCTCGGGGGCCGGCGGCCGTTACCGCCGCCCGTTCCTCCAGCTGGACCGGCAGACCGCCCGCAAGGCCTGCATGGTCCAGTCCCTGCCCGTCTGGGACGATCCTCACAACGCGGACCCGGCCTACACCCGCTCCCGGCTCCGCCACGAGGGCCTGCCCGCCCTGGAGAAGGCCCTCGGCAAGGGCGTCGTCGAGGCGCTCGCCCGCACCGCCCAGCTCTCCCGGGACGACGCCGACGCCCTCGACACCTGGGCCAGCCAGGCCGAGGCCTCCGTACGGGACGCCGCGGGCCTGCTGGAGTGCGCCAAGCTCTACGCCCTGCCCCCCGCGGTGCGCCGCCGGATCCTGCGCCGCGCGGCCATCCAGGCGGGCGCACCGGCCGGCTCCCTGTTCGCCCGGCACATCGAGGAAGTCGACCGCCTCATCACCGGCTGGCGAGGCCAGGGGGCCATCAATCTCCCCGGCAAGGTCGTCGCCCAGCGCCAGGGTGGCAGACTGGTGATTCGGCAAGGCTGAATCCCGACCTCACGGAGAGCTCCTCGGCGCTCCTCCGAAAGGCCGGGTAGGCCGGTGGGACGACCGACCGAAAGTGATGCGGGTGGACGCGAAAGACATGGGTGCCGACCTCCAGCAGGTGCTCATCACCAAGGAAGAGATCGACGCGAAGCTGGCCGAGCTGGCCGCGAAGATCGACGCGGAGTACGCGGGCAAGGACCTGCTCATCGTCGGCGTCCTCAAGGGCGCCGTGATGGTCATGGCGGACCTCGCCCGGGCGCTGTCCACCCCCGTCACGATGGACTGGATGGCCGTGTCCTCGTACGGCGCGGGCACCCAGTCCTCCGGTGTGGTGCGGATCCTCAAGGACCTCGACACCGACATCAAGGGCCGGCACGTCCTGATCGTCGAGGACATCATCGACTCGGGCCTGACCCTGTCCTGGCTGATCAACAACCTCGGCTCCCGCGAGCCCGAGACCCTGAAGATCTGCACCCTGCTGCGCAAGCCGGACGCGGCCAAGGTCGCCATCGACGTCGAGTGGGTCGGCTTCGACATCCCCAACGAGTTCGTCGTCGGCTACGGCCTCGACTACGCGGAGAAGTACCGCAATCTCCCGTTCGTGGGTACGCTCGCGCCTCACGTCTACGGCGGCTGAACCCCGGCTGATACGCCGCAGGGTCCACTTACGTAAGACGATCGGGAACCCCAGCGGGTTTCGCGCCGTTGGAGCATGCAGAGACGGGTTTCACCAGTGGTCCGCGCAGCTTCGTGCGGCTTCGGGCCACAATGCTGGGGTACCGTCAGAAGAACTGTCTTATCAAACTCACTATGGCAGGAGGGACGGGGCGACACCGCTCCGTATGGATGGACGTGAAGCGATACTTCCGTGGGCCGGTCATGTGGATCGTGCTGGCCGTCCTTGCCGTGGTCGTGTTGATGCAGGTCGTCGGCTCGTCCGGCGGCTACAAGACGGTGGACACCGGCCAGGTCGTGGCGGCGATCAATGACAACAAGGTGGAATCGGCCAAGCTGACCACCGGTGACGAGCAGACCATCAAGGTCACGCTCAAGAACGGCGAGAAGGTCGACGGCAGCTCGAAGATCCAGGCGAGCTACATCGGCGACCAAGGCGTGGCCCTCGCCAACACGCTGCAGACCAAGTACCAGGACAAGCAGATCACCGACGGCTACACCGTCGCGCCGACCAAGCAGAACGCCTTCGTCAGCGTCCTGCTCTCCCTGCTGCCCTTCGTCCTCATCGTGGTCGTCTTCCTGTTCCTGATGAACCAGATGCAGGGCGGCGGCTCCCGGGTCATGAACTTCGGCAAGTCCAAGGCGAAGCTCATCACCAAGGACACCCCGAAGACGACCTTCGCGGACGTCGCGGGCTGCGACGAGGCCGTCGAGGAACTCCACGAGATCAAGGAGTTCCTGCAGGAGCCGGCCAAGTTCCAGGCCGTCGGCGCCAAGATCCCCAAGGGCGTGCTCCTCTACGGCCGCCCCGGCACCGGCAAGACGCTGCTCGCGCGCGCCGTCGCCGGCGAGGCGGGCGTCCCCTTCTACTCGATCTCCGGTTCCGACTTCGTCGAGATGTTCGTCGGTGTCGGTGCCTCCCGAGTCCGTGACCTCTTCGAGCAGGCCAAGGCGAACGCCCCGGCGATCGTCTTCGTCGACGAGATCGACGCGGTCGGCCGCCACCGCGGCGCCGGCCTCGGCGGCGGTCACGACGAGCGCGAGCAGACGCTGAACCAGCTGCTCGTCGAGATGGACGGCTTCGACGTCAAGGGCGGCGTGATCCTCATCGCCGCGACGAACCGGCCCGACATCCTCGACCCGGCGCTGCTGCGCCCCGGCCGCTTCGACCGCCAGATCGCGGTCGACCCGCCGGACCTGCAGGGCCGTCTGGAGATCCTCAAGGTCCACCAGAAGGGCAAGCCGGTCGCGCCGGACGTCGACCTCGCGGCGGTCGCCCGCCGCACGCCGGGCTTCACCGGCGCGGACCTGTCGAACGTGCTGAACGAGGCGGCCCTGCTCACGGCCCGCAGCGACCGCAAGCTCATCGACAACCAGATGCTCGACGAGGCGATCGACCGTGTGGTCGCGGGCCCGCAGAAGCGGACCCGGATCATGTCGGACAAGGAGAAGAAGATCACCGCGTACCACGAGGGCGGCCACGCCCTGGTCGCGGCGGCCTCCCCGAACTCCGACCCGGTCCACAAGATCACGATCCTGTCCCGCGGCCGCGCCCTCGGCTACACGATGGTCCTGCCGGACGAGGACAAGTACTCGACCACGCGCAACGAGATGCTCGACCAGCTCGCCTACATGCTGGGCGGCCGCGCGGCCGAGGAACTGGTCTTCCACGACCCGACCACCGGCGCCGCGAACGACATCGAGAAGGCCACGGCCACCGCCCGCGCGATGGTCACGCAGTACGGCATGACCGAGCGTCTCGGCGCGATCAAGTTCGGCGGCGACAACACCGAGCCCTTCCTCGGCCGTGAGATGTCCCACCAGCGCGACTACTCGGAAGAGGTCGCCGCCCTGGTGGACGAGGAAGTAAAGAAACTCATCGAGAATGCTCATAACGAGGCCTGGGAGATCCTGGTCGAGAACCGCGACGTCCTCGACAACCTCGTTCTCCAGCTCCTGGAGAAGGAGACCCTGGGCAAGGAGGAGATCGCCGAGATCTTCTCCGCCATCGTCAAGCGCCCGGCCCGGCCCGCCTGGACCGGATCCTCCCGCCGTACGCCGTCCACCCGCCCGCCGGTGCTCTCCCCGAAGGAGCTCGCACTGACCAACGGGACCAACGGCGCCACCGCGGCGATCAGCACCGCCAAGGCCACGGCGGCCGAATCCGCCCCCGCGGTCGAGAAGGCTCCCGAGGACCGCCCCGAGAGCTGACTCACACCGGCCTCACCTGGCTCGGAATGGATGCCGCGCCCCCCAGGATCTAGCCTGGGGGGCGCGGCATTTCCGTAATGCCTGTACATGAGGCGCGTGATCCACATGCGCCCACCCCCGAGGAACGAGGCATCCCAGATGACCGACCCCGTGACCCTGGACGGCGAAGGCACCATCGGCGAGTTCGACGAGAAGCGCGCCGAGAACGCCGTACGCGAACTTCTGATCGCGGTCGGCGAGGACCCGGACCGCGAGGGCCTGCGGGAGACTCCGGCGCGGGTGGCGCGGGCGTATCGCGAGCTTCTGGCGGGGAATCAGCAGTCGCCCGAGGAGGTCCTGACGACGACGTTCGACCTCGGGCATGACGAGATGGTCCTGGTGAAGGACATCGAAATCGTCAGTCTGTGCGAGCACCACATGCTGCCGTTTCACGGCGTGGCCCATGTCGGCTACATCCCTGCGGAGACCGGCAAGATCACGGGTCTGTCGAAGCTGGCGCGCCTGGTGGAGGTGTTCGCACGCCGTCTTCAGGTGCAGGAGAGGCTCACCACGCAGATCGCGGACTCCCTCATGCGGATTCTGGAGGCCCGGGGTGTGATCGTCGTCGTCGAAGCAGAGCACATGTGCATGTCGGTGCGCGGAATCCGCAAGCCGGGTGCCAAGACGACGACGTCGGCGGTCCGCGGTCAGCTCAGGGACGCCACGACCCGCGCCGAGGCGATGAGCCTGATACTGGCCCGCTGACGCCCGCCCGGGGTCACGCCACCGGCTCGGCCCCGCTGTGGTCGTTGTCGTCGTCCTCCGGGAGCTTGCACACCCGTTCCAGGAAGATGGCCGCCGCTATCACGCCGATGCCGGCGACGACCGAGAAGGCCGCGTAGAGGGCCTGGTCGCGGCGGGTGGGGAGGTCGAGGAGTTCCAGGAGGAAGACGCCGGTGCCGCCGTACATGCCGGCGACGAGGGCGGCGACGAGGGCGCTCGCCTGGCCGAAGACGACCGCGCGGGCCGCCATCAGGGGGTCGACTCCCTTGGCGCCGGGGCGGCGCTCGCGCTGGGCCTTGAGGCGGGCGCGCAGCGAGAGTGCGGTGGAGAGCAGGACCACGGCGATCAGGGCGAGGACGATCGGGGCGGCCACCGGCACGCTGGGCAGCGTCCCCACCGCGTTCCAGAGGCGGGCGGCCGCCCAGGACAGCACTCCGGCCACGACGAAGACGCCGGCCAGCACCCTGATCCGCAGCTCTTTCACTGTTTTCCTTCAGCTCCCCCGCAGCGATGTGGTCGTCTCGACCTTAACGACTACTCGGGCAGTCGGAGTTCCAGGTCCCCCCGCGCTTCCACACCGTGCCGGGTGACGGCCGCCAGGAGGTCCGCGACCGTGCCGCGGCCGGGCAGCAGGGCCTCCGGGTCGATGTCGTACCAGGGCGCGAGCACGAAGGCGCGCTCGTGGGCGCGCGGGTGGGGGAGGGTGAGCTGCGGGTCGTCGGAGACGACGTCGGCGTAGGCGACGATGTCGACGTCGAGGGTGCGCGGGCCCCAGTGCTCGTCCCGCACCCGGTTGAAGGCCTCCTCGACCGCGTGTGCCCGCTCCAGCAGGGAGGACGGCGGGAGGGTGGTCTTCAGCACCACGATCGCGTTGTAGTACGTCGGCTGGCTGCCGGGCGCGACGCCCCACGGCTCCGTCTCGTAGACCGGCGACACGGCCTTGATGCGGACGCCCGGGGTGTCCTCCAGGGCGTCGATGGCGCCCTGCAGGGTCTCCAGGCGGTTGCCGAGGTTGGAGCCGAGGGCGACCACGGCTCGTTTGGGGTTGGACAGGGTGGTGTCGGCGGCGTCGACCTGCTCGACGACGGAGGCGGGCACCGGCTGGACGGTCGGGTCGCTCGGACCCCGCAGGGAGGATGCGGTCATACTCGGCTCCGGGTGATGGTGACGGTGACGTCGTCGAAGGGGACGGTGATGGGCGCGTCCGGCTTGTGGACCTGGACCTCGACCTCTCTTACCCCCTCGTGTTTGAGGCAGACCTGGGCGATCCGCTCGGCGAGCGTCTCGATCAGGTTCACCGGCTCCCCCTCGACCACGGCGACGACCTCCTCGGCCACGATGCCGTAGTGCACGGTCTTCGTCAGGTCGTCGTCGGCCGCCGCCGGACGGGTGTCCAGGCCAAGGGAGAGGTCCACGATGAAGGTCTGGCCTTCCTCGCGCTCCTTGGGGAAGACACCGTGGTGCCCGCGGGCCCTGAGGCCGCGCAGCGCGACACGATCCACGCGAATCACTCCTGCAATCGTCGGTGTGGCGGTCGGGCGGCATCGCGTGCGGGCGATGGACCGGCCTCACACGAATCTACCTGCGGGCACCGACAGAGCCGGGGTGCGGGGCGTGGGGTTCGCCGGAGCGCGGCAGGGTTCATCGGGTGTTTTCCCCGGAGAACCCGGCGGCTCATGGGCCGGTGGCAGTACCTACTCGCGAGTTCGTGATTCCAGCCACTTCTTGGGCCGCCAGGGGGTGTCCCGGGCTCAGGAGGGCGTTTCGTCCTCCTCGTCCTCGTCGGTCTCGGAGAGCACCGGGGAGGCGTGGTGGGACCAGAGCTTCCAGCCGTCCCGGGTGCGTCGGAACACGTTCGTGGCGACGACCAGCTGTCCGACCAGCGGGCCGAGTTCCTGGCTGCCCTCGGGGGCCGGGCCGCCGCTGAGGATGTTCTCCGTGCAGGTCGCCAGGGCGGTGTCGCCGGTGACGGAGACGTGCACGTCGGTGAGGAAGAACTGGATGTAGTCGGTGTTCGCCATGATCAGCGCGTACGACCGCAGGACCTCGCCGCGGCCGGTCAGTACCGGCCAGCCCGGGTGCACGCAGGAGATCACGCCGCTGTCGGCGGGGTCGTGGTATTCCTCGTCGACGCCCAGGTCGGCGGGGGTGAGCCAGAGGGAGGAGACGGTCTCGAAGTCGCCGTTCTCCAGTGCCTCGTAGAAGGCGGTGTTGGCGGCCTCGACCTGCTCGACGTCGGTATGGGGGGCGCTCACCGGGCTCCTTCGCCCGGCGCGTCCGTTCCGGTGCGCGCTCCTTCTATTGCGCGTGCGACCCGTACCGCGTCCGCCGTGGCGCGTACCTCGTGCACGCGCACCGCCCATGCGCCGGCGTGCGCGGCGAGTGCGGAGACGGCGGCCGTCGCGGCGTCGCGTTCCCGGGCCGGCGGGGGCGCTCCTTCGGGTCCGGCCAGGACCCGGCCGAGGAACCGCTTGCGGGAGGCGGCGACGAGCAGCGGGCGGCCCAGGGCGTGCAGCCGGTCGAGGTGGGCGAGCAGGGTCAGGTCGTGCTCGGAGTTCTTGGAGAATCCGAGGCCGGGGTCGACGACGATCCGGTCGGGGGAGATGCCGCCGGCCAGGACGGCGTCCACGCGCGCGTGCAGTTCGTCGAGGACCTCGCCGACGACGTCGGCGTACACGCCCTTGACGTTGCCGCCCTCCAGGAAGCCGCGCCAGTGCATGACGACGAAGGGGGCGCCGGAGTCGGCGACGACGGGGATCATGTCGGGGTCGGCGAGGCCGCCGCTGACGTCGTTGACGAGGGCGGCGCCGGCGGCGAGGGCCTGCCGGGCGACGGAGGCGCGCACGGTGTCGACGGAGACGACGACGCCTTCGGAGGCGAGGCCGCGGACGACAGGGATGACGCGGCGCAGTTCCTCGTCCTCGTCGACGCGGGTGGCGCCCGGGCGGGTGGACTCGCCGCCGACGTCGACCAGGTCGGCGCCCTGGGCGCCGAGGTCGAGGCCGTGCTTGACGGCGGCCGTCGTGTCGAACCAGCGGCCGCCGTCGGAGAAGGAGTCGGGGGTGACGTTCACGACGCCCATGACCGCGCACCGGTCCCATGCCGGAAGCCCTGTCACCTGGCCACGTCCGCTGTGGTTGCTCATACGTTCAGCGTAGGCCCAGGGCCCCGTGGGCAGCCCCGTGGCCCGAGCGGCGCCCCCGGGCCCGGAGGGGGAGGGGCGTTCGCTCGGGCCGGTCATCGGGTCAGGCCGCTCGTACGCCCTGTTCGGCGAGGCTGTGGGCGCACGGGCGGGGGGCGGGGGTCTGGCGGCGCAGGAAGCGCGGCAGTGGCAGGGCGAGGCTGACGAAGCCCTCGGCCTGCATGGCGGCGAGCCCGATGCGCGGGAGGTCGCCGGAGGCCCGGTAGACCACGAAGCGCGGCTCCCAGCGGGGCTGGAACTTCGCGTTGAACCTGTACAGCGACTCGATCTGGAACCAGCGGGAGAGGAACACCAGCAGCCCGCGCCAGGCGCGCAGCACCGGCCCGGCGCCGATCTTCTCGCCGCGGGCGAGCGCCGAACGGAACATCGCGAAGTTCAGCGAGATCCTGGTGATCCCCAGCTTCGGGGCCGCCTGGAGGGCGGCCACGATGAGCAGTTCGTTCATCCCGGGGTCGGCGGAGCGGTCGCGGCGCATCAGGTCGAGGGAGACGCCGTCGGTGCCCCAGGGCACGAAGTGCAGGATCGCTTTGAGGTCGCCGTACTGGCCGGGGGTCTCGTCGGCCCACCCGTCTCCCACCGCCGCCCTACCCGAGGCTCCCCCAGAGCCGAAAGCCTGGGGGGACCCCCATCGCGCCGCCCCTTCGATTCTGTGGGCGGTGGCGATCAGGCAGTCGCCGTCGGCGGGGTCGCCGATGCGGCCGAGTGCCATCGAGAAACCGCGCTCGGTGTCGGTGCCGCGCCAGTCCTCGGCCGCGCGGCGGATGCGGTCGAGTTCGGCCTCGCCGACGTCACGGACACGCCGTACCCGGGTTTCGTAGCCGGCCCGCTCGATGCGCTTGACCATCTGGCGCACGTTGCGCATCGCGCGTCCGGCGAGCGAGAAATCCGCCACGTCCACCACCGCCTCGTCGCCCAGTTCGAGGGCGTCCAGGCCGGTCTCGCGGGTCCACACCTCGCCGCCCGTCTCCGAGCAGCCCATGACGGCGGGGGTCCAGGAGTGGGCCTTGGCCTCGTCCATGAAGCGTTCGATGGCGCCGGGCCAGGCCTCGACGTCGCCGATGGGGTCGCCGCTGGCGAGCATCACGCCGGAGACGACGCGGTAGGTGACCGCCGCCTTGCCGCTGGGCGAGAAGACGACCGCCTTGTCACGGCGGAGCGCGAAGTGGCCGAGGGAGTCGCGGGCGCCGTGCTTCTCGAGGAGGGCGCGCAGCTGGGTCTCGTCCTCCTCGGTGAGGTGTGCGGCGGGGTGTTCGGGGCGGAAGGCGAGGTAGATGGTGGTGACCGCGGTGATCAGACCGAGGGCGCCGAGGGAGAAGGCGACCGTCCAGGAGGTGGAGCCCTCGTAGTCGACGGGGCCCTCGAAACCGAACAGGCCGTACAGGACGTGGGTGATGCGGTCGGCCAGGCTGGGGTCGCCGATCGTGCGCTTGGGGTGGGCGCTGACGATGACCAGGCCGAGCGCGAGCGAACCGGCGCTCATCAGGACGAAGTTGGCGAGCGCGCGCCACCTGCTGCGCGGGTCGGGCAGCGCCTTGAACTCGTCGCGGTGGATCACGAGCGGCACGAACAGCGCCAGGGAGATCAGCACGCCGATGACCGAGTGCCGGTACACGAACTGCGAGACCGCACCGGCCGGCAGCAGCGCGACCGCGGCCCGCCAGGCCCGTCGCTTGCGCCGCTTGAGCCCGTGCGCGAGCAGCAGCAACAGCACGCCGACGCTGAGCGAGAGCGCGGCGGCGAACGGGCCGAGCGAGCCCGGCAGCACCTCGGCCATGGCGTGCATACGGCTGTGACGGAAGCGCGGGAACACACCCGCGGCAATGTCCAGGACGCCGACGACCGCGCACGCCCTGCCCACCAGAGCGGGGACGGCCTCAGGGCGCGGGCCGCGGACTATGCGCCGCGCCCGGCGTGATCGGCTCGGAACCTCGCCCGACATTTCCCCATCTATCCTGACAGACATCGCATCCCGTAGTTCTGCGAGAGACCTTGAATCCGGGCCCGATTCGGGCATCCGGCGACATTGCGCCCTCTAGGACGGTGTCTCGGGGGGAGAGGTTCACTCCCCACCGGAAAGCCGGTTCAAAGGCCAGGGAAAGCCCGGGGCAAGCCTCGCTGAAAGCGGCGGTGGTCACGGGGGAAAGCGCAGGCAGGAAGCACCTCATGGGTCTCACGAGCAATAAATTGCTGGCATTGGCGATCTTGTTCGCCGTACTGCTGTTCGTAGGCACGGTGTGGCTGTGGCCCCGGCTGGGCCGCCGGAACTGGCGGGCCGTCAGCGGCCGCGTCGGTCTTCTGCTGGCCACCCAGTTGGCGCTCTTCGCGTGCGTCGGGATAGCGGTCAACCAGGCCTTCGGTTTCTACGCGAGCTGGGCCGACCTGCTCGGCACGGAAACCGACCAGGGCGTCGTCGTCAACCACGCGTCCGGGCCGGTCCAGGTGTTGTCCACGTCGGAGGTGCACGGCATGGGCGGCTCGCTGCCGACGACGGCCGGTCAGATCCAGCAGGTCGGCATAGTCGGCCGGACCACCCACATCACCTCGCCCGCGTACGTGTACCTGCCGCCGGAGTACTTCCAGCCGCGGTACCGCACGCGGACGTTCCCGGTGGTGGTCGTCCTCAGCGGCTATCCCGGCACCGCGCGGGCGCTGGTCGACAAGTTGCACTACCCGCGTACGGTGCAGCACCTGGTCCGGGACGGGAAGATGCGGCCGACGATCCTGGTGATGCTGCGGCCCACGGTGGCACCGCCCAGGGACACCGAGTGCGTGGACGTCCCGCACGGCCCGCAGACCGAGACCTTCTTCGCCAGGGACCTGCCCGACGCCGTGCGCGCGCACTACCGGGTCGCCGTGAAGCAGGGCGGCTGGGGCATCGTCGGCGACTCGACGGGCGGGTACTGCGCACTCAAGCTCGCGGTGCACCACCCCGGCGTGTACGGGGCCGGTGCCGGGCTCTCCCCGTCGTACAAGGCGCCCCTCGACGCCACGACCGGCGACCTCTTCCAGGGCGACCGGAACCTCGAGAACCGCGCCGACCTCTGGTGGTTCCTGAAGCACGAGCCCGCCCCGGACACTTCCCTGCTGGTCACCAGCAGCAAAGTCGGAGAAACCAACTACAAGGCCACACTGAAATTCATCAGGAGCGTGGAGGCCACCAAGCTGACCCGGATCTCGTCGATCATCCTCGACAGCGGCGGCCACAACTTCAACACCTGGCGCCGCGAGATCCCTGCGACCCTCCAGTGGATCAGCGGCAGATTGAGCGACCGCTGAGTCCCGGCCCCGCCGATACTGCGTGAAGGCTTCGTTGTCGCTGTGTTTTTACGGCCCGGGGCACCACGATTCGCCTACGCGCGGTAAGTTTCTGGCCATGCCACGTGGACGTCACCGTCATTCCCCGCCCTTGCACAGGCTGTTGCCTCCCTCGGCGATCGCCGGTGTCTCCCTCGTCTGCGCCCTGGGCCCCTGGTTGTTCTCCCAACCGACGGTGCTGCGCACCCTGGCCGCGATAGCCGCGGCCACCGCCGCCGTCGGCGCCGCCGTCATGCGGCGCTGGGACAGCGAGGCGGGCAAGCAGGTGGCCGACCTGTCACGCGCGCGTGCGAGCGACGAGTGGCGCCACGAGGAGCGGATCGCCGAGCTGGAGACCGACCTGGAGGAGTCGCGGGAGCTGCGCGCCAAGCTGGAGCAGCGGCTGCGCGCGAAGCGGTCGGAGCTGGCGGGACTGCGCAACGAGCACGCGTCCCTGCTGCGCCGCTATGCCACGGCCGAGACCGAGCGCGCGAGCGCCCTGGAGGGCCGCCGCCTGCTGGAGATCGAGGCCACCGCGCCGTCGAACGCGCTGCCGCCCGCCCGCAGCGCGGAAGAGGCGGAGGAGTCCGTGGCGGTCGCCGAGGAGCTGACGGTCGAGGAGACGGCTCCCGCGATCTTCTCGCCGGAGGGTTCCAAGCTGTTCCTGCGGGCCAAGGTGGCATTGGCCCGGTTCGACGAGAAGGACGCCCCGAAGGGCGAGACCGACGCGGGCACCGAGGCGGCGGGAGCGACGGAGACGGCCGCCGAGCCCGAGGCCGCCCCGACGGGCGAGACCGCGCCGGAGGACGAGGCGCAGGGGCAGCCCGAGGCGGCCGACGGGCACGCCCGCGCGGCCGCCGCCACCACGGCCGGCCCGGAGGCGGAGGACACCACCCCGGCGCCGGCGGACCAGGACGCCCACCCCGCGACGGCACCGTCCGCCCGCTCCGTGCAGCCCTCGGGCCACTTCACGGTGCCCACCGCGGTGGCGGTCCTGCCGGCCGCGCCGATCCCGCGCCCGCTGGTCACCGGCGGCTTCGACTTCTTCGGCACCCAGAAGGGCACGCCGGCGGGCGGCCTGGAGGCCATGCACAACGAGGACCTCGCGGACGTCGTCGGCCAGGAGGCGCTCGCGCTCCACAAGGCCGAGTCCGAGGCCGAGTTCAAGCCCGCGGACGCGCAGGCGCGCGGCGTCGGCCAGGTCATCGACCTGACCGCGCACGACGAGACGGAGCAGATCAACCTCGGGGGCCTGCGCAGCGCCGCGTCCTGAACACGCGGCGGTTCCGAGCCGGGGACGGACGGCCGGTGGCCGGGTGCGGGTGCGTGGGGGCTGATCGCGCAGTTCCCCGCGCCCCTAAAAGCAGGTCGGCGCGGTGAGCGCCCCTTCAGGGGCGCGGGGAACTGCGCGACCGGCCACGACGGCGCCGCACCCGGCCACCGGCCGAGCCGGCCGTCAGGTCATCCAGCGGTCAGGGCGCGCCGCCCGGCGTCCCGTGCGGGAGCGCTCGGCCTGTTCCCGTAGCAGCACCTCGGCCTCATCCGCCGCCCGCAGCCGGGCCGTGACGGTCTTGTCGGCCCCCGTGTCCACATGAACGTCCGCGAGCCGCCACAGCCGCTCCCAGGGCCCCTGGGTCAGCCGTACGCTCTGGACCTTGGCGTGCGGGACGAGCGACAGCTTCCGGCGCAGCAGCCCGTGGCGCGCCGCGAACACCGCGTCCGTGACCGCGAGCCCGTACCCGCGCCACCACATCGGCACGCACCACCGGGCCCGCCCCGGCGGCCGCGGCAGCTCACCGGGCACGGTCACACCGGGCAGCACGCGCGCGACGACCGACTCGGCGACCGCGCGCGGTGCGACCGGGACCAGCACCGAGTTCGCCGAACCCGCCACGTCCAGCTCGACCCGCACCCAGCGCAGCGGCCGCCACATCAGCGGCTCCACGATCCGCACGGTCTGCACCCGTCCCGGCGGCACGGTCTCGTGGGTGCGGTCGAGGAGACCGTGGTCGATGCGCAGCCCGTCCGGGGACTCCCCGACCGTCCAGTCGTACTCCCCGACGAACCGCCCCACGCTGGTCGTGGCCGCCGCGCCGAGCAGCGGCACGGCGGTCGCGAGCACCGTCCACACGCTGTGGGTGGCCAGCCAGAGGAACGGCGGGGCCACCAGGGCGGCGGCCAGGGAGCCCCAGGTGGCGCCCGTCAGCACGATCGAGAGCGCGAGCTTCGCCGGGGGCACCCGCATCAGCTCGTGCGCCGGAGCCTCGCCGACCTCGTGCGCCGTGTCCGGTGCGAACCCGGCGGCGCGCGCGAGCAGTTCCGCGCGCAGCGCACGCGCCTCGCCCTGGCCGAGGAAGGCGAGTTCGTCCTTCTTGTCGGTGCCGACGACGTCTATCCGCAGCTTGGCAACGCCCGCCACGCGCGCGAGGAGCGGCTGGGTGACGTCCACGGCCTGGATCCGCTCCAGCCGGATGTGCGCGGTGCGCCGGAACAACAGGCCGGTGCGTATGCGCAGTTCGCTGTCGGTCACCGAGAAGTAGGTGAACCACCAGGTGAGGAAGCCGTACAGGGCACCCGCCGTGACCAGGGCGGCGAGCCCGCCCAGGACCATGGTCGTGGTCAGCTTCGTCAGCTGTTCCTGCGCCTGGTTGGGGTCGTGCACCGCCCAGCCCGTGAGCACCGCGACCGGCGCCCACGCCCGCCGGAACGGCGTCACCGGGTGCAGCCGCCGCTCACCCACGGTCCTGCCCGCGCCTATGGCGCCCTCGACGCCCGGCGCCGTCACAGCCCCGCCGATCGGGCCTCGCCGAGCTCGGTGAGCCGGTCGCGCAGCCGTTCCGCCTCGGCCGGGTCGAGCCCGGGGATCGTCGCGTCGGTGGCCGCGGCCGCGGTGTGCAGCTGCACGGTGGCGAGCCCGAAGTGCCGCTCCACGGGCCCCGAGGTCACCTCCACCAGCTGCATCCGCCCGTACGGCACCACGGTCTCCTCGCGCCACAGCACCCCGCGGGTGATCAGCAGGTCGTCGGCGCGCTCGGCGTACCGCCAGGAGCGCCAGTTGCGGCCCAGCAGCGCCCAGCCCCAGGCCAGCGCGGCCAGCGGCAGCAGCGCGAAGGCCGCCCACACCGGGCCCGCGAGCAGGCCCGGCAGCAGTCCCAGGGCCAGGGCGAGCAGCCCCAGCCACACCACCAGCAGCAGCCGGCGCATCCGCAGCAGGCCGGGCGGCAGCCCCGTCCACACCGGCTCGGTCCCCGTGGTCTCGGCGCCGGCGGCGCTCCCCGTCTCCATGGGGCCAGCGTACGTAGGGGAGACTGGATCCATGACGCCTACGACGGAGACCACGGTCGGGATCGGCGGCGCCGCGGAGAGCACCGACATGGTGCTCAACATCGGCCCCCAGCACCCCTCCACGCACGGCGTGCTGCGGCTGCGGCTGGTGCTGGACGGCGAGCGGATCGTCTCGGCGGAGCCGGTGATCGGCTACATGCACCGGGGCGCGGAGAAGCTCTTCGAGGCCCGCGACTACCGGCAGATCATCATGCTCGCCAACCGCCACGACTGGCTGTCGGCCTTCTCCAACGAGCTGGGCGTGGTCCTCGCCGTCGAGCGCATGCTCGGCATGGAGGTGCCCGTCCGCGCGGTGTGGACCCGCACCCTGCTCGCCGAGCTGAACCGGGTCCTCAACCACCTGATGTTCCTCGGCTCCTATCCGCTGGAGCTGGGCGGCATCACCCCGGTCTTCTACGCGTTCCGCGAGCGCGAGGAGCTCCAGAACGTCATGGAGGAGGTCTCCGGCGGGCGCATGCACTACATGTTCAACCGCGTCGGCGGCCTCAAGGAGGACCTGCCGGCCGGCTGGACCGCACGCGCGCGTGCGGCCGTGGCCGCCGTGCGCTCCCGCACGGACGTCTTCGACGACCTGGTCCTCGGCAACGAGATCTTCCGCGGCCGTACCCGGGGCGTGGGCGTCCTCGCGGCGGAGGCCGTGCACGCCTACGGCGTGAGCGGGCCCATCGCGCGCGCCTCGGGCGTCGACTTCGACCTGCGCCGCGACGAGCCCTACCTGGCCTACGGCGAGCTCCAGGACACCCTCACGGTGGTGACCCGCACCGAGGGCGACTGCCTGGCCCGCTTCGAGTGCCTCCTGGAGCAGACGCACAACGCCCTGGACCTGGCCGACGCCTGCCTGGACCGGCTCGCAGACCTGCCGCCGGGACCGATCAACCAGCGGCTCCCCAAGGTCCTCAAGGCGCCCGAGGGCCACACGTACGCCTGGACCGAGAACCCCCTCGGCATCAACGGCTACTACCTCGTCAGCAAGGGCGAGAAGACCCCGTACCGGCTGAAGTTGCGCTCGGCGTCGTACAACAACATCCAGGCCCTGACCGAACTGCTGCCGGGCACGCTGGTGGCGGACATGGTCGCGATCCTGGGGTCGCTGTTCTTCGTGGTGGGGGACATCGACAAGTAGGGGCAAACAGCGCCCCGTAAGGGGCGCGGGGCCTTGTCGGACATGCGGCTGCCGCCGCGTGGGCGCGACCAGCCACGATGGTGCCGCGGTCGGCGTACGGCAGATCGCGGCAGGTCGCGGCCCTTCCAGCGGAGCGCTCAGAGCAGCGCGTCCTCGATGCCCACCGGCTGGAGCAGCCAGAGGAAGTCGCCGAGGCCGCCGGGAGCGGTGAGCTCGGCGGCCTCGCCCGCGGTCGCGAGGGCGCGCACGTAACCGGCGGGGTTCGTGGAGGCGAGCGTGAGCGGCGGGCGTGCGCCGACCAGGCCGAGGGCGCGCAGGGCGTCGCGCTGCGTGCACAGGAGCGCCTCGGGCAGCCTGAGCGCCGGGTCGAGCGCCGTGCACGCGTCCAGCGCCACATGCGCCGTGATGTCACACCCCCCGTCCGGCACGGGTGCCGTCGCACGGCCCTCGCGGAAGCCGGTGAGGGTCCCGAACGGGGGGCGCGTGGCCACGGTGTGCGCGTAGTCCACGGCCACCGCGAGCCCCCGCTGGAGGCTGGTGACGGCGGACGCCCACGCCCGGTCCCGGGGCAGCCCGATCTCCGCGCGCAGTCCCGGCTCGGCGCCCAGCGGCCACCACCGCGCGAGCCACTGAGCGTCCGCGCCCGACACCCGCTCGCCGAGCAGTTCGGTGCCGTCCCGCCGGACGTGCACCAGGCGGGGCACCCCGGCCGGGTCCACCTCGGCCACCTCGACCGGCACGTTGTCCAGCCATTCGTTGGCGAAGAGCAGGCCCCGGACCGTGCGCGGGAGCTCGGTCAGCCAGGTGATCCGGTCGGGCAGGCCCGACGGGCGGTCGGCGAGTTCGACGGCGTACGCACGCGTGCGTGCCGCCACCTCCGCGGGCAGGGCCGCGAGCACGCCGGTGACCAGTTCGCCCCGGCCGGCGCCCATGTCCACGAAGTCCAGCGCCTCGGGGCGGCCCAGGGCCTCGTCGACCCGGCACAGCAGTTCGGCCACGGCCTCGGCGAACAGCGGCGAGGCGTGCACCGACGTACGGAAGTGCCCGGCCGGGCCCTCCGGGCGGCGGTAGAAGCCGCCGGGGCCGTACAGGGCCGCCTCGGTGGCCGCACGCCAGCCCCGGGCGTCGTCGGCCGTCTCTCGCGTCGCCTCATCCGTCACCGGGCCAGACTAGGCGTACAGGTGATCACCTTCTCCACCTTGCGGAGTACACGTGCGGAACAGGGATCGGCCCTCCGGTTGACCCCTGCACCTATCACGCTTCCCTACTCTGGGTTACGTGCAGCGCCTCTATGACTTCCTCCGCAGGCACCCGACATGGGTCGACAGCTTCTGGGCCGTCGTCCTGCTCGGGCTCTCCGGCGCGAGCACCTGGAAGCTCGGGGAGGCTCAGCAGCACCATGGATCCAGGGCCGCCATGCTGGCCGTGTCCGTCGTGATGTGCGTCGTCTTCGCGCTGCGCCGCCGTTTCCCGGAGCCGATGCTGGTGCTGGCCGCGGCCACCGGCCTGGCCCAGCTGGTGCTGGACGTGGAGACGACGGTCGCCAACTTCGCCATGCTGGTGATCGTCTGCACGAACGCCGCCGTCGGCGCGCGCTGGGCGTCCCGGTTCGGCCTCTACGCCGGGCTGTGCGCCGCGCCCCTGGCGGAGATCCGGTGGCCGCAGCGGGAGGCGAGCTTGCCGGGGCACGTCGCGATCGTGCTGTTCCAGACGGTGCCGTTCGTGCTCGCCTGGGTGCTCGGCGACTCCATGCGCACCCGCCGTGCCTACTTCGCGCAGCTGGAGGAGCGCGCGGCCCGGCTGGAGAAGGAGCGCGAGGCGCAGGCCAAGGTCGCAGTCGCCGCCGAGCGCGCCCGGATCGCGCGCGAGCTGCACGACGTGGTCGCGCACAACGTGTCGGTCATGGTGGTCCAGGCCGACGGCGCCGCCTACGTCCTCGACGCCGCCCCCGACCAGGCGAAGAAGGCCCTGGAGACGATCTCCTCCACCGGCCGCCAGGCCCTCGCCGAGATGCGCCGCCTGCTGGGCGTGCTGCGCACCGGCGAGCACAAGGAGGTCGGCGAGTACGTCCCGCAGCCCGACGTCGAGCAGATCGACGACCTCATCGAGCAGTGCCGCACCTCCGGCCTGCCCGTCGACTTCAAGGTCGAGGGCACCCCGCGCCCGCTGCCCAGCGGCGTCGAGCTCACGGCGTACCGGATCGTGCAGGAGGCGCTCACCAACACCCGCAAGCACGGCGGCCCCAACGCGGGCGCCAGCGTGCGGCTGGTCTACTTCGACGACGGACTCGGCCTGCTGGTCGAGGACGACGGCAAGGGCGCTCCGCACGAGATGTACGAGGAGGGCGGCGTCGACGGCCAGGGGCACGGCCTGATCGGCATGCGCGAACGCGTCGGCATGGTGGGCGGCACCCTCGACGCGGGCCCCCGCCCGGGCGGAGGATTCCGCATCAGCGCCCTGCTGCCGCTCAAACCAGCGCATTGACGCATACGCACGCCCCCGGTTGACACCTGTCACGCCCCCAGGCCGAGCGGCCGAACAAGAAACGGAAGAGGACCCGATGACGATCCGCGTGATGCTCGTCGACGACCAGGTGCTGCTGCGCACCGGGTTCCGGATGGTGCTCGCGGCCCAGCCGGACATGGAGGTCGTCGCGGAGGCGGGCGACGGCGTCGAGGCCCTCCAGGTGCTGAAGTCCACCGCAGTGGACGTCGTCCTGATGGATGTGCGCATGCCCAAGCTGGACGGCGTGGAGGCCACCCGCCGCATCTGCGAGCAGCCCGACGCGCCGAAGGTGCTCATCCTGACCACCTTCGACCTCGACGAGTACGCCTTCTCGGGGCTGAAGGCGGGCGCCTCCGGCTTCATGCTCAAGGACGTGCCCCCGGGCGAGCTGCTGGCCGCCATCCGTTCCGTGCACAGTGGCGACGCCGTCGTCGCGCCCTCCACCACCCGGCGCCTCCTCGACCGTTTCGCGCCGATGCTGCCCTCCGTCGGCAAGGAGCCCCGGCACCAGGAACTGGAGCGGCTCACCGAGCGCGAGCGCGAGGTGATGGTGCTGGTCGCGCAGGGCCTGTCGAACGGCGAGATCGCGAGCCGGCTGGTGCTGTCCGAGGCGACCGTGAAGACCCATGTGGGCCGCATCCTGACCAAGCTCGGGCTCCGTGACCGCGTGCAGGTGGTCGTGCTGGCCTACGAGACCGGGCTGGTGCGGGCGGGCGGCGGACACGGCTGACGCCGGCCGGGCAGCGCCCCCGAAGGGGCGCTTCAGCTCACGGCGTTCCAGGCAGCCGCCCCACAAAGTCCGCGACCGCCGCCTTCACGTCCTCCGGTGTCCACTTCAGGCCCTCGGCCGTCACCGTGACCTCGGTCGTCGACAGGCCCGGGCCCTTCGGGTCCCAGAAGCCGGAGAAGAGGTAGGTGCCGGTCTCCTCGGCCTGGCGTACCGCCGCCTCCACCAGCGCGTCGGGGGCGTAGGGCAGCCAGACCTGGAACTGGTGGGTGTGCGGCTCCTCGGGGTGGATGCGGGACCAGGGGACGCCCGCCTCGGTGAAGCCGTCCCGCAGGGCCGCGGCGACCACGCGCGCGTGGCGGACGTAGTCCGGGAGCCGGGGCAGCTCGCGGTCCAGGCCGGCCAGGGCCGACAGGGCGGTCGGGAACTGCTGGAAGACCATCCCGCCGTAGCGGTGGCGCCAGGTCTTCGCCTCCTCGACCAGGGGCTTCGGGCCGGCCAGCGCGGCGCCGCCGAAACCTTCGAGGGACTTGTAGAACGACACGTAGACGCTGTCCGCCAGGTCCGCGATCTCGGGCAGGGGGCGCCCGAAGTGGACGGTGGACTCCCACAGGCGCGCGCCATCGAAGTGCACCACCGCGTCGCGCTCGCGCGCCGCCTCCACCACCTCCGTGAGCTCCTCCCAGGAAGGCAGGACGAATCCGGCGTCCCTGAGGGGCAGCTCCAGCATCAGCGCCCCGAAGGGCTCCGGGAAGTCGCGTATCTCCTGGGCGGTGGGGAGCCGGGGCTCGCCGGTGACGCGCACGGTGCGCAGGCCGGCCACCTCGCGGAAGGCGTTGCGCTCGTGCACTTCGGGGTGGGCGAGGGCGTGCACGGCGACCGTGGGACTGCCGGTGCGGGCCGCCCAGCAGCGCAGGGCGACCTGCTGGGCCATCGTGCCGGTCGGGAAGAACGCGGCGGCCTCCGTGCCCAGCACGGTCGCCACGCGCCGCTCCAGGGCCTCGACGACGCCGTTGCCGTAGACGTCCGACGGTTCGTCCAGGTCGTACACCGCGGGGGCCGCCTCCTGGAGCCGCGCGAGCCGTTCGCGGAGCGAAGCCCGCATGCCCATGCGCGCGAGGATGCGCGTGGCCCCCCGGTAGGCGGCGGAGCGCCGCTCCCGCATCCGGTCCTCCGCCGACAGGGGTTCCTTCGGCTGCTCGTCCTGGGCCGTGGCCGTATCACTCATGCCGTGGATGATGCCGTGGCACGTCGACCGGGGGCCTGTCATTTTTCCGTACCGCCGGTGTGACCCGTCACCCACAGCCTGTGGACGACCGATCGGCCCAGGACCGGATAGCGTTAACATGACGAGAAATCGTCCGGTACCCAGAGCGGACTGGAACGGGAAGGCCACCCTCGCGTGAGTACAGTCCAACAGCCAGACCCCAGTGACCGCCCCGCGCGGCTCACCGTCGGCGTGGTCGGCGCCGGCCGGGTGGGCCCCGCGCTGGCCGCGTCCCTGCAGCTCGCCGGGCACCGCCCGGTGGCCGTCTCCGGGGTCTCCGACGCCTCCCGCCGGCGTGCCGAGGCGATGTTGCCCGACGTCCCGCTGGTACCCCCCGCCGAGGTCCTCCAGCGCGCCGAACTGGTCCTGCTGACCGTCCCTGACGACGCCCTGCCCGGCCTGGTGTCCGGCCTCGCCGAGACCGGTGCCGTACGCCCCGGCCAGCTGCTCGTGCACACCTCCGGGCGGTACGGCGCGAAGGTCCTGGACCCGGCCCTGCGCGCGGGCGCGCTGCCGCTGGCCCTGCACCCGGCGATGACCTTCACCGGGACGCCGGTGGACGTGCAGCGGCTGGCGGGCTGCTCGTTCGGGGTGACCGCGCCCGAGGAGCTGCGGCTGGCCGCCGAGGCCCTGGTCATCGAGATGGGCGGCGAACCGGAGTGGATCTTCGAGGAGAACCGCCCGCTCTACCACGCGGCCCTCGCCCTCGGCGCCAACCACCTGGTCACCCTGGTCGCCCAGGCCATGGAGCTGCTGCGCACCGCAGGCGTGGAGGCCCCCGACCGGATGCTCGGCCCGCTGCTCGGCGCGGCCCTGGACAACGCCCTGCGATCCGGTGACGCGGCGCTGACCGGGCCGGTCGCGCGCGGGGACGCGGGCACCGTCGCCGCCCACGTCGCGGAGTTGCGCAGGCACGCCCCGCAGGCCGTCGACGGCTACCTGGCGATGGCCCGCGCGACGGCCGACCGCGCGCTCGCGCACGGCCTGCTGAAGCCCGAGCTCGCCGAGGACCTGCTCGGCGTCCTCGCCCACAGTGCCGACGGCGCCGACGGCGGCAACGGCACGACCGGTACCGACGGCACCGAGGGGAACCCCCGATGAGCACCGCGCTGCTGCGCACCGCCGACGAACTGCACGCGCGCGTGCGGCACGGCCGCCGCGCCGTCGTGATGACCATGGGCGCCCTGCACGAGGGCCACGCCACCCTGATCCGGGCCGCGCGCGAGATCGCCGGCCCGGACGGCGAGGTCGTCGTCACGGTCTTCGTCAACCCGCTCCAGTTCGGTGCCGGCGAGGACCTCGACCGCTACCCGCGCACCCTGGACGCCGACCTGAAGATCGCCGAACAGGCCGGAGCGGACGTGGTGTTCGCCCCCTCCGTCGACGAGGTCTACCCGGGCGGGCAGCCCCAGGTGCGGGTCACCGCCGGTCCCATGGGCACGCGCCTGGAGGGCGCCTCCCGCCCCGGGCACTTCGACGGCGTCCTCACCGTCGTCGCCAAGCTGCTCCACCTCACCCGGCCCGACGCGGCCCTGTTCGGGCAGAAGGACGCCCAGCAGCTGGCCGTGATCCGGCGCATGGTGCGCGACCTGAACTTCGGCATCGAGATCGTCGGCGTACCGACCGTGCGCGAGGCCGACGGGCTCGCGCTGTCCAGCCGCAACCGCTACCTGTCGGCCGACGACCGGCGCACGGCGCTCACGCTGTCCCGCGCGCTCTTCGCCGGCCGTGACCGGCACGCGGCACAGGAGGCGCTGCGCGCGCGGGCGCTGGAGGTGCCGTCCACGCGGGCGCGTGCCGAGGCGCTCAGCGCCATAGGCGAGTCCCGCGCGGCCGCCGACGCGCACGCCGTCGCCAAGGCCGTGCCGAACGCCGCCGCGGCGGTCCGCGCGGCCGCCCGCCAGGTCCTGGACGAGGCCGTGCACTACGACCCGCCGCTCGAACTGGACTACCTCGCCCTGGTCGATCCGTCCGACTTCACCGAGATCGACGACGACTTCACCGGAGAGGCCGTCCTCGCCGTCGCCGCCCGGGTCGGGACGACCCGGCTGATCGACAACCTTCCGCTCACCTTCGGAACCCTCGGAGCCGCCTCGTGACCAGCACAGGCACCAGCAGCACAGGCACCAGCACCGGCATACGACTGCACGCGCCCGCCCCCGGGTGGAGCATCTCGGCGGACGTGGTGGTCGTCGGGTCCGGGGTGGCCGGCCTGACCGCGGCCCTGCGCTGCCAGGCCGCCGGCCTCACCACGGTCGTCGTCACCAAGGCCCGCCTGGACGACGGCTCCACCCGCTGGGCGCAGGGCGGCATCGCAGCGGCCCTCGGCGAGGGCGACACCCCCGAACAGCACCTCGCGGACACCCTGGTGGCCGGCGCCGGCCTCTGCGACGAGGACGCCGTACGGCTCCTCGTCACCGAGGGCCCGGACGCGGTACGGCGGCTCATCGACACCGGCGCCATCTTCGACGAGTCCTCCGAGGGCGGCCTGGACCTCACCCGCGAGGGCGGCCACCACCGCCGCCGGATCGCGCACGCGGGCGGCGACGCCACCGGCGCCGAGGTCTCCCGGGCCCTGGTGGAGGCGGTACGCGCGCGTGGGCTGCGCACCTTCGAGAACGCCCTGGTCCTCGACCTGCTGACCGACGCCGAGGGCCGTACGGCCGGCGTCACCCTGCACGTCATGGGCGAGGGCCAGCACGACGGCGTGGGCGCCGTGCACGCCCCCGCGGTGGTCCTCGCCACCGGCGGCATGGGCCAGGTGTTCTCCGCGACCACCAACCCGTCGGTGTCGACCGGCGACGGCGTGGCGCTGGCGTTGCGGGCCGGCGCGGAGGTCAGCGACCTCGAATTCGTGCAGTTCCACCCGACCGTGCTCTTCCTCGGCCCCGAAGCGGAGGGCCAGCAGCCGCTGGTCTCCGAGGCGGTGCGCGGCGAGGGCGCCCACCTGGTCGACGCCGACGGCGTGCGCTTCATGGTGGGGCAGCACGAGCTCGCCGAACTGGCACCCCGGGACATCGTCGCCAAGGGCATCCTGCGCCGGATGCTGGCGAAGGGCGCCGAGCACATGTACCTCGACGCCCGGCACTTCGGCGCCGACATGTGGGAGCACCGCTTCCCGACCATCCTGGCCGCCTGCCGGGCCAACGGCATCGACCCGGTCACCGAGCCCATTCCGATAGCGCCCGCCGCTCACTACGCCTCCGGGGGCGTGCGAACCGACGCGCAGGGGCGCACGACCGTTCCCGGGCTCTACGCGTGCGGCGAGGTCGCGTGCACCGGCGTGCACGGCGCGAACCGGCTCGCCTCCAACTCCCTCCTCGAAGGCCTCGTCTACGCCGAGCGCATCGCCGCCGACATCACGGCGGCCCGCGCGGACAACGGCCTGCACGCGCGCGTGCCCGCACCGGTCCCGCACCCCGAGAAGCCCGCGCACCCGCTGCTCGCTCCCGAGGCCCGCTTCGCGATCCAGCGGATCATGACCGAGGGCGCCGGCGTGCTGCGCTCCGAGGAGTCCCTGGCCAGGGCCGCCGCACAGCTCCAGCGGCTGCACACGGACGCCCGTGACGCCCTGGACGAGAACGGCAAGACCGCCGAGCCCGGCGTCGACACCTGGGAGGCCACCAACCTCCTGTGCGTCGCGCGCGTGCTCGTCGAGGCGGCCCGCCGCCGCGAGGAGACCCGCGGCTGCCACTGGCGCGAGGACCACGCCGACCGCGACGACGCCCGATGGGGGCGCCACATCGTCGTACGGCTGAATCCGGACCGGACGCTGGCCGTCGGCACCACCGACACCGCAGACTTCCCCCCTACCCGGCCGCACCAGCCACACCAGGAGCAGTGACAGACGTGAGCACCAACGACCTTCCCCTTGCCGACGGCGGCGGCTGCGGCGACGGCTGTGCCTGTGGCGCCGAGGGCGACGAGGAGTACCTGGAGTGCGGGCTCGACCCCGCGCTCGCCGAACTGCTGGCCGCCGCCGGGCTCGACCCCATCGAGGTCGAGGACATCGCGAACGTCGCCATCCAGGAGGATCTGGCGGGCGGCCTGGACGTGACGACCGTCGCGACGATCCCCGAGGAGGCGGTGGCGACCGGCGACTTCGTCGCGCGCGAGGCCGGTGTCGTGGCGGGCCTCAGGGTGGCCGAGGCCGTCGTCTCCGTGGTCTGCACCGACGAGTTCGAGGTCGAGCGGCATGTCGAGGACGGCGACCGGGTCGAGGCCGGCCAGCCGCTGCTGTCGATCACCACCCGCACCCGCGACCTGCTCACCGCCGAGCGCAGCGCGCTGAACATCCTGTGCCGGCTGTCCGGCATCGCGACCGTCACGCGCGCGTGGGCGGACGCCCTGGACGGCACGCAGGCACGCGTGCGTGACACCCGGAAGACCACACCGGGGCTCCGGTCGCTGGAGAAGTTCGCGGTGCGCAGCGGCGGCGGCGTCAACCACCGCATGTCGCTCTCCGACGCGGCCCTGGTCAAGGACAACCACGTGGTCGCCGCCGGCGGCGTCGGCCCGGCCTTCAAGGCGGTGGGGGAGGCGTTCCCGGAGCTGGCGATCGAGGTCGAGGTCGACACCCTGCACCAGCTGCGCGAGGTCGTCGACGCGGGCGCCGACCTGATCCTGCTGGACAACTTCACGCCGATGGAGTGCGAGGAGGCCGTCGCGATCGTCGACGGGCGCGCGCTCCTGGAGGCGTCCGGGCGGCTCACGCTGGACAACGCGCGCGCGTACGCCGAGACGGGCGTGGACTTCCTGGCCGTCGGCGCCCTCACCCACTCCTCGCCGATCCTGGACATCGGCCTGGACCTGCGCGAGGCGGAGTGACCCCATGCTCCTCACGATCGACGTCGGCAACACACACACCGTCCTCGGGCTCTTCGACGGCGAGGACATCGTCGAGCACTGGCGCATCTCCACGGACGCGCGCCGTACCGCGGACGAGCTGGCGGTGCTCCTCCAGGGCCTGATGGGCATGCACCCGCTGCTCGGCGACGAGCTGGGCGACGGCATCGACGGGATCTCGATCTGCGCGACCGTGCCGAGCGTGCTGCACGAGCTGCGCGAGGTCACGCGGCGGTACTACGGCGATGTGCCGGCGGTGCTGGTGGAGCCCGGGGTGAAGACCGGGGTGCCGATCCTCACCGACAACCCCAAGGAGGTCGGCGCGGACCGGATCATCAACGCGGTCGCCGCCGTCGAGCTGTTCGGTGGGCCGGCGATCGTCGTCGACTTCGGGACGGCGACGACCTTCGACGCGGTGTCCGCGCGCGGCGAGTACGTCGGGGGTGTGATCGCGCCCGGTATCGAGATCTCCGTGGAGGCGCTGGGCGTCAAGGGGGCGCAGCTGCGGAAGATCGAGGTGGCCCGGCCGCGGAGCGTGATCGGGAAGAACACGGTGGAGGCCATGCAGGCGGGCATCGTGTACGGGTTCGCCGGGCAGGTCGACGGGGTGGTCGGGCGGATGGCGCGGGAGCTGGCGGATGATCCGGACGATGTGACGGTGATCGCGACGGGTGGGCTGGCGCCGATGGTGCTGGGGGAGTCGTCGGTGATCGACGAGCATGAGCCGTGGCTGACGCTGGTGGGGTTGCGGCTGGTGTACGAGCGGAACGTGTCGCGGATGTGAGCGGTCGGTGGGGGCGGCGTGGGGTCTTTCGCCCCCGCCGCCCCTGCCCGTCCCGTCCCTTCAGGGGGTGGGTCCCCTTCGCCCCCCGGTTGCGGCCGCCCGGTTTCGGGGGCTGCCGCCCCCCCCGGACCCCCGCTTCGGCCTGAACGGCCTCGTCCTCAAACGCCGGACGGGCTGGTGGGGGTGCGGGCTGGTGGTCGTCCTCAAACGCCGGACGGGCTGAGACAAGCGCCGGAGCTGAGATGAGCGCCGGGCGGGCTGAGATGTGGATGAGCACCGTCCAGGTGGGTGGCCCTGTCGCGCCACACCCGGTCGCTATGTCGAGTTTGTCTGATTTACGCGTATCTTCGGTCCATGCCCACGCCATACGGATCCCGCGGCGGCATGGCGTTCGGTGCGGAGGAGCTGCGTGTGCTCCGCCGTGCTCTCGCCCTCGCCCTTCACCCCGGTCCCGTCTCCGCCGAGGACGTCAAGGACTGTCATCGGCTCGCCGAGTCGCTCGACGAGGCGATCGGCGAGGGGGCCCGGCTGCGGGCCTTCCTGGTGGCCGATCTGGCCCGGTACCGCGCCGCCCTGCCGGGGACCGTCGTCGGTTATCTCGCCCTCCTGGAGGAGGCGCTGGGGGCCGGGCACCGGCCCACCCCGGACGACCTCGCCGCGCTGCGGGCGCTGCGGGGGAACGCTGGTGCCGCCGCTCTGCTCGGCCGCTGCCAGGACCTCGCCGAGCGCGATGTGCGGGCCCGGCTCGCCCAGGGTGCCCGGAAGGTACCGGCACCGGCCGTTCCGGTCTCCAGGGCCCGGCTGACGGCCCTGCCGGGCGGAGTGGCCAAGGAGCCGGAGAAGAAGCCCAAGGAGAAGCCCGCGGAGCGGCCCGCGCCGCCCGAGCCCGCCGTGCCGAAGCGGCCCATTCCCACGCCGGGCGAGGTCTTTCCGCGGCGCCGGCCCGCCACGCCGCCCGCCGGGCCCCCGCGGCAACTCGCCGCGGGCTGAGAAAACGGCAGCTGGCGGGGGGTTGCGGAGTGGTTCGCCCACCCCGCCCCTTTCGCACGGTACTCCGTGGCTACCCTGGACCCATGGACTACGTCTCCGCGCTTGTACCTCCGGTCGTCATGGCCGTCTTCTTCATCGGTCTGGTCCGGGTGATCGTGAAGACCCAGGGCGGGGCCGCCAAGGCCAAGGAGGACGCCGCCGTCGACGCGGCCTTCGCGGAGAACGCCCGCCAGGCCGCCGTCACCAAGACCGACGGAGTCTGAGGGCCGGGCCGCGCCCGCCGCGGCGTGCCCCACTTTCCGGGCCGTACGCCCTTTTTGTTCGCCTTTGTTGATGAAAGTGCACGTCCGGCATGCCATTGGTGAGATCTCCCACTATTGTTCTGAGCTGTGCCTCGCCCATTGGGAGAACTCGAAGACGCGGTCATGACGCGGGTGTGGAAGTGGAACCGCCCGGTGACCGTTCGAGAAGTCCTGGAAGACCTTCAGCGGGAACGGTCCATCGCATACACCACGGTGATGACCGTCCTGGACAATCTCCATCAGAAGGGCTGGGTCCGGCGGGAGGCCGAAGGGCGCGCCTATCGATATGAGGCCGTCTCCACCCGGGCCGCCTACGCCGCCGCCCTGATGAACGACGCCTGGTCGCAGAGTGACAACCCGGCCGCCGCACTCGTCGCCTTCTTCGGGATGATGAGCGACGAACAGCGGCGGGCCCTGCGGGACGCGGTACGCATCGTGCAGGGTCCGGATAGCGAGAGGGAAGACCGGGCGGCTCCGCAAGAGGAGAACCCCGGCTCGGTGGCGGACGCCGGCGGGCGATAGCGTCCGCTCATGTCAGCGACGCGCCCCGAAGTCACCGCAAAAGCCATCACCGTCCGGCGGGCCCGGACCAGCGATGTCCCGGCCGTGCGCCGCCTGCTCGACGTGTACGTTCGCGACCGCATCCTGCTCGACAAAGCCACGGTGACGCTTTACGAGGACATCCAGGAGTTCTGGGTCGCGGAACGCGACGACAACGCCGAGGTGGTCGGCTGCGGCGCACTCCACGTGATGTGGGAAGACCTCGCGGAAGTGCGCACTCTCGCGGTGAACCGGGGCCTCAAGGGCGCCGGTGTCGGTCATCAGTTGCTGGAGAAGTTGCTGGAGACCGCACGTTGGCTTGGTGTTCGGCGCGTTTTCTGTCTGACCTTCGAAGTCGAGTTCTTCGGGAAGCACGGCTTCGTGGAGATCGGTGAGACACCCGTGGACACCGATGTCTACGCGGAGCTGCTGCGTTCCTATGACGAGGGTGTCGCGGAGTTCCTCGGACTCGAACGAGTGAAACCGAACACCTTGGGCAACAGTCGGATGCTTCTGCATCTGTGATCGCCGAGAGGCATCGAGAGGGATCCACGGGGATCGCGGCGTACAAGGGCCATCGAGGCAGAGATGGCCGGAGATCGGCCGGAGATCGGCCGGAGATCGGCCTGCTATTCCGGGCATCCCCCCTTGCCCCGGTGCCCTATGTCCGAAACGCGCATGTTTCCGGGTGGGAGCGGGCCCCTCGGCCTCTCCCAGGGGTTTGTGTTTTTCCCGCAAAAGCGGTTTGCTTTCCGACGTACTGCAGTACTGCATATAACAGGGGGCGGCGAAACGGCGGGCGCCGCGACCCCGGCCCTGAAGTTATCGATGAAAGGAAATCCGGTGGCACAGAAGGTTCAGGTCCTTCTTGTCGACGACCTCGACGGCGGCGAGGCGGACGAGACCGTGACGTTCGCGTTGGACGGCAAGACGTACGAGATCGACCTCACGACCGCCAATGCGGACAAGCTGCGCGGCCTTCTCGACCCCTATGTCAAGGGTGGCCGACGTACCGGTGGCCGTGCCTCGGGCGGACGCGGAAAGGCCCGTGCGGCTTCCGGCGGCAGCCAGGACACCGCGCAGATTCGCGCGTGGGCCAAGGAGAACGGTTACGACGTCAACGACCGCGGCCGTGTTCCGGCGACGATTCGCCAGGCCTACGAGGACGCGAACGCCTGACTGTCCTCCGGCCCGCGGCCCACGCGCCGCAGCCGGACGCGGTGGCACTCCGTGGCCACCGTGTCCACCAGTCGTACGAGATCGGGGGCGCCTCCGACGCCCCCCATGGCCGACAGCGTCGGCAGCGAGGCCTCGACCTCGCACCCGGACTCGGGGGGCCGCAGCCAGACGGCGGCCCCCTGCACGGGCCCGGCCGGGGCCCCGGCGGATCCGGAAGGCGGCCGGATCCCGGTGACCGCCGGCCCGGGCCGTACCGGTGCGTCCATCGCGCTCCCGGCGCCCAGCGCCCGCAGATCGAGATCGAGGGCCGGTGCGCCCCACTCCAGCCAGGCCAGCAGCCCCGGCAGCTCCTCCGCACTGCCCGCTGCCACCAGCAGCCGCATCCGGTCGCCCTGAAGGGCCACCGGAGAGCCCGGCACCAGGTGCCTGAGCGCCCGTGCACCCGCCCGCGCCGGCACCTCCAGCACGTCGAAGCGCACGCCCGTGACCAGCCTTGGCGGCTCTCCGGGCGCACCGGGCACCGTTGCCCACCCCAGATCGTTCTCGTACCAGTGCCGGACGCCGCCCGGACCGGAACCGGCGCCGCACTCGGAACCGGAAGCGGAATCGAACGGACGACGGGGGTGAGGGACCGTTGAAGCGGCCAGAGGTGCTGTGCCAGCCATACCGACTGAAACCGCCCCGACACCATCAGGGTTACGCTGGGTGCGCGTGTGGCTGCGCACAGTTCCGGGAAACGGGGCGTGCGGGGGTCCGGAGAGACGCAAGGTTGTTCGCCCGTAGCGGAGGGACCGGGGGTCCACGGCATGGACTGTCAGTAGCTGCGGGTAAGACATCCCTAGTGGGAGGGGGCGACACGCAGGCGAGGGCGTCTCACGTTCGCCATCGGCGTACTGGCGGAAAGGGTAACTGCCTGGCCTGCGGGAACATCGTCTCGCACCATCGGGTTGGAGCAGATGTCGGCGTTCGGGGTCAGGAGGCCATCGACGGTGTCGGCAGTTGGAATGAGCGGTCCCCGCTTGCGGGACTAAGCTGCGGAAGGACAGAGAGGGGAAGTTCCCCCCACTGCCTGACCGCTCTGAGGAGCGATTAACGATGTTCGAGAGGTTCACCGACCGCGCGCGGCGGGTTGTCGTCCTGGCTCAGGAAGAAGCCCGGATGCTCAACCACAACTACATCGGCACCGAGCACATCCTCCTGGGCCTGATCCACGAGGGTGAGGGTGTCGCCGCCAAGGCCCTTGAGAGCCTCGGGATTTCGCTCGAGGCGGTCCGCCAGCAGGTGGAGGAGATCATCGGCCAGGGCCAGCAGGCCCCGTCCGGGCACATCCCCTTCACCCCCCGTGCCAAGAAGGTCCTGGAGCTGTCGCTCCGCGAGGCCCTTCAGCTGGGTCACAACTACATCGGCACGGAGCACATCCTGCTCGGCCTGATCCGTGAGGGCGAGGGCGTCGCCGCCCAGGTCCTGGTCAAGCTGGGCGCTGATCTCAACCGGGTGCGGCAGCAGGTCATCCAGCTGCTCTCCGGCTACCAGGGCAAGGAGACCGCCACCGCCGGCGGCCCTGCCGAGGGCACCCCCTCGACGTCCCTGGTCCTCGACCAGTTCGGCCGGAACCTCACCCAGGCCGCTCGTGAGTCCAAGCTCGACCCGGTCATCGGGCGCGAGAAGGAGATCGAGCGGGTCATGCAGGTGCTGTCCCGCCGTACCAAGAACAACCCGGTCCTGATCGGTGAGCCCGGCGTCGGCAAGACCGCCGTCGTCGAGGGCCTCGCCCAGGCCATCGTCAAGGGCGAGGTGCCCGAGACCCTCAAGGACAAGCACCTCTACACCCTGGACCTCGGCGCCCTGGTCGCCGGCTCCCGCTACCGCGGTGACTTCGAGGAGCGCCTGAAGAAGGTGCTCAAGGAGATCCGCACCCGCGGCGACATCATCCTGTTCATCGACGAGCTGCACACGCTGGTCGGTGCGGGTGCCGCCGAGGGCGCCATCGACGCGGCTTCGATCCTGAAGCCGATGCTGGCCCGCGGTGAGCTGCAGACCATCGGTGCCACCACCCTGGACGAGTACCGCAAGCACCTGGAGAAGGACGCGGCCCTGGAGCGCCGCTTCCAGCCCATCCAGGTCGCCGAGCCGTCCCTGCCGCACACGATCGAGATCCTCAAGGGTCTGCGTGACCGGTACGAGGCCCACCACCGGGTCTCCATCACGGACGAGGCGCTGGTCCAGGCCGCCACCCTGGCCGACCGGTACATCTCGGACCGCTTCCTGCCGGACAAGGCGATCGACCTGATCGACGAGGCCGGCTCCCGGATGCGCATCCGCCGGATGACCGCTCCGCCGGACCTGCGCGAGTTCGACGAGAAGATCGCCGCCGTCCGCCGGGACAAGGAGTCCGCGATCGACTCGCAGGACTTCGAGAAGGCCGCCTCCCTCCGCGACAAGGAGAAGCAGCTCCTGGCCGCCAAGGCCAAGCGGGAGAAGGAGTGGAAGGCCGGCGACATGGACGTCGTCGCCGAGGTCGACGGCGAGCTGATCGCCGAGGTCCTCGCCACGGCCACCGGCATCCCGGTCTTCAAGCTGACCGAGGAGGAGTCCTCGCGTCTGCTGCGCATGGAGGACGAGCTCCACAAGCGGGTCATCGGCCAGGTCGACGCCGTCAAGGCGCTGTCGAAGGCGATCCGCCGTACGCGTGCCGGTCTGAAGGACCCGAAGCGCCCCGGTGGCTCGTTCATCTTCGCCGGCCCGTCCGGTGTCGGTAAGACCGAGCTGTCCAAGGCCCTCGCCGAGTTCCTCTTCGGTGACGAGGACGCGCTGATCTCCCTCGACATGTCGGAGTTCAGCGAGAAGCACACGGTGTCGCGTCTCTTCGGTTCGCCCCCCGGCTACGTGGGCTACGAAGAGGGCGGCCAGCTGACCGAGAAGGTCCGCCGCAAGCCGTTCTCCGTCGTCCTCTTCGACGAGGTGGAGAAGGCCCACCCGGACATCTTCAACAGCCTGCTGCAGATCCTGGAGGACGGTCGCCTGACCGACTCCCAGGGCCGGGTCGTGGACTTCAAGAACACGGTCATCATCATGACGACCAACCTCGGCACCCGGGACATCTCCAAGGGCTTCAACCTGGGCTTCGCGGCCTCGGGTGACACGAAGACCAACTACGAGCGCATGAAGAACAAGGTCCAGGACGAGCTCAAGCAGCACTTCCGGCCCGAGTTCCTCAACCGCGTCGACGACGTGGTCGTCTTCCCGCAGCTCACGCAGGAGGACATCCTGCGGATCGTCGACCTTATGGTCGGCAAGGTGGACGAGCGCCTCAAGGACCGGGACATGGGCATCGAGCTCTCCCAGTCCGCCAAGGAGCTGCTGTCCAAGAAGGGCTACGACCCGGTGCTGGGCGCGCGTCCGCTGCGTCGCACGATCCAGCGCGAGATCGAGGACACGCTCTCGGAGAAGATCCTCTTCGGCGAGCTGCGCCCCGGTCACATCGTGGTCGTCGACACGGAGGGCGAGGGCGAAACCAAGACCTTCACCTTCCGCGGCGAGGAGAAGTCGGCCCTGCCCGACGTCCCGCCGATCGAGCAGGCGGCCGGCGGCGCCGGACCGAACCTGAGCAAGGAGGCGTAGCCCTTCGGGGGTACGCCGAGTGAGGGGCCGGTGCTTTTCGGAGCACCGGCCCCTTCGCGTTGCTCAGACGTGGTCCATGGTGACGGTGGCGTTCGGGAAGAGGGCCGCGTAGTGGTCCGCGGTCAGATGGCTGGCGGTGCCGCGCAGGTCCACCTGGCGAAGTCCCGGCAACCGGGAGGCCAGGACGGAGAGGTCCTCGCCGCCGGACAGGGGGGAGACTCTGATTGAGGTGATGCCCGGCAACTCGGGCATGGCCTCGAAGGATTCCGGGAAATTCCTGAGGACCGACCTGTTGATGTAGAGGTCGGTCAGTCGGGGGAGTTCCGCGACGGCCCGCCAGTCGTCCGCCGTCAGCCCGGCACCGAGTCGGCTGAAGCTGAGTCGGCGGAGAGTCGGCCACTGCTGCAGCCCTCGAAGGCCGCTCCGGTTCGTGGAGTTCGCTCCCAGGAAGAGGACTTCCAGGGGAGCATCGACGGGCAGGATGTCCGTGAGACGTTCGGCGGGTATTTCCTGATCCACGTAGACGTATCTGAGCGAGTGCAACGCTCCGAGACCTGTGAGATCCGCGATGCCGTTGCAGCTGAGCTGGAGGAGGCGAAGCTCGGCGAGCCCGTCCAGGCCGTGCGCGGCCTCGCAATCGGTCAGCCTCAGGCTTGCGAGGGAACTGAACCGCACAAGCGCACTCAAATCGGTGAGCAGGGAGTTGTCCTGCACGTCGAGGATGGTCACCGTCTCGGGCGCGGGTATGGCGGCGTAGATCTCTTCGACCGATTGCTCACCGCGAAAGTCCAGGTAGGGCCAGGGCCGCATCCGCGCCAGTTCCGCTCGCTGTTCGGCGGACTCGCAGGTGAGGCCGAGCTGCTTGCGATCCAGGTGATCCAGCACCTCTTTCGCGTACTCCGAGGCCTCGAAGCGTCCCCAGGTGCCGACCAGCTGTCGTCGCACATCCAGGTCAGGATGCTCGCGGAACCTCCGCAGCACCCCCAGGGCTCCCGTCGGTTCCTCCCCGCCCAGCAGCGAAGCCGTCACCGTCACCCCCAGTGCCTCCGCGTCGGTCAGCCCTTCCGGCCCCGGCAGCAGCTCCAGCACCAGCGGGCCCGCCTCCGCCAGCAGCTTCGCGTCCTCGCTCGTACGCGGCGGAATCAGGGCCGCCGCCCGCTGCTCCACCTCCGCCCGCACCCCCGGATCCAACGCCGTGGCGTGCTCCAGGCAGGCCAGTGCCAGCAGGGCCAGCCGAGGGGTGTCGTGGGTCAGCAAACGCCGAAGCAGCGAGGCTCGTTCGCGGGGCCGGGCGTGGGCCACCGCCATGCGGATCACGTCCTCCCACTGGGTGTCGGCCGCGTGGCTCGCGAGGACGTCCAGATGGCCCTCCTCCACCGCGTACCGTGCGCCCAGGTAGTCCTGGAAGGTGCGGTGGACGAAGTCCATGACCCCGTCGGCCGGTTGGCGGACCAGGCCGCTGCGCAGCAGGAGGGTGCGCAGGACGGTCGGTGCGTCCGAGCTGAGCGCGAGCGCCGGCAGGCAGCGCTCCACGATCCCCTCGGCCGTCTCGACGTCCATCTCGGTGCGGCCGCTCAGCACCAGCGCGTAGGCCAGGCGTTGCAGCAGCTCCAGCTGGACCTCCTCGCTCAGCTCGACCTCGTCCACCGCTCCCATGCCCCGCTCCCGGTCCCGGCGGGCCAGCAGCATCGCGAGGGCGGCGTCGTACAACTCCTTGCGGCCGGTGGGGAGAAAGCCGCGGCGCTCCCGGTGCAGGGCGCAGATCAGGCCGCACATCAGGGGGTTGGTGGCGAGGCGGGCCAGGTCGCGTTTGGTGCGGAGGGAATCGAGGAGGGGGCCCTTGAACTGCGGGGCCTGGGCCGCCGTGTGCCAGCGCTCCAGGAAGGTCGTCACGTCCGCGCGGCGCATGGGGGCCAGCGTCAGTTCGCGGAAGCCCTCGGCGGCGAGCCACTCGGGGCGTACGGCGGTGGGGCGGGAGGTCAGCATCCAGCGGTTGCCCGGGAACGCGCGGATCAGGGAGAGCAGCCAGTCGCGGGTGCGGTGGCGCTCGGCCGCCGGGATCTCGTCCAGGCCGTCACCAGCACCAGGGCCCGGCCGGCCGTCAGGACGCGTTCCGTCCAGCCGTCGGGGGGCGTGAACGGGCAGCTGACGGCGGTCAGGAAGGCGGCCGGGGCGGGCAGTGCGCCCGCGCGGATCAGGGTGCGCAGCGGGAGGACGTACGGGATGCGCTCGCCGGTGCGCGCGGTGGTCACCGCGAGCCACTGGACCAGGGTGGTCTTGCCGGAACCCGCATCACCGCGCAGCAGCACGCGGCCATGGCCGCGCATGGCCTCCTCGGCCGGCAGCTGGAGGGTGACGGGCGTCAGGTGGTCGGCCTCCGGCCGGTCGCCGGGCTTCTCGGCGGCCGTCGCCTCCAGGCTCAGGTAGGCCACTTCAAGGGGCCAGCGGTCCGGGGAGTCGCGCAGGTCGATGCCGTAGATGGTGATGTGGTTGTGGTGCTCGGCGACATGGGAGCGGTACTGGTGCTCGAAGGCGGTGTCGCGGGCGTCGGGGCGCGGGACGCGGCTGATCAGCTCGTCGATCTTGGCGATCAGTTCGGCCTGGGAGCGGGTCTGTTCCACGAGGGTGCGGGCGACAAAGGTGGAGCGGCGGGTGAAGAACTCCAGGATCTGGAGGCAGGCCCACTCCGTCGCGGAGTCGAGGAAGTAGCAGGCGTCCGAGGAGAGGCCGTCGGGCGCGGACGCCGCGGACTGCAGCCGCGCGGCCAGATCGACGTGGCCCAGCCGTACGGCCTGGACGTCGTCCATGTCGAGATCGCCGAGGGCGAGCAGTCTGCGGGCCAGCGCGTCGGCGACCGCGATCTGTTCCCTGGCCGCGAAGGGCGGCTCGCCGGGTGAGTCGACCGCCTGCCGGACCAGGTGCTCGGCGAGCTTGTGCACGTCCTTCTCGACCAGGGCGCGCTTCTCGCCGCGGAAGGACACCAGGCTCTTCAGCCGCACCGGCCTGTCCACCAGCCCCGCGCCCGGGCCGTCCGCCACGAAGAGCTTCTTCAGCAGCGGGCCCATCAGGCTCGACGCCAGCTTCCCGCCCAGTACCGTCGGCTCCATCCGCCACCCCCGTGAGTCCCGTCAGCGGATGGAGCCTATCGGCGACCTACGACAACTGGCCGTTGTAGTCGGGCAGCTTGAACGTTTTGTCGGCGTGGCCGCCCGAGAGGTCGGTGGCGCTGTTGCCGATGTTCGCGATGATGTCGTAGCCCTTGTTCTCGATGTCGACGCGCTGGGCGGTCTTGTAGGCGGCGACGTCCTTGAAGAGGTCGAGGAAGCCGCGGACGTAGAGGCCGGAGACCTGGTAGCCGTCGTGTTCGAGGTTGTACTCGGTCGGCAGGTAGATGATGCCGGGGCGGGCCGTGACGAAGAACAGCGAGACGCCGTGCTCCTGGGCGTACTTGGCGACGTTCAGGACCGGCTTGTTGGCCGGCTGGGGGTAGCTGAAGCCGAAGTCGGTCTCCAGCGTGGTGTTGTCGATGTCGAAGACGATCGCCTGCTTCTCGCCCGGCTGGGCGGCGGCGATGCGCTGCTTCAGGTAGGGCAGGGCCTGGTCCATGACGGACTGGCAGTCCTGCTGCCAGGTGGCGTAGTCGACCGTGGCGGAGCTGCTCTCCGTCGCGGCCTGGGCCGGCGCGGCCATCCCGGCGAGCGCGGCCACGGAGACGGCGGTGACGGATGTGCGGCGGATCCAGGTGCCTGTGGTCATCGGGGCGGGGTGTCCTCTCACGTCATGGCTCACGTCATGGCCAGTGGTGTCAGGGGCATGATGAGTGGGGCAGGTGGCGCGTGGGGAACCGTAGGGTTACTGGCCGGTAGGGCGCTAGAGGTGTGCGTCACATCGGTACATGCCGTTCGAGCGGCTGCGGGTGACATACCGCACGGGTGAAATGTCTGTTACTAGCGGAGATAGTGGATTCGCTCCCCCGGGGCGAAAGAGGCCTTCTTTTCCGCGCTCCGGGCGGGGCCCCGCGTCGGGGCGGGTTTGCCCTGTCGGCATGGCGCGTGTCAAGAAATGGTCAATTTTGGGATGGGTTACTAGGAAGCGTCGTAGAAGGGCGGCTTGAGCGGTTTTCGGGCTTCGGGTTACCAAGGGATGCCCCGTCCGGTGGCCGCCCCTGTGGGCTGGCGCCCGGAAGGGGTCCCTGTCGTCTACTCCACGAGGTTCCGATGTCCCTGCGCGCCGCTCTCCGTTCCCCCCGTACGTCCTCGCTCCGCAAGCGGGCCGCCGTTCTGGCTGCCGGTGTCGGGGTCACGGCCGTGGTGGGCTCGGGGGTCGCGGCGGCCGCCACCTCCAGTGCCGCCGCCTGGGTCGACCCGGTGAAGAAGTACACGCTCTCCGCGACCTTCAACCAGGCCGGCGGCATGTGGACCGCTCGGCACAGCGGGCAGGACTTCGCGGTGCCGAGCGGCACCGAGGTCGTCGCGGCGCACGGCGGCACCGTCGTCAAGGCCGGCGGCAACGGCGCCGGTGACGGTCCCGCGTACGGCAACGCCATCGTCGTCAAGCACGGCAACGGCCAGTACTCGCAGTACGCGCACCTGTCCCGGATCGACGTCAGGGTCGGCCAGATCGTCAAGACCGGTCAGCACATAGCCCGCTCCGGAAACACCGGCAACTCCTCCGGGCCGCACCTGCACTTCGAGATCCGTACGACCCCGAACTACGGCTCCGCGGTCGACCCCGTCGCCTTCCTGCGCGCCAAGGGCCTCATCGTCTGACCCGCCGGACTCGTCAGGACGGGTGTGAACCCCGGTGGGCCTGGGTCACCAGGTCCACGGCGACCTCCAGGACGGCCTCGCGCTTCTTCCGGGGGTCGCCCTCGACGTCCTGCATCACGAACATGCCGGCGTGCAACGTGAAGAGCGCGCTGATGCAGCGGACCTGGTCGGTCAGGGCCGCGTCCGGGTCGATGATGATGTTCCGCAGGCCGCGCATCCGGTCCTTGAAGGTGTCGCCGATCCGCAGCTCCCGGACCGTCGCCTGGTTCTCCTGCATGAACCGGAACAGCGGCTCGGCGTCGCTCAGCGCCCGGTGGTAGCGCCGTATGATCTCCTGCTTCGTCTCCAGGGTGTGCGGCTGGCCCTTGCCCCAGTCGATCAGGTCCTCGATCGGCCGCGTCAGGTCCTCGAAGACGCTGACCAGGATCTCTTCCTTGGTCTTGAAGTGGTAGTACAGGGCCGCCTTGGTCACGTCGAGGTGCTCGGCGATCTCCCGCAGAGAGGTCTTCTCGTACCCCTGCTCGGCGAAGAGTTCGAGCGCCACGTCCTGGATGCGCTGGCGGGTGTTCCCGCGGCGCTGCTGCTTGGTGCCGTCCATGGTGACGCTCATCCTCTTACTCCTCGCACTCCCGCGAAAACTTGCTTGCCGCCCGGCTAGTAAACTTACTTGACGCCCGGCTAGCAACGGGTCTAACTTCCGAGTGTACTGAACTAGCCGGGCGACAAGTAAGTAGCTGTCGCCAGGGGGAGTGGGAGAGATGGCGGACACCCAGGCGGCCGAGACCGGCCAGCAGATACCGGGGGCACCGGAAGCGGTCGCGCCACCGGAGAAAGAGCCGAAGAGCGTACGGGTCGTGATGCTCGCGCTCATGGTCGCGATGATGCTCGCGATGCTCGACAACATGATCGTGGGCACGGCGATGCCGACGATCGTGGGCGAACTGGGCGGTCTCGAGCACCTGTCGTGGGTCGTGACCGCCTACACCCTCGCCACCGCCGCGGCCACCCCGCTCTGGGGCAAGCTCGGTGACATGTACGGGCGCAAGGGCGCCTTCATGACCTCCATAGTCATCTTCCTGATCGGCTCCGCGCTCAGCGGCATGGCCCAGGACATGGGCCAGCTGATCGGGTTCCGGGCCGTCCAGGGCCTCGGCGCCGGCGGCCTGATGGTCGGCGTCATGGCGATCATCGGCGACCTCGTGCCGCCCCGCGAGCGGGGCAAGTACCAGGGCATGATGGCCGGCGTCATGGCGCTCGCCATGATCGGCGGCCCGCTGGTCGGCGGCACCATCACCGACAACTGGGGCTGGCGCTGGGCCTTCTACATCAACCTGCCGCTCGGCGTGGTCGCGCTGGCCGCCATCAGCGCCGTACTGCACCTGCCGAAGAAGCGGAACAAGACGCGCATCGACTATCTCGGCGCCGCTCTGCTGACCCTCGGCATCACCTCGATCGTGCTGGTCACCACCTGGGGCGGCTCCCAGTACGCCTGGACGTCCGCGCGGATCATGGAACTGATCGCCATCGGCGTCGTCGCGCTGGTCGGGTTCGTCTTCTGGCAGAGCAAGGCCGCCGAGCCGGTCCTGCCGCTGCACATCTTCCGCAGCCGCAACTTCACCCTGATGTCGATCATCGGCTTCATCGTCGGCTTCGTGATGTTCGGCGCCACGCTGTTCCTGCCGCTGTACCAGCAGTCCGTGCAGGGCGCGTCCGCGACCAACTCCGGTCTGCTGCTGCTCCCGATGCTCGGCGCGATGCTGGTGACCTCGATGGTCGCCGGCCGGGTCACCACCAGCACCGGCCGCTACAAGATCTTCCCCCTCGCGGGCGGAGTGCTGCTCGCCATCGGCCTGTACCTGCTGTCCACCATGGACACGGACACCACCCGGTTCATCTCCGGCGTGTACATGGCCGTCGTCGGCCTCGGCATGGGCTGCCTGATGCAGATCACCATGCTGGTCGCGCAGAACAGCGTGGAGATGAAGGACATGGGCGTCGCGTCCTCGTCCACCACCCTGTTCCGTACGCTCGGCTCGTCCTTCGGCGTCGCCATCATGGGCGCGATCTTCAACGACCGGGTCAAGGACGTCATGGCCGAGCGGGCCGGCTCGCTCGGCTCCAAGATCACCGAGCAGTCGGCGCAGCTGGACGCGAAGAGCCTGGCCAAGCTGCCGGCGGCGGCGCGCGAGGCGTACCAGCACGCGGTGTCGGCCGGTACCCACTCGGCCTTCCTGCTCGGTGCCGTCATCGCCGTCCTGGTGCTGGTGGCCGCGGTCTTCGTGAAGGAGGTCCCGCTGCGGGGCGGGCCGCAGACAGCGGACGAGGCGGCGCCGATGCCGGTGGTCGAGGCCGTCTGAGACTGGATGCGGGTGGTTCTGGGGGCTGCCGCCCCCAGGCCCCCGCATCATCGGCCTCCGGCCTCGTCCTCGATCTCCCCCAGAGGGGGCACCCCCGGACGGGCTGGTTTCCTAGCATTGGCCCCGTGGACAAGTTGCGGCAGCTACGCCTCGCCAAGGACGCGATGGACCGGGACTGGGCCGACCCGGCCCTGGACCTCGATGCGGTCGCCGCGCACGCCGGGTACTCGCGGTACCACTTCCTGCGCGCCTTCAAGGCGGCGTACGGCGAGACCCCCGGCCAGTACCTGACGCACCGCAGGATCGAGCGGGCCGAGGAGATGCTCCGCAGCGCGGACCTCACCGTCACCGAGATCTGCCACCTGGTCGGCTTCAGCAGCCTCGGCACCTTCTCGGCGAGGTTCAAGGCCCGCACCGGGCTCAGCCCCACCGAGTACCGGACCGAGCACGTCGGCCGCGGTGCCTCCCTCATCCCCGGCTGCTACGCCATGCTCTGGGCCGGCGGGTTCCCGGGCAGAAGCGCAACTTCCGAGAAGCGCGGCCCGGACCCGGCTGCCTACGGTGACGGACAGGAACAACGACCGTCCGGCGGCCGAAGCCGGGCAGGCAGGAGAGCGGTCCCATGATCCAGGGCCTGGCCATCACCACCGTGTGGACCTTCGACCAGGAGCGCACCAAGGCCTTCTTCACCGAGAAGCTCGGCTTCGAGGTGCGCGACGACATCGCGATGGGCGACATGCGGTGGATCACCGTCGGCGCCAAGGACCAGCCCGGTGTCGAACTCGCCCTGATGCGCCTGGACGGACCGGGCCTCGACCCGGAGTCCGCCGAGGCGCTGCGCAAGCTGGTCGCCAAGGGGGTCATGGGGGCCGGCGCGTTCCGTACGAACGACTGCCGCGGCGACTACGAGACCTTCAGCGCGCGGGGCGTCGAGTTCGTCCAGGAGCCCAAAGAACGGCCGTACGGCACCGAGGCGATCTTCCGCGACGACAACGGCAACTGGTACTCGCTGACCGAGCGCAGCGAAGAGCTCGACTTCACCAAGGAGTTCTGAGCGTGCCGACGGAGACCGGGCCCGACCACACCGCCGTCCGCACCGCCCTGTGGCGGGCGCTGCACCTGCGCGCCGACGCGCCGCCGTACGTCATCGAGGACGAGGTCGGGCTGCGGCTCGCCGAACCGGACGCGGGCGCCGCGGACACCGCGGACGGCTGGCGGGCCCGGCCGGACATGGACGTCGAGGCCACCCGGCGGACCCGGGCGTCCATCGTGGCCCGGGCCCGGTTCGTCGAGGACCTGGTGGTGGCCCAGGCCGGGCGCGGGGTGGACCAGTACCTCGTTCTCGGTGCCGGGCTCGACACCTTCGCGCAGCGCCGGGCCGCCGACGCGGTGGCCGCCGGGCTGCGGGTGTTCGAGGCGGACCGGGCCGGGGCCGTGGCCTGGAAGCGGCGGCGGCTGACCGAGCTCGGGTACGGGGTGCCGGACTGGCTGACGCTGGTGCCGGTGGACTTCGAGGGCGACTGGTGGGGGCAGCTGGTGGCCGCCGGCTTCGATCCGCGCCGGCCGGCCGTGGTCGCGTCCGCCGGGGTCACGATGTACCTCACGGAGGACGCCGTCGCCGCCACCTTCCGGCACATCGCGCGGCTCGCCCCAGGGTCGACGCTGGTCACGACGTTCCTGCGGCCGATCGAGGACGTCGAGCCGGACCAGCAGGAGCAGCTGCGGGTGGCGCAGCGGGGCGCGCGGGCATCCGGCACGCCCTTCCTGAGCTTCTACGCACCTGAGCGGCTGGCGGCCCTGGCCCGCGAGGCCGGCTTCCGGGAGACCCGGCATGTCCCGGCGGAGGAACTCGCCGACCGCTACTTCACCGGCCGCACCGACGGCCTGCGCCCCTCCCGCGGCGAGGAACTCCTCGTGGCCCGCACCTGAACACACCTGAAGGCGCCACACCCTGGAGTGCCCCGTCAGGGGCATCCATCAGCCTGCGCGGCTCACCGGCTCACCGGCTCACCGGCTCACCGGCTCACCGGCTCACCGGCTCACCGGTTTCCCGCCTGGGTCGGGCCCGGCAGCATCGGGTAGCTGCCGGTGGCCGTCGGGGCGTGTTCCGGGAGCCACAGGACGGCCACCGCGCCCTCCGCCGGGATGTGCTCGGGCGCGCCCGCGGGGCGGATGTTGCGGAAGGTCAGGCGGGCGCCCAGGACGCGCGCCTGGCCCGCCGCGATGGTCAGGCCCAGCCCGTGGCCCTCGCCGGCCCGGTCCTCGCTGCCGGTGCGGAAGCGGCTCGGCCCCTCGGCGAGGAGCTTCTCGGGGAAGCCGGGGCCGTGGTCGCGGACCCGGATGACCCGGCCCTCGACGGTCACCTCGACGGGCGGCTTGCCGTGCCGGGCCGCGTTGGCGAGCAGGTTGAACAGCACCCGTTCCAGGCGGCGCGGATCGGTGGTGACCTCCGACTCGTGCACCACCCGCACCTCGATCGCCGGGTCCTTCGCGGCCACCCGCCGGGTGACGAACTCGCCCAGCATGATGTCCTGCAACTCGGCCCGCTCGGAGGCGCTGTCGAGGCGGGCCACCTCCAGCACGTCCTCGACGAGGGTGCGCATCGCCTTCGCCCGGTCCAGGACCAGCTCGGTCGGACGGCCGGGCGGCAGCAGCTCGGCCGCCGTGAGCAGCCCGGTCACCGGTGTACGCAGCTCGTGCGCGATGTCGGCCGTCACCCGCCGCTCGGCCTCCAGGCGCTGCTGCAGCGCGTCCGCCATGGCGTCCACGGCCCGCGCCAGGTCGTCGGTCTCGTCCCGTACGACCCCGCCGATCGCCTCCCGTACCCGTACGTCCGGCTCGCCCTGGGCGACCTGGTTGGCCGCGGCCGCCGCCTTGCGCAGCCGGACCGAGAGCTGCCCGCCGATCAGCACGCCGAGCGCGCTGCCGCCGAGGACGACCGCGATGGAGCCGATGACCAGGGCCTGGTCGAGGTCCTTCAGCACATTGCTGCTGCGGTTCGCGAAGGTGCTGTGCAGGGACAGCACCCGCCCGTCCTTGGCCTGCACCGCGGCCCAGATGTCGGGCGCGCCGCTGCCGTGGTCGATGACGTCGGTCGCCCGGCGGCCCGCGTCGACCCGCTCGCGCAGGGCCGGCGGCAGCCGGGGGTCGTCGACCTTCACGTCCGGGAAGTTCGCCCTCCCGTACAGCTCGTAGTTTCGCTGGCCGATCTGCAGCCGCTCGTTGGCCAGCTCGCGCGCGTTGTCCAGCATCGAGACCCGGGCGGCGTTGTGCACCACCAGGCTCAGCGCGATCGCGACCAGCGCGCCGACCAGGGCGATCGCCGCGCTCAGCTTCCATCTGAGTCCGGTGCGCAGTCCCGGACCCCGGTACCGGTTGGAGAACCCCCGCATGACCGCCTCGCTCAGGCCTTCAACTTGTAGCCGAAACCGCGGACCGTCTCGATGCGGTCCTGGCCGATCTTGGTCCGCAGCCGCTGCACATGGACGTCGACGACGCGGGTGTCCCCGCCCCAGCCGTAGTCCCAGACGCGTTCGAGCAGCTTGTCGCGGGAGAGCACGGTCCCCGGCGCCGAGGAGAACTCCAGGAGCAGCCGCATCTCGGTGGGCGTCAGCGCGACCGGCTGCCCGGCCCGGCGCACCTCCATGCCCTCGGTGTCGATCTCCAGGTCGCCGAAGGTGAGCATGCCACCCGTCACCTCCGCCGCGTCCTCGTGCGGCTTCTCGCCGCCGCTCGCGTGCCCGAAGCGGCGCAGCACCGCCCGGATCCGGGCGACCAGGACGGCCCCGTCGAACGGCTTGGTGACGTAGTCGTCGGCGCCCGCCTCCAGGCCCAGCACCACGTCGATCGAGTCGGCCCGCGCCGACAGCATGATCACCGGGACGGTCGACTCGTCGCGGATGCGCCGGCACAGGCTCACCCCGTCCAGGCCCGGGACCATCACGTCCAGCAGGGCGATGTCGGGCCGGTCGGCGCGGAAGGCCTCCAGTCCCGACAGGCCGTCGGGCATGGCGGTGACCGCGAAGCCGTCCCGCTCCAGGGCGAGCTGGGTGGCCTCGCGGATGACGTCGTCGTCCTCGACGAAGAGGACGTGGGTCTGGTCTGCCATCCCGGTTCTCTCGGTAGTGGGTTCAGTTGGCTGGGGAGGGCACCGGCGTGGCGCCGTCGTCGCCGCTGCCGGCCGCGTTCCCGTAGTCGGTGTGGTGGAAGTCCTCCTGGACGAAGCGTCCCGCGGACCAGCTGTAGGTGATCACGTTCTCGCCGGAAGGGCTCGACACCGGGTCGCCCTTCTCGTACACCTGCTTGGTCACGCTCAGGTCGCCGCGGTCTATCTCCGCGTAGACCGGGGACTCCTCGGCCTTGAAGACGTTCTTGTACGCGCCGCTCTCCCTGCGGTACACGTACGCCCCGACCCCGACCGCGTCCCCGCAGGTCAGGACATTGACGACAATGTCCTCGACCGGGCCGCCGGTCAGCTCGCCGTACGTCACGTCGACGGGGTACTCGTCGCCCGAGCACGGTTTCAGGTCCCGCTTCACCGTGGCCGAGACAGCCGGGTCGGCCTTCACCAGGGCGACCGCGTCGACCTTCTCGTACGTCTGCGACGGGTTGGGCGAGGGGGCCTTGGCCGCCGGGGCGGGCGCGACCGAGCCGGCGTGCGCCGGTCCCTCGTCACGGGCTCCGGTGCCGCCGGTGCCGCAGGCCGCGGCGAAAAGGGCGAGGGCGGCGAGCACGGCCGCCGCCGTGATCACCGCCTGTGCACTCGCCGGGCCTCTGCTGGACCCCGTGCCGGTCAGGCCGCGCAACGCTCCCGCTCCTCACGCTCCAGCGCGCGTGCGTCGAGGTCGCGTGACTCCAGCTCCTCGCGGAGCCGGGCGAGCGCCCGGTGCAGCGTGCTCTTGACCGTTCCGGCCGACATGCCGAGGGCGGCGGCCGTCTCCTCCGTGGACATCTGCTCCCAGTGTCGCAGCACCACGACACTGCGCTGCTTCGGAGCCAGCACCTTCATGATGTCCATGAGGAGAGCGCGGTCCGCGTGCTGCTCGGTGGAGTCCTCCACGCGCGCGTCGGGCAGCTGCTCGGTCGGGACCTCCTCCAGCTTCCGGGCCCGCCACCACTCGGTCCGCGTGTTGATCATGACCCGGCGCAGGTAGGCGTCGGCGAGCTTCTTGTCCTCGATGGTCTCCCAGCGGCCGTACGTCCGGACCAGCGCGGTCTGCAGCAGGTCCTGGGCGTCCGTCGGGTCCGGGACCAGCCGGCGGGCGCTGCGCAGCAGCGCGTCCTGCCGAGTGCGGACGTACTCCTCGAATTCGAGCACCTCGCCCTGCGCCATGATCAACCGCCTCCCGATCCCCGTTTTCCCCGGCCCTGTGCCTGAGTCCCTGCCGTCCCGCGGTCCTGGCGGGCACAGAAACGAAGCTACGGACCCGTTGTCACGGGGCTGTGCGGAGCAGCCTGCGGGTAGCAATCGGCTGTCCGTCGGTTGTGTAACGGAAGTAGGTACGGGGTAAGCGGGCACAGGTTTATGCCCGGCTATGTGCTGATTTGCCGCGGGGTCGGTGTCGTAACAGAGCCCCGTCTCCTGTGATGTGGCTGTACGTCAGCCCAGCGGAAGCCGGTACAGGCCGCCCGCGAGCGGCTCCACCAGGCCGTCCGAGACCAGCCCGTCCAGTGCGCGGGCCCGCTGCACCGGCTCGTGCCACACCCGGTCGAGCGCCGTCTGCGGCACCGGGGCGTGCGCCTCCCGCAGGACGGCGAGCAGCTTGCCGCGCACCTGCCGGTCGGTGCCGGCGTACGTCTGCCCGCGCCGGGGCGGCCCCTCGTGCTCCGGCTTGCCGGCCAGCCGCCAGGCGCACTCCCCGGCGATCGGACACCGCTGGCACGTCTCGTTCTTCGCCGTGCAGACCAGCGCGCCCAGCTCCATCGAGGCGGCGGCCCAGCGGGCGGCGGTCCTGTCGTCCGGGGGCAGCAGCTCGCGGGCGAGCTTGCGCTCGGCGGCGGTGGTGGCGTTCGGCGGGTACTGCACACCGGTCACCGCCCGTGCGAACACCCGCCGCACATTGGTGTCGAGCACGGCGTGCCGCTGCCCGTACGCGAACGACGCCACGGCCGCGGCGGTGTACTCGCCGATGCCCGGCAGCGCGAGCAGCTGCGCGTGATCCGTCGGTACGTCCCCGTCGTGCCGTTCCGTTATGGCGACGGCGGCGCCGTGCAGCCGCAGGGCCCGGCGCGGGTAGCCGAGCCGGCCCCAGGCGCGGACCGCCTCGCCGGGCGCCTCGGCGGCGAGGTCGGCGGGGCGCGGCCAGCGGGCCAGCCACTGCTCGTACACGGGCAGCACGCGGCTGACCGGCGTCTGCTGCAGCATGAACTCGCTGACCATCACACCCCACGGGCCCGCCTCCGGGCGGCGCCAGGGGAGGTCACGGGCGTGGGTGTCGAACCAGGCGATCACAGGGGTGTGAAGCTTCTCAGTCATGGCCCTTCCGATCCTGCCACGTCCGGGGACGGGTGGGGTGGACGTGGTCCGCGGCGGGGGCGGGGCGTGGTCGCGGTTGACGCCGCTCGCGGCGAAGAGCGGCCGTGCCGACGGGAGTTGCCGGAATGATGATCCGGAAAAGTTGAGGTTTGGGCGGCGGGTGGGGCGAGGAACTGCACGGATCTCTCGTACAGTTTGGGCCGTGGGATCTCTGCGCAATCCGGTCGGGCCGCTTCCCTCCTCCATCTACTGGCGACGGAGGGTCTTCATGCTGTCGGCGCTCGTCGTCCTGGCACTGCTGATCGCGTGGATCGTGACGTCGAACGGCGGGGGCGGCAAGAAGAACGCCGACGGGTCGGACGGCAAGAATCCCGTGTCCACGATCACGCCGGGGCCGTCCGGAAGTGGGCCGGCGATCAGCCAGGCACCCGGCGGCCGGGACGGGGCGAGCGGGAGCGGTTCGGGAGGCGGTTCCGGTTCGAGTTCGGGTTCGAGCTCCGGTTCCGGCGACGGGAGTTCGGGCGCCACGGGCGGCGACACGTCGGGCGGCTCGACCGGTTCGGGCGGTTCCTCGGGCTCGTCGGGTTCCTCGTCCGGCTCGGGGGACGACGTGACGTCGGGTTCCGGCGGTACGGTCGCCTCGCTGCCCGGGACTTCCACGCTGCCCAACTGCACCGCCGGGTCGGTGTCGTTGACCCTGCGGAGCCTGCACAACTCGTACTCGCCGGAGCAGACGCCGACCTTCGAGCTCACCGCGAAGAACACGTCGTCCAGTGACTGCAAGATCGACCTCGGGCCGAAGAACGCGGTGCTGACCATCACGCAGGCCAGTGCGGACGACACCTACTGGTCCTCGGCGGACTGCCCGAAGTCCGCGGCCGGCCGGTGGTACCGGGTGCCGTCGGGGAGCAGCATCACCTACACCCTGAAGTGGGACCGCAAGCCGAGCGCCGCCCAGTGCGCAACGCCTGCGGCGGGCTCGGCCGGCACAGGCACGTACCTCCTGGAGGCGACGGCCCCGGGGTACGCCAAGGCCCAGGCATCCTTCGTGCTGACGGCGGACTAGCGGGCGGCGGGGGTTTCACTCACCGGCGCTTGCCGGTTGCCGCCCGCGCCCACCCGTGCCGCCCCAGCGGCACGACTGCCCGCGGCTGAGTAGAAGCGCCGGCCGGAGCGCCCTGTCAGGGGCGCGGGGAACTGCGCGATCGGCCCCCACCGGCCCGCGGCCGAGTGACTGGCGTGCGCAGGGTTTCGCTTGCCGGCGCTTGCCGGTTGCCGCCCGCGGCTGAGTAGAAGCGCCGGCCGGAGTGCCCCGTCAGGGGCGCGGGGAACTGCGCGGGCGGCCCCCACCGGCCCGCGGCCGAGTGACTGGCGTGCGCAGGGTTTCGCTTGCCGGCGCTTGCCGGTTGCCGCCCGCGGCTGAGTAGAAGCGCCGG
>NZ_JBIBAK010000021.1:0-19875 GCF_042899865.1 Streptomyces sp. NPDC013157 | reverse complement strand
CGGCCGGAGTGCCCCGTCAGGGGCGCGGGGAACTGCGCGATCGGCCCACACCGGTCCGCGGCCGAGTGACTGGCGTGCGCAGGGTTTCGCTTGCCGGCGCTTGCCGGTTGCCGCCCGCGGCTGAGTAGAAGCGTCGGCCGGAGTGCCCCGTCAGGGGCGCGGGGAACTGCGCGGGCGGCCCCCACCGGCCCGCGGGCGCCGTGCGACCCAACTCACCCGGCTAGTTGGCGAAATCAGACATACCGCTCGAGAATCGACGACTCCGCCAGCCGCGACAGCCCCTCGCGTACGCTGCGCGCCCGGGCCTCACCGACGCCGTCGACGGTCTGCAGGTCGTCGACGCTCGCGGCGAGCAGCTTCTGCAGGCCCCCGAAGTGCTCGACCAGCCGGTCGATGATCGCCCCCGGCAGCCGCGGCACCTTCGCCAGCAGCCGGAAGCCGCGCGGCGACACCGCCGAGTCCAGCGTCTCCGGCGAGCCGGTGTACCCCAACGCCCGCGCCACCGTCGGCAGTTCCAGCAGCTCCGCGTGGCTCAGAGCGTCCAGCTCGGACAGCGCCTCGTCGACCGTGCGGGAGCGCTTCGCGGTCGGCTCGGGGACGTAGTCCCGGACCACCAGCTCGCGCTCCGGCTCCACCCCGGCGATCAGCTCGTCCAGCTGGAGGGCGAGAAGCCGCCCGTCGGTGCCCAGTTCGACCACGTACTCGGCGATCTCGGTGGCGATCCGGCGGACCATCTCCAGGCGCTGGGCGACCGCCGACACGTCGCGGACCGTCACCAGGTCCTCGATCTCCAGCGCTGACAACGTTCCCGCGACCTCGTCCAGGCGGAGCTTGTACCGCTCCAGGGTGGCCAGCGCCTGGTTCGCGCGGGAGAGGATCGCCGCCGAGTCCTCCAGGACGCGGCGCTGCCCCTCGACGTACAGCGCGATCAGCCGCATCGACTGGGAGACCGAGACCACCGGGAACCCGACCTGCTTGGAGACGCGGTCCGCCGTGCGGTGACGGGTGCCCGTCTCCTCCGTGGGGATCGTCGCGTCGGGTACGAACTGCACGCCCGCCCGGAGGATCTTCGACAGGTCGGAGGAGATCACGATGCCGCCGTCGAGCTTGCACAGCTCGCGCAGCCGGGTCGCCGTGAACTCGACATCCAGCACAAAACCGCCCGTGCACATCGCCTCGACCGTCTTGTCGAAGCCGAGGACGATGAGTCCGCCCGTGTTGCCGCGGAGGACCCGCTCCAGGCCGTCCCGCATGGACGTGCCCGGAGCCACGGCGCTCAGCGAGGCGCGCATCAGGCCATCGGAACCGGCACTCCCACCGGACTTTCCGGGAGCTCCTGCCCGGTCGTTGGCTGCCACTGCACTCCTCCGGTCGCAGGTTCTGAGGCGCTGCCGTCCCCGCACTCGGTTCGTACGGACGGGCGAGACCAGGGCAAAGTCTACCGGCGCTCCTCAGCCTCCCGTGGGGCCTCTCGCCGACGGGAGCGCGGCAGCACCCGCAGCGCGTCCCCCATGTCGGCTACTTCCAGGACCTTCATGCCCGCCGGGATCTTGCCCGGATCGCCCGGCACGAGCGCGTGCGTGAAGCCGAGCCGGTGCGCCTCCGCGAGCCTGCGCTGGACCCCCGTGACCCGTCTGACCTCGCCCGCGAGGCCGACCTCGCCGATGGCGACCAGGTTCTTCGGGAGCGGGGTGTCGCTGGCCGCGGAGGCCAGGGCGAGGGCGATGGCCAGGTCGGCGGCGGGCTCGGAGAGCTTCACGCCACCCACCGTCGCGGAGTAGATGTCCCGCTTTCCGAGCGCGCTGATCCGGCCCCGCTGCTCCAGGACGGCCAGCATCATCGAGACGCGGGAGGTCTCCAGGCCGGAGGTGGTGCGGCGCGGGGAGGGGATCTGGGAGTCGACCGTCAGCGCCTGCACCTCGGCGACCAGGGGGCGGCGGCCCTCCAGGGTGACGGTCAGGCAGGTGCCCGGGACCGGTTCGGCGCGCCGGGTCAGGAAAAGTCCGCTCGGGTCGGCGAGGCCCGTGATGCCCTCGTCGTGCAGTTCGAAACAGCCCACTTCGTCCGTGGCGCCGTAGCGGTTCTTGACGCCCCGGACCAGGCGGAGGCGGGCGTGCCGGTCGCCCTCGAAGTGCAGGACGACGTCCACCAGGTGTTCGAGGAGCCGCGGTCCCGCGATCGCGCCGTCCTTGGTGACATGGCCCACGAGGAGGGTGGACATGCCCCGCTCCTTCGACGCGCGGATGAGGGCGCCGGCCACCTCGCGGACCTGGGCCATGCCGCCCGGGGCGCCGTCGATCTCCGGGGAGGCGACCGTCTGGACGGAGTCCAGGATCAGCAGCGACGGCTTCACCGCGTCCAAGTGGCCGAGGACGGCGGCCAGGTCGGTCTCGGCGGCGAGGTAGAGGTGGTCGTCGATGGCGCCGATGCGGTCGGCGCGCAGCCGGACCTGGCTCGCCGACTCCTCGCCGGTGACATAGAGCGTGCGGTGCTCGTCGCTGGCCGACTTGGCGGCCACGTCGAGCAGGAGGGTGGACTTGCCGACGCCGGGCTCCCCGGCGAGCAGCACCACCGCGCCGGGGACCAGGCCGCCGCCGAGGACCCGGTCCAGCTCCGGGACGCCGGTGGTGCGGGCGGTGGCCTGCCGGCCGTCGACCTGGCCGATCGGCACCGCGGAGGTGGTGACCCGGCCGGGTGCTGTCGTACGCACCGCGGGCGCGCCGTACTCCTCGATCGTCCCCCACGCCTGGCACTCGGCACACCGGCCGAGCCACTTGGCCGTCTGCCAGCCGCACTCGGTGCAGCGGTAGGACGGACGGTCCTTCGAGGTCTTGGTACGGGCAGCCATGCGGAAACCGTAGCCCCCACCACTGACAGTGGGGCCGCGGTGGCCTGCGTGACAGGTGTGGGTGGACCGGTCCCGGCCACCCCGGGACGGGAAAGAGCCAGGGTAGAACAGGTTCCTGTCCCCGATTGAGGGATCGTTTCACCCGTACGGATTAAAAGAGCTCAAGCCGCCAGAAGGGGGCATACGGCGCCGCCTACGGTCGCACGGGTGATGAGCAGCAGTGCGGAGACCTCGGCCCGAACGACCGGCGCACACCGGGCACACCGGGAGGTGCGGACGGCGCGTGATCGTGCGGCGGCGCGTGCGCTGGCGCAGCGACCGCCGGCGCGCTACGAGCCGTACCTGGACGGGCTGTTCACCTACTGCCTCTCGGTGCTCTGCGACCACGACGCGGCCACCGCCGCGCTCGGCGACGTCATCGCCCTCGCCGAGCGGCGCGGCCAGCGCGTCCCGGAGGCCGCCGGGGACCGCAGGGCCTGGCTGTACGCGCTGGCCCGCTGGGCCTGTCTGCGCGGACTCGCCCAGGCCAAGCAGAAACGTCAGGCCACCCACGCGGCGGGCCGGCACCCCGCCCCCGACCCCGTGACCGTGGTCCCCGCCGACACCCAGGAGCAGCGGCGCAGCGAACTCGCCCTGCTCGCCTGGCCGGAAGCCGCGGGCACCTCCCCCGAGCAGCGCGAGGCGCTCGAACTCGCCGTACGCCACCACCTGGCCGCCCACGAGGTCGCCGCCGTCCTCGGCATGGACCTGGCCGGCGCCCGGGAGCTGCTCGCCTCCGCCGCCTGCGAGGTCGAACGCACCCGTGCGGCTCTCGCCGTCGTCGAGACCGGCGGCTGTCCGAGCGTGTCCCACCTCACCGGCGACAGCCAGCTGGTCCTCAGCAGCGCGCTGCGCCGCGAACTGGTCCGGCACGTCGACGACTGTCCGCGCTGCCGCCGTACCGCCGAGCGCGCCGCCCCCGGCCGGTGGCCCGGCGCGATGACCACGCCCGCCGAGCTGCCCGTCCTGGAGGCGCCCCGCGCGGCCCTGCACGTGGCCATGGCGCACCCGCCACGCGCGCGTGGCGCCGCCCCGCGCTTCGACCGGCGCGGCTTCCCGATGGACCCCAAGGACCGTGCGGCCCGCCGCGACCGGCTACGCGCGCGTGCCGTCACGACGACCGTCGTCGCCACGGTGGTGGCCGCGCCGGTGCTGGCCCTGTGGGCGGCGTACCGGGGCTCGCCGGCGGGGGAGGGCCACGAGGGACCGTCCGCGACCGCGCGGGAGGCCGCCGGCCCCGACGCGCTCGACGGCGACACGGGCGGGGGCTACGAGAACGCCGGCAACGCCAGCACCAGACCCGGGCCGCGCATCGGCAAGGACGGCAAGGCCGACGTGTCGGTGGAGGTGATCGGCGTCGCGGGAGCCGACCGTAGGAAGACCGGTGCGGGGCACCTCGCGGTGACGGCCGCGAACGACGGGGACACGACGCTGGTCACGCTCGCGGCGTCCGGGGACGCGGCGGTGCGGTGGTCGGTGTCGACCTCGGCGGCCTGGCTGTACTTCTCCCGGCCGTCGGGGACGCTCCGGCCGGGCGAGTCGTTCACGATCAAGGTGTACGTCGATCATCTGCGGGAGCCGGCCGGGCACTGGAGCGCGCGGGTGGCGGTGGCGCCGGCGGGGGCGGTGGTGTCGATCGACGGGTACGGGATGGCTCCCCCGGCGCGCCGGGGGCCGAAACCGCCGCCTGCGGGGAGGCCGACGCCGACACCGACGGCATCCGACCCGACGCAGCCGTCACCGCCGGTCAGCGATCCGCCGACGTCGAGCGATCCGACCCCGACACCCACCGACTCGGCCACCGCCGGCCCGACGGGGTCACCTTCCCCGACGGCGCCCGACAGCGAGACCCCCGCCCCGACACCGTGAGCCCCACCACCGCCCGACCTCTTCCACGGGCCCACTCCCTCGACCGGTCTCTTGGCTCGGCTGGTCTCTAGGCTCGGCCGGTTCCTTGGCCCAGTCGGTTCCTCGGCTCGGCCGGTCTCTTGGCCCAGTCGGTTCCTTGGCTCGGCCGGTCTCTTGGCTCGGCTGGTTCCTTGGCCCAGTCGGTCTCCTCGGCCGGTTTTTCGCCTCGGCCGGTTTTTTGCCTCGGGCGGTTTCTTGCCTCGGCCGGATACTTGCCCTGGCCGGTCTCTTGGACCGAGCGGTTCCATTCCCTGCCGGTTTCTTGCCTCCGCCAGTCTCCTTTTCCGCCGCGACGGTGCGCGGCCACGACGGTGGAGTTCGGCGGTGCCTGGCCGGGCAACAGCCGCCGTGGCGGGTTGCGGCGCGTCGGCGGGTGCGGTGTCGTCGTGGTTGGTCGCGCAGTTCCCCGCGCCCCTTTCGGGGCGCTGCGGTGAGCGTTGGTCGACCGGATCCGCCGCTCTTGCGGGGCGTTGCAGCGCGCGCTACTCGACCGGGTCCGCCGGATGGGGCGCCAGCAGGGGGAGCTGGGAGGTGAGGCGTTGTTCGCAGAGTTCTGCCAGGCGGTCGTAGCCTGCCTTGCCCATCAGTTCGGTCAGTTCTGCGCGGTACGAGACGTACACCGGGTCGCCCGCGCCGTGCGCAGAGGTCGCCGAGGTGCACCACCAGTGCAGGTCGTGGCCGCCGGGGCCCCAGCCCCTGCGGTCGTACTCGCCGATCGAGACCTGGAGGACCCGCGTGTCGTCGGGGCGGTCGATCCAGTCGTACGTCCGGCGGATCGGGAGCTGCCAGCAGACGTCCGGCTTGGTCTCCAGCGGCTCGCGGCCCTCCCGCAGCGCGAGGATGTGCAGCGAGCAGCCGGCGCCGGCGGCGAAACCGGGGCGGTTCTGGAAGATGCAGGAGCCCTGGTACGGGCGGGTCTGGCGGGAGCCCTCGTCGTCCTCGGAGACCCAGCCGTGCGCGGTGCCCTCGGCGTGGTTCTGCCAGATCTCCGGTGTGAGCCTCGCCACATGATCCGCGACCCGCTTCTCGTCGTCCTCGTCGGAGAAGTGCGCGCCCAGCGTGCAGCAGCCGTCGTCCGCGCGGCCCGCCTGGATGCCCTGGCAGCCGCTGCCGAAGATGCAGTTCCAGCGGGAGGTCAGCCAGGTCAGGTCACAGCGGAACACCTGCTCGTCGTCGGCCGGATCCGGGAACTCCACCCACGCCCGCGCGAAGTCGAGACCCTTCTCGTCCGCCGCGAGGGTCTTCTTCGGCGTCTTCGGCTGCTTCGGTGGCTTCGCCCGCGAAGAACCGTCGGCTGATTTGGCGGCCTTGTGGTCCTTCGTCTTTTTCGTCTTTGGCACCCGTCCAGGGTAAGTCGCCGAAGGCCGCTCCGGGGACTGCTCAGGGCCCGCCGTCAGCAGTGTTCCGTACAGTTCCGTACATGAGACTCGGTGTCCTCGACGTGGGATCTAACACGGTGCATCTGCTGGTCGTGGATGCGCACCCCGGCGCGCGCCCGCTGCCGGCGCACTCGCACAAGGCGGAGTTGCGCCTTGCCCAACTTCTCGACGGCAACGGGGCGATCGGCCCCGACGGCGTCGAGAAACTGGTCGGTGTCGTCCAGGACGCCCTGCAGGCCGCGGAGGACAAGGGAGTCGAGGACCTGCTGCCGTTCGCCACCTCCGCCGTGCGCGAGGCCACCAACGCCGACGACGTCCTCGCGCGCGTGAAGGCCGAGACCGGGGTCGAGCTCCAGGTCCTCACCGGCGCCGAGGAGGCCCGGCTGACCTTCCTCGCGGTCCGCCGCTGGTTCGGCTGGTCCGCCGGAAAGCTGCTGGTCCTGGACATCGGCGGCGGCTCCCTGGAGATCGCGTACGGCATCGACGAGGAGCCCGACACGGCCGTCTCGCTGCCGCTCGGCGCCGGCCGGCTCACCGCGGGCTGGCTCCCCGGCGACCCGCCGTCCGCCGACGACATACGGGCCCTGCGCCGCCATGTACGCGCCGAGATCGCCCGTACGGTCGGCGAGTTCACCCGCTTCGGCGCCCCCGACCACGTGGTCGCCACGTCCAAGACCTTCAAGCAGCTGGCCCGCATCGCCGGCGCCGCCCGCTCCGCCGACGGCCTCTACGTCCAGCGCGAACTCAAGCGGGGCTCGCTGGAGGCCTGGGTCCCGAGGCTCGGGGCCATGACCACGGCCCAGCGCTCCGCACTCCCGGGGGTGTCGGAGGGACGGTCGGGCCAGCTGGTGGCGGGCGCGCTGGTGGCCGAGGCCGCGATGGACCTGTTCGAGGTGGAGAACCTGGAGGTCTGCCCGTGGGCGTTGCGGGAGGGCGTGATCCTGCGGCGCCTCGACCACATGGGTTCCGCGTAAGCGCCCCCTGGGGGCGTGGGGCTGTATTCGACATGCGGCTCCGCCGCGCGGGCGCGAACGACCACGACGCCGCCGCACTCGCCGACGCACCGCAACCCGCCACGGCGACCGGGCGCCGGCCCCTCCCACCCGCGCTCGCCGGCGCGACCCCGGTCACACCGGAGAGCAGGCGCCCCCTGTCCACCCGTCTCCACCCCGTAACCTGTCCCTCGTGGCAAACCCAAGGGACGTCGTCCGCATCCCGGATGCGAAGGTCGCGCTCTCCACGGCCTCCGTCTACCCGGAGTCGACGGCGACGGCCTTCGAGATCGCCGCACGCCTCGGTTACGACGGCGTCGAGGTCATGGTGTGGACCGACCCGGTCAGCCAGGACATCGAGGCCCTGCGCCGGCTGAGCGACTACCACCGCATCCCGATCCTCGCCGTCCACGCCCCCTGCCTGCTGATCACCCAGCGGGTGTGGTCCACCGACCCCTGGGTCAAGCTCCAGCGGGCCCGGGCCGCCGCGGAGAAGCTGGGCGCGAGCACGGTCGTCGTCCACCCCCCGTTCCGCTGGCAGCGCCAGTACGCCCGCGACTTCGTCGAGGGGATCTGGCGTATGGCGAACGAGACGGATGTGCGGTTCGCGGTGGAGAACATGTACCCGTGGCGCTACCGCGACCGCGAGATGCTCGCGTACGCCCCCGACTGGGACGTCACCAAGGACGACTACCGGCACTTCACGATCGACCTCAGCCACGCCGCGACCTCCCGTGTCGACGCGCTCGCCATGCTCGACCGCATGGGCGGCCGGCTCGGCCACGTCCACCTCGCCGACGGCCGCGGCTCCGCCAAGGACGAGCACCTGGTGCCGGGCCGCGGCACCCAGCCCTGCGCCGAACTGCTGGAGCGGCTCGCCGTCACCGGCTTCGACGGGCATGTCGTCATCGAGGTCAACACCCGGCGCGCGATGTCCGGCGCCGAGCGCGAGGCGGACCTCGCGGAGGCCCTGGCCTTCACCCGCCTGCACCTGGCCTCGGCGGTGAAGGTGCCCCGCCGGTGACCAATGCCCCGACCGGCGACGGCGCGGGTGCCCGCCGCCGCGGCCGACCCCCGCGCGCCGAGTCGGCCGACACCCGGGACCGTATCCTCGTCACCGCCCGCGAGGAGTTCTCCGAACACGGCTACGAGAAGACGTCCGTACGCGCCATCGCCAAGGCCGCCGGGGTCGACTCCGCCCTGGTGCACCACTACTTCGGCACCAAGGAACAGATCTTCGAGGCCGCCATCGCGGTCGCCTTCGCCCCCGCCCTCAACGCGCCCGTCGCGATCGCCGACGGCCCGCTGGACGGCGTCGGTGAGCGGCTGACCCGGTTCATCTTCGGTATCTGGGAGAACCCCACCACCCGTACGCCCCTCCTCGCGATCGTCCGCTCCGCCGTCAACAACGAAACGGCCGCCGCCGTCTTCCGCCGCCTGATCGCTTCCCAGCTGCTGCGCCGGATCGCCGGACAGCTGGACCTCCCGGACGCCGAGCTGCGCGCCGAACTGGCGGCGGCACAGCTGATCGGGTGCGCGATGCTGCGCTACGTGATCAAGGTGGAGCCGCTGGCGTCCGCGGACCTGGAGCAGATCGTGGCCAGGGTCGCCCCGGTGGTGCAGGGGCATCTGACCGGGCCGTGACCAGCCCCGCTGAGACATGTGTCCCGCATTCCGGACACCTCGTCCCGAGCCGTGGTCAACGGGCGTACGCTCGTTAGCAGCCCTATCTGTCTGAAGGAGCGAGCGACGATGCCCGAGCTGAGGTCCCGCACAGTCACCCACGGCCGCAACATGGCGGGCGCCCGCGCCCTTATGCGCGCCTCCGGTGTACCGGGTGCGGACATCGGCCGCAAGCCGATCATCGCCGTCGCGAACTCCTTCACGGAGTTCGTGCCGGGCCACACCCACCTCCAGCCGGTCGGCCGGATCGTCTCCGAAGCGATCAAGGAAGCCGGCGGCATCCCGCGCGAGTTCAACACGATCGCCGTCGACGACGGCATCGCGATGGGCCACGGCGGCATGCTGTACTCCCTCCCGTCCCGCGACCTGATCGCCGACTCGGTCGAGTACATGGTCGAGGCGCACTGCGCCGACGCCCTGGTCTGCATCTCCAACTGCGACAAGATCACCCCGGGCATGCTCATGGCCGCCCTGCGCCTGAACATCCCGACGGTCTTCGTCTCCGGCGGCCCCATGGAGGCCGGCCGCGCGACCCTCGTGGACGGCACGGTCCGCACCCTCGACCTGGTCGACGCGATCTCCGACGCGGTGAACGACAAGATCTCGGACGAGGACATCCTCCGTATCGAGGAGAACGCCTGTCCGACCTGTGGCTCCTGCTCCGGCATGTTCACCGCCAACTCGATGAACTGCCTGACGGAGGCGATCGGCCTCTCCCTCCCCGGCAACGGCTCGGTCCTGGCCACCCACACCGCCCGTAAGCAGCTGTACGTCGACGCGGCCCGCACGGTCATGGACCTCACCCGCCGCTACTACGAGCAGGACGACGAGACGGTCCTGCCGCTCAACATCGCGACCTTCGCCGCGTTCGAGAACGCGATGGCCCTGGACATCGCGATGGGCGGCTCCACCAACACGATCCTCCACCTGCTGGCCGCCGCCCAGGAGGCGGGCGTCCCCTTCGGCCTGGAGGAGATCAACGAGGTCTCGCGCCGGGTCCCCTGCCTGGCCAAGGTCGCTCCGAACGTCGCGAAGACCCGCACGTACTACATGGAGGACGTGCACCGCGCCGGCGGCATCCCCGCCCTCCTCGGCGAACTGCACCGCGGCGGCCTCCTCAACGAGGACGTGCACTCCGTCCACAGCCCCTCCCTCGCGGACTGGCTGAAGACGTGGGACGTGCGCGGCGGCTCCCCGTCCCCCGAGGCCGTGGAGCTGTGGCACGCGGCCCCCGGCTGCGTCCGCTCCGCCGAGGCGTTCTCCCAGTCCGAGCGCTGGGAGGCCCTGGACGAGGACGCCGCGGAGGGCTGCATCCGCAGCGTCGAGCACGCGTATTCCCAGGACGGCGGCCTCGCGGTCCTCAAGGGCAACCTCGCCGTCGACGGCTGCGTGGTCAAGACGGCCGGCGTCGACGAGTCGATCTGGACCTTCGAGGGCCCCGCGGTCGTCTGCGAGTCGCAGGAGGAAGCCGTCGAGAAGATCCTCAACAAGCAGGTCACCGACGGCGACGTGGTCGTGATCCGCTACGAGGGTCCCAAGGGCGGCCCCGGCATGCAGGAGATGCTCTACCCGACGTCCTTCCTCAAGGGCCGCGGCCTCGGCAAGACCTGCGCGCTGATCACCGACGGCCGCTTCTCCGGTGGCACGTCGGGCCTCTCCATCGGCCACGCCTCCCCGGAAGCGGCCTCCGGCGGCACCATCGCCCTCGTCGAGGACGGCGACCGCATCCGCATCGACATCCCGAACCGCACGATCGAGCTCCTCGTCGACGAGGCCGAGCTGTCCCGCCGCGAGCAGGCCCTGAACGGCGTGTACGCCCCGAAGAACCGCGACCGCAAGGTCTCGGCGGCCCTGCGCGCCTACGCCGCGATGGCCACCAGCGCCGACAAGGGCGCGGTCCGCGACGTGACGAAGCTGGGCTGAGCCCCGCCGCAATCCCGGAAGGGGCCGCCTCCTCAGGGGGCGGCCCCTTCTTTTCGCGCTGCTACCAGGCGCCGGGATCCGCCGCGTCGACGGCGAAGACGGTGCCGTCGGGGGCAGTGGCGTAGAGGTGGGTGTCGAGGAGCAGGGGGGCGGGCAGGGCGGCGGTGACCTGGCCCGAGTTCGTGCCGAGGCGCGCCGGAGTCTGGCCGACGAGGGTTCCCCTGCGTCTGTCGACGGCGAGCAGGCGTCCGTCGGCGGCGGTGAAATAGACGTGCCGGTCGTCGGTCACGGGCGCCGAGCCCCGGCTCACCGACGTCTGGAGCTCCCAGAGCTGCTTGCCGCTCTCCAGGTCGACGGCCTCCAGCGAGCCGCCGGCGGACAGCAGATAGACGACATCGCCGCGCACCGTGGCACCCGGAGCCACCCGGGGAACGGGCAGCGCCACCCGGCGGGTCGCCCTCGCGTCCGGTGTGTAGCGCACCACCGCGTCCGTCTCCCCGGCGGTGGTGTCCACGGACAGCAGGAAGAGGGACCCGCCCGCGCTCCCGACCGGCCGCAGATCCCCCGTCAGCCTGGCTCTCCAGCGCTTGGCACCGGTGACCGGATCCAGCGCGGTGACCTGGGTTCCCGTCCCGTCGGCGGCGGTACCGGCCGCGTACACCAAGGGATCCCCGGCGAACGAGCTCAGGGACGGCGTGCCGCCGCCCGAGACGGGCAGGGTCCACCTGGTGTGACCGGACTTGCCGTCCATACCGGTGATCACCCCGTTGGCCCCCACGGCCAGCAGCATGCTCTTGGTGAACTCCATGACCTGGTTCGCGGGCATGTCCTGCTTCCAGCGCGACGCACCCGAGGTGGGGTCGAGCGCCTCCACCTTCCGGCCGCCGTGCGTCGGCAGCAGCAGGAGGCCGCCGGACAGGTACGGCGAGCCGCTCGTACGTTCGTCCGCGACCCTGTGCCGCCACAGCAGACGGCCGTCCGCCGGATCGAGGGCAAAGGCCAGGCCGGACCGGAAGCACAGCAACTTCCCCGCACCGGCGACGCACTGGGGCATCCCCGAACCGCCCTTGGCCACCGGCTCCGCCTGCCACGCCTCGAACGCGGCCGCGGAGCCGTGCACCGTGCTGCCCACCGGCGTCGGATCGCCGCCCCCGAGCCACAGTGCCGAGGCGAGCACCCCACCCAGGACCAGGACACCCGCCCCGGCGGCCACCACCACGCGCCGCCATGTCTTGCGCGCCTGCCTGGGCTTCAGCGCTTTCTGCTCCGGTACGGCGGCAGGAGGCTCCTTTTCCTGCGGAGGCCCGTCGCCTTCGCCGCCGACCATGACCCGCTGTGCCGGTATGAACGCCTGCGTGTCGTACGACGCCGACAACGACCGCAGGCCCCGCATCAGTTCGTCGGGCGTCGGCCGGTCCTCGGGCTCCTTGGCGAGGCAGCGCATCACCAGCGGAGCGATCTCCTCCGGTACGCCGGTGAGGTCGGGCTCGTCGTGCACGACCTGGTAGGCCACGACGTACGGGCTGTCGGAGTCGAACGGCCCTTGCCCTGTCGCCGCGTGCACCAGCACCGACCCGAGCGCGAAGATGTCGGCGGCGGGCCCCACTTCACGCGGCCGCCGGAACTGCTCCGGTGCCATGAACGGCGGCGTACCGATCAACTTTCCCGTCTCGGTACGCAGTTCGCTGTCTTTCGGCCGGGAGATACCGAAGTCGATGACCTTGGGACCGTCTTCGGCGAGCAGCACATTGCTCGGCTTGAGATCCCGGTGCACCACGCCGACCCTGTGAATATCGCCCAACGCCTCCGCCAGCCCGGCCATCAGCCGGCGCAACTGGGCAGGAGGCATCGGCCCGTTCCGCTTCACGTGCTCGGAAAGGGTCGGGCCGGGAATGAAGAGGGTGGCCATCCAGGGCCGTTCGGCCTCGGGATCGGCGTCCACGACGGGTGCGGTGAAGGCGCCGCTGACCTTGCGTGCGGCGGCCACCTCCTGCCGGAAACGGCCCCTGAACTCACGGTCCTTGGCGTATTGGGCGTGCACGACCTTCACCGCGAGCTTCAGCCCCGAGGTGCTGCGGGCCAGGTGCACCACGCCCATCCCACCGGAGCCGAGGCAGGACTCCAGGCGGTAGTGCCCGGCGTACTCGGGAAGTTCCGCTTCCGCGCCCGCTCCGGTGTTGCGCTGTGGCGTCAAGGGACCACCCCCGTGCTGTTTCCGCGGAGCGCGACTCACGGAGCCTAGTCGATGACTCGTACGAGACAGAGGCGGCTTGCTAGCCTCCGCGTGCGAGTTACGCACATGTGTTTCGTGGCTCGAATGAGGGGAATCAACGGGACTCCATGGAACTCATGGGTCCAGTGGGGGGAGCAGTACATGTCTGTTGATCACACGCAGGAAGCCGAGAACAGCGCCGAGGGGGAGGCTGTCTCGACGCTGGCCGCATCCGTCAAGACGTACGCGGTCGCCCCGGGCGTCCGCCTCAACGTCCGCAGCGGCCCGGGCACCGGCTACGGCATCACGCGAACCCTCCCCGAGGGCACCCGCGTCCCGATCTTCTGCCAGACACCCGGCACGACGGTGTCCGGCTACTACGGCACATCCAACATCTGGGACAACATCGACAACGGCGAATACGTCTCGGACGCCTACGTCCACACCGGCAGCGACGGCTACGTGGCCGACCGCTGCGCCTGATCCGATTTCGCGATCCGGTCTTAGGACTCCGGAGGACTCGTATGACATCGCTCAGACGCAGATCCACCCTCTTCCTGGCAGCGGCCACCGGCAGCGCCTTCCTCATGCTCATCGGCTCCGCCGCCACCGCGAACGCCGCCGCCAGCGTCCGCTACTACGCCATCGCCCCGGGCGTCCGCCTGAACGTCCACGACGGCCCGGGCACCAGCTACAGCATCACCCGCGTCCTGCCCGAGGGCGCGCAGGTGCCGATCTACTGCCAGACCCCGGGTTCGACCGTGTCCGGCTACTACGGGACCTCGAACATCTGGGACAACATCAGTAACGGTGAGTTCGTCTCGGACGCCTACGTCCACACGGGCAGCGACGGCTACGTGGCCGACCGCTGCGCCTGACCCGACCGGTCCGACCCGACCCGGAGCCCGTGGGCCCCCGGCGCCATAATCGTCCCGTGAGCGACGAACCAGGCACCCCGGACACCCCCGCGGGCTCCACCGGCGGACCCCGCCCCGAGCCCCTCCGTTTCTTCGGTACGTCCTGGGTGAACCACGACGACGGCTACACCGCCCGCCGGATCGGCGTGGCCGTGGGCTCGCTCGCCGCGGCCGCCGTCTCCTGCCTGGTCCTGCGCCTCGCCTACGAGGGCGTCCAGCTCGCCGACACCGGCGCCTTCGTGACCGTCCTCGTCGTCGCGATGTTCGCCATCTGCAGCGCCCTGGCCTTCCGCCACACCTGGGAGTCCTTCGGCAAGCGCCCCGACCCCGAACGCCAGGCCTCCCTGCGCGGCCTCCTCGCCATCGGCTTCGTCGGTTCGCTCCTCGCCTACTTCTTCCGCTCCCTCACCGAAGCTCCCGGCGAGAAGCTCCACCGCGCCGAGTACGACACCGCCGTCCAGGAACACGAACGCCGCACCACCCGCCGCTCGGGCAACCCGTCGAAGAAGAAGCGGAAGCCCTGAGACCCACGCGCGGTCGAGAAAGGGGAGCACGGGCGGGGTAGCCGACGCGCCGGATCCGGCCCACCCCCGGAAACCCCTGTCGTCCCCGCCCCGCCCGCCGGGACGATGGCCGTATGACCACAGGCCAGTCGCAGTCGCAACCCCGAAACCTGACCCCGGACCCCGCCCCCACCCACGCCGCACGCGCGCGCTCCTTCAACGCCGCCGCGGCCCAGTACGCCGCGAACCGCCCCTCCTACCCGCCCGCTCTCCTCGACGCCGTCGAGGAGGAAGCCGGCCGTTCCCTCAAGGGGGCCCGGGTGGTCGACGTCGGCGCGGGCACCGGCATCGCGACCGCCCTCCTGCACGCGCGCGGCGCCGACGTGGTCGCGGTGGAGCCGGGGGAGGGCATGGCGGCGCAGTTCCACGCCACCAGCCCCGGCATCCCGATCGTCCGCGGCAACGGCAACGCCCTTCCGCTCGCCGACGCCACCGCCGACTTCCTCACCTACGCCCAGGCCTGGCACTGGACCGACCCGGCCCGCTCCGTGCCGGAGGCACTCCGCGTACTGCGTCCCGGCGGGGCGCTGGCGCTGTGGTGGAACACCAGCGCGCTCGACGTCGACTGGATCGCCGACGCCTCCGACCGCATCGCCCGGTTCTTCGGCATCGACGTCAGGGCGGAGCAGCGCAAGTCCGCCGACCGCACCGATCTCGCAGACCCCAGCGGCCGGCTCCGCTTCGCCCGGGGCGAGGTCCGCTGGAGCCGCCGCGTCCCGGTCGACACCCACCTCGCCAACATCGGCAGCCACTCGGCTTTCCTCGTCACCTCCGAGGACCGCCGCACCGCGTTCCTCGCCGAGGAACGCGCCCACCTCCTGGAGATCTTCCCCGACGGGGTCGTCGAGGAGACGTACGACGTCCTGCTGCTCGTCGCCCTCAACACCTGAGCGTTGCCGACGGCGACCGGCCCGCGGCAGCGACTCGGCCGCGGGCCGGTGGGGGCTGGTCGCGCAGTTCCTCCCCCAGCCTTCGGCCGGGGTACCCCCAGCGCCCCTACAGGGGCGCTACAGCCGCGGGCAGTCGTGCCGCCGGGGCGGCCGGGTGGGCGCGGGCGGCGCCCGGCCGGCGCCGGTGAGCGTCCCCCACCGGCCACCCGGCCCTTGACGGCTCACCTCCACCCGCGCATTATTCATCACATGGTGAATTACTCGCCGGAGCCGCCCGAGGCCCCCGGCAACCCAGCCCTGCCCTCCGCCATCCAGGCCGCCGGACTCACCGCGGTCCGCGGCCCCCGAACCGTCCTGCGCGGACTCGACTTCACCGTCCCGCGCGGTCAGATCACCGGCCTCCTCGGTCCCTCCGGATGCGGCAAGTCCACCCTGATGCGCGCCGTCGTCGGCACCCAGGCCAAGGTCACCGGCACCCTGAACGTCCTCGGCCGGCCCGCCGGACACCCCTCCCTCCGCACCCGCATCGGCTACGTCACCCAGGCCGCCTCCGTCTACGACGACCTGACCATCCGCCAGAACCTCGACTACTTCGGCTCGATCCTCGACCCCACCCGCCCCACCGCCGTCCGCCGCGCCGACGTCGACCGCGTCCTCGGCGAAGTCGACCTCACCAGCCACGCCGACGCCCTCGCCGGCAACCTCTCCGGCGGCCAGCGCAACCGCGTCTCCCTCGCCGTCGCCCTGCTCGGCAGCCCCGAACTCCTCGTCCTCGACGAACCCACCGTCGGCCTCGACCCCGTCCTGCGCCGCGACCTCTGGAACCTCTTCCACTCCATCGCCGTCACCCGCGGCGCCACCCTCCTCATCTCCTCCCACGTCATGGACGAGGCCGAACGCTGCCACCGACTCCTCCTCATGCGCGAGGGCGAGATCCTCGCCGACGACACCCCCGAGGCCCTGCGCACCCGCACCGGCTCCGACACCGTCGAGGCCGCCTTCCTCCACCTCGTCGACGAAGCCGCCGCCAACTCCCGCACGAAGGAATCGGCACGATGACCTCTCAGCCGGCCACCATCCCCGTCAGCGCCCTGAATCTCTCCCGCACCACCGCCACCGCCGCCCGCGTCCTGCGCCAGCTCCGCCACGACCCCCGCACCATCGCGCTGCTGCTCCTCGTCCCCTGCCTGATGCTGGTCCTGCTCCGCTACGTCTTCGACGGCAGCCCGCACACCTTCGACAACATCGGCGCCTCGCTCCTCGGCATCTTCCCGCTCATCACGATGTTCCTGGTGACCTCCATCGCCACCCTCCGCGAACGCACCTCAGGCACCCTCGAACGCCTCCTCGCCATGCCCCTCGGCAAGGCCGACCTCATCGCCGGCTACGCCCTCGCCTTCGGCATCCTCGCGATCATCCAGTCGGCCCTCGCCACCGGCCTCGCCGTCTGGCTCCTGGGCCTCGACGTCACCGGCTCCCCCTGGCTCCTGCTCCTGGTCGCCCTGCTCGACGCCCTGCTCGGCACGGCCCTGGGCCTCTTCGTCTCGGCCTTCGCCGCCTCGGAATTCCAGGCGGTCCAGTTCATGCCCGCGGTGATCTTCCCCCAACTCCTCCTCTGCGGCCTCTTCACCCCGCGCCCCGAGATGCACCCCGCCCTCGAAGCCGTATCCGACGTCCTCCCCATGTCCTACGCCGTCGACGGCATGAACGAGGTCCTCCACCACGCCGACATGACCGCCACCTTTGTCAGGGACGTCCTGATCGTCGCCGGCTGCGCCCTGCTGGTCCTGGCCCTCGGAGCGGCCACCCTGAGGCGACGCACGGCCTAGGGCCACCGACGCCCTACGGCGAAGTCCGGCCAGCGGACAGACGACCCCCGCCCCGGCCCCCCGGTGCCAGACTGAACCGCATGAGTCAGAAAGTCGCAGTCCTCGGCACCGGCAAGATCGGCGAAGCCCTGCTCAGCGGAATGATCCGCGCCGGCTGGGCGCCTGCCGACCTCCTGGTCACCGCCCGCCGCCCCGAACGGGCCGAAGAACTCCGCGCCCGCCACGGAGTCACCCCGGTCACCAACCCCGAGGCCGCGAAGACCGCCGACACCCTGATCCTCACGGTCAAGCCCCAGGACATGGGCACCCTCCTCGACGAACTCGCCCCGCACCTCCCCGCCGACCGCCTCGTCATCAGCGGCGCCGCGGGCATCCCCACCTCCTTCTTCGAGGAGCGCCTCGCCACCGGTACCCCGGTCGTCCGCGTCATGACCAACACCCCCGCCCTCGTCGACGAGGCGATGTCCGTCATCTCCGCCGGCACCCACGCCACCGAGGCCCATGTCACGCACACCGAGGAGATCTTCGGCGCCGTCGGCAAGACCCTCCGGGTACCCGAGTCCCAGCAGGACGCCTGCACCGCCCTCTCCGGCTCGGGCCCGGCGTACTTCTTCTACCTGGTCGAGGCCATGACCGACGCCGGCATCCTGCTGGGCCTGCCCCGCGACAAGGCCCACGACCTCATCGTCCAGTCCGCGATCGGCGCCGCCGTGATGCTCCGCGACAGCGGCGAACACCCCGTCAAACTCCGTGAGAACGTCACCTCGCCCGCCGGCACCACCATCAACGCCATCCGCGAACTGGAGAACCACGGCGTCCGCGCCGCCCTCATCGCCGCCCTCGAAGCCGCCCGCGACCGCAGCCGCGAACTCGCCTCCGGCAAGAAGGACTGACGGCCCAACGGGGGTGGTCACCGCGCCGCGGCCACGATCTCCTTCGTGGCCGGCACCGCGCCAAGCCACCCCCGTGCGGGGAACTGACTCCTCGACCAGCGCCTCGCCGCGGCTCGGAGACTCCTCGAACGAACCGACCTGCCCATGCCCGAGCTCGCCCGCCGCGCCGGGTTCGGCAGCGAGGTCACCATGCGCCGGCACTTCGCATCGCGCCTCGCCACCAGCCCCCGCGCCTACTGCGCCGCGTTCATCGCCGGCTCGGCCGTCACCGGGCCCGAGACGGTGCCCGGCGGCAACAGCCCGATCGCCCGGTAAGCCGTATCGACGATCGGCCGGGCGATCGCCCGAGCCTTCTCCGCCCCATGCCGCAGCACCCCCTCCACATATCCCGGATCGGCACACAACTCCTTGTGCCTGGCCTGCACGGGCCTGAGCGTCTCCAGCACCGCCTCCGCGGTCGCCTGCTTCAGAGCGCCGTACGAATCGTGAACGGTTGCCAGTGACTCAGGGTTCCCGCCCGTGCACGCAGCGAGAATCTCCAGCAGATTCGCGACCCCCGGCTGCTCCTCCCGGTCGTACACGACCTCCCGACCGCTGTCGGTCACGGCCCGCATGACCTTCTTCCGGATCACGTCCGGTTCGTCGAGGAGATAGACGATCCCCGGCCCGGAGTCATCGCTCTTTCCCATCTTCGAGGCCGGATCCTGCAGGTTCATCACCCGCGCCGCCACCGTCGGCACGGTCGCCTTCGGCACCACGAACGTATGCCCGTACCGCTGGTTGAACCGCACCGCCAGATCCCGGGTCAGCTCCACGTGCTGCGCCTGGTCGTCCCCGACCGGCACCTCGTCCGCCCCGTACGCCAGGATGTCCGCCGCCATCAGCGCCGGATACGTCAACAGGGACAGCCGCACTCCCCGCCCCCGCGCCCCCTCGCTCGCGACCTTCTCCTTGTACTGGATCATCCGCCGCATCTCACCGTCGGTCGCCACGCACTCCATGACGTACGACAGCCGGGTGTGCTCGTCGACATGGCTCTGCACGAACACGGTGCACAGCTCCGGATCCAGCCCCGCCGCGAGCAGCAGCGTCGCCGCCTGCCGGGTGAGCCTGCGCAGCCGGGCCGGATCGTGGTCCACGGTCATGCCGTGCAGATCGACGACACAGAACAGCGCGTCGGCCTGGTGCTGGTCCACGGCGGCCCACTGCCGCATCGCTCCCAGGTAGTTCCCCAGTGTCAGGTGCCCGGTCGGCTTGATCCCGCTGAAGACCCGTGTCATTCCCTCTCCACCTCCTGGTCGAGGCCGCCGTCCCCGGCGGCCGGCCCTCGGGGGTTCTGGAGGGAGATACGCGAACGGCCGCCGAGGCGGCGGCCGTTGAATACGTACGTGAGCGCGGCCGCCGTCAGGCGGGCCACCACTGCTGGGTACACGTACGCGTAGTCATGCCGTCCACCATACGCCGCCGGGGTGCCGTCCCTCCGTAAGTTGACACGCCCCAACCGGATACGTACTGTTCTCCGAGTTGTCCGACGTGAGCGCCGACCCCGGTCGGTCCCCGGACAGCCATTCCGCAAGTACCTGCCAGCAATCGGCGACACGTCGTCGGGGGCTTTCGCATGCGTATATGTGTAATGAGGAATCCACGTTCGAAAGGACGGGGCCCCGATTAGCTCGGAGGCCGGGAATCCGCTAAAGTCTCACTCGTCGGAACGGCCCAACAGCCGGGAAGACAACTCCCGCTGACTGGGAATCAGACGCCGAAAGGATCTGATAGAGTCGGAACCGCCGGAAAGGGAA